>NZ_FNRL01000022.1 GCF_900107795.1 Chitinophaga terrae (ex Kim and Jung 2007)
AGATGGCTCGTTTCCCTGCCTACTATGACCTCGGCTGACTCCCTGTAAAAAAAAACAGGGCCTCCCAGGGTAAGTGTTATCGCTTTCCATCCATGTAGCCGCTGCATTTACGTTGTTACAATCTGTGTAGTATCGGGTTTTTGTTTCTTATGCAACATCACCCTTGTAACCCCGCCTTGTATACAGTTTCTGTTCGTCGGCCCGGATGTTTGCCGCCAGCTTCCTTCAGATTCCACTTTACAGTGGACACCCTTGCTATTGGCTAATGCTTCCTACTACAAAGCGCATTCGGGACTTGCACCCTAGAGATATAACACATGCCTGGCACACATAAAAAAGCTTCAGGAGTTTTTCCTGAAGCTTTAACTGGTATTCTCTACATTCACTAGTTGTTAAATCAGTGCATAAGCTGGTTTCCGTAACGCTCACTAGTCGTTGTCGATTCTTCAACTCTTACTACTTTTTCAGGCCGTCTTTGATTGCTTTCGCAGAATCAAGGTGCGCTCTTAAAGTAGGTAATGTATTTGTTGCCCAGGCTTTAAGATCCGGGTCTGTTACGTTCTTGGATGCGTCTTCAAATTTCTTGATGTCTTTTTCGTGATCGTCGATCATCATATCGATAAAGTCTTTATCGAAGTCTTTACCTGATTTCTTACCCATATCATCTAAATGTTTCTTGGTTTCATCTGAAAGTTCTGCAGGCAAGGTGATGTTTTTCTTTCCTGCCAGGTCTTTCACCTCGTTTTCAGCTTTAGAGTGATCGTTAACCAATAAGGTACCAAATGCTTTTACACGATCGCTGTTACCTTTGTCCTGGGCGAGTTTACCAAAAGCTACCTCCATCATACTTCCGTTTGCGGCTTCAACAGCAAATTTTGAAGAATTCTCATCAACCGGCTTAACTGTTTCGTTAATATCTTGGGCACTGTCTACTGGTGCTTCGGATTGGTGATTATTAGCGTTGTTACCACATGATTGAGTAAACCACATTCCCAAACAGGCAACAGACAGAATAATTAGCTTTTTCATCGGATCGAATTTTTGGGTTTTAGAATAAATTATGATTGCTTGCAACCCAACTTTGCAAAAAGGATACCTATACAGCACAATCCCCTTTGAAACTCAATACCAGTAAGGAAAAAATAGAAAAAGAAAAGTATGGGGCCGATAAAATAGTTTGTAGAGTATTTTTCCCAGAAAGATGATTGAGGAGGGGGTTAGTGACCTCCTCAATATCCAAAATTATTAATTCTGCGAGTAAACGTAGATCAATGCAATAATGGCTATGACCGCTAATACCGCCAATGTAATTTTAATCCAGCTGTATGGCCTGTCGCCGGTTACTTCGCCTGTGCAGGCATTTACCACAAAATGATACAGCTTATTATTATACCGGTAAGCGCTGATCCAAACAGGCAACAAGAGGTATTTCACGCCTAATTGATTATACGTTACCTGGTAATTATCGATCCGTTGTTCGTCGCCTCCTATATCGGCCCTGATCTCGTCTACGATCACAGGGTCCATCCGTCTTTTTGCGATGGCCAAAGCCTGTTCAGCATTGGTCTGGTAAACCTCCGCACGAAAACCGCTGAGATAACGCCCATCGTATTTCTTTAACAGGTTCAACGACCATGGTTCAAGGATCTGGGCCATCTTAAGCGGCAACGAGGGGCTGGCAGATACAAGCACATCCCTGAAATTATACCCTACCCGGCCGCTTGCATTGTACCAGCGGGTGTGCCTCACCTGCCGTGTACGCGTTTCCGTTCGGCCGTTGACTTCTACTGTGTAAGTTTCGGAAGTATAATAGTACTCTCCTCTTTCTCCTACATAATCAGTAACGGTATTGGTATCGTAACTCCAGTGTGGGATGTAAACGCCTTTTAATTGCTGGGAAGCGCCATTGTTCACTTTTTTAACCAGGTCGTTCGGCGCAAACCAGAGCTTCTTCATCCAGTTCTTAAAATATTGCAGGGCCTCTGAATCTTTTACCACGAACGGCAATACATAGTGCGGCTGCAGGATGGCGGTAGTCTGCCCGGTATCTACAACCAGCGGCGAAGCGCAGAAAGGACATGAGTCGGCTGTCACATTAGGCAACATGGTGGTGGATGCGCCGCAATTGGTACATTTAACAACTACCGCGTTCTGGGTAGCAACGGTATGGTTGGCTTCTTCAGCGATGAAAGTCTCATAATCAACGGGCGCAATAGCGCCGGGATCAGTATCGTCTTCAATCTGGTTAACCGTGCCGCAATACTCACATTTCAGGCTGTTGGTGCCGGGTGCATAATGCAGGATGGCGCCACAGTTCTGGCATTTAAGCGAGTTAACCGTCTCACTTGTTTTTTCCTCAAAAGACATAGGAATATATTGCAGGAGCCGGCAGGGAATGTTCTTACCTGCCGGCTGCTAAAATGAATTATGGTAATGGAGGTGGAACCGTAGCTAATATCGGCGCCAGTTCAGGAACCGTGGAAGCTGCAGCCCATGCTGCCATTCCTGTTTTCCAAACTAACGTTTGTGCGTTAAGGTTACCTGCGGCAGCCAGTTGTTTTAACTGCTCTGTATCAAAAGGCCCGTTCTGCTTCCCTTCTATGGCTACATAGAACGGAGCAGCCCCTGGTAGCGGCGGTGGCGCGCCTGCTCCGGGATTGGCGGATTGGTTGTTATTATTCTGGAAGATATTGCCTACCTGTCCCATCATCGCTGCGCCCATGCCGGCTCCAAGTCCTGCTGCCGCCAGGCCTCCGCCTGAAGGATTCTCGGCAGCTTTCTCCATAGAATTGGCCGCCTGGAACTGTGCATATGCCCCCAGGTTGCCCACGATACCGATACTGCTTCGTTTGTCGAGCGCTTCTTCCACTTCTGGTGGCAAGGAAATATTCTCTATCAGGAATTTGGTAAGTTCGAGACCCAGTTCATTGAACTCGGTACCGATTTTACCGGTGATCTGGGCAGATACTTCTTCATAGTTGGCGGCCAGGTCGAGCACGGGGATCTTGGCTTCTGCAATCGCTTCCATACCTCTCGATACGGCGAGGTTGCGGAGTTGCTCGTTAATACCTTCAACACTGAACTCAGGATTTGTAGCTGCCACTTCTTTCAGGAACTGGGCTGCATCCTTTACCCTGAAATTATAGCTGCCGAAAGCCCGCAGCCTTACAGGCCCGAATTCGGCGTCGCGCAGCATAACAGGATTTTTAGTTCCCCATTTCTGGTTGGTGAACTGGCGCATGCTCACAAAGAAGACATCCGCTTTGAACGGGCTGTTAAATCCATATTTCCATCCCTGCAGGGTGCTCAGAACAGGCATATTCTGAGTGGTCAGGGTATACATACCTGGTTGAAAGACGTCCGCGATCTTACCTTCATTCATAAACACCGCTACCTGGGATTCGCGAACCGTCAGTTTAGCGTTCATTTTTATTTCATTCTGGTATCGGGGAAATTTCCAAACAATCAAATCAGATGAGGGGTCTGTCCACTCAATGATATCAATAAATTCATTTCTGAGTTTATCAAAAAGTCCCATATTTTCAGGTTTTATTGTCGCTCAAATTTATACAAATTATCATTCGTACCGCTGATAACGGAAAGTTAATTAATAGCCGAGGGATATCAACCATTTTTCGAGCAAAGCAGGCCAGGTTTTCCCGGCTACGTTATTGGCCCTGAGACCATAACCATGCCCACCAGATGGATACAAATGCTGTTCTACGTTCACTTTTGCTTTTCTCAGCGCGGCAGCCATTACCAATACGCTGTTTCCAAAATAATCGTCGGCTGTTCCAAACAGGAAGGTAGGCGGGGTTTGAGCATCCACTTTCAGTTCGGGGGTCAGGGTATTATTCGGGCCATTGTCGAGGTATGCAGGATAGATCAGTACTGCGAAGTCGGGACGGGCGCTTGCGCTGTCCAGTTTATCTACAGGCGAATAAGTCTGGGTATTATATAAAGTTGAAGCCCTGGCTGCCAGGCTACCGCCGGCAGAAAAGCCCAGCATGCCTATTTTATCAGGATTGATCTTCCATTCGGCCGCCCGGCTGCGCACAATACGTATAGCTCTTTGCGCATCCTGCAGGGCGCCAGCTTCTTTCTTGGGAACGCGGTACTGGAGAACAAAGGCGTTATATCCCAGCTGGTTTAACCAGGCAGCTACATCGTAACCTTCGTGGTTGATAGCTAATATGGAATAACCGCCGCCGGGGTTAATGATCACCGCCTTGCCGTTATTCTTGCCGGCGGGTGCGGGAAAAACCTCCAGGATTGGGTCGGTTACATCTGTTAACCTTACAATGTTGTTGCTGGTATCCGGTGTTTGCACCGCGGCATGTTTGGAAGCGCTTTCTCCCGGAACTGCCTGGGGCCAGAGATGGATCGTTGTTTTCTGTTGTGCATTCGCAGCGGCATTCATACCTAGCATAAATAATAAAATAGATAGTTGTTTCATAACCGGATTTTACTGGTTCGAACAAATGTAGTAAATGTCTGGTGCAGATAAAAGAACAGCCTCCCGAAAGGGAAGCCGCGTTAGCCAATCTAACCGACAGGAAATGCAGGTCCTGTCAGCGTCCTTGCTTGTGATACTTTAACGAATGCTTAGAATACTTAAGAAATGAAACAACCGGGATGATTGGCTGGCAACGGCATTGAGCGGGTATCGGCCACTTGCCTGCCAGCTTTTCATATCAACTGTATGAGTGCAAAGCTAGCAGGTGTGGCGGGTTTGGATGTCAGTATAACTACTGAAATAAGAAAATACGGAAACGGAGTTATACGAAGGCGCTGAAACCTGTGATAGCCCGTCCTACGATGAGGGAGTTGATCTCTTTGGTTCCTTCGTAAGAATAAATGGCTTCTGCATCGGCTACAAACCTTGCTACGTTGTATTCGAGCAGGATGCCGTTTCCTCCCATCACTTCGCGGGCCCGGCTTACCACATCGCGGGTCCGGAGGGTGCAGAATACTTTGGCAAGGGAGGCATGCTCGTCTTTCAACTGACCGGCATCCTGCAGTTCAGAGAGCCGGTAGCAAAGCGTTTGCATGGCTGTGAGATTGGAAAGCATTTCGACCAGGTGTCCCTGGATCAGCTGGAATGCTGCAATAGGTTTGCCGAACTGTTTCCGCTGACGGGTATAGTCCAATGCATTTTCATATGCGCCGCGTGCGCAGCCAACTGCTTCCCAGGCTACGCCGGCGCGGGTCATTTTCAGTACTTTGGCTGTATCTTTAAATGAACCGGCATGCTGCAACCTGTCGCTTTCCGCAACCCTGCAGTTGTTAAGGGTAATCAGGCCATTTTGTACAATGCGCAGCGCCATTTTATCGTGGATCTTTTCTACGCTGAAGCCGGGCGTATCTTTCCGCACGAGGAAGCCTTTTACCTGGTTATCGTCCAGGTCCCGGGCCCAGATAATAGTAACGTCAGCGAAGGTGGCGTTTCCTATCCATTTTTTCTGGCCATTGAGCACCCAGGTATCGCCTTCCCGTTTAGCCGTGGTAGTGAGTCCGCCGGCGGTAGCTGATCCTACTTCCGGCTCTGTAAGCCCGAAGGCTCCTATTATATTCAGTTGCTGCATCCCTGGCAGCCATTCCTGTTTCTGTTCTTCCGAGCCCAATAAATAAATAGAACCCATAGCCAAACCGCTTTGCACGCCGAAGAAGGTTGCAATAGAAGCATCCACCCTGGCCATTTCCATGGCAATAATACCTTCCATGAGGAAAGAACGGTTCGGGCATCCGTATCCCGAATAAGTTACGCCACAGATATTCAGTTCCCTGAACTTGGGAATAATTTCAAACGGGAAAGAAGCATTTAACCAATGTTCGTTAACGATAGGCTTGATCTCTTTCTCCATAAATTCACGTACCTGCAGCTGTAAAGCCCGGTCTTCCTCGTTTAGTTTGGCGCTGAGGTCGTAGAAATCACCGTCGATAGGCGGAAGCTCTTTCTTTTTACCCTGGCTGCCAGACAACATTTTCATCAAACCATTCAGTTGGTTATCATCCATTTTTCCTACTGCCTGCATCACCTGTGAAAGATCTACTTTTTCCGACAGCCGGGAAAGGGCTGCCAGGTCGATACTTTTAAGAAGATGGTAGGCATGCTTGATTTTCGAGAAAGTTCCAGACATCTTTAACGGTTTTTCTTAAAAATACGGAATTGACAGGATATGAGAATCATGTACTTAAGGGTAATAAAAAAGGCGCATGATAACATGCGCCTGGTTTTATATAAAACACAACTAAAATAATGGCTTTAATAAAGCAGTAAACAACCGGTTTGCTTACTGCTTAAACTGTGACTATTATGACTGATACTAGTTTAATAACGCATCATTGGAAAAAACCCTCTAATCAAAATTTAATCTTGATAAGAATAAGATCAAATCAGAAGGTAGCGTTAAAATTCATGATCAGATTTTTAATTCATAATTGTTTCTTTACTTTCGCAACTATCAATTTTTATATATTAAAATATCTTGAAGGTTAAATGCTTAAAACACCTTCCTACCGGGCATATAAAGAACTGTTCTATTCACAATACAGCGATCTGTGTAACTACGCCTATAGTTACCTGAAGGATGATGCTGCCGCGGAAGATGTTGTACAGGAGACCTTTATCAAACTTTGGGAAAAACATCCCGAAATGATAGATATGCCCAATATCAAAGCCTATCTTTACCGGGCTGTCAGGAACAATTCCATTTCTGTATTACGGAAACAGACAACGGAGGATAATGGCAACAAAGGATTTGAATGGGTACAGGATCTTTCAGAAGATCCGGAAGCAAAAGAAATAGCTGAAGCCAAACCGCATTACGATAAGCTGATATACGAAGCAATTGCACAATTGCCGCCGCAATGCAGGGAGGTATTTACCTGTTGCAGGGTACAGGGAATGACACATCAACAAGCCGCAACCAAGCTTGGCCTTTCTCCTAAAACTGTCGAAAACTACATGGGCAGGGCGTTAAAGCTGCTAAGGAAATACCTGCAACAATATGGTTTACCAATATGTGTAATTCTTTTATGGAAAATTTTACAGCCACTTTAGAGGGTTTGGAGAGAAAAGAACGTTATATAAGCAGAGCACAATTCTATGGAGCAATTTGACACTTATTACTACGATCTGATGGCAAAAAAGTTGTCTGGCCACTGTACTGCAGCCGAAATCAATGAGCTGGAGCAATGGTTGGCTGCTTCTCCCGAGCATCAGGCAGAATATGATATATTGTCGAAGATCTGGCAGGATAGTGTGCCTGCAGACAGCGCCCGGACCTATAATCCGGATAGCGCCTGGCAAAAAGTAGAATCGGCTACCGCTCCTGCTACTCCGGTTAGACCTATGGCCAATTGGAAAAAGTTCAGCGCCGCCGCGGCGGTTATCGCTGCTGTAGCCGCTGCCTCCTGGTTCTTCTCCCATACTCCTCCTAAAAAACATGAGCTGGCAGCAAATGAGGGTAAAATAAAAAGCATTCAGCTTCCGGATAAATCTATGGTCACCCTGCGCCAGGGCGCCAGGATTAAATATATCAACGGTTATCACCACGATAAAAGAGTGGTAGAACTGGAAGGCGAGGCCTTTTTTGAAGTAGCCAATGACCCGGAACACCCATTCCTGGTTAAAACTGCCAACGAATCCTATATTGAAGTTTTAGGCACTTCCTTCACGGTACAATCCACGAAAGACAGCACCGCCGTTATTGTAGCTACCGGCCAGGTAAGGCTGGGAGCCGAAAACGATACCGCCGATGTTATCCTTAATGCAGGCCAGAGAGGCGTTTGGGGAAATGGCCAGTTATCTTCCCGGAACAACAACAACCCGAACTTCATCGCCTGGAAAACAGGAGTTTTAGCATTTAATGATCAATCATTACTTGAAATATTGCCGCAATTAGCCGACTTTTACGCAAAAGAAATCAGGATCGATTCTAACTACCAGACTACCGCTGCGAAACAGAAAGCGACGATAACGTTCTCGAATCAGTCCTGTGATGACGCTTTGCATGAATTACAACTATTGCTTGGATTCAACTTTAGACACGAAGGTGACGCTATTGTCATCAGTCAATAAAGTAAAAAAAAGTTACAGGTTAATTGTCCTCCTATTACTGCTGTTGGGTTTAGCAAATATTGTAACCGCGCAAGATAATAAAGACAACCTACTTTACCTTCCATATGCGCCGCCCGCCATCCATGGCACAATCCTGTTTTATATCCAGGACCTGCAAAAACAAACAGGGGTTTCCATCTCCTATAGTTCCAGCTTCCTGCACCTGAACAAAAAAGTGCAGCTTAGCGGCAAGGAACGCACAACCGGCGACGTGTTGTCGACCATCCTGCAAGGTACCGGTATACAGGCAGCTGCCTTAAACGGGAAAATCTTTCTTTTAAGAGAACAATCGCAGACTCAATATTATACTATCAGCGGGTTTGTGAAAGAAAACGGCAGTAAAGAGCTGATCATCGGCGCGTCGGTTTACGATCCGATAACCAAAAAGGGCACAGAAACTAATGCATACGGCTTCTATAGCTTACAGGTTCCGGATACCTGCAAAGGGATTGTTTTTTCACATATTGCCTATCAATCGCATTACCAGCCATTGCCGCCGCCAGACGACGGGCAGATGAACATTTACCTTCAGCCTCATGGTATGCTGCAAACGGTTACGGTAAGCGGAGATAAGAACAAAGTGACCGCCCAACCCGGAGACCTGAATATGCCTGTCGGCTATTTATCAAACTTCCCTGCGTTGTTGGGCGAAAAAGATGTCTTAAAATCATTGCAACTCTATCCCGGTACCGGCAGCTCCCTGGAAAGCAGCAGCAACCTGCTTATCCGTGGCGGCGGCGCAGATCAGAACCTCTACCTGCTCGACGGCGTACCGCTTTATCATACCGGCCACCTGTTCGGCCTCTTTTCCATCTTCAACGGAGATGCCGTAAAAGATGTTTCCCTGTATAAAGACGCCTTCCCTGCCAGGTATGGAGGCCGCCTCTCCTCAGTTGTGGACATACGCACCAAAGACGGCAATATGAAGGAATGGCATGGAAGTCTTACCGTCAGCCCCGTATCGGCCAGCGCGGTGATCGAAGGCCCTATCAAGAGAGACGAAAGCTCTATGTCGTTATCCATACGCCGTTCGCTGGTTGACCTGCTTTACAGCCGCACCCTGCTCAATGATTACGGGAAATACTTCCTTTACGATATCAATTTTAAAATGAACCAGGTGATCAATGAACGGAACCGGGTATACCTGAGCTTTTATAAGGGACAGGATAAAATGTTCATTAAGAGCGATAACCCCACAATCAACCTGTTTGATGACTATAACTTCGACTGGAGCAATATCACCACCGCTCTGAAATGGACCAGCGTGATCAATCCCCGTGTCTTCACCCATACCACTGCTACGTATAGCCGTTTTTACAACGTATTCACACAAAACTCCCTTATTCCTATATCGTTCTATGACTCGTTATTTGTAAAAGGAAAGGGGGTTTCAAGGATCCGCGACGTCTCACTGAAAAACGAAACGGAATACGCGATCAGCAACAACCAGCACTTATCATTCGGGTTGGGGTACACTTATCATAATTTTGCGCCAACAGCATATCACACGAATATTTCAGCGGGAGAAGCCACTATCCGCAAGGCGCCCATCTACTATATGGCTGATGTCAGCGCCTACGCCGAAGATGAACTAAGCCTGTTTAACGATAAGCTGATAGTCAGGCCAGGCCTGCATTTTGGCGCGCTTATTCAAAGCAGTTCCTTTTATGCAAGCGCTCAGCCGAGGATCATGGTTCGCTGGCAACTGGCCCCTAACCAGTTTGTGCAGGCATCTTTCACCAAAATGACACAGTTCCTGCATCAGCTGACAACGCCTGTGATCAACCTGCCAACAGACCTCTGGGTTCCCAGTACGGATAATATCAAGCCCGAACATGCGTTTTCATATAGCCTTGCATACCAGCGGCAATGGAACAGCCAGTGGAGGTTTAACCTGAACGTATATTATAAACAACTGAAAGATATTGTTACTACCAACACCGTCTTAAACATTTTCGACAACTCGGATCTCTGGGAAAAGAAAGTGATTGCCGGAAGCGGTTACAATTATGGCAGTGAGCTGTTACTGGAAAAAACGCAGGGCAAACTTACAGGCATTCTCTCCTATACTCTTTCCTGGGCGTGGCGGCAGTTCGATCGTTTGAACGCCAACAAGATGTTCCCGTATAAAGAAGACAGGAGACATAATCTCTCGCTTGGTTTAAAATACAGGTTCAATCCTACCTGGTACGTTTCCGCATCCTGGAAATTTGCCAGTGGCGCCCCGTTTACGCTGCCTTTGCAGATATTCCCGGATTTTGACTGGAGCAGGAATATCAAAGGGTACCTGGACGAACGTTATTCTCCCTTCTCTACCAACCAGCTGAATTACCTGCCTTATTTTGCCCGGCTGAATAACTACAGGCTAAGGCCTGTGCATCACCTGGATATCGGCGCTACCGCTCATTTCGGCAAAGACCGCAAGTTTCAACATGTTGTGACCGCGGGCGTATACAACGTATATAACCGCAACAATCCGTTCATTGTAAGTTTCGACCAGTTTTCCTACCTGTCTTTTGACGCTGTTTATCCTTTACAACTATATCAATACAGCTTATTCAAAACGCTACCATACCTGAGTTATACTTTGAAATTTTAGTTTATGAGGCATCTGCTTATTATAGGATCATTATTGTGTTTGTGGATTGCGGGGTGCAAACAGGATTTGCCTTTGCCTAAAGGCGGCGGCGCGCCCCGCGCTGTCGTATATAGCGAACTGGTTGCAGGTAAAACGCCGGAAGTGAGGGTTGGCAAAAGTATTCCGGTAGCTCCCGGTATCGACAATAACTTCAGGTTTGTTACCAATGCAAAAGTTGAATTACAGGATAAGAATGGCTCGCCGATAGAGACGCTGCTATACCAACCGGATTCCAGCAGTGTGATGGGATTGTATGTAGGTAAAACAGTTATAGACGCCAACAGGAATTATAAACTGCAGGTAACTGTGCCGGATACTAAACAGGTAAATGCCATGGCAACTGTTCCGCCGCCGTTTAAAGTTGAATTGCTGGATACTGTTAGAACGCTGTTAAACGGACGCCCGGTACTGAAATTTCACCTTAACGTATACCCGTTACCGGGGATAAGGCAGTATGTCGTGATGGAGGCGTTGAAACAAAGCGTAACAACTGATACTTCGTTCACCTACCGCGGAGTAAGATACCGTAAAAGCCAGAACAGGGAGCTTTTTGAACAGGTGAAGAACCGGCCCGATGCCCGTATCAAAAAAGACAGCATCTTTGAAAACGATTACCTGAGGATACCTTGTTATACCCAGGATGAAAATGCAGACAACAACCAGATAGGCGGATTGAATGAAAACTATAACAGCATCCTCTTCACCCAGAACGGCAAACCGCTGACCACCGATTTTTATATTAATGCCACCGCTTTAAGTTCCAATCCTGCCGAAGCCATTGCGCCCGTTGGCAGAGTACTGGTATACGTGAAATCGGTATCTAAAGACTATTATGATTTCCTGCTAACCTACGAGAAAGTAAAAAGGAACCCCGGGCTCAACAGCCTTATCCAGGCCATACAACTCCGCAGCAATACAGCCGGGGGATTAGGAGTAGTAGGAGGAAGTTTCCAGAAGATATATTATCTCTATTACGACGAGCTGTAGTGGCGGATATTAACCGCCACGCCGCTGCTATTTAGCTATATATTGGTTATTCGAGAAATCAATATCCGCCGTTCTGTTATTGCCAAGTACCACTTTCGTGATCTTCTGGGGAGCCGGGAATGTCAGCGTTATTGTTTTATTTCCTTTCTCCCAGCAATCCACCGCCTTATGAATGGTAATGGAAGTATTGTTGGCAAACTGGACCTGCGCTACTACCGGCACCATTTTATGTCCTTTTGCTATCACTTCCACTGTTCCGGTTTTTCCTTTCTGTGTCACCTTCCCGATTGCCAGGTCGGGATACCCGTCGTCGAAAAACCAGTTTTTCCAGAACCAGTTCAGGTTCCTGCCAGCTCCTTCGTTCATGCTGTTAAAGAAATCGTAGGGCTGGGAATGTTTGCCGTTCCAGCGGCTGATGTATAAATGAAGGGCTTTCAGGAAGAGATCATCGCCCAGGAGATCTTTTATGTAGAAATAACCCAAAGCTGGTTTGCCGTAAGAATTGTTGATGTATGGCGATTCCGTCAGTTGGGTAGACGGAGTAATAATAGGAAGATCCAGGTAGGCGCCGGCGGAGGCGCTATATGCCCCAATGCCATAGTTATCTACCAGGGAAGAATCGATACGCGGCGTGATCAGCCACTCGCCCATCGACGCCCATCCTTCATCCATCCAGGCGTACAGGGTTTCGTTGGTTCCCATGTAGAAAGGGAACATAGTATGGAAGATCTCGTGAACAGTGAGTTCAATGCCATCCGCCCTGTTAGCTACCGGGTTATCGTTCACCATCATCGGGTACTCCATCTGGTCCAGGCCATCGAATACTGTTTCGTGGCTATATGGGTAAGGCCATTTCGGGAAGTAGTTTGTCATATTATCCACTGTTTTCCGGGCAAAATCGATCACCTCGAAGTAGTCGGCGTGTTTGGGATTGAAGACAGCATCTACCCTGGTACGTCTTTTAGTGGCGGGGTCCACTTCCAGGCTGGTCGAGCGCCAGAGATAATGATCGCTGACCGCGAATGCGAAGTCTGAAACGTTCTGCGCTTCGAACTTCCATGTATTCTTCGGCTGCCGGCGGGTAATATTGCCGGATTTAAGGTCGGTGCTGTCTATAATATAGATAATGTCGTCTTCCGTTTCCGCTTTGCGGATGCGGGCAACAATTGGCTCTGTATATACTTCGGAGGCATTTACCAGGTCGCCGGTCGCCCATACCTGGAAAGTACCCGGCACGGTGATCGCCACTTTGAAATTGCAGAAATCATTGTAAAACTCGGTTTGTCCCCTGTAGCTGTTTGCATCCCAGCCGTTGATATCGTCGTATACCGCTATCCGTGGGAAGAAATAGGCAATAAACGCGGAGGTTTCATCTACCATGCCTGTCCGGATATGCGAGCCTTTATTCAGCGTATAGGCAAAGGTAAGGGAGACTTTCACCGATTTACCGGCACCCAGTTCGGGGATGCTGAGGAAGTAGTTGGTTCCGGCGATCCTGGCGGGATTTTCAGTTTTTAGCGTGTCATTCACCCTGATATTCCGAATGGTCATCCCGTTTGTGATGTCTTCGGGTGCAACGGGCATATTCCTGATATTTCCTTTCTGGTAGAGATTGGGAAATAGTTTAAAGTTCAGCGCATATAGGTTGCCGGGGCTGTTATTAGTGTATACAATGGTTTCAGTACCTGTGATCTCGTTGGTGGCGGGGTCGAAACTGACCTGTATGTCGTAGTTCCCTGTGTTCTGCCAGTATTTGCTACCTGGGGCGCCGGAAAGGCTGCGGGTTTGATTTTCGTATGCCTGGGCAATGGTCCGGGGCATGTATAACTGGGTTTGGGAAAGGGCGGCGTTGGTAACCAGCAGCAAAAAGCTTAATAGTACAATATTTCTCATGGGCATTTAAAGCAGTATGCCCAAATGTAGGTAATTACTGTTGAATATGCGAAGTAGTGTCGACAGGCGGCTGCGGCGCACCGGCAGTATCCTTTGGCAGCTGTGTGCTGTCGCTGGTTGTACTGAGAGAATCGGCAGCCGATTTTTTTTGCGGCAGCGGAATGGTTGGGGCCGTATTCTTCCGGGTAGGTGAATAAGCGGCTACGCTTCCCTCCTTCCTGAGTTCTTTCATTGTTTTTTTGTCGAAGAGGTATTGCGGATGTTTTTCCGGCCGCAGGCCCTTATCGAACTGCGCTTCAGCGCCCATAGCGGGGGCTTTATAGACTTTATTGGAAGAAAAACAGGCCAGGCAAAGCAGCCAGCCAGAAACAGCCAGGTATTTCATAACCGCAGGTTAATAAATTGAATACGAGGCAAGGGAGGGACAGGTAAAAATATAACGTTTAACATTAAAATTTATTTCCGGATTTTGGAATATACCATCCTAATAGTAATTTTAAGCGGCATTCAGTGGTTGTCATCCCCGGAAATACGAATTTTTTGTCTTTTATTTACTATTTTACTATTTCAATCCCGATGAAAGCCCTCCCCAGGAGAGGTTGTTCGTTATTATCAACAACATACTATGAAAGTATCTACAACCAGCTTCCCTAGCGTATTTGAGACCGCCTTCGGAAACACGGAAAATTCGAGTAAAGACCTGCTCAACGGCTTAAAGATCAAGAAAGATGACACCTGGTACATGGTAGGAAACCTTGCCAAAAGAGGTGGAATCAACCCCAGCAGGGTAACCAATGCCGCGCCAACGGAGGAAGATTATGAAATCCTGTTTAAAGCCGCCATGCTTAACACCATCGATAAGGTGCAACAACCTATAGCCCTTACTGTTGGTTTCCCCTTTTCAACTTACAACGTCTACAAAACCGCTGCGGAGCAATTCCTGAGTAAACGTCATTTTCTCATCGACTACGATACCCAGACATACAATAACAAGGGTGCGTATAAAAAAGCGATGCTTGATATTGAGAAGTATGAAGTGATCCCGGAGGTAGTTGGAGGGATTATTGGATTGAAGAAGACCATTAATGAACCAAACGTAGAGAATTTCATCGCTATCAGCTTTGGTTTTGGTACCATCGAAGGAGGTATGGCCACCGGCGACGGCCTTGTACACCGTACCTGTTTCAGTTCTC
The DNA here is from genome assembly GCF_900107795.1 of Chitinophaga terrae (ex Kim and Jung 2007). GTDB lineage: Bacteria > Bacteroidota > Bacteroidia > Chitinophagales > Chitinophagaceae > Chitinophaga > Chitinophaga terrae. Next base: position 14,834 of record NZ_FNRL01000022.1, read on the forward strand.
ACGGTATCCGTTATGCTATCAATAACCTTACCCGTGAATTAAGCCAGAAGCATTACCTGGAAATGAAGAACGAACACCAGGTAGATGATGCGTTCATGAAAGGCTCTATTTTCACTAACCGCAAGCGTATAGACCTGAAAGATCTTCGCAAAGAAGTACTTACCCAGTATTATAAAGAAGTAGTAAGCCCGTTGATGCGCAGCTATTTCACCGACCTGGATTTTGAAACCTGCGAAAAAATATACCTCATGGGAGGAGGCGCGCATTACCGCGAGCTGACAGATGCTTTTGTGGAAGAATTCCGCGATTTCATTCCTGTAGAAGTAGCTCCGGAACCGGAAAAACTGGTAAGTATAGGCTACCTGCACAACTCATTACGCATTTCAGATAACAAGCCACAAAGATGCGTGGGACTGGATCTGGGTAACAGCAGTTCGATCATCTCCACTTTTGAAGATCATTCAACTGTGCATACGCCTTCTATGCCGCCGCCATTGTCATCAAGCAATCCTAATACTGTAAAAGCTTAATTTATATTGTGATCGACTTCAGACATATTTTCCGAAATATTATTGTTCCAGGAGCGTTCCGTATTCCTAAAACCGTGTCTGTGAACGGCAGTATTGAAGCGTCCGTATCGGGGCGTATAGACGGCACCGTGAAAGGCGACGTAAAAACTACCGGCAAGCTGGTCATCAGCCAGACAGCGATGGTTCGGGGGCATGTTTATGCAACCGACCTGGTTGTACAGGGCAAGGTTTACGGGGATGTTTACATCAGCAACAAGGCGCATATCAGCAACAAGGCCCTTGTTAAAGGTGATGTAAATGCGATGACGCTGGAAATTGAAGAAGGAGCTGTAGTTGGAGGGGCTATCAGAAAAAATGTGTTGCCTCCTGCGAATAGCGCTGCCGAACCTGAAGAAACGGTTACCAAAGTAGCTACTCCTGCCGAAAGCGCAGCCGGCGATCTCAATGCTGAGGAGCAATCCAACAGCTGGTTTTAATAAAGATATTTTCAATATAAAGGCTGTATCGAACGTAACCCGGAGGTTGATAGAAGGCTGTTAAATTCTCCTCCTCTGAATTACTTTTTGATACAGCCTTTCGTTTATCTGTCAACTTCTCAGATAATAATAACTGTTTTCCCTTTTCCTTTCGCAGCCCTGCTAAGTTCCACTGCTTCCGGCACTTCTTCCAGCGATATCCTGTTCTCTACCGGGATGGTCAGTTTTCCTGATTCAATGATCTTAGACAAGGCATCCAGAGATACAGCGCTTCCCTGGGTTTCGAAGTTCCCGCCTCTTAAACCCTCTTCTTTGATGGCTGCTTCATCTGCAACGAACATAGTGGTATACACCGCTCCTCCTTTTTTCAAAAGTTCGATGTTTGCTTTCAGGTCTGGCGCTTTGCCTGCCAGGTCTATCAACCCGTCGATCCCTTCGGGGAACAATGCTTTTACCTGTTCGGTCAACGGCTTTTCTTTATAGTTGAGCACTATTTCGGCGCCTAAACGTTTCATCCTGTCGGCATTCGCCTCATCCGAAGCCGTTGCAATCACCCTTAATCCCTGCAGCGCGGCCAGTTGAGTGGCAAATGAACCTACGCCCCCGGTTGCGCCGTTGATCAACAGCACATCCCCTTTTTTCAGGGCAAGATGTTCCAGCAATTGCTGAGCTGTCATCCCCGCGGTTGGAACTGCGGCAGCTTCAGCAGCCGAGATGTTGGCCGGGGCAAAAGTGATAGATGCTTTTTCAGGCACGATCGCATATTCGGCATAAGAACCTTCGCCGATCGGTGAATGAATAAACTGACCATAGATCTTATCTCCTTTCTTAAAACGGGTCACTCCTTCTCCTACTTCTTCAACGATGCCTGCGCCATCTACTCCCATAATCAACGGGAACTGGTGCTTCATTTTGCCATCGTTCATAATTCCATCTACCATTTTCCAGTCAAAAGGATTCATTCCTGCTGCCTGTACTTTGATAAGCACGGTATGAGGTCTTACACCCGGTACCGGAAGATCCATCACGGTTGGAGTTCCCTTAAATTCTGATACAGCTACGGCTTTCATAATTCTTGCTTTTATATTGAACAGATGATTTACAATCTCGGATCCACAGGTTCACTTTCCAGCGCTAATATACCAAATACACATTGATGTACCTGCTGTAAAGACCCATGAGCTATAAATCTTTCCAATGCTTCCAGGCCTAAAGTGAATTCTCTCAGGGCCAGGGAGCGTTTGCCGGCGAGCTTCCGCTGCCGCAGGCGCTCCAGGTGTTCGGGCGAGTCGTACTCCGGTCCGTAGATGATCCGCAGGTATTCTTTCCCTCTCACTTTTATAGCTGGCTGAATCAGTCCTTTTTCGCCTGAGGCTAAGAAATCATAGGGTTTTATAACCATACCTTCTTTCCCTGATGCGGTCAGCGTTTCCCACATCCCGATAGCTTGTTGTTCACTCTCAGTATCTCCTATCTCTACCAGCATATAAGGTGTGGCATGCAACAATTGTTCATCTGCCGCACAGATCTCTGCTATGGTTTGCATATGCCACTCGTGCGGCTTATGGAAGTATGTTTTACCCTCCGTTGCCAGTACATGGAATGGAGCCAGTTTATAGTCGTCGAGCGAGTTAACAGGCCAGCAATACTGCTGGTAGGCTTTTACATAATCGCTGGTCTGTTGCAGGCGGTGCTTATATTTTTCCAGCAAGGCAGTTGCGGGCAGGTTGTTGTTCACCGCTTCCTCCAGTGAGGCTACTACAACGGGTAAAGCCTGTGTGGCTGCGGCGCCTACTGCTGCATACTGTTGCTGCAACAAGGCCTGCGCCTTTGCGCTCCATGGCATCAGCTCTGCATCCAGGCATACCCAGTCGGTATCCAGTTTTTCGTATAGCCCTTCAGCGAACGGAGTATATCCCTTACTGTTTCCAGCCTCAGGTCGTGCAGGCGTTTCAGTTCCTTCGGCGCCGCTTCGGCTTCCTCTTCTTCCATATCTTCTTTCATCATCCTTTCCAATGCCTGGTTAGCAAGCGGCCCTATATGCTTCAGGTAACGCCGGACTATCAGTTCTTTTTCAGGGTGTTGTTCGAGCCAGCCCTCCCCTTTTTCCATCAGCTTTTCCAGTTCGTGCTCTCCCACGAAATAATGTTTGTCGTTATCGCAAACCGGCAGCAGTATGTATAGCTGGCGTAACAGCTTCTTTAAAGTAATAGTATTACGAAGCGCTACATTAAAATAACGACTGACGCCCCATTCGGGGAACGCGGGGTTAAGTGGCGCCGATGCAATTGTCATCTCGTAGCCCAGGGGTTCAAATAAGCGGCGCAGCAGAGTTTCACCGCCTTTAACAGGCAAGGCGGTCAGCATCGCTTCAAATGGCAAAGGTTCATCCACTATTTCAGGTTTGTCTTTACACCTGCCATTCATTGCCGAAGAATAAGCCTGTGCAATCGCTGCGCTCATGAAAGAAGCGCTGACATAGGGCCGGTCATTCACATATTGATCCAGGCTGAAGCCATTAGCGTCGTTCCTGCGAACCAGGGCAACAGGATCAATATCCAGCAGTAATGCTGCTTTACAGGCATGTTCATTCGCTTCCGGGTAGTAAATATGCGCTGTTCCGGCAGTAATGGCAACAGATTGAATTTTAGCAGGATGTTTATGCAATAAATATCCAAGATCGGTTGCGGGGTAACGTTCAGTTTTAATTGTAAATAACATAGGTTAACTGTTCAAGCTTCTCTTCCATTCGGCTGTAAAGTTATTAATTTCCTTCATATATCCGCTTCAGTTGGGCTGAAAATTTATCCTGTGCCAGCAATTTATTTTGAAATTCAAATTAGTCTACTATATTTGTAGACTTTTTTTGAACATTTTAAAACCCAGGTTATGGCTACAAATCCATTACATTTCGACACGTTGCAAGTACATGCTGGTTATCAGCCAGACCCCACAACTCATTCGGCGGCAGTGCCCATCTATCAAACCACTTCCTATACATTTGATAGCGCCGAACATGCTGCCGACCTGTTTCAGCTGAAACAATTCGGGAATATTTACACCCGCATCATGAACCCTACTACCGATGTTTTTGAAAAAAGAGTAGCTGCGCTGGAAGGCGGCGTTGGCGCATTGGCAGTAGCTTCAGGACAGGCGGCGCAGTTCATCGCATTGCATAACATCTTATTGCCTGGCGATAACTTCATCACTTCCTCCTACCTGTATGGAGGCACCTACAACCAGTTTAAAGTTAGTTTCAAACGTATCGGCGTAGAAGCAAGGTTTGCGGACCTGGACAACCCGGATAGCTTTGAAAAGCTGATAGATGAAAATACCAAAGCATTGTATGTTGAAACCATCGGCAACCCCGGCTTTGCTATTCCTGATTTCGAAAAGATCAGCGCCATTGCTAAAAAACATGATCTGCCACTGATCGTAGACAATACCTTCGGAGCAGCCGGCTACCTGTTCAGACCTCTGGAACATGGCGCAAACGTGGTAGTAGAAGCAGCTACCAAATGGATAGGCGGGCATGGTACCAGCATTGGCGGGGTGATTGTAGACGGTGGTAATTACAACTGGGGCAATGGCAAGTTCAAACAGTTCAGCGAACCGGATGATGCTTACCATGGTATGAAATTCTGGGAAGTATTTGGCTCCCATAGTCCTTTCGGCAACATAGCCTATATTATCCGTGCACGCGTTGCCGGTTTGCGCAGCTGGGGTCCTGCATTGGCGCCGCAGAATGCATTTCTCTTTATCCAGGGACTTGAAACTTTGTCGCTCCGCGTACAACGAACGGTAGATAACGCACTGGCTCTTGCCCAGTGGCTGGAACAGCAACCGCAGGTGGAATCGGTGAACTACCCGGGGCTTCCGGGCAACAAGTACCACGAACTTGGAAAAAAATACCTGAAAAATGGTTTTGGCGGGGTATTGAGCTTTAAGATCAAAGGAGGTACTGCAGCGGCAGACAAACTGGTGCAATCTCTTAAATTGATCTATCACCTGGCTAATGTCGGTGATGCAAAAACACTGATCATCCACCCGGCTACCACTACTCACCAGCAGTTAAGCGAGGAAGAACAGCGCAAGGCGGGCGTGGCGCCAGGGCTACTGCGTGTTTCTTTAGGCATAGAACATATCAGCGATATTAAGGCGGATTTCGAACAGGCTTTCGCCGCGTTATAGCTTTAACGAAAAGGGCAATGAACGTCTCATTGCCCTTTTTTATTTATTCAGTTAATCTCCTTTCCCCAACTTCATTTTCACTTTTCCATCCTTATCACTCACGGCATGAAAATGAAGTATGATGCCTTTCCTGCTTCTTCGTCTCTTTTCTTCCTTGTCTGTTATAGCAGAATCTTTTGCCGGGTTGCGCAATGGTACGTCCAGTTTTATGTCTGTTCCGCCATTCAGGCCATATACGCCGTTCAGGTCTATATTCACGGCGCTGGAAGCAATCCTCATTGGCGGTATAATGATCTTGTTTCCCTGCACCTGGAAAGTGCTGTTGAGATTTTCGAATGTGATACTGTCCAATCTTCTTTTCTTAAAAAAGAAATTGCCAATATCCGCTATCGGGTCAAAGTTCAGCAGCGCACCATTTTTCAGGCTGAAATTAAGATTGCCGTATAACGAGTGTTTAGCCAGGGAACCGTTATCCAGCATATTGCCTGTGAGGTTAGCCTTGGCCGTTACAATGCCTCTCAGGTTCTTTGAAGTTAAAGAGGATAATCCAAAATTATCGAAAGCGTAAAAGAGCTGGCTAATATTTACATTATTGATAGAAGTGTTCACCTTGAAGTTATTGTTATTTCCCTGCTGGTGAACGGTTCCTGTCAACTGCGCATTACCGCCTGCATGCCGCAAGGCTATCTGCCGCAATATGATGTCTGTGTTAGTCATATTTATACCAGCTTTTACCTGTTGCGCTTCAAACTTTTTATAAATTACCTTATCCAGCAGCACTTCCATGCTTACATTACTGGCCGCCAGCACCACATCCAATTGTTTCGAGATCCGGCTTGGATTGGCTTTATTCGCGCGTTTGGCGGCTTTCACGCTGCGGCGGGGGGCGAGGAAAGAAGTAAATTCATTCAGGTCTACTATCGGGCTTCGTATATTCCAGCTTATATCGATCTTATCCGGCGTGGTGAAATAGAGGTTCAGCAGGTTCTTTACTACTCCTGTCATTTGCAGGCTGCTCTTCTGTGTTTGCACCCTGGCATTTTGTACCAAAAGATCAGACCCGTTAAAGACCAGTGTAGCGTTTGTATGATGGAAATAAAGATTACGCGGTACATAAGTGAATGCGCCATCCTGCACCATTACGTTTCCCTGCAGCGATGAAGGCGTGTTATCATTTTTCATGAGCGGGCCGGTATAGAACAGGTCGGCGGTGGCATTGCCGCCTGTAAAATTAAGCGGGCTGCCCGAAGTAGAATCGCCCAGCTTGTCCAAAGGGAACTTCGACCTGAAATGCCCACGCAACAGGGGCTGTTTCAGGTTTACAACCCTGATGGTATCCGCATTCAGCGGAATGCCTTCCAGGCTGGCGGAGAGGCCAAGAATAGTGACCGCCGAGTTTTGATCCGTATGTCCATTTCCCGGCAATACCTGGTTATTGAACTTTCCCGTGAAACTGCAGTTCTCCCATGTTCCCAGCGCAGTTACCAGGTCGTTGCCTTTTGTTTGCCATTGCACCACCACATGCGGCGTATCCAGGTACTTCATATGACCTGCCAGTTCGGCCTGCGCATCTAACGGTTTGGTTAAGGTGATTGTGTTCAGCTTATTGCTGATGTTGGGCGATAACCAGGAAGATGCATCTTTCAGCAGCACCTGTTTTACGTTGAAATGCAACACGAATGGTGGCGGTTTTTCGCTGAAGTTGAACTCTCCATCCATTGTTACTGGTATGTTGTCGATCTCGATAGGTTGAGACGGGATCTTCAGTATCCTGGTATGTTTATTAAATACGACAGAAATATTCAGTTCGAGGTATTTGTTTTTCAGGTAGCTGCCTTTCCGGGTATTGAATGCAAATTCTTTGGCCAGGATGCGGGTAGCGTTCATGTCGAAGTGCACGAGGCTATCGGCTACGTTCATTTTACCGTTTAGCTGTTCAATTGCCAGGTTAAACATTTTGAACTTCTGCTGGTTCTCGATCACGAAATTGACATTCCGGAAACTAAGCCTGCTGATATCCGCGTCTTTCGACTCTTTGTTCTTTTTCTGGCTGCCGGAGGATTTCAGGGCGTTGGTATTGGAATAACCGCTGGTATCGGTGAAGAGATAGATGGTACCGTCCTGCAACTGTATATCGCTTACATCAACGTGCTGGCGGAGCAGGGATAACGGGTTAACCCGTACGAAGATATAATCCAGGTTCAGGAGGCTGTGGCGGTGTGCGGCCCAGAGGCTATCCCGTATCTCCACATGCTTTAACCCTATTGAAACATTGGGGAAGCCTTTAAAGATGGAAGATTCCATATCGGCTACCGTGATAGTACCATTGATATGGTCATTTACTTTACCCGTTATCTGTTGGAGGAACTTGTCTTTGTTGGCGTGAATATACCAGGTTAGGCCCAACGATAATAACAGCAGTAGCAGAACAAGGGAGGCAAGGGTGATTAAAGTGATCTTGAGCCATTTTTGCATGCGGTAAAGGTTTAAACGTATAAACGTATAACAGTTGATCTGTTAAACAGTTCACCATCCCATAAAAACCATTCCTATGCCACAAATTGTAACAGCCGCCCCGCTGATTGCCGCCATATATCGTTCAGTGGCTGCGGGTTTCATTAAAGAAAAGCCATAATAGCCTAATAATACCATTACTATCATGGTAAGTATGGTAAAAAAAGTAAATGTGGCTATCAGGGTAATAATACCCACAACGGATTGTTGGGCCGCCGGATAGAAAAGCAATGGCAAAAGCGGTTCTGAAGGCCCCATTACAAAGATGACGAAAAGTATCCAGGGCGTTACCTTGATACGTCGCTGCGGCGCCACATACGCCTCATTATGTCGATGCTGATACACATATACTTCCCCGTTGTCATAAACATCAAAGTGTTTATGCGGCCTGTTGGCAATCGCCCTGTAAATACCATAGACCAGGTAAAACACGCCCAGGATCAGCAAGGCCCATCCGGCTATTCCTCCCCTGATCTCTGTAATCCCACCAAACCGGGATAGTTGCCAGCCCAGGAACACCCCTATCATCCCTATAACGAGGGAGCTTAAAACGTGTCCGAGCCCGCAAAGGGCTGTCCATCCAATAGTTTTGGCAACCGACCATTTCCTCGTACGTGAAAAAACAATAAACGGCACATAATGATCGGGCCCCGATGCTGTATGCAAACAACTGATGGTAACCGCTGTAAGAATCAGGCTACTGTCTACAAGTGAAGCCATATTAAGTGTTTAAATCGTTAAAGATGTTGGCCAGGTCGTGCTGGCAGTTGAAAAGTTGTTCTCCTTTATGCCCCAGCAAACGAACCATGATCCCGTTTTCATGCACTACTGTAACGCCTCCGAGAACGCCCTCCTGCTGGTCAAGATAGGCTGCGATCCCCTCTGTTACCTTTGCCCACTGCCTGGCCGGCCTGGTATCAAAACAAATGAGGCTTGCCTGGTGCGTATAATCTTCCATCCAGCCCAGTGTCGCCAGGTTCATATTTTCCGGCTCCATCAGCAGATGGTCTCTCAACACCAGTTTGCTATGCAGGTAAACTTCCGTCAGGTTTCTCAGTTTTTTAAACCGGAAGATCTCCCCGTTCAGTTTTCTCCCGCAGGTCACTATTTCACCCCATATCAACCTGCAGTTTTCTGCCAGGTACAACTGCGTATGCCCGTTATAGATAGCATCATGATGGGGCACCAGCGGATGGGGCAAAAAAGTGAAAGAACTGCCGGCAGCCATATCAACCTTCATTTCCTGCCGGGCCCCGTTCTGCATGCTGAAAAGGCGTTGATAGGCCTGGGTTTTAAGTTGCAGTGAAGCGCCTGCCGTTACCTGTATATCGAGCCTGTAATGATCTCCGTCGAGCATGCCGGGCGAAGAACTCATCATCATCAGCCGCAATACCGGGTCTGTTCTTTCTTCCCTGACATTAGCCACTTTAAATGGGCGGGTACAATAGGCAGATTTAAGATAAGTGTTATCCGACCTTACCCCTGTGAGGATCTTCAACTCGCTGATCATCTCCATAGGTTAGGCTCTTCAACATCTTCCAGCAATGCCTCCCTTTTGATCCATCCTATAACGTCGTCCAGTCCTTTGCCGCTCATCAGGTCAGTAAATATAAAAGGCTGTCCTTTCCTCATCAGGCGGGCATCCCTCTCCATCACTCCCAGATCGGCGTGTACATACGGCGCCAGGTCTATTTTGTTGATGACAAGAAGATTTGACCTGGTAATACCGGGTCCTCCTTTCCGGGGAATTTTGTCGCCTTCCGCCACGTCGATAACGAAGATCGTGACATCCGCCAGATCTGGACTGAAGGTTGCCGAGAGGTTATCGCCCCCGCTTTCAATAAATATCAGTTCGATGCCCGGGAACCTCTTTGCCATTTCTTCCACTGCTTCCAGGTTCATACTGGCATCTTCGCGGATAGCCGTATGCGGGCAACCGCCGGTTTCCACGCCCATGATCCTTTCCGGCGGGAGGAGGCTGTTCTTTGTCAGGAACTCCGCATCTTCCCTGGTATAAATATCATTAGTGATCACCGCCAGGTTGTAATCAGCGGCCATTTTCCGGGTGAGCCGCTCTATCAGCGCTGTTTTGCCTGAACCAACGGGTCCGGCAATCCCAATTTTTACATATTCACGTGTGCTCATTTACGTTATTGCGTTTTTTAAGAGATCAAGACATATACAGGCGACTGTAAAGCCGCTCGTGCTGCATGCAGCGGATATCGAAACCGCCGGTGCAAAGCCCCAGCTTTTCCATATCCGGTTGCAGGGTAGCTGTACTTAACTGCTGTATCAGCGGTTGCAATTCAAAAAGCAGGTCCTGGCCTTCCATTTGTCCCAGGGGCACCAGTTTTACGCTGTTAGTGACCATACCGGCTGCAGCGTTATAATAAAACGCCTGTAATGCAGCCGGCAGCGGGATAGATAACAGCGACGCATATACGCCGAATGCGATGCAGTAATGAGGCGAGCCGGCCTCCTGTTCATAGGTTTCCATAAAAGAAGACGGATGGCGTCGGGAAAAGATCCTTGCCAGCCGGGTTCCCAGTTTCAGGCTGGCTTCCCTGATCTCCCTGGGCACTTTGGTTGCGGTACAGCAGTGATGCCATTCCAGCAACTCCGCTATCGATCTTTTTTCGGTGGCCGCATATCCCAGGCTCATAAAAGCGGCATCGTTGTATTGCAGGTTATGTTGCAGCATGTTCCTTACGAACTCGCCGGCTGAACGGGCATCTTTTACAATGCCCTGTTGCACGAAGGTTTCCAGGCCGGCAGAATGCGTATAGCCGCCTATCGGCAGCGTACTGTCGGCCAGGTGTAAAAGACTTCCCAGGTAGTGGTGTTGTTCCATATTCTAACGGGATGCAAGGTCAAGGATCTTTTCAAAAAAGGAAGGACCGTTGTTGCCGTGTCCATGTGGCTGTACATTGGTCCGCAACATATTCTTCAAATGCCTTTTCTCCCTGGTTACGTTGTAGCCTGCCGCCTGCAGCCAACGGAACAATGGCTCGTCGGCGGGGATGAGCAGCTCCTCTCCTTCCAGGAATAAAGGCAGATGCTTATTTCCTATTTCATAACATACCTGCGCCATTTCAGCCATGGTAGCTGGTCGGATCACTATAGTATCGCAGGGCAGTATCTCAACGGCTATCGTGATTGCTTCATCCCTGTACAGGATATCATGATGTTTCAGTTGTTGCCCTTCCCTGGTCAGTTTCAGGGCTATTTCCCGGCCCCCCAGGGTCTTTTTCCTTTGTATCTTCCTGGTGGTTTCGAACCATTCCAGTTGCAACCAGTCGATATGCCCGCTTGGGGAAGCTTCGTCAAGGTTGCCGATACGTTCTCTGATCAACATGCCGATGATGGTTTAAAATAAAAAATACCTCTGCGCCATCGCTACTTCCTTTAACGGCTCACAACTGATCTTCTCTCCATCTACCTTCACTTCATACGTTTCCGGGTTGACTGTGATATCCGGTGTTTTATCGTTATGAACCAGGTCGCGCTTTGAAATATTCCTGCAATTCTTTACAGCGATTAATTCTTTTTGCAACCCGTAGGCCTCCTTTATTCCGCGCTCTAACGATAACGCAGATACGAATAAAACGCTGGTATTGGTTACCGCTTTGCCATGAGCCCCGAACATGTGCCGGTAGATCACCGGCTGCGGAGTTGGGATGCTGGCGTTAGGGTCTCCCATCCTGCTGGAGTTGATCATTCCGCCCTTGATGATGATCTCCGGTTTAACACCGAAGAAAGCAGGTTTCCAGAGCACCAGGTCGGCCATTTTGCCCGGCTCTATGGAACCTACGTGCGAGGAAATGCCGTGTGCAATGGCAGGATTGATGGTATACTTGGCTACATACCTCTTAACACGGAAGTTGTCGTTATCGTGTCCTTTATCTTCCGGCAGCGCGCCGCGCTGTTTTTTCATCTTATCTGCCGTTTGCCAGGTGCGTATAACTACCTCGCCTATACGTCCCATGGCCTGGGAGTCGGAGCTCATGATGCTGAACACCCCCATATCGTGCAGGATATCTTCTGCTGCTATGGTTTCGGGCCTGATCCTCGAATCTGCGAACGCTACGTCTTCCGGTACCTGTTTATCGAGATGATGGCAAACCATTAGCATATCCAGGTGTTCATCTATGGTGTTTACCGTATATGGGCGGGTTGGATTGGTAGAAGCAGGAAGTACATTCGGGAAAGAAGCAGCCCGTATGATGTCGGGAGCATGGCCGCCGCCGGCGCCTTCCGTATGAAAGGTATGGATCACCCGTCCGTTGATGGCTGCCAGGGTATCTTCCAGGAAGCCTGCTTCGTTCAGGGTATCGGTATGAATGGCGATCTGGACATCCAGTTCGTCGGCCACTTTGAGCGATGCATCAATAACGGCCGGAGTAGCGCCCCAGTCTTCATGTATTTTCAGCCCTAACGCACCGGCGGCGATCTGTTCTACCAAAGGCGCTGTAGTGGCGCAGTTGCCTTTTCCGAAAAAGCCGAGGTTCATTGGGTATGCTTCAGCAGCCTGCAACATTTTCTGCAGGTTCCAGGCTCCGGGCGTTACCGTAGTAGCGCTGGTTCCGTCTGCCGGCCCGGTGCCGCCGCCAATCATGGTGGTAATTCCGCTGAACAGGGCATGATCGATCTGCTGAGGGCAGATGAAATGGATATGCGTATCTATTCCGCCTGCGGTCGCGATCAGGTTAGCGCCGTTATGTATCTCAGTGGATGCACCGATGATCAGGTCAGGGTGTACGCCATCCATGGTATCAGGGTTTCCTGCCTGGCCAACAGCGACAATCTTTCCGTCTTTAATCCCTATATCTCCTTTTACGATGCCCCAGTGATCGATGACGATCACGTTGGTGATAACAAAATCCAGCACCCCTTCGCTTCTCAGCGCGGTAGCTGATTGGGCCATTCCATCCCTTACACTTTTTCCCCCGCCAAATTTGCTTTCATCCCCGTAATAATTATAGTCCTTTTCGATCTCGATAACCAGGTCTGTATCTGCCAGCCGTACACGGTCGCCCACTGTGGGGCCGAACATGCTCACGTATTTGGATCTTTTAATTCGAAGGCTCATAGGTCTGTAGATTTAAAGTTCAATAATGCTGCCTTTTCCAATGCGGCGGTTCTGACAATAGGATCTGTTGTATCGCCATTTACCAGGTTGTTGATGCCGATCACTTTCCTGTTTCCGCCCAGTTCTACCAGCTCCACTTCTTTTTCCTCTCCCGGTTCGAAACGAACAGCGTTACCTGAGGGAATGTTCAAGCGCATACCTAAAGCCGCTTCACGGGGGAATTTCATTTGTTTATTGACTTCAAAAAAATGGCAATGTGAGCCGATCTGCACAGGACGGTCGCCTGTATTGACCACACTGATCTTAATAGTTTTCCTGCCGGCGTTGGCGATGATATCGTCCGCCTTCAAAAAATATTCTCCGGGGATCATGTTATATGGATTAAACTGTTAGCGAATAGGATCATGAACGGTCACCAGTTTGGTACCATCCGGGAAAGTAGCTTCTATCTGTACTTCATGGATCATTTCAGGGATGCCTTCCATCACGTCTTCGCGGGTAAGAATGGTTGCGCCATACTGCATGAGTTCAGCCACTGTTTTACCATCGCGGGCCGCTTCCATGAGGCGGCTGCTGATCAGTGCAATCGCTTCCGGATAGTTCAGGCGCAGGCCTCGGGCCTTTCGTTTTTCGGCCAGTTCACCGGCCAGGTGTAATAATAGTTTCTCGGTTTCCCGGGGAGTCAGGTGCATATAAAAGATTGTTGTTGTAAAATAATACCGGGAAGATCGGAGGTGTATGTGGTTGGTCCGCAAAGGGACTATGCGAGGCAAAGAAGCATAAGACTTTTGTACGAATGCTTTAAGCGGTGTTAAATTAAGAAGGGAAGATCATAAGAAAAAATTTTTCTTGTGATCTTCCCTTCCTGCTATTTGGCAGAGAATCGTTTCTGGATGGTCGCCAGCTCTGAAGTGGAAAGTGTGGAAGTTTTTTTCAGCACTTCAAGGAAATGTTCAATTTCGTCGGGGGTGCTCGGACAGCCAACATTTGCTTTGCGGCCATCGGGGCCCGTTTTGCGGCTGTCTGCCAGCAGCTGACCTTTGCTGTCTGTTACATACCAGAAAGGAATGCCATCGCCGCCGCCATGAGCTTTAAGAAGTTCCTCGCCGCCTGGATTTTCCAATACTTTTTTGTCTCCGTGTTCCATTACATCAATATGCCTGATAACATATTGTTTGTCGAACAAGGCTTTGCAGGAAGCGTCATTCATGGCGGTATCCATTTTATGGCACCAGCCGCACCAGGAAGCATGGAAAATGATGAATATATTCTTATGTTCTTTAGCTGCGGTGGTCTTTGCTTCAGCGATGATCTGGGCGGCGCTTGGTTGTTTTTGCGCTTGGGCGGCAGCTCCGGCCAGGAGCAGTGCCAGCAGGAAACGGTTGAACAATTTCATGATTGGTTGGGTTTAGTCAAAAAAAGAAAGAGAGCAAAGGTTTTATTCCTTTGCTCTCAATATACTAAAGATCTGTATGGGTTGTTCCCCGGGGAACTTCCTTTATTAATCATCTAATTTCAATACTGCCAGGAATGCTTCCTGGGGCACTTCCACGTTACCTATCTGGCGCATACGTTTCTTACCTTCTTTCTGCTTTTCCAGGAGTTTGCGTTTACGGGAGATATCGCCGCCATAACATTTAGCGGTAACGTCTTTACGCATTGCACTGATGTTTTCGCGGGCAACGATCTTAGCGCCGATGGCAGCCTGGATAGCGATAAGGAACTGCTGACGAGGCAACAGGTCTTTCAGTTTCTCGCACAACTTGCGGCCGAAGTCCTGTGCCCTGCTACGGTGAATAAGGGCGCTGAGGGCATCCACTTTATCGCCGTTCAGGAGTATATCCATTTTTACGATGTCGCTGTCGCGGAAGCCGATAGGCGTATAGTCGAACGACGCATAACCTTTGGTCTGGCTTTTCAGTTTATCATAGAAATCAAATACGATCTCTGTCAGCGGCAATTCGAAGATCAGCTCTACTCTGGTTGTTGTCAGGTAGCTTTGATTCAGGAGGATACCGCGTTTGCCGAGGCAGAGCGTCATGATATTGCCGATAAATTCCGGCTTGGTGATGATCTGTGCACGGATAAACGGTTCTTCGATCCTGTCGAGTTTTGTAGGATCCGGCATTTCGCTCGGGTTGTTCACTGTTACTATGCCATCGCGGGTTGTATGTGCAATGAACCCTACGTTCGGAACGGTAGTGATCACCGTTTGATTGAACTCTCTTTCCAGTCGTTCCTGGATGATCTCCATGTGCAGCATTCCAAGGAAGCCGCAACGGAAACCGAAACCTAATGCCTGTGATGTTTCAATTTCGTAGGTCAGGGAGGCATCGTTCAGCTGCAGTTTATCCATGCAGTCTCTCAATTCCTCGAAATCCTCTGTTACTACCGGGAAAATACCGGCAAATACCATTGGTTTTACTTCCTGGAACCCGTTGATACCTTCAGGTGAAGGGTTATTAGAAAGGGTGATGGTGTCACCCACTTTTACTTCTTTTGCGCTTTTGATACCGGTGATAATATACCCTACGTCGCCCGTCTTCACTTCTTTACGGGGTTCGAGGCCTAATTTCAGGATACCTACTTCATCGGCTTCGTATTCTTCTCCTGTATTGATAAAACGGATCTTGTCCCCTTTTTTGATGGTACCGTTGAAAACGCGGAAGTATGCAATGATACCGCGGAAAGAGTTGAATACGCTGTCGAAGATCAGGGCCTGCAAAGGAGCTTCGTTGCTGCCTTCAGGAGCCGGGATACGGGATACGATCGCTTCCAGTATCTCTTCTATACCGATACCGGTTTTGCCGGAGGCCAGCAGGATCTCTTCTTCTTTTACACCTATCAGGTCTATGATCTGGTCTTTTACTTCCTCGATCATAGCGCCGGGCATGTCAATTTTGTTGATCACCGGGATTATTTCCAGGTCGTTATCCAGCGCCAGGTAGAGGTTGGAGATGGTCTGCGCCTGGATACCCTGGGCTGCATCCACTAAGAGCAGGGCGCCTTCACAAGCTGCCAGGGCACGGGATACTTCGTAAGAGAAGTCAACGTGTCCGGGCGTGTCAATAAGGTTAAAAATATATTTTTCACCGTTCCTTGCAGTGTAATCCATTTGGATAGCATGGCTCTTGATGGTGATACCTTTTTCTCTTTCAAGGTCCATGTCATCCAGTACCTGGGCCTGCATATCGCGGTCAGATATAGTCTTCGTAAATTCAAGTAAACGATCGGCCAGGGTGCTTTTACCATGGTCAATATGGGCAATGATACAAAAATTGCGAATATTCTTCATATGATGTTTTGCTGATCCTTTGGTACCTCTTTACGCACCATTCAGCCCGCAAAGGTATTGAAATTAGTTCATAGTTAAAGCGTTTGTTGAATATGTTTTAGGCAGTTCCCAGGGTACGAAGGCCTATCTTTTTTTGATATATTAACTTTTAATCCTCAACTTTATAGAGATAGCCTATCGTATTACCACGTAAATTATACACCATGGAACTGGTTAAAGCATTTGAACAGGCGGTAGCCGACAGTAAAACCCTTTCGGAAAAACCATCCAACGACGTTTTATTGCAACTTTATTCATTGTACAAACAGGGCACTACGGGAGATGTAGACACAGACCCGCCGGCCAACCCCTTCGATTTTGTAGCGAAAGCGAAATACGAGGCCTGGGCCGGACTGAAAGGCAAATCCAAAGAAGCCGCCATGCAGGAATATATTGACCTGGTAAAAAGCCTTAAAGGATAAAAGACCCGCAGACGGATAACGATGAATAATAAAAATCGTTATCCATCTGCCCGTAAAAACGTACTTTTGAGGTATGATACCGTCATTTACAATTAGCGAAAGATCACAGCATTATCTTGGACTGGAAGCGCAATATGGAGCCCACAACTACCATCCATTACCAGTAGTATTAGAAAGAGGAGAAGGCGTTTTTTTATGGGATGTTGATGGTAAAAGATATTACGATTTTTTATCCGGATATTCGGCCGTGAACCAGGGTCACTGTCATCCCCGCATCATTGCCTCCCTTATAGAACAGGCAAAGCGGCTCACCCTTACTTCACGTGCATTTTATAATAATCTTTTAGGCGAATACGAGCAGTTTATCACCGGGTATTTCGGGTACGACAAAGTATTGCCTATGAACACCGGCGTGGAAGCAGTGGAAACCGCGCTGAAACTTTGCCGGCACTGGGCTTACCTGGTAAAGGGCGTTCCGGAAAATGCGGCAAAGATCATCGTTTGTTCCAACAACTTCCACGGACGCACGCTGAACGTTATTTCATTCAGCACTGACCCTACTGCCCGCAAGAACTTCGGCCCTTACATGGCCGGTTATGAAGTTATTCCTTACAATAACCTCACGGCGCTGGAACAGGCGTTGCAGGATAAGAATGTAGCCGGTTTCCTGGTAGAGCCGATACAGGGAGAAGCCGGCGTAGTAGTACCTGACGAAGGTTATCTTTCCAAAGCTTACCAGTATTGCAAAGATGCCAACGTACTGTTCATCGCAGATGAAATACAGACCGGCCTGGCCAGAACAGGTAAAATGCTGGCCTGCGACCATGAAAACGTAAGACCCGATATCCTGATACTTGGCAAAGCCTTATCCGGCGGCACCTTGCCCATCAGCGCCGTACTGGCCGACGATGAGATCATGCTTACCATCAAACCCGGCGAACATGGCTCCACCTACGGCGGCAACCCGCTTGCCTGCAAAGTGGCCATCACTTCCCTTCAGGTATTGAAAGACGAGAAAATGGCGGAAAATGCAGTGGCCATGGGCCAGTTGCTGAGAGATGGCATCACAGCCATTCAATCGCCCTATCTTTCTATCGTAAGAGGAAAAGGACTGCTGAATGCCATCGTTATCAAACATACCGACCCGGAAGCAGCATGGGACCTGTGCCTCACTTTAAAGGAAAATGGACTGTTAGCCAAGCCAACGCACGGAGATAAGATCCGTTTTGCACCGCCGCTGACCATCACTGCTGCACAGGTAAACGACTGTGTAGCCATCATTCAAAAGAGCCTTGAACAAGCTTTTAGCTAAGCTGCCTTTAGTTGTATGTCTATCACCCACAAAGCCATCCGCAGCTCCGGCTGGAAAACCGATTTCCTGATCGGCTTTCCGGACGGATTACTGCTGCTATTCTTTGCCACCCAGGTTATCCAGCTATGGCCCCTGGATGTGCAAACATTCTATAACATTCATCTCGGTATCTGGCTCGCAGGCGCACTGCTGGTGCTTTACAGCGCTTACCAGGCCAATAAGGGCGATGCGCAACACGACAGCGCCCTATTATCCGATGATGAAAGAAAAAAACTTCAGCACCTGGAAATCAACCAGCAAACGATCAGTCATATTGAGTCGGAAATGAAGAAAGACGCCGCCTCCTGGGAACAGATACTGCAACAGGAAAACGTACAGGAATCTTTCTTCAGCAAAGGCAGGGCTATCAGCAGCGCCATATTTACCAGCTTGTTTTTTATCCTGGGCGGAGCATTGTCTTTTGCTCCCTACCTCGCCAACGAAAACTTTAACGCCGCCTCCCAAACCAGTACTTTACTGGTATTCCTGGGACTGACCGTGTTTAGTTTCATGAAAGCGAAGATCACCGCACAACGGGTGCTGCCTATTATCCTACGTAACTTCGCGATTGGGGCAGGCATCGTTATCTGCGTGTGGCTCCTCCACAAAATCCTCGCGTAGTGGTTGCACGCAGAGGAGTTGCACGCAAAGGGGCATAAGAAGCAAAGAGCGCAAAGATTTTTGTTTTAAGAAAAATAAGAAAGCAAAGAAGGGAAGATTGTGTTATTTGTTATATAACATAATCTTCCCTTCTTTGCTTCTTAAAGTCCGCTTCGGTCCAAAAAATCTTTGCGCTCTTTGCTTCTTATGCCCCTTTGCGTGCAACTCCTTTGCGTGCTACCTTCGGGGAGGGGGTGGCATTTTGGTGAACAGGACGCAGGTGAAGGCGACCAATGCGGCGATAAACGAGAGATACAAAGCCCAGCCGGTTGTAGGGCACTGGCCCATTTCGCAGCGGGCGTAGAGCATCATATTTCTGAAGGTCCAGGCTACCAGGAAACCTGAAACAAACAGGTTAGCGATAGCCAGCCAGCGGTTCCGCAGGAAGAACAGGATAATTGCCAGTACTGATAAAATGATACTTAGTTTGCCTGGCTCGCCATAATTGGAGCCTGCCCCGTTTACGCCTGTAAATACCAGGTTCCGGCTCTCGATCGTAGCCCACGGAAAAAAAGCACATACTATTACCAGCGCTGCAGCCAGTATACCTGTTAAAGCCGTTCTAGACATCTTAAACATTTAATTTAGGAATGCGAAAGTACAACAATAACGATTACTTCCCTCCCGGTTCGCAATGGCTTTTCAGGTAGTTGGTGTATAAAGTTGACAGGTGAGCGGAGGTCCCCTCTCCTTCCGAGATGCTGTGAGTACGGTTCGGATAAGACATAAACTGGAATTGTTTATTGTATTTAATCAGCTCGTTCAGCAGCATTTCCGCGTTTTGATAATGCACATTATCGTCACCGGTTCCGTGGATGTAGAGCAGGTTGCCCTGCAGGTTTTTAGCGTATGAAACCGGCGATCCTTTTACGAAATCCTCCCTGTTCTCTTGTGGCAGCCCCATATAGCGCTCCTGGTAAATGTTATCATAAGTCAGCTGGTTGCCTACTGCGGCCACTGCGATGCCTGTTTTATAGATCTCAGGATATTGGAAAAGGAGGTTAAGGGTCATAGAACCGCCGCCACTCCAGCCCCAGACCGCTACCCTTTCAGGGTCCATGTAAGCATGTTGTTTCAGCAGTTCTTTTGTTGCCATAGCCTGGTCGCGGGCGTTGATTATGCCTACTTTGCGGTAGATGGATTTACGCCACTGCCTTCCTTTTGGCAGAGGCGTGCCGCGATTGTCCATAGATATATAGATGTAGCCATCTTCGTCCATATTACCGCGGTATAAGAAATTGTGCCCCGCGCCATAGCTGTCTGTTGCTGTAGCTGCAGCAGGCTCGCCATACACGTAAAAGACAACCGGATATTTTTTCTGCGGGGAGAAATTCAGCGGCAGTTTCATCCAGCCATCCATCTGCACGCCGTCTGCCGTGGTTACGCTAAAGAATTTCGCAGGATTCGGCGTTTCAGCCGCTTCTTTTAAAGCCTGTGCCACACGGTTATCAAAGCTTTTGTGAGCCGGCAGCTGTACCACTTCTGCAACCGGATAAGTATATGAATTATTAAACTCGTGTATGGCCAGGCCGCTGTAAGGCGAGATCCGGTAATCATGCACTCCTGGCTGATCTGCCGGGGTAACGCGGGTTGCCTTGCCCCCTTTGAGCGGAACCTTGTAGAGGTATTGCTGGGTTGCATTTTCAGGAGAAGCCAGTATGTAGATAACATTATTGGCTTCATCTATCTTCTTAATATTGATCACATCATAATTGCCGGGCGTGAGCAAGGTAGCCTTGCCATCGGCGAGATCAATACTGTACAGGTGCCGCCAGCCATCCTGTTCACTCACCCAGATGAATCCTTTGCCTTTGCCTGTAAAATCCCATCCGGCGATATTATCATCATCCCATCTTGATTTCACATCGATCCAGGCGCTGTCTTTTTCCTGGTATAAGGTAGTCACTGCGCCTGATACAGCATCGCAAACCATGATCTTACTTTCATTCTGTTTCCTGTTCAATTGTTGTATGATCAAAGAGCGTTTGCCGGGAATCCATTCCATTCTTGGAATATAATGCTGTTGCTGATCGCCCGGTACCTTCATCCACGTTGTGTTTGCGGAGCTGACATCTACCACGCCTATACGGCATGCGCTCGGGCTTTCGCCTGCTTTCGGATACTCCACCGGCACAGTAAAAGAATAGATAGAGTCGGTGTTATCGATCATTAAAAAGTCGCGGATCTTTGTTGCATCTATCTGCCAGTAAGCGATGCTTTTACTGTCTTCACTCCAGCGGAAACCGTCCCTGCATCCGAATTCTTCTTCGTACGCCCAGTCAAATGTTCCGTTGATCAACCTGCGGCTGCCGTCTTTTGTCAGTTGTTTAACGCCTCCGTTTACAAGGTCTTCCACGAAGATGTTATGTTCGCTGACATACGCTGCTTTTGTTCCGTCGGGCGAAATTTTTGCAAACATCAGGGAAGCTGAAGGTCTGTCAGCGCCCAGCTGTTGCAGCTTTCCGGATGAAAGGTCCAGTACCCAGTAATCGCCTCTTGTTTCGTAACGCCATACTTTTTGTGAATTGGTATAGAGCAGTACTTTCTTTTCATCGGCAGAAAAAGTAAAATCTTTCAGCGGCAGGTTATTGTATGCACTGGCAGCGATCTTCGTTACGGGCTGCCCACCTGTTAAAGATACGGCTGCAATCCCCGAATCATCCACGCGGTAGTAGCCTTTTCCATCTGCAGTCCATTTCGTGCCTTTACCTGGCTGAGCGAATAACGACAATCCGGTCCAGGTGATAAATACAATTAGTAGGGTTAGTTTTCTCATTTTCTTATTGCAAATAATTTGCAATGGTAGCCAATTTATCAAAGAAAATAATGAACAATTCATGAACGGTAATGTTAACAGCCGTAAATAATATTTTATGAACGGTTATAAAATCACCCTTTAGTTTGAATAAATCAATTATAAATTTTCTAATTTTATGCCTGAATATGAAAATACCTGGTGATAACCAACGGGTTACACATTAATATCATCCTAAGAAAAACCATTTCTATGATTCAGATCACCTTATCTTATAAGAACCGTGAGTACATTCAATTTGAAGACAGTTCACTGGCACAGATAGCAGAGATAACCAGGAAATTGTTATCAGCTTTATTGGAAGACATCTATGATCGGGTGATGCAGGAAGCGGGTCGGTTCCTTATTTATTTAGATCATCATCCGAAGATCGAAGTAGAAGGATTCAGCAACGATCTGCGCAAACAGATAGAACGTACGCTGAGAGGAGAATCGCCGTTCGAGAATTGATTTATACAAATTCGCTTTCCGGGAAGTAAAGTATCCTTACCTTAGTTTTAAAATCAGTAAGGAGAATGCATCTCACCTTTGTTCAGGCACTTGAATTATGCGGAACCATTGCATTTGCAGTTTCAGGCGCAACAGCCGCCATTAATAAGTCGTACGATCTTATAGGGCTGCTGAGTCTTTCCTTTATCACCGCTATCGGGGGCGGAACCATCAGGGACCTGCTGATTGGCGCAACGCCTGTGGCCTGGATGACAAATGAATTGAGCAACTCAGCGATCCTTATAGCGGCTATTATTGCGGCGTTGTTCTTTTCTTACATAAAAAAACTGGTACGCCTTCTCAGCACCTTTGATGCGATCGGCTTAGGCATGTTCACTATTACGGGTATCAATAAAGGTATGGCCGTAGGGCTTCCCTTGCCTATTTGCGTAGCATTGGGAGTGATCACCGGAACATTCGGAGGCTTGCTGAGAGATGTGATCTGCGGTGAGCAACCTATCCTGTTCACCCGCGAAATATACGCCGCTGCCTCTATTGCCGGCGGAACGCTGTACCTGCTTACCGGCCACTATACCGGTTTATCCGGCGACGTGGCGCAGAGTATATCCATTGCCGTTATAGTAGCCATCCGGCTTTTCAGTTTGCATTTCAACTGGCAGCTGCCAAGGCTGCGAGGCTAAGTATCAGACCCGCGGATACCCATATGAAAGTTTATAAAACCAAAATCGTTGAACCTGTTTTTTGATTAATTTAGGAACATGATGGCATTATTCGATAATTATTTCGCTTTCGCTACCACCGTGTTTATGGGATTGCTCGCAATTGTGAACCCCATTTCCGCTATCCCTGTTTTCCTGGAGCTGACCTCGAACATGGACAAAAAGGGCAAGCGGAACATCGCAACCAAATCTGTGCTGGTCGCCTTTTGTATTATCCTCATTTTTAGCGTGGCCGGCAAACTGATCTTCCATGTGTTCGGTATTACCCTGGCGGCATTAAGGGTTACTGGCGGCATCCTTGTTTTTGTTGTGGGCTATGAAATGGTGCGCGGCGACGGTAACAAAGCAGCCAGCTCCAAACTTGGCTCCCAACCCGTAAAAGCCGATCAGGGAATCAGCGTTGCCATCACTCCTCTCGCAATGCCCTTCCTCGCAGGACCGGGTACCATTGCCACCGCCATGAGTTATTCTGCAGCCAAAGATCTTATTCACCTGGGAATAGTAATTGCGGTGTACGCAGTTATCTGCTATGGCAGCTTCCTGCTTTTTTTAGCCGGCGAAAGGATCGTCAAGATCATTGGCACCAATGTCATGATGGTTATTACTAAAATGATGGGGTTAATCCTGGCTGTAATTGGCGTTCAGCTTATTGCGCAGGGAGTCAGGGAACTTTTAAATTTTTAGGCTTTTTTTTCAGAACAATTTGAAATTGTTTCGTGTTAATATGTGAAAGTAACGTTCTGAAATAAGACACGAACACAGATCATAACCCGGATTGCCATTACTGTCGTAGCAGGAGAAGCTATGATACCGAGACAGACAACAATCCAAAAAACTCTATCCTGTTAACATTTAAAATAAATATTAACACGTAATACGTGACGGAATTTGTATTGCCTATACACAAGATTTTTTTTAGTTGAACAACAGGTAAATCCGTTATTGATTACTAGGTGGATGTTATTTGTTCTCTTTTTTTAATCGGAACATAAAGAAATCAATATAGACGGAACAGTTAGCAGAAAAGCCGCCCCGAATCTTCGGGACGGCCTTTTTTATTTCTCCTTGCTACGCTTTTCATCTGCTTTTTCCTTCGGCGTGTATTCCCGTTCGTCGTAGCCTTCCTGGACGTTATTTCCATCAACATCCCAGGTCTTTTTGTTCCCTTTTTTTGCCGGAGCCAGCGATCCGTTCCTGCGTTTGGTGGCTTCCTGTTCCCGGATCTCTTCCGGCGTAAATTTTTTCTGTCCCATACTGCCTTTTTTCAATAGCTTCAGCAAAAAGACTGCCGGACGGAATCAGCTTAGGGTACTTTTATCCCTTCTTTGATCTCATCATTTGCCTGCATCACCACTTTGTCGCCGGCATGCAGCTGCCCGAATACCTCCGTTGAATCGTTGTGGTGATTTCCTTCTTCCACATCTACCCAATGCGTATAATGATCTTTTACTACGATCACATATTTACGTTCGGTAGATGTTACCACGGCGCTGGATGGCACCAGCAAGGCCTGGGCGGAACCTTTAAGGGGCAACACCACTTCCGCATACATTCCTGCCTTCAACACCCT
This sequence comes from Chitinophaga terrae (ex Kim and Jung 2007), assembly GCF_900107795.1. GTDB lineage: Bacteria > Bacteroidota > Bacteroidia > Chitinophagales > Chitinophagaceae > Chitinophaga > Chitinophaga terrae. Next base: position 38,955 of record NZ_FNRL01000022.1, read on the forward strand.
GTCGGGATTTTCCACATCAATTTCCACGGCTTCTGAGCGGTACCGGTCGTTCAATGTTCCGGCCTGCCTCGTGATCTTCCCTGTAAAAGTTTTGCCTCTCAGTGCATTTACTTCAAAAGAAACGGTTGCACTCTCTGCCAGCTGGGCGCTGTACATTTCGGGTACCTGTAATACAAGACGAAGTTTATCTTCCTGTTCCAGCAATAACATCGGCTTATCGTCGACCTTCGTGTCCGGACCTACCAATGCGCCCGGGTGGATGTTACGCTCGGTGATCACCCCGTCAAACGGCGCCGTAACGGTGAGGTAGCTAAGGTTCACTTCCTGGGCTTTAAAAGTGGCTTTTTCACTGTTCATCAAAGCGCTGTCTGCCAGCATCCGCGCACGGCTGAGTTCGAGGTCGTGCGGCGAAATGGTACCGGGTTCGGCGCTGGTTGCCAGGGTCCGCTCGTAATTATCCTTGCTGGAAGCAAACATAGCGGTAGCCTGGATATATTTGGATTGTGCGGCATAGTACTGTTGCGTTACTTCCGGCGCTTCGAGAACCAACAACACCTGGCCTTTTTTTACCTTGCTGCCCCTGTCTACCATTATCTTCTGTACAAAGCCATTGATACGAGGGTATATGCTCACTTTCTGGTAAGCCGCCAGCGAAGCCGGCAAACGGATGCTTCCACCCAATGGCCGTTGCACTACTTTTGCAAGTTCCAGGCTGGTTTCCACGTTCTTCTTTTTCTTTTTTTCCGGCGCGGCAGCAGAATTGCAGGCAGCGACTGCTGAAGCCACAAGAAAGGCGTTTATGATTATTTTAAATGACTTCATTTTCTAATTTATTTATTTTAATAATAGGTTCAGATGGCATTAAAGAAGGAGAAGTATAAGAAGCTTTGCGCTGCATCAGTGCATATACCAACGGAAGTACCAGCAATGCTGCCAACGTGGAAGCGATCAATCCCCCGATCACCGCTCTTCCAAGAGGCGCTGTCTGATCGCCCGCTTCTCCAAGCCCGCTTGCCATGGGGATCATACCAGCGATCATGGCCAGGCTGGTCATCAGAATAGGCCTTAACCTGATACCTGCGCTTACCACTGCGGCTTTATAGGGATCTTCATACTCCAACCTGAGTTTTTCCGCATTGGTTACTATCAGGATGGCATTGGCTACCGACACCCCGGTAGACATGATCATACCCATATATGATTGCAGGTTTAACGTGGCCCCGGTAAGCAGCAAGGCAATTAAAGCCCCGGCAATTACGGCCGGGATCGTGGTTAACACCACCAGCGAAAGTTTGAACGACTGGTAATTGGCCGCCAGCAGCAGGAAGATCACGATAACAGCCACCAGCAAACCTCCCTGCAGGCTATCCAGCGTTTCTACCAGCAAACTGGAAGCGCCTTTCAGTTCTGCTACCAACCCTTTAGGCGGATCGCCCAATTCATGGATCGCGGCCTGCACAGCAGTTGTTGCGGCGCCAAGGTCTTTATCCCTGATATTGGCACTAACAGTAACGAACCTACGCGGTCCTACCCTGTCGTATTCTCCCGGCATCTCCGTCAGGCGAAAAGTAGCAATATCCGCCAGTACAGGCCTCGATTGACCTTTCACCAGCGGGATCTCTTTCAGGTCGTTGATCGCCGTCATGCTGTATTCCGGAACCTGGACCTGTACCTGGTAAGTGTAAGCTACCTTTTCATCCAGCCACTGGTTCTTTTCCGTAAAACGGCTCGATGAAGTAGAAGCGGTAACAGACCTGGCAACCTGGTAGATATTCAATCCCATCTGCGCCAGTTTCAACCTGTCGATATCGATACTGATCACAGGGAAATGCAATGGCTGGGCAATCTGTACATCGCGCAGGAATGGTATATCCTGCAGGGCTTTAACCAGCTTGTTCGCATACCCTGATATCTGCTTCATATCCTTGCCTGCAACCCTTACTTCTATTGGGGTTGAAGCGCCCTGGCTCATGATCTTTTCCGTGAGGTCTATAGGCTCAAAAGAAATTCTCATATCCGGGATCTTTTTGCGTATCGCTTCTCTTAACTGGTCTTTCAGTTGTTCTATGTTGACTTTATAGTCTTCATCCAGGTTGACCTGCAAAACTGCTTCGTGCGTACCGCTGTTGAAGATATACAGGTTGCTTGTTCCGTAGCTGCTGGGAATAAGACCAACGTAGGCGGAGGAAATAGCCACATGACCATCTACTGTACTGTCTACGATCTTCAACACTTCGTGCAATCCCGCTTCTGTTCTTTCCAGCCTGGTGCCGTCGGGCATCCGCAAACGCAACTGGAACTGCCCTGCATTCACATGGGGCATCAGGTCTTTCCCGATGTAGAAATAACAGGCGCCGGCCAGCGCAATGCCGCCCAACAGGTAAACGGCTACCACCCAGCCTGCCCGTTTCATTCCGCCTTGCAGGAGGCGCATAAAGCCCAGCTTGAACTTTTCAAATCCTCTTACCTCATGATGTTGTTCATATTCCAGGTGTTCATCCACTTCTTCCACTTCCTGTTTGTCTAACGCCAGCCCGGCATGGCTATGCTTTGTTTCTCCCAGCCACCAGTTTGCAATTACCGGCACCAGTGTTTGCGCGGCGAAATAAGAAGCGATCATTGCGAAGCCTATAGACAACGATAACGGGAGGAACATGGCCTTGGGCACACCGTTCATGATAAAGGAAGGCGCAAAAACCGCGAGGATGCAGAGCAGGATCAGTAATAACGGGAAGGATATTTCCGCGCAGGCATCATAGATCGCCCGACGTTTATTCTTCCCCATTTCCATATGCTGGTGAATATTCTCGATCGTTACCGTAGCCTGGTCTACCAGGATACCGATGGCCAGCGCAAGGCCGCTCAACGTCATGATGTTGATGGTCTGACCGGCAAGCTTCAATCCCATTACCGCGCAAAGCACCGCTACGGGGATCGTAACCACTACTACCAGGCAACTGCGCAGATCCCTCAGGAACAGGAGCACCATCAGGCCTGTGAGCAACGCTCCCAGGATCCCTTCTGTTACAAGGCTTTTTACGGCATTGATCACGAACACCGATTGATCAAACTCATAAGAGATCTTTACATCATCCGGCAATAAACTTTGCATTTCGGGGATCTTCGATTTCAGCGTCTTCACTACATCCCAGGTTGAGGCATCTGCTGTTTTAACAATGGGAATGTATACCGATCTTTTTCCGTTCACTAACGCGTAATCGACCGTTACGTCGGCAGCATCTGAAACCCTGGCCACATCACGGATAAAAACCGTATTGTTGCCGTTTGTAACGATGGGTATTTCACCGAAATCAGATACCTGTTTCTCCAGCGAATTGATAGTGGTCACATACATGGTGTTGTTGATCCTGATATTGCCGGAGGGCGTCATTACGTTGTTCTTTGCAATGGCTTCTACTACTTCATCGGCGCTGAGATTGAAGCTGCGCAGTTTCTGCGGATCAACGTTCACTACCACCGATCTTGAGTTGGCTCCGAAAGGCGGAGGAGCCGAAAGCCCCGGCACCGATGCAAACATAGGCCTGATACGTGTTGCAGCGAGGTCGTATATTTCTTTCAGCGATTTGGTAGGGCTGCTGAACACCAGCTCTCCTACCGGCAACGAAGATGCGTCGAAACGCATTACCTGCGGCGGTAATGCACCCGGCGGGAAGAACTTCATTGCCCTGTTAACCTGTAACGCTACCTGTGCGGAGGCTTCCGCCATATCGGTATTCTCGTAGAAGGTAAGTTTCAGTAACGTAAGCCCCTGGATGTTCTTGGTAGAAATGCTTTTTACCCCGTTCACATACAGGAACTGGTCCTGCAAGCGGGTGGCAAAGAAACCTTCCATTTGCTGGGGCGACATCCCTCCATACGGTTCAATTACGTATATGGTTGGCAGGTTGAGTTTGGGAAAGATGTCGATAGGTATTTTAAATATCGAGAGCACAGAGAAAAGCAGCAGCCCGCCTGTTATTACAATAACGGCGATCGGCTTCTTTAGTGCAGAAGAAACTAGAGACATAATTTAAGCGTTTAGTTCAGTTCGGGCAGTAATTGTTCTATGCTGTTGCTGGCGTAGGCCGCACTGAACAGCGCTTTCCACGCAGCGTCGCGGGTCATTACAAGATCTGTTTCCGCGCGGTTCAGGACGAATAAGGCTGTGGTCACATCAATGATGTTGGTTAACCCGCCCCTGTACAACGCCATTTTCTGCCTGGCGGCTGCCTTGGCTGCGTTCAGTTGTAAAGGCAGTTCCTGCAGCTTTTCAGACGAAATCTTCAGATCCGTCAGCGATTGCTGCAACATGCCATCGAGATTTGTTTTGATGGTTTCCATTTGTCGCGCTGCGGTTTCAGACTGGTATTTTTGTACCGCCACTTTTTCCCTGGTCCGCTTCAGGTCTGCCAGGTTATAGGTGATACCCAAACCTAACAGGTAATTATACCTGCTATAGCCTAAACCACTCCACAGGTTTTTATCATAAACATCGTTGAAACTGCCGCTGGAACCGCGCATCCAACCTGCCGCCATAAGGTTTACCTTAGGCAGGGTAGATTTGCGGATGACTGCTTCCTTTGCCGTTTGTTGTTCGTAGATGGCGTTATAGTATTCCAGCATCGGGTGTTGTTGCTGAACGCTATCGCCCGGCTGATGCTGCAACAAGGCGATCAACCTGTCTGTATTGACTGTGTCAGGCCGGATGTTGGAGGTATCAAGTCCTGTGAGCACGGATAACTGTACTCTTACCTGTTCGTATTTGTTGTGGATGTCGAGCAGGTTTAACCGGGCCTTTGAAAGTTCTGCTGCCGCCACGGCGCTGTCTACTCCTGGTTTCAGACCATGCAGTACTATTGCTGTAACCGCCCGTACCACTGAAGCATTTCTTCTTACATTGTCTTCAGCGATCTGCTGTAATGCGTGATACTTCAACAATTCCAGGTATTGAGTGATAACGGATACCGTAAGTTGGTTGGCAAGGTTGTGCAGGTCGGATCTTGAAACCTGCAGCGCTTTGCTGGCTTCTGTTTGCTGGCTGCCATAGCCGCCAAAGTTATAGATCTCCCATTGCATGGCGGCCATAGCAATGTTGCCACTCATCAAAGAACTGTTGTTGGCGGCTCTTATACCGCCGGATGTAGAAGGGATCATTCCCATGGTGAAATAAGATCCGTAGATGCTGTTATCTGTACCTACGTCTACCTGTTCGTGAAGCCGGAGAGCCGGGTACCAGTTATGTTTTACGTCAGTAAGATTAGCTTCACCGGCTTTTACCTGCGATGCTTTAGCCCGGATAGCCGGGTAATGTTCCATGGTAAGCGCAATAGCCCGGTGCAGCGAAAAGCTATCCGCTGCTGATTGTGCGGAAGAAGATGTGTAGCATAACAGGCATAGCAAGGCACACAACTTCCCCGCGATAATATGTTTTATCATAAAATCGCCAGAAAAAATAAAATGAATTAAAAAAGATTATATGAGCGAAATGGCTGCTGGCGGGCCTCTCCAGCTTCGGAGCGCTACAGGAATGCTGAGATAAGGATTGAAGTAATAACCGTTCTGAACTTTATCAATTGCCTGAACGGAGTATGGAATTTCGGTAGTGAGCGGGATTAAACTCCTGTCATGATTGTAATAATCATTCAAGGCAACGGGCCTGCGTTTATGCCTTGTTAAAGTAGCTTTTAAACGAAGCGGTTTAATATGGGCATGTGCAGAGGCTGAATGATGTTGTTGCCGGAAGGCAGGAATTGATTGCTGAATAGAAATGCCCTCAGCATGCCATTGCGGCAATGCTAATACAACAACCAACAACAAAAGTATTTGCCTGAACAATTTCATCTATAGCTAAGATATTCAATACCTGGCGTTGTAAGATAATAGTCATAATTTTTTTAACCAAATTTTAATCCACGAACGGCATTGATAAACTGTTTAACTTACAATAAATCACCCTTTTTTAAGAATCGATAAACTGTTTATTATGGAAAAAAAGAAATTGGGAAAATCAGGGCTTTCTGTTGCCCCTCTTGCTTTTGGCGGTAATGTTTTTGGTTGGTCGGCAGATGAGGCCACTTCTTTTTCTTTATTGGATCAATTTGTGGATGCAGGTTTCGACCTCATAGATACCGCTAATGTATACTCGAAATGGGTTCCGGGCAATAAAGGCGGAGAATCGGAAACGATCATAGGTAAATGGCTGAAGAAAAGCGGGAAGCGCGATAAGATTGTAGTAGCTACGAAAGTAGGTGCGGATATGGGAGAAGGCATCAATGTAACAAAAGATTATATACTGAAAGAAGCTGAAGCTTCTTTGAAAAGACTGCAAACAGATTATATAGATCTTTATCAAACGCATTACGACAACGATGCTACGCCGGTTGAAGAAGCTTTATCCGCCTATGAGGAATTGGTGAAAGCAGGAAAAGTAAGAGTGATCGGCACATCGAATATGACGCCCAAAAGATTGGAAGAAAGCCTCAGGGCCAGTGCTGCACACAATTATCCAAAGTACGAAACGTTGCAGCCTGAATACAACCTTTACGACAGGGAAGGTTATGAAAAGAACTATGCAAAGATCTGCGAAGAGAATAACGTGAGCGTTATCACTTACTATTCGCTTGCCAGCGGGTTCCTGACCGGAAAATACAGAACCAGGGAAGATGCGGCTAAAAGCGCTGCCAGGGGCCAGGAAGCGCTCAGCTACCTGGATGACCGCGGCCTTCGTATCCTGGCAGCGTTAGATAAGGTAGCCGCCAGCCAGCAGGCTACATTGGGCGGCGTTGCTTTAGCATGGTTACTGACAAGACCTGCGGTAGCGGCTCCGATTGCCAGCGCTACCAACAGCAAACAGCTGGAGGAACTGATCAAAGGAGTACAGCTCCGGTTAAGCGCCGAAGAGGTGGCACTGCTGGACGAAGCCAGTGCATACTAATATTTTTGATATAGGTTAGATAAGAACAAAGGAGCGGAAAAGTATTCCGCTCCTTTGTTCTTTATAAGCAATTACAGGCGGAATTTAATCCCTGCATTTGCACCAAGACCTCCGATGTTGATGTAGGATTTAAGGTCGTTAGATGGCCTGTTTTCATCTTTATAGATCACCTTCGCCCCTTGCTGGTTGACAGGCGTGTTCGAGTTCTGATCAAGGATGGTTACGTACTCAGTATTTCTCTCTGCAACGCTGAGATCATTCAGGTTCCTGCGCGACAACTCCCTGATCGGGGTACCATTTGAGGCCACGAGGGTGTTCACTTCTTCGTAGCGGGTGATCTCTTTTGATTTGCTTCTTACAGGAACATTCCTGTATTCTGCTTCAACAAAAATGTCGAAACGGTCAGAGAGCATGAACGACACGCCTAACGCGCCCTGGAAGCCGATTGTAGCGTTGGGTTTAACTTCTTCTTTCCTGTTGATGGTGGTAAAGATCTGGGAACCCGGAGGCACCGGCAAGCCAGCAGGAACGGCAGATGTCTGTGAAGCATCCGTTTCAATATAAAGGCGACCCCACAACGGCACTACCACGCCAAAGCGAACATAAGGATTAATTTTCTCGTAACCCGGGCTCACGACCAGGCTGGGCGCAAAATCGACGGCATTAACATGACCGCGTGATTCAACATGTCCCAGTTGCGTAGTGGTGCCTGCAAGCAAGGTTTGTTGCCTTGTCATCAGGTTTTTCCGGCTGCTGAAATAATTGAATGTTCCTTCAACAGACAGGTATTTGTTGATATTGTAACCAAAGGTCAAACCGCCTCTTACTCCTTCCCCGTAGGAACCGGTCAATACCTTCCTGGAAATGGTATCGAGCGGGTGTGAAGGATTGGTCGGGTTATACTGGGTACGCAGATCCTGTGGCGGGTAAGGCCCTACATTCGGGAACTGTCCCGGGCTCACACTAAAGAAATAACCACCGGCAGCTTTCAGGTAAAATTTAGAATGCGGGCGGGAACTGCCATTGTTATCCTGGGCCTGTGACGAGAGTGTAGTTGCAGTCAACAACAAGGCAGCAACAAACAGGGTTAGATTTTTCATATGCGATGGTTTTGGTGTATTGAATCAATCTATTGAAAGTTAACAAATTAATAGCACATAACCATCACCATTACATCACAAAAATCAAGTATCATCAGAAGGCTTCCGCCAGTGAAAAATAAAACCCTTTCTGACGCGGCTCTCCTGCACGTTTTTCACCCACTGCATAGTCTAAACGAATAGTAAGCCTGGAACTTTCATCATAAAAATACCTGATACCAGCGCCGTAGCTGGGCTTGAACCCGGATAATCCGAAATCATGATTGGAGAACACGGAACCCGCGCCGCCAAACGCCGCCAGTGCAAATTTTGGTTTCAGGTCTATAAACCATAACCGTACTCTGAGTTTAGGATCAATAAGGTAACGATATTCTGCCTGGCCGGCCAGGTAATTCTGGTTACGGTATCTGCCCGTATAATAACCGCGCATCATCAGGTCGTTCCCCATTTCCGGCAGCAAATAGAACGGCAGTTCACTGCCCTGCAGGGTTTGAAACAGGCCATTCAGTCCCAGGGTGCTTTTGGGAGAAATTGAGATGAAATGCACTCCCTGCGCATCCAGTTTAAACAAAGGATGTTTGCTTAAAAAAGAAGGCGCGTAAGCTGCGTTCAATTTCAGCATCCAGCCTTTGCGCGTATAGTTTTCTTTATCCCTGTTATCGAAGATACCTGTCAATCCCAGGAAGGTTACGTATCCTCCTGCTTTGTCGACCAGCGAAAGGCTGTTATAAATGCCCTTATCATCTTTGCTGCTGTAAGTATCATGTTGGTAAAGAATGGAAGCGCCAACATAGAAGTGGCCGCCAACGAGTCTTTCAGCTTCCACCTGGGCTTTATACCTGGTATTGTTCAGCAGGGAGCGGTCGTTGTAATGGGTCTCGTCCCCGATGCCGAAAAAGTAAAGGGGAAAGTTATGATAGCGGAGATTGGATTTGATATGCCAGATGTTTCCACGGGTCCAGATGTTGGACTTCAGGTCTATTTTAAACTGATTTTCTGTAGTGATCGCAGGAATGAGATTGATGGTAGAATTCCTCGTAGCACGGTCGGGATTCTTGTTGTCTGTATAAAACGAGTAGAGCATGGCTACCCCGATCTCCAGCCCTTTTTCCTGGGAGTAACCTAAAACGGGTAATGGAAAAAAACTTTTCCTGCGGAGCCAGGCGGTATCTGTTAAAGAAGATGGAGCGGATGAAGTATCGCGGACAATGAACTGACCCTGGGCGCTGACTGCAAACAACAGGAATAAGACTATGATATGGAGGTTTTTACACATAGGGTGCAAATGTAAAGAAATACGAATTACGAAGCTCAGGCAAAATAAATTACCTGTTCAGGCGTTCGCAATTCGTATATCCTTATCTGTCAGAATGCCCCAGGCTTTTATCGGGGCAAACCAGGTCCCTGACCAATTGCTTTAATGCTTTTATTTCGGGGAAATGTCCTGATTCGCGGCGGTCGAATATCACTTCTTCTCCCAGCCTGATAATGTATGTGCCGCCGGTTTCGCTGGGCTGTAATGTAACGCCGCCCAACTCACCGGTAAACGTGGTAAGCAGTTCCTGCGCCATATAGGCAGCCCGGAGCAGCCATCCACATTTTGGGCAGTATTCTATGGAAATAACAGGTTTCATTGGCATACCTTGTTTATTAAAAACTTATTTTGTTGCAACTAATCGACGACCCGATAACGATGATATTGCTATGAACACTCCTGTTACCAGCAATACGCTTCCCGCGATGAACGGGGCGCCCGGGAAATAGCTGCAAGTGCACGGCAGCTACCATCGCTCCCACAAACATAAGCGAATAACCTACTTCTTTTTCTGACCATCTAGATTTTTCTATGGTATAAAAATTCCATGTCAACTGCACCGCATAACCTGCCATGTATGTCAGTACCAAAGCTACAATTAATCCTGAAATCACGGGGTTTTACGCTGATGCAACTAAAAACCCAGGGGGTAGGCTGTTTCCAGTCGAACGTTCTCTTGTTTTCCCGTAACAGCGATCCAGGCAAAATAAAATAACATGATAAATTGATTGATGGCTTAAGCGGCCATTAACCAGCCTGCATAACGCAAGGAATCACGTAATCCCTGACCGGTCAGTTCTTGATCAACCGGGGCATTACAGGTATGATAATTCCAAAGCCCACCACATCTATTAAGTCGTCTCTTTTCACAGTCATAAGAAAAAAATAATTTCGCGAAAGATACGATCCTAATTGATGATTTATAATCAGATATACCAACAAAATAAGTCCTGTTACCTACTTTTTTACCAATGCTGTTTTGAATCATCCTATATTATTTCTATTTTTAACCAATGTTAGGGTGATATACCCCATAACTTTCGCTCTTTTCTCAGCCAACATTAAGACACATTATGCTGCAGGCCAGTCCTCTGAAGAATTGCCTCATAATCCCCTTTCTTTTCCACTTGCTGGCACCAGCGATTGCACAGCAGGCGAAGGATTCGTTAGAATTATCACTTGTACAGCATAGCCCAAAAGACACAACCAGGATCAATACGCTCAATTCGCTTTCCAGGAACTATTTCATGAAAGACCCGGTAAAAGCGGCCGCGTATGCCAACGAAGCTTTAAAGATCAGTGATAGTCTCCATTTTATTAAAGGTAAAATATGGGCATTACGCAATTTGGCTTTGGTAGAAAACGCCAAAGGAAATCTTGATCAACAAATGCAATTGACATTATCATCGCTGCGCCTGGCCGAAACCCAGGGAGATGATTATGTACTCGGTGTTCTCAATAACGATATAGGGAATATTTTCACAGAACTGAACAGCCCGAGGGAGGCTCTTCCTTATTTACATAAAGCGTTAAAAATACGCCAGAAAAGTAATGAGCGTCCCGAAATCGGAAAAACGTTAAACAACATCGGCTCCGCCTATATCGCTTTGCGGGTGCTGGATTCGGCATTACTATTTTTAGAAAAAGCGGAAAAGATCAAACTGGAACTGAAAGACCATAAAAGTCTTGCTTATACATACGAGAACCTGGGCATTGTATCCATGCTGCAACAGAAATTGGGAGCAGCCCTTCGTTATCATACCCTTTCGCTCAAATACTACCAGGAGGCACAGAATCTTTCAGGTATTGCCAAAGCCAGCATGAACCTGGCAGAAGTACAGATCTTTCATGGCAACCTTAAAGAAGCCGCCCGCAACCTCGCGCTGGCAGACAGCTGCAATGCTACTTTGCAAAATGCGAAGAACGAAATGATCTATTACAAGGTCAAATATGAGCTGGATTCTGCCCGTAAAGACTTTGCTTCAGCTTTCGACAGCTATAAGGAATTCAGTACCCGGAGCTTCGATTATTTCAGCGCTGAAAAAGGGAGACTCATTTCCAAAAGCCAGGAAAAGTATGAAGCGGAGAAAAAACAACGGGAGAATATTATGCTGAAAAAGGAACAGCATATGCACCTGGCCACCATACAGCAACAGAAGGTGCTGGTGTTATCTGCCGTCGCTCTGTTCCTTGCCCTGCTGCTGATCACCGTAATGGTTTACCGCCTGTATAAAAAACAACAGGAACTCTACCTGCAACTGAATAACAAGAACCGGGAAGTATCGTTACAGAACCAGATCATCCTGGAGCAGAACAACACACTGGAAAGCCTGAACCAGGTGAAAGACAAGATATTCAGCGTCATCTCGCACGACCTCAGGTCGCCGCTCGCCATCCTTGAAGGCTTGCTCTTCCTGCTGAAAGATGAAAAGATAGATGCCTCGCAGTTTAACAAGTATACAGATGAACTCTGGAGAGATGTGAAGAACACGGCCTATATGATGGATAATATGCTGCAGTGGGCCAGTAACCAGATGAAAGGAATTCGTGTGAAACCGGACGACTTTGATCTGACCCACCTGCTCAACAGGGAATTTGAATTGCTGGAAACCCTGGCAAAGCAGAAGGATATCAACCTGTATCACAAGTTTGATGAGTGCATTATGGTGTATGCCGATCCCGATATGATCCAGCTGGTATTGAGGAACCTGATCAATAATGCGATCAAATTCACCCAGGCGGGTGGCGAAATATCTGTAACCGCGACCGTTCAGAAATACCGGGTGGAAGTTGTGGTCCAGGACAATGGAATGGGTATTCCGGTTGAAAGCCAGCATCGCATCTTCTCCAATATCTACTATTCTACCAATGGTACAAAAAATGAAAAAGGCTGTGGCCTGGGCTTGAACCTCTCGAAGGATTTCATAGAAAGAAATCATGGACAGATCTGGTTTGAAAGCACCCCGGGTAAAGGAAGCCGTTTTTCGTTCACCATACCCGTTGCGGACGAGCCAGACCAGGGCCCCCGTCCCTATTCTACCATGATCGTACAAGATCACCCGGTTACCGGCGTACAGATCTTAAGAAGATAGATCCAGCGGGTAGCTGGTAGTGTATTTCACAGGTGTCATCACAAATGAACTATGAACCTGGGCAATATTTTCTACGGCTGCCAGTTTATTTGTAAGGAAATATTGATAGCTCTTCATATCTGCCACTGCAACTTTCAGCATATAATCGTATGTTCCTGCCAGGTGGTAACATTCCATTACTTCTTCCATTTTCCTGATGGCCGTTTCAAATTGCCGTATCAGCTTTTGGGAATGCAGCTGGAGCGATACATTGCAGAACACTGTCAGGGCCTTGCCTATTTTTTCTGCGTCCAGCAAAGTCACATATTGCCGTATCACACCCGATCTTTCTATCTTCTTCAGCCGCTCATAGGTAGGCGTTACCGACAAACCGATCTTATGGGCAATTTCCTTGGTGTTCAGCCTTGCATCGTCCTGCAATGCCCGCAGGATCTTCATATCTGTCAAATCAAAAGTTTCCATAAAGTAATTTTTTTCTGAATACCAACTGCAATATGCAGAAAATAGCAAAATTGAACTACTAATATTTAAAAAACAGTATTCTTTTACCAAATAAACTTACATCAAAGTTTTATTAGCTTATTAAATTTTACATTCGCAGTATCATACACCTGTAAACAACGCTTATGAATGACTTTACATTATCTGCGGCTGATGCTGTGGAAATGAATAACCTGTTATCCGACTGTGAACGTTTTACGACCAGCTTCCTGGGATACCCGGTGGCAAAAGATTTTGATTATTCTCCCCTCTTTCCTTTCCTGCAATATCCATTGAACAACCTGGGAGATCCCTATATTTCTTCTACCTACGCTGTAGGAAGCCGGGAAATGGAGAAATATGTGATCAGCTTCTTCGCAGATCTTTTCAGGGCAGAACCGGATAACTACTGGGGCTATGTTACCAACGGCGGTTCGGAAGGAAACCTGTACGGGTTGTACCTCGCAAGGGAGATCTATCCGAAAGGCATGGTCTATTATTCTGAGTCCACCCATTATAGCGTTCAAAAGAACATACATCTTTTAAACCTGCCCGGTATCATTATTAAATGCCAGGAAAACGGGGAAATGGATTATGACGACCTGGAAGAAGCAATCAGGCCAAACCGGCACTTGCCGGTGATCATCCTGGCCAACATTGGCACCACTATGACAGAGGCCAGGGACAATGTTTCAGAGATCAAAGCGATACTCAGGAAACTGGCTATACGGCATCATTATATCCATGCGGATGGTGCGTTATCCGGCAGTTATGCAGCCTTCCTGGACCCTCGCCCGGCTTTTGATTTTGCCGACGGAGTGGACAGCATTGCCATCAGCGGGCATAAATTTATCGGCAGTCCTATACCCTGTGGCGTGGTATTGGCCAAGAAGACGCATCGCGACAGGATAGCCAGGTCTGTGGCTTACATAGGAACGCTAGATACTACCATTACCGGTTCCAGGAATGGGCATAGTCCTTTGTTCCTTTGGTATGCGCTGAAAAGTATGGGAATAACCGGTTTGAAGATGAGGGCGGAAAACAGCCTGGCAACCGCAGCTTATGCGGTGGAACGCCTGAACGAAACCGGGATTGCCGCCTGGCGGAATCCCAATGCGATCACGGTGGTATTTCCCGCGCCTTCCGCTGTGTGTTGCAGGCAGTTCCAGCTGGCGGCAGAAAATGGCATCTCGCATATTATCTGCATGCCGGGGATAGGAAAAAGCCAAATAGACCGGTTTGTGGCTGCACTGCAACAGGAAGCGGCAGTTCCTGCATAAACATCTTTAATTACCGATACCTTCTGCAATGGCTAATATCTCCGTGTTCAATGCACGGCGTATCAGCCGTTCTGTTTCTTTGTCGGCCAGCGGCATCAATAACTGCACTTTAAACTGTACAAAATCTTTTTTTATTTCTATGGTTTTAAGGGAGAAGCTATTGGGATCGTAGCTTTTAGCGTAGGCAGCGATGGCGTTCCTGAGCCGCTCTTCCACGCCGGTAATGGTAATGGGATGTTTATGATCAAGTTCAAATTCCAGGCTTAGTTTCCTGATATTCTGCTTGGATTGGTTGACTACCACAGCTGCAAAGATCACGGAATTAGGAATGATGACGATCTCGTCGTCTTCGTTCTGTATCACAACGTTGATGAGGGTTATATCCATGATCTTGCCTTTGTTGTCTCCCACCCTGATATGATCGCCCAGCGAAAGCTGGTCGGAGAACATGATGATGAGGCCATTGATCATATTAGTGATATAATCTTTGGTGAGCAGGGCCAGGGCTGCGGCAACGATGGTGATGCTGGTAACGAACTTCAGCGGATCAACGCCGAAGAAAAAGGTAATGGCCAGCAGGAAGAAGATGGTATTAAAAACGGCGGTGATGCGCGTCAGTCCCAATACAAAATTGTCTTTTTCTATAGGTTTTATTTTGTGCCTCCTGGTATACCAGGAAAGGATCACCAGCCAGGCCAGGGAGATGATGAGGTTGGCGCCAAGGAAAAAAGAGAGGGCATTTGTCAGTTTAAACAGCCATACGAGTTTATCGTAAACGGCAGGATGTTCGAGGTTAAAGTAAACAATCGCCAGGTACAGTACCAATTTAATCAGGAATATGATCCGTTCTTTTCTATGCGTATGTTTATAGGTTTTATCGGTTACCATCATAACAAGTAATCACAGTCTCTTTGCTGCGAAGGTACAAACTTGGATGAGGTTTGGAAAACCTTATTTCATTTTATCGAGGATATCCTCCCAGATGATACGGGCAATTTGCTCCGCTTCAACGATGCGGATATTGCCTTCCAGCGAATCAGTATGATCGGCTGTAAAAGAGGAAGAATGTGGTTGGTATTCTTCCAGCACATATTCCCTCACGTCCGGTACCACCTGAAAAGCTGTTTCAAGTGCTGTCTTATCTATCGTAATGATCAAACCATAGGGCTTCCCATCAATGATCACAGTTATGCTGTGCGTTTCCATAAAAAATCGATTTGAATTACGGATTACGATAAAAGTTAATTACAAATTTATTTTCAACTGTCTACCGTAACCCGTAAATTCTGCCAATTCAATGTCAGGCCGTTGCAGCAGATTTTCTGCGGGCCGTTGTTTTTTTCCTGGATGCAGACTTTTTAGTTGCAGCCTTCCTGGTAGCGGTTTTACGGGTACCAGCTTTAGCTGTGGATTTCCGGCCACCTGATTTGGCTGTGGATTTCCTTGCTGATGTTTTTCCTGAAGTCGTTTTTTTGGAAGCGGCTTTCTTTGCTGTTGATTTCTTTGCTGTAGCTTTCTTGGCAGTGGATTTCTTTGAAGCGGCAGCTTTTTTAGGCGCTGCTTTTTTTGCGGAGCTGCGTTTGGAAGAACTTCTTCCGGAGGAGGATTTACGATCTGGAACTTTGTCGCCTTCTTCACGGGCCTCAGATAAACCAATAGCAACTGCTTGTTTTGGATTGGTTACCTTTTTCCCGCTCCTGCCGCTTTTCAACTTGCCTTCTTTCATTTCTCGCATCACTTTTTCTACTTTCTTCTGTGAGGCGTTTGAATACTTTGCCATGACAAAAAATTTAGATGGGTTAAAAAAAGAATAACACTTGTGAGAAAACAAATTGCAAGCCATTGAGAATCCATTTATTCCAATGTTAGAAATCGGGGTGCTATGTGTGTATTTTTCTATGGATTGTGGAATGAATTGCCCCTATAGTTAGGAATCAATACATCTATACTGTTGTATACTGGCAAAAACAGCGGTGGCATGTTCCTTGATCGCAGTATACAGAGTTTACTTAACCTACTATCACTATTAAAACTACAATTATGGAAGACATGAGATTTAATCAGGCATCTACTGTTGCCACGCATGACAAAAGCAATGAGCCGAAAAAGCACAGTAAACGTGGATTTGCCTCAATGGATCCTGAGCAACAACGTGCGATTTCGAGGGAAGGAGGACGTGCAGCCCATCAACAAGGTGTGGCCCATAAATTCACATCTGAAGAAGCTCGTGCCGCTGGTAGAAAAGGTGGTATAGCAGTTAGCCGCAATCGTGAACATATGGCTGCAATTGGAAGAAAAGGCGGCACAAACCGTGGCAAAAAGAAAAATGCTATGGCCAACGCTAGTAACGAAGGTAATGGTCAACTATAACTTATTATTTCCGGACGTTGGAACAGCGTCATAAATGCCAGGTAGTATAAAGACTCTTAAATTACCAGGAAATTAACGCTGTTCCAACCACCCGGAAATAAACTTTTACACCCCATCCATTGCTTTGCAACCCCATTTTCCTGCTAACCCATTTCTGTTTTCTTTCTTTTTTCTCCTGTTTTAAAACCTGTCTGATACTATATTTGCATGTGAATCAAGTATCGTCAAATGATTTTGGAATCTGATATCAGGATAGGTAATTATGTGTCGTATTTCGACTACAATATGGAGGAAACAGCGTTTACGGTGGAAGGCATCCTCGACGGGTATGTTTACAACTCCGGTTTGCCCTTAAGTAAATTGTCGCTGGAGAAAACTAACCCGGTGATACTTGACCTGTTCCTGCTCAGGAAATTTGGATTTATTAAGGGAGAAAAGGAATATGGTGAAGACGAAAACGTCTACTCCCTCAAATACAACCGTTTACACAGCGTTCATATCAGGTATGAAAATGAAGTTTTTCAGCCTATGGCAGATGCACCCGGGGGATTGGTTCCTTTCGGCAGGCCTATCGTGCATGTACACCAGCTTCAAAATCTTTTTCACGCTATCACCAGGGATGAACTGACCTTATACGAATAATACCCTTTATTTTCTTTTTTCAGGTTTGAACAACACTTTGCCGTCACGCTCAATCAGCCAGGCTGTTACCGGGTTCAGATGATAGCCCCCCATATCGCTGCCTCTCGCATCGATCAACTGTTTCATAAAAGGCTGCCTGTAACCTGTATCATCCACAGCGCGACTCATTATTTCGGCGGGGTTCCCGTCCCAGCGCCACAGATACCTGAAAAAGGTATGGGCCTTGTCCAGCACCGGTTCTTGTAAAACAGCGTTGTTCCAATGTTTGCCCCCATCTGTGGAAATTTCAACTCTGTCTATCTTGCCTCTTCCGCTCCAGGCAATGCCTCTTATTTCAATCCAACCTTTTTCCACCTCCTGGGGGTAACTGGGATAGGTGATAATCGACCTGGCGTCCATATCAAAACTAAA
Source organism: Chitinophaga terrae (ex Kim and Jung 2007) (assembly GCF_900107795.1). Lineage (GTDB taxonomy): Bacteria > Bacteroidota > Bacteroidia > Chitinophagales > Chitinophagaceae > Chitinophaga > Chitinophaga terrae. The sequence continues at coordinate 56,579 of NZ_FNRL01000022.1, forward strand.
TTGCCTGATCTTATGATCCTTAATCGTTTCCGTGTACTTGGAGGTTTCTTCCCTGGTCATAAATGGCTGGTCTGATACTTCTATTCTCCTGATCCATTTTATATTCATATTGCCTTCCCAACCCGGCAGGAACAAGCGCGCAGGATATCCCTGTTCCGGCCTTATGGCCTCTCCGTTCTGTGCATAGGCGATCATGGCATCCTTCCAGCCTTTTTCCATAGGAATGCTTCTTGTCATCACCGCTGCATCGCTGCCTTCAGCCAGGAACCAGGTAGCTTTGGGACTGGCCCCTACTTCCCTGAAAAGGGTAGATAACATCACTCCTGTCCATTCACTCTGACTGGTAAGTCCGCAGATCTCCTGGGGCGTCATTGTCTCTTTGCCTGTTCTGAAATTGCCGGAGCATTCTATAAAGGCGATACGGGAAAGAGCGGGAAATCTTTTAAGATCTTTCAGGGTGAAAACTGTTGGTCGTTCTACCATCCCGTGGATCAGCAGTTCATATTTCTGTGGATCTATTAGCGGAACGCCTGCGTGGCTCCTCTCAAAATGCAGATCCGATGGCGTGATGATCCCGTAAAGGTCCTGCAGCGGGGTTCTGCCGGAGATCTCCGAAGCTTTTTTAATTGGTTGTTCGAACGGTGACCGGGTACCCAGCTTTCCCGGCACGGCGCCCTGCACTTTTGTAGGATCAGGAATTACGCCTGTCTTTACCGGGTCCGGCACTTTCACTCCGCCCATCAAAGCGGTAGTGGCAGATAATGCCGCCGCTTTCAGCATTGCCCGGCGGGGGATCTTCTTATCGTTCTTTTCTTCCATGCTGTTCATTTTACTTCGTTGCCTCCTTTCCTGTCGTCGTTTACATAATACTGCTTTGCCGGCATTACAATGCGGGGCAGCGACCGGGCATCGATCACCGTTGTACTGTCGATGATCTTATTGCTGCAAAGCAGGAAAGCGGTAAGATGGTAAACTTCTTCATTGGTCAGGGAGCCTGGCGCATTAAAGGGCATAGCCCGGCGTATATAGTCGAAGATGGTGGTTGCATAAGGCCAGTAGTTGCCAATGGTTTTTGCCTTCACAGTATCGCCAAAAGCGGCCACCAGCCGGTTAGGCGTAGGCTCCGCTCCCGTAGGCCCGTGACATGATGCACATTTAGCCTGGAAGATCGACCTGCCGGCAGCGAAATTTCCGCTGCCGGCAGGTAATCCCGCTCCGTCGGGCCTGATGGAGATGTTCTGCGAATCAATTTCAGCCTGCGAGGCTGGCCTGCCAAATCCAAACCTGGCGGGAGTATCAGGGGTGTGACAAGCATACAGCAACAATCCCCAAACGAGGGCCCGGGACGATATTCCTTTCATAGCTGTTCTTAGTATTTTCCTGCCTGCAGCTGGCTTGGCGACAGGGCGTAAGGTTTTTCTACCCTGTCCAGCACCACGTATAAGCTGTTCTTATTTTCATCTTCACCGGTGAGTATTACATGCGAGCCATCAGTGGTTTCATATTTCACTATGAAACGTTTCCTTATCTCGCCTACCGGCGCTTTTGCATATTCCCTGGTTCTCCTGGCCGAATAGGCTAAAGGATCTATCTTATAAACCTCATCGCCTATATTCTTCCTGGCAGCTGCAGGAATCCAATCCTGCTTTTGTATAGCCGTTTCGCGGGCCGCCGCTTTTTCGGCCGCCTCGTCTGCAGAGGCGCCGCCATCACCGCCTACACCGGCCGTCCGGTTCCTCCTGTCGGGCACCGGTTTAAATTTATCTTCCAGGTATAAAACCTTATTCACTTCATCAGCATAATAATGGAAAGCCCGCTGGCCGCCTGCCAGGCCGGTAAGTTCAAACGTCCTGTTCACGTCCCGCTGCGGGTCGCCGCCCCCATTGGAAAGATCCAGCGGATGAGGTTTGTTAACCCTGAATGTAAGTGTAGACCAATTCTCAAACGTCACCTCCTGCCACCGCACAGAATCTAACGGCGAGTAAGGGATAGTAACCCCGTTCAACCGGAAGGTAGTAACTGCATAGTTGCCTCTGAGTGTCTTGACTCCCGCTACTGACGGTTGTTTATACGGATCATACAGGAAGTTGATCAATTGAAGATAGAACAAGACTCCCAGGAACAGGAAGAGGGTCAGCGATTTAAGCCCTACTCTTGCATACTTCAGCCAACTGCCGGATAGATCAGGATAGTAGTTAACAGGCGTTACATCCTGTTCACCCACCAATAATTTCCAAACCTTGGGGATATCGTTCACCAGCAGCAAAGCGGCCAGCAACACAAAATAACTGCTGTAAACGTGTACGCCACCGTCATAGGCGAAGTTCACATAAACAATATCTCCCAGTGCGCCCAGCAACAGGATCGCCCCGAGGGTCGTTGTTTTACGGAAGAATAACAAGGTGCCTGCCGCTACTTCCACCACTCCTGCAAATACCTGGTACCAGGGCACTATTCCGATAGATAACCAGTATATCTTTTGCGCGGTCAGATCGCCAAAGTTGGTATTCAGGATGCCAAGCGAAGGATAAGGCATCTGGACAGGCAGCAACTTGGTGAATCCGAAACCGATGATACCGATCCCCGCACGGTAACGCACCACTACCCGCAGCCAATACCAGGCATTGTAGTATTCGGTCCTGGGCTTGCGGCGTAAATAAACTATCGCTGTCCAGACCAGGCCGCCCGCTGTCGCCACCAGCAAAGTGGTGATCCAGTTGGCATACCCCAGCAGGGTACTGCCAAATATAGAGTTGCCAAGGAAGTTGATACCCGAGCCGAAGCGGGCGATATCATATAAGTCGCGGTAATTCAGCTTCAGCCAGTTAAGTTCTATCAATTGCTGATACCATGCCCCGGTATTGGGAATGGATATCGCGATAAAGAAGATAAAGGCTATACGAAACAGGATCAACTGGTAGGGCTTCCATGCGGGAAGCGGGTTAAGCCCGGATGGTTGACCGGAAACATGATTGACGGATGTTTCCCTTAACAGTGGTTCATCAATAACATGTGCCATCTTAAATATTTTTAGAGTTTGATTTTGCGGTTCCTGCTCTTGCCACGCGCTTCTTCCAGCAAATAAACCTTTGCCGTTTTTGTTAATACGATGTTGAGGCTGTCGTTAGCCACCACGCCGGATAAAAGGATCGTCGCCGTATCCGGGCGTGTAAACGTAACAGTGAAACTGTCGGCCTGTGCGCCAGGATACCTGTTTACCAGGTGCAAAAGGTTGTTTGCGCTATCGATCGTATAACTGTAGTAGTGACGGTAGTTGGTGCCTTCGATCTCATACAGCCTGTTACGAGGATCGCTGTTTACAATATGTTCTTTGTTGCCATACAAGGGAGCGGGTTGATTGGTCAGGATACTGATCGTGTTCCATTCTTCAAACACTACATTTCTCCAACGTACCGAATCGGTAAGCGAATACGCAAGCGTATCGCCATTCCTCACGAAGTTGGAGACATTGTATAACCCTTTTGCGCCCTGCAACCCCTTTGCAGTTGGGTATTGGTAAGGATCATACTTCGCCCCGGCGCCTGTTTTAATACCATAGGCCAATACAAACACCAGCACAAAAGCGCCTTTCAGCGCCAGCCTCAGGTACCTGTTATGATAAACTGGTTTGAAAGTGGCTGCTTTAGCTGGCTTTTGAAGGATGATGAGAGTAATGATCCGCTGAAGATCAGCGCTTAGAATTACAAAACCGTAACTGATCAATAAGAGGCTGTAAACCACTTCGCCGCCTTCGTAGGCAACGTTCGACACGAAAATATTTCCCATATAGATGAGGAATATAAAGGCGGCTATGCTGGCTGTTTTCCTGTACAGTAGCAAGCCGGCCAGTATGATCTCCACTAATCCCAGGAAGAGTTCATACGAGGGAACAATACCCAGGCTGAGAGAAAATAGTTTCCACCTGTCGAAATACCCGTAGGGCGTATTCAGGCTGCTGATCGTAGGGTATGGCGACTGTAACCCGTACAGCTTGAGGAAGCCATAGGTCAGTAATGCCAGGGCCAGGCGGTATCTTAATACCACCTTCAGCCAGTAATAAAGTTTGTCGTACCCCGCATCAGAGTACCGGTCCCTGGATTTCCAGATCGCGGCGCCTGCCAGGGCAATGATCAGCAGAATTCCCCAATCAAGGAAGGTGGCGGGGCCGCTTCCAAACCTGGTTGTATAGTTGGCCAGGTTGAAAAGATCCTGGTAGGTAGGATGCAGCAACGCCCCGGAAAACAGGGTCTGATAAAATTTCCAGTCCAGCGGTAGCGCCTGGAGGAGGAAATAGATAAATACTATTCTGAATACTACTTTTTGAGCAGATGTCCAGCTGTTTTGATCACTCATAGTAGAAGAATTAAAAGCATTAAAATATTATTCGTATCCCGGGTTCTGTTTCAGGTTGCCATTGGCAAGGGCTATTTCGTTTGCCGGAATCGGGAAAAGGTACAAGCGTGTATCCGTCAGGTTTAGTACCGCTCCTGCCCTTTTGGTCCTTACCAGGTCGAACCAGCGATGCGGTTCAAAAGCGAATTCCACCCTGCGTTCGTTCTCTATGGCCAGCAACACGGCTTCTTTGCTGTCGGCTGTTGTTGGCTGCAGGCCGGCCCGGTCGCGAATGGCGTCCAGGTCTTTTTTGGCGTCTTCAGTCTTTCCCTGTTGCGCCAGTGCTTCTGCGCGGATCAGGTAAACCTCGGCAATGCGGATCACATAAGTTGGATCTACAGCCGGGCTGCTGCGGTAGTAAAGATTGCCATACCATAAGCCTGCGGAAGTTTTAGCCACCAGGGCATTCCTGTTGCCGCCTATCAGCGGGTCGTTCACCAGGGCAACGAACGCATCTGAAGGCGCCCATTGACGGGTGCCGCTGTTGACAGGCGGTTGCCAGGAGTTGCGATGGGAGTTCGGATAGGTAGCGCTATACGAAAGTTCAAATACCGATTCTTTCGTTGCTACCGCGCTGGCAGGGCTAAAAAAGGCGCTGTACGGGCGTTGCAAGACGTAGTTACTTTTATCTGCCAGTACTTTACCGGCGTAGGCAACCGCCTGCGCCCAGTCGCCCTGGTACAGGTAGTAGCGGGCTTTCAGCGCCCATACCGTTTCCTGGTTAGCTCTTACAGGATTTGCAGAGGCAGGAGGTATAAGCAATGAATCCGCAGCATTCAGGTCATTTAACACCTGTGCATATACTTCGGCCTGGGAGCTGTTTTTCAGGTCGCTTTTATCTGATGCGCTCTGGGTAGGCGTTAACGTTATCTGTACATTTCCCCAGACCCTTGCCAGGTCGAAATAACACAAAGCCCTGATAAAATAGGCTTCCCCTACTATCTGCCTGCGTTCTGCCGTTGTGAAAGTAGCATCCTGCACGCCGGGCACTTTGGCAATAATATGGTTGGCTGCATTCACTGTGGCATAAATAGCGCTCCATACGCTTTGCAGGTTGCCGTTATCTGCATTGATCTTGTGGGTAATGAACTGCTGGATCACAGACTGTGAGCCTGTCCATTGTACATTGTCTCCCGGCAGGTAGCCAAAGGTCTGGAACAATGTTCCATAATAATTATCGGCTGCCAGCTTCCTGTAAACTCCTCTCAGGGCAGTATTGGCAGAAGTTTTATCTATAATTGTCTGCTCATCGGAAACAGCATCCCTGGGCTGTACATCCAGGAATTTGCTGCACGACAGGCCAAAGCTGATCAACCAGGCAACCAGTAAATATTTCAAGTATTTCATAATTAATTCGTTTTGCGGTTAGAGGGTTACATTTACTCCAAACTGAACGCTGCGGGGCTGCGGCGGTGTTCCAAGATCCAGTCCCTGTACGGTTTGCAGCCCGGTAACATTCGACTCCGGATCCAAACCTGTATACTTCGTCAGCAACCACAGGTTACTACCGATGAAGTATACACGAAGCTGCTGGATCTTCCATCTTTCAGTAATGGATTTAGGAATAGTATATCCCAGGGTGAGCGATTTTAAACGCAGGAACGAACCATCTTCCAGGAACCTGCTGTTCTGGTCTATGGTGTAATTCAGGCCATAAGCTGTAAGCCGTGGAACATCTGTCTGATCGCCCGGCTTCTGCCACCTGTTGAGCTGATCGGCAAACAGTACCCGGTTGGCGTCTCTTGTTCCTCCTCCTTCTCCAAAAAATTTATTCAGGTTATACACTTCATTGCCATACTGGAACGAGAAAAACACGCTCAGATCGAACCCGTTCCAGGTAACGGTATTACTTAAACCGCCGTAGAAATCAGGCATGGCATTGCCCATTACCTGGCGGGCAGATACAGGCAATTTGCCGTCTTTTGCTCCCTCGAATATTACATCTCCCGTATTAGGGTCTACGCCCAGTTGCTTGTACAGCCAGAAAGAATACATGGGCGATCCTTCCTGCATAATGATCCAATCACGGTTGTATTGATAGATGGGAGAAGGCAGTTTTTCAATTTTGTTCTTGTTGCCTGCGATATTGAAACTGGTTGTCCAGGTAAGATTGCGGGTAGATATATTAGTGGTGTTGATACCGATCTCGTATCCCTTGTTGCTGATCTCGCCGGCGTTGCTATAGTAAGAGCTGAAGCCTGTAACGCCCGCTTTCGGCAGCTGCAGCAGGAGGTTGCTGGTATATTTGCTATAGATATCGGCAGTCAGGTTCACCCGTCCTTTAAAGAGGCCGAGGTCTACGCCGAAGTTGGTCTGGCTGGTCCTCTCCCATTGCAGGTTCTGGTTAGGAAGCTGTAGCGGCGTGGTACCCGGCTGATCGCCGCTGCTGTTGTCAGGATATCCTGAACCACCCGACCACAGACCTTTTGCTGCAAAGTTGCTGATGCCGGATTGGTTGCCTGTAACGCCATAGCTTAAACGAAGTTTCAGGTCGCTTATCCCTTTCACCTCTTTCAGGAAATTCTCTTCCTTCAATCGCCAGGAACCGCTGACAGACGGGAAATAGCCCCATTTAACATTATCCCCGAATTTGGAGGACCCGTCGGCTCTCAGGCTGGCTTCGAAGTAGTATTTGCCTGCATAGTTATAATCGATCCTGGAGAAGAAAGAAGCCAGGTTGTTCCTTGTCCAGGTTTGAGATGAAGTACGTGTAGCCGCAGACGATATCAACTTGTAGGCGTTGTTTGGGAAACCTGATCCCTGCGCTGCTGTAAGCGTTTCGGTATTGCTTTGCAAGGTATTCCCGATCAACACGCCGAGGAAATGTTTTGTGGCCAGTTGTTTCCGCCAGGTGAGCGTTTGTTCGTTGATCCAACTGGTGCTTTGAGTGATGGCAGAAGTGGCCAGGCCGTTGGTACTTCCACCTCCAAGTTGGGTAAGGTTGTTCCAGTATTCGGATTCGTTATAGTTGTTGTAATCGATGCTGATCTGGCTATGAAATTTAAGGTCCGGCAATACCTCCGCGTCCAGGAATAAATTGCCGATGTAGCGCAGGCTGGTAGTGTGTACATCGTAGTTGTCTATCAGCACCTGCACGTTATCGAAACCTGCCCACCTGGCCGGAGTGCCGTCGGCATTTGTTTCAGGCAGGTAAGTTGGCGTGTGGAGGGCCGCCTGGAGCAAACCTCCCTGGGGGCCGTCGCCCGCCCTTCCCTGCGCTCTGAAGCTGCGGGAAAAACTGTTGCTGGAACCGATGGTGATACGGTCGTTGATGCGCTGATCCAGGTTCAGTTTGAAGCTGGCCCTTTCGAAGCCGATAGGCTTCAGGATAGCCTGTTGTTTGGAGTAACCGCCACCGAAATAATAGCGGGTATCTTTATTTCCGCCGGCCAGCGAGAGGTTATAATTCTGCAAGGGCGCTGTTCTGAAGATCTCGTTTAACCTGTCGTAGGTTTTCTGTTCGGAAGGCAGTCCCCTTGGCGCGGGCTGGGCGTTGGGCTGGTCTGCGAGCGCCCTGAAAGGCAGTACGCTGTATTTCTTGATGCCTGCCTGATCGCCCTGTTTCTGTGCGTCGGCTAGCGAATTCGCATAAAATTCGTTGATCAGCTCCGCATGCTGAGGACCGGTTGTAAGGTCCCAGAGTTTGGGCGCCCAGGCGGCGCCTGCGGAAACATCCAGGTTCAGTTTAGCTTTCGCATTGTATTTACCCCTGCGGGTAGTAACGATCACTACGCCATTAGCGCCCCTGGACCCGTAAATGGCGGTAGCGCTGGCATCTTTCAGGACTTCAATATTCTCGATATCAGCCGGGTTCAGATCGGCCAGCGGAGAAGTGGAACGTCCGCCGGTATTCACTGTTTGCAGGCTGCTGTTATTGATAAATACGCCGTCGATAATATACAGGGGATCATTATCGGCGTTGATAGAACTGGTTCCTCTTACCCTTACGAATACGCCGTCGCCAGGTACGCCGGTATTGGAATTGATCTGTACGCCGGCTGCGCGGCCCTGCAGTTGGGCGTCGAAGCTGGCAACGGGGGCTGTCACCACTTCGCTTCCTTTAATGGAGGCAATGGCGCTGGTAAGGTCCCGGCGTTTCTGGGTGCCGTAACCAACCACTACCACATCGTTCAGTTGGGTGTTCAGTTCTTCCAGCACGATATTCCCCGTATGCGCTTTATCGGCGTAGAACTCTTTCAATTTATAGCCTAAGGCCGAGATCTGGTAGATGACCGGAACTTTTTGGCCGGTTAGAAAGGCAAATTCGCCGTTTGCCCCTGTCTGTACTTCGTGTGTTGTTCCTTTAATGTGTACAAGTGCGCCGCTGATAGGTTGTTGAGTTTTCGCATCAATCAATCTTCCTGATAAGGAGATATTGTTTTGAACAACGGCTTTGCGTGAAGGTGCAATAGTATCGGCCTGGGAGGGCGATTGCAGATTTTGAGCCCATGCAGATGCCGATAGCAGCAGCCCATAGCTGCATGCAATAGCAATTTTCATTATCTTTACTTTGGTATGAAAAAAATGAGGCCGGTGTCCTGCATAGGCAGGTCACTGATAATTGTCCAAACAGCCTTGTTTACCTGCCGGAACTGCGCCAACAGTTCCGGTTTTCTTTTTTAAATAGTTAGGAACTTACCAACATCGTTGAGGATGCAAAACGGTCATGATAAGTACTGATGTATTCATGCGATCTAGTTTTTTTAACGGTCGAAAAGTTGGGCAAGCCAAAGTTTGCACTTCTATGAGAGTACAATAATACAATAATTTTCTAAAAGTCTATAATTTCAGTAGACTAATATGAAAAATATTCTCCCAACCTTCTGTGCACGATGTTTGTTGAAGGACATGAGATTGCTCATTATCAAAAAAGTATAACATGACCACCGCTTTATCTCCGAATGTTACCGCATTGGACCAACTATGTATCAATACGATCAGATTTTTGTCTGTAGACGCAGTTGAAAAAGCTAACAGCGGGCACCCGGGTATGCCCTTAGGCGCTGCGCCGATGGCTTATGTGTTATGGACAAAGTTTTTAAGGCATGCGCCCGAAGATCCGCAATGGTTTAACCGCGACAGGTTTGTACTATCGGCCGGCCACGGATCAATGTTATTATATAGTTTACTGCATTTGACGGGCTACGACCTGACAATAGACGATATCAAACAGTTCCGCCAGTGGGGAAGCAAAACGCCGGGGCATCCGGAAAGAGGCCATACTCCCGGCGTGGAAGTAACCACAGGGCCTTTGGGACAAGGTTTCGCCAATGGCGTTGGGCTGGCCATCGCGGAAGCTTACCTGGCGGCGAAATATAACCGCCCCGGAGACCCCGTGATCGATCATTACACCTACGGCATTGTGAGCGACGGCGACCTGATGGAAGGCGTGGCAGCAGAAGCCGCATCCCTGGCGGGCCACCTGGGCCTGGGCAAGCTCATTTACTTATATGATGATAATAAGATCACGCTGGCATCTTCTACCAACGTAACGTTTACAGAAGATCATGCCATGCGTTTTGAATCTTACGGCTGGCATGTACAAAAAGTGGAAGACGGGAACGACCTGGCTGCAATCGAGCTGGCGATCCGCAGCGCGCAGGAGGAAACAGGCCGTCCATCTATCATCATGGTACGTACGCATATCGGCTATGGTTCTCCGAAACAGGACAGTACAGGCGCCCATGGATCTCCTTTAGGCGCTGATGCGGTGAAGGCTACAAAAGAAAAACTGGGTTGGCCGTTAACCCCTGATTTCCTGGTGCCGGAAGAAGCGTTGAGGCATTTCCGTGAGGCAGTAGAAACAGGCAAACAATTGACCAGGAAATGGGAAGAAAGAATGGTGATATACGCCCAGAAATATCCTGAACTGGCGCATGAGTTGCGTTCGCTCATCCACGACGAGCTGCCCAGGAATTGGGATAAAGACATCCAGCCATTTAAAGCCGATAGCAAAGGCATGGCCACCCGCGCGGCCGGCGGGGAAGTGATGCAGCAATTCTTCCATCACCTGCCGGGTTTCATCGGCGGATCGGCAGACCTGAATACTTCCACGAACACTGAATTAAAAGACGCAGGGAACTTTGAATGCATCAAATCTGAAGTGGGCGACATCCAGGGCATTGCCAAGGGCGTATGGGGCTTTGAAGGCCGCAACCTGCATTACGGGGTAAGAGAACATGCCATGGGCGCTATCTCAAATGGCCTGGCTGCACATGGAGGCATTATTCCTTTTACTGCTACCTTCCTGAACTTTGCAGACTATATGCGGCCGCCCATCAGGTTAGCCGCCTTATCTCATCTTAAAGTGGTATTTATCTTTACCCATGACAGTATTGCATTGGGAGAAGATGGCCCTACCCACCAACCAGTAGAAATACTCGCATCTTTAAGAGCTATTCCCAACCTCGTGGTAATACGGCCGGCAGATGCCAATGAAACGGCCGAAGCGTGGAAAGCGGCAATAGAATTACGGGACCAACCTGTTTCGCTGATCTTTACCCGTCAACATGTTCCAACGCTTGACAGAAGCAAATACGCCAGCGCCGAAGGTTTAAGATATGGTGCATACACGCTGATAGACGCGCCGGACGGCAAGCCGCAACTGATACTCATTGCAACAGGGTCGGAAGTAGACCTGGCGGTAAAAGCACAGGAACAGTTAACAGCATTCAACATCCCTACCCGCGTGGTATCTATGCCCAGCTGGGAGCTTTTTGAAGCGCAAACACAGGAATATAAAGACACGGTATTGCCGCCTGATGTAAAAGCCCGGATCTCTGTTGAAGCGGGTATTGCACAGGGATGGGAACGTTATACAGGAGAAAAGGGAGTGAATATTTCCATAGAACATTTTGGTGCATCAGCGCCAGGGCCGGTGTTGTTGAGAGAGTTCGGCTTTACGCCCGAAAACATCGTGGAGAAAGCAGTTGCACTGGTGAAGTTATGATCAGGCGATATGATGCGCCAGCAATCCCTTCAGCAACTCAGGTAAACTAACAGAGCCGGCGGCGATCACTTCGTCGCCGGCTCCATAATAAATATAGAGCGTGTCTCCTTGTACCACGGTACCCGTAGGGAAACAAACATTATCCACATCTCCCCTGATCTCCCAGACCTTCTGTGGTACGATCAGCGGGTAAGGCAGGCGGGCCAGTTCTTTCCTGGGATCATTCAAATCCAGCAATGCCGCGCATCCTGAATAAATATAACCGTGTGAAGTTTCATAGACGCCGTGGTAGATCAGCAACCAACCATGGGGAGTTTCAACCGGCGGACATCCTCCTCCAACATAACTTTTCTCGTGGGGAAATTTAGGTTTCAGCAAGATATGGTCGTGGAAGCTGCGGTAGTAATCATGCCAGAAATCCTGCGTCAGATCAGCTATTTCATTTACCGCTACTACCTGTATATCGGGTTTGATACGATGCAGAAAATATATTTTGCCGTTGATCCGGCGGGGAAAAAATATCAGGTCTTTATCCCAGAGCCGGGGATTCATCATGTTGAACAGGGTATAAGATTCCTCCAGTCTTCCCCTGGTTTCTGCCAGTTGTTTAAACATGGCAAAATCCATTTGCGCTACAATCAGTCCTTTTTTCGTATAGTTGACACCGTCTGTCGATACCGCTAAAGCGCCACAGGCATTTGCGCCATCAAACGCTGTATAGGTAAGATGATAAAGCCCGTCTAACATTACTACCCTGGGGTCTTCTATCCCCTTACTCTCGTAATCATATTCCGGCGCCAGCAAAGGTTTGTCGAGGCGTGTGGCAACCTTGGTAGGCCCGGAAAGATCACAGTAACCGATGGTGGAGAAATTACCTTTTTTTACCGCCCTGTAATAAAGCAGGATCTTATCTCCATGCTGTATGGTAGCCGGGTTTAACACTCCTTCGTTCTCAAAATCCAACCTGGTAGGCCCCAATAAAATTCCATGTTTTTTAATCCTGATCATAAGCAGATATCGATATTAAAAGTTACGAATTTTATTCGATGCCTGCTTGCAAGTTCAGTTTAAAATAACATTAAAACCTGTTTACAGGGCAATCCCCGACAGGTTGAACTTACTGACTAACCCAAATGTGATGGTCTTGCCAATATGGTCGTAATTCTCCTTGTTCAGATCACTGGTCTGCAGGTAGATGCCTCCCTGGAAAGCGCCTGAATTCCCGTTGATAAAATATCCTCCCAATCCTGCCGTTGCCCTGAAACTATCCAGGTAAGCGGAGACCCCGGGGAAATTCAGCCTGATGTATGGGCTGATCCCCAGGTACATACTCTTTGCCTGCTCCAGGGGCAGCAGGAACAAGTAATCAGCGTTTACGTAGGCGCCCCACTTACGGATAAACGCTGCGCCGCTGTAAGCGGTTATTTCTGTTTTAGTTTGAAGAACGGAATTGCCTATACTGTCCTGGCTGACCAGGGAATAGGCCGATTGGGCCAGGGCGCCGAAATTGCTGAAATACTGCGCGCCTGCGGTAATGCCCAGGTAAGAACAGGCGTTAAGCCGCCAGGAGGTACCGATCTCAAAATAGGGTTCTACAGATGAGACATCTGTAAAGCGTGTATCCATCTGTTTTATGGCCTCTCCATTGTCGTATTTGAAGCCCCTGGCCGATACGCCGGCCCTGAAATAGTAAGTTAACCGGCCGGTTCTCACAACCCTTTTGCTGTAATCATTTATCTCTGTTCTCAGCTTGTCCAGCTTGTCGGTCAGTGCGATAAACCGCTCCAATTCTGCCGTTTCCCGGAGATCTTCTACCAGCGCGTGAATCGACTTTACCGCCTGCAGGTCGCAACGGTCAAAGGATGCTTTTTCCCTTATCTCTTTCTCCAGCTTCTCCAGTTTTTCGATCAATTTTGTTTTACTGTCCATCGCCGCCTTTACAAGGGTAAGGACACTATCGCTGCTTCCACAGTCCTGCACTTGCCAATGTTTGTTTATTAGTCCAGGAAAGATCTTTTCATCCAGCAATCTTCCTTTTTCATTTCTTTCTTCATTACATTTCACTCTTTCTTCCAGCAACCATTCATAATTATCATTGTCTCTTACTTTCCTCAACCTCGTATAACCGCCTGCTAAAACAGAGAGATTGCCTTCAGGAGTGAACTTTCCATCGCTGAACAGGTTAGCCCATCCACCGGCGCTCCTGCCCTGTAATTGCCCGCCAATGATCAAGCCGCGGGCAGACTTGTTATCCTTCTTCTGAGGTATGGATTTAAAATAGTTGATGTTAGCCAGCGCCTGGGAAAAGTCCAGTGAAACGGTACTTCCGCTTTCGATGATAGTGCTTTTACCTGAAGCGTCCTGGTTTAATAACTGGGCATTGGAAAGGTTGGCATACAGGCATAGGCATGCTGCTATAGAAAAATATAGCTTCATTTCAGTATCATTTACAGGATGGAGTAAACTTTGGCATGCCAGGCATATCCGCTTTCCGGCAAGGTATCGGTGATCGGGCTGGTTGACAGATCATGCAGCTTATCGGTAGCTTTACGCGGCAGGATTTCAACCTGCACGGTGATGGACCAGTTGGTAGATTTGATACCTTCGAGTTCCACTGCCACCTCAATTTCGTTGTTGTCTATATAGACATTTTTCACGACCCCTTTATAGGAATCCACACTTTGCATGTCATTTACCAGGTTGGCAGGTTTTGCATTAAAGGCAATCTGGATGGGAGGATCGATCAGGCGATCTTTGGTAAAGTTATAGTAAACATTGACTACAGGCATAAGTACAATGATATTTAATAGCAGTCAGACCAGGGATGAATAAAAATAATGAATATGTTTTGCCTGCAAAAGTCTGTAACTAAATGTAAATAACCATAAGAAAATCCAGGTATTTACGGGGAATCCTAAACGAAATTGCCCGGGCAACGATCATTTGCCGATAATTATCCAGGCCGGCGCATGATCGCTGGTCTTTTCCCAGCCCCTTACTTCCTTATCAACACCGGCTTTTTTTAACCGGCTGGCGATCTGCGGGCTTAAAAGAAAATGATCGAGCCGTAAACCGGCGTCCCTGGCAAAAGCATTCCGGAAATAATCCCAGAAGGTATAGATCTTTTCATGAGGATGCAATTTGCGGATGGCGTCTGTCCATCCTTGCTTCAGCAGTTGCTGGAAAGCGTCCCGCACCTCCTGCCTGAAAAGCGCATTGTCGATCCAGCGTTCCGGCTTATATACATCCAGCTCCGTTGGCATTACGTTATAGTCGCCCACCAGCATAACAGGGAGTTCCAGCTCCATTAGTTTGGCGGCCCTGGCGATAAAACGTTTGAACCATTTCAGCTTGTAATCGAACTTCGGGCCGGGATATGGGTTACCGTTAGGAAGGTACAGGCATACGACCACCATTTTGTTGATTATAGCCTCAATATAACGGCTATGGGTATCTTCAGGCTCGCCCGGCAACTCCCTGCTTACTTCCTGGATAGGCGTTTTTGAAAGAATAGCTACGCCATTCCAGCTCTTCTGTCCATGCCAGATGGCGTTGTACCCCGCGGCGGTAATGGCGGCCAGCGGGAATTTTTCGTTGGGGCATTTCAGTTCCTGGAGGCATACGATATCGGGCTTCGCCTGTTCCAGCCAGCGAAGCAAAACAGGCAGCCGCCCATTGATCCCGTTGATATTATAGGTAGCTATTTTCATGATCTGAATTTACGATTATCTCATTGCTTCCAGCTTCTTCAGCACTTTCTGCATATCTATCCCTTTTCCCAATACCGGCTTAAATATATCTCCTTCACTCTCCATCCGGGCAATAGCATTCTTTATGGTAAAATCAGTCATCTTCAATCCTTTCTTCACTTCATCCCAATGCAGGGGCATTGAAACAGTAGCGCCTGGTTTGGGCCTCACGGCGTAAGGCGCTGCAATGGTAGCGTGCGGGCGGTTCTGAAGGAAGTCGAGATACATTTTGCCTTTCCTGTCGCGAACCGTTCGTTCCAGCGACGTATACCCGGGAATCTCGCGGTGCACAAGCGTTACAATGATCCTGGCGAACTCCTTGCTTTGTTCGTAAGTGTACTTTGCACCCAGGGGGATGTAAACATGCAAACCGGTGGAGCCGCTGGTTTTAGGATAAGACGGAACTCCTATATCTTCCAGTATCTGGTGTGTGATCTGCGCCGCTTCTATCACCTGTTCGAATGTATTTTTATCCGGGTCAAAATCTATCATGCACCAGCTGGGATGATCCGGCTTTTTAGTGGTGCTGCTCCAGGGGTTCATTTCTATACAGCCCTGGTTAGCCATGAACAGCAATGTTGCTTCGTTGTTTCCTAACAAATATTCCTTGTCTTCCCCGTCTGTATCGCTATGGTACCCGTAAGTATCCATCCAGTCAGGCACCTTTCCGCTCACATTCTTATAATAAAAACTTTTGCCTTCGATCCCGTTAGGAAAGCGGTTCATAGCCTGCGGACGGTCTTTCAGGTAAGGCAATATAAAGGGCGCTGCCTGGTAGTAATAGTTGATCAGGTCCCGTTTCGTTATCTTTTCTTTTTGCCAGAAAACCTTACTCAGGTTGGTAAATTTAAGTTCATGGCCTCCTACTTTTCGGACCTGTGTTTCATCTTTCGGGTTAAGCAGGGTTTTCCGGCTACCCTTGCTTACAGGCTTGATGTATGGGTTGCCGGCCTTTTCGCCGGCTACTATGGTATTAACGTCTGTTTCTTTTTCCAACACAACTTCCGATGCCTTTTTATCTTCTCTTAATCCTTCGAAAGAGGGATGGCGCATTACGCCATCGGATGTCATCTCTGCGAAACTGACCTCGCAGACAAGTTCCGGTTTAAGCCAGGTAGCAGTGGCCATAGGCGGATTCGGCCGGAACCGGCTGGGTTTATTGATGTCCGGCACTTCAGAAAAAGCAGGTTTCTTTATAACAAGCGGCTTAAACAGTTCCAGCATTTCCTTTTGTTTTTTCAGGTTGAAACCTGTTCCGATCTTGCCCGTATAAACAAACTTTCCTTTGTCGAACACACCTACCAGCAAAGAGCTAAAGGGTTTGGTAGTGCCTTCGTTGGTAGTATACCCTCCTATCACTACTTCCTGCCGTTTATTGACTTTAATTTTCAACCAGTCGCGTGTCCGTTCTCCAGGCAGATATTGGCTGTTCTTGCGTTTGGCTATAATCCCTTCCAGTCCCATTTTCCGGGCGGCTTCAAGAAATTCGATACCTGAAGTTTCAAAATCATCGCTGATCTTGATGAGGCCATCGGGAGGCGCTATTTCGTTAAGGATCGCTTTTCGCTCGCTCAGCTCCAGCCCTTTCAGGTCATAACCTTTGTACCATAAGATATCGAAGAGGTAGTAGAGCAATATACCATCATCTTCGCTCCGCCAGTTTTGCAGGGCTTCGAAATCAGACTGGCCATTGGAGCCCACCACTACTATTTCGCCATCCACAACAGCATCTATCCCCCAGTCTTTCAATGCCTGGTATACCGGGTAGAATTTTTCGTTGAAGGATTTGTCGTTGCGGGATTTGAGCTCTACTGTCTTTTTATTCATGAAAGCAATTGCCCTGTATCCATCCCATTTTACCTCGTACAACCATCCTTCCTCGTCAAAGGCACTGTCTACCAATGTGGCAAGCGCCGGGGCTACCCGGGTATAAAACGGTTGCTTTCCGGCCTTTTTCAACAGGGCGTTTAATTGTTTGCTGGCCGATTTGATACTGGTACTCCGCCGCTTGATTTCGTTAGCCACCTTCTTTTCGGCAGCCGGCTCAACCACTGTTTTATTTTTTCTGCCGGTTGCTTTCTTCGAGTGGCTTTGGCCATAGATATTGTTAGATGTTTTCGCTACCTGTTCGATGGTTTTCTTTGATATAACCGACTTATCTTTCAACGTAATGTCCTCTTTCTTTGCGTAGCGATCCTGTAATTTCATCAATAACCAACTGTTTTCGCCCCTGGCCGGCGCCTTTACCAGGGCGAACTCCCCTTTCAGTTTTTTGCCGTGTAAAGTGAATTTAATCTTTCCTGAGTAGAGCTGATGCAACAGGTGCTTTTCCTGTTTCTTTATGTCTCCGGCCACTGGTTCCGCGGGTTCGTAAGTACCTTCATCCCAGACAATCACTGTTCCGCCGCCATACTGACCATTGGGGATAATTCCCTCGAAATTGCGGTAGTCGTAAGGGTGATCTTCGACCATCATTGCCAGGCGTTTAACATCCGGATCGACAGACGGGCCTTTTGGAACTGCCCAGCTCTTTAATACACCGCCCATCTCTAAACGAAAATCATAATGCAGATGTGAGGTGGCGTGCTTTTGCACCACGAAACGAAGTTCTGTCCCTGTTCCTTTGCCTGAAAAAGGTTCCGGGGTTTTGTTCCGTGATCTTTTCTCTTTGTATCTGGCTAAACTCATAGCGGGGTAAGTTTGAGGTTACTGTTGGTAATACCAGCAGGGCGACAATAAACATACCGGCTTTTTACGCGCTATACACGGGAGATGGACATCCCGCTACCTGTATGCAACATTTAGTCGATCCCGTATGCTTGTTTTTCCCGGGCCAACCGGTTTACCGAACCTTTTAAAAAGCTATCGTTTAAAAATTATGTATATATGATAACAGCAGACCTGTGGAGAAAAAAGTACCTTTTACATCATGCGAGATACCCAGCAATTGGTCGGAATCTTTAGGATTTTCGAAATTAACCGGCTGTGTATAGTTGGTTGTACGGCCATAACTTAGCAGCAGCCCGGCGCGGAGGTTAAACTTTTTTCTTCTGAAATTCCCGCCCAGTTGCGCATGGTAGACATCCCAGTTAATCACATAAGGCAACCGTCCATTATATTCTTCAGGAATGGAAGCGGCATAACTGAAATCTGTGCGGAAAGAGCCATAAGCGGTGAAATTGGGATCTATATAATGGCTGAGGCCTAAAGCAAAGTTAATTACGCTCTTGTGTTCATTCCGGAACTGCAGGTAACCGCGCGCTGAGAGATCAGGATTGCCGGTATCAGGCCGTATAAAAGACTCCTTCCTTGGAGTAATGATCTCGTAACTGTTCACTTTATGGAAATACTCCGCTGCTATATACACTTGTCCCTTGTTGTAGTCTATTGCGTATGCTCCCGCTATGCTGAATGGAAACTTATATGTTACCGGGAGGTTCTTTTGCCGGTCGTTTGCCATGATATTTAAAACAACGCTGTTACCGGCGCCTAACTGCAGGTTGGATATAGCCAGATCGCTTTGTACCGTGGCAACCCCTTTGATTGATACCAGCGGAGAAGACAACAGCAACCCGAAATGGTGAGGGCCGGCATCGTAAGACAGGCCTGCTTTGAAACGGATGCCTATATGCGTATAAGAGGCCTCATAGGAGGAAGTAACGCTTGTAAACGGAGTTAATGCAATAGAATCAGTATTGATAAGCGCTCTTGACTTATAATCTTCTGAAAAGTCCTGGGAACGTATGTGTCCTTCGACCGACAAACCCACAGCCAACCGCTCACTTAATTTCATAGCTGCACTTGCTGCGGCAATCGTCTGATTAACGCTGTTGTACGCAGCGTATTGTCCAACGTAATATTCAGCGCCCGGGCTGTACGAATCGTCCAGTACATTCATCTGTTTATCCTGTCGTTGATTCACCTTGTAGCTGAGGCTCGGGTTGTGGATCAGCGCATAACCGATAGAAATGTTTTTTTTAAAGGCAACAGTGCCGGACACCATCTGGGGAACAATACGGAGCTTATTGCTTCTCAATGGTTTTTCACTGGCTATACCATCCGGTATATTGACATGTTCCCATTCATAAATATTCGCAGAGATGGAAACACCGGTCTTCGGCTTAATGGCCAGCAGAGCGGGATTATAAAAGAACAACCCACTGTCGCGGTTATTGGCGATCACTGCTCCGGGGAATAAAAATCCGCCAGGCGAGAACCCTGATTCCCAGTAATGAGAGTCCTGTCCGTTTGCGTCATTCAGTATAAAAAATATGGATGTGAAAATGGCAAGTAGTTTTCCTTTCATCTTTAATATTTGGTCAGCATTTTTGGTTTTCTTATCCAGCTATATACATATCGATGTTCAGGATATTGGGTTATTACAATTGAAAATAGCAAAAAGTTCGCTGCATATCATGCACCTTTTATGTTCGCCGACAAATACTTATTATATTTGTACCGATTGATAAGCATGTAAACCCTGCAATTGTTCACCTTATCGTATTGCCTTATGTTCGAGTGGACCTTTTTCCTGATAATCTTCTCTCTTACAAATTTAATATCTTTCTCTAAACCGGTAAACCTTTTGGCTTCCGCTTTATTCCTTCAAACAATTGAGATACCATATGCGATATCCTGACAGACCTTTATCCCGCAGTATTCTGGAAACTGTTCTTGTATTACTGCTACTACTTGTATTACTGCTGGCATTATATGATGTGCTGAAGATTTTCTTTGGGGTGTTCACCTTTGCCCTGATCTTTTATGTGTCTATGCAGCAACCTTATGAACGGTTGGTACGCCTGCTTAAACAAAAGCGAAAACTGGCCTCGGTGGTCTATTCTGTTATACTTATCCTGATAGTAGCGTTACCGTTCGTTTATGCCATTGCGGCCCTCGGACGACATCTGAAAGATGTATTCTACCTGGTGGATAACATCAAGGCACACGGTCTGCCGGATCTGCCGGATACAGTTACAAACCAACCCTATATCGGGAGTCCTCTTTTAAGCTTCTGGCAACACTTGCAGGAAAACCCGAGGGAGGCGCTGATCGGCTATGAGCACCAGATGAAAACTGTTCTGCATCATATCCTTACTGGCGGGGCGGGCATTATAGGAGCTGCTGTACAGGTGATACTTGGCGTTATCATATCAGCGCTCCTGCTGGCGGGCGGCAATAAAGTGCTGCAACCGTTAAGGTCCACATTGCGGCACTTATTAGGGAAAAAAGATGGTTTGAGCCTGATGTATGCGTCTGCGCACGCCATCAGGGGAGTTTCCATTGGCGTTATGGGCACAGCATTCATTGCCGCCGTTATCTCGTGGATAGGTTTTGCCATTGCAGGCTTGCATTTTAAAGTATTACTGGCTGCCGTGGTATTCTTCCTGGTCTTGATACAAATAGGTCCTTTGATCCTATGGGCGCCGTTAGTGATCTGGGCGGCCGTGCAGGGCAACATAGGTACTGCCATATTCCTGGGCATTTACGGTGTAGCTGTACTGGTAATTGACGCTGTACTAAAACCAATACTGATAGCAAAGAGCGGCGGCAAGTTGCCGTTCCTGGTCTTGTTTTTAGGAGTAATCGGCGGAATGGCGGCGTGGGGATTTACCGGCATGTTTAAGGGCGCGATCATTATGGCAGTGTTTTATACTGTATTCACCTCATGGCTGGAAAAAAAGCAAAGCGTTTATTCCCAATGAAAAGAAGATTCAGGCGATTTATCATATTTTTTTCAGGAGGTCTGCTGACCGTCGGAATACTGTTATACTACCTGACAGTAGTCCGGTTCAAGGATAGCCTCCGGTTTGTGATCCTTAAGGAAACACAAGGGAAGTATGCATTTGAAGCAGGGCGGGCGGAATTGTCCCTCTGGCACAAAAGCATCGTCCTAAAGGAATCGGCTATACGCTGCGTAGATACTACCGGGTTAGACGCCCGTTATGATATACAAATCCCTGAAATGTACTTTTCCCTGGCTACCTGGAATGACCTCATCTTAAACAGGAAAATCGTGGTAGACAGCCTATCCCTCGTGAGACCATCGTTTAAACTATATATTCACAAAAACAGGATAAGAAAGACAAACAGCGGTTTTCATACATCAAACATCCTCACTGTCCTGAATAAGACGCTGATACATTTTAATGCCCACTCCTTTACATTGAAGGATGCCTCTTTCACATATAAACTGCTGAATAATGCGCCGCTGGAAATAAAAGATATTGACCTGTCCATCAACAATTTCACAAAAGTGAACAATGAGGACAGCCATCTGCTGGGATCCGACAAGGTGGTGTTTTCACTGGGAAGGCAGCACTGGATATTGCCTGATGGAAAGAAAGAGATCAGTTTCGGGAAATTGCAATTTAACAGCCAGGGACAGCGTTTCGAGATCGATTCGTTTAAGTACGTGCAACCGGCTGCTGAGGGAAAAAGCGCGGTGACGGTATATGCGGATAAATTCCTGTTCAACTCCCAACATTTGCCTGCCGTTTATCAAAAGGAACAATTGCTGATAGATACCCTGGTCTGTGTCAACCCGGTGCTTACTATTTCTTCCGGTTCCACAGGTGGCGGGAAAAGTATAAGCATAAACGCAAACACCCCCCTCTTCCGCCTGATCAATGTAAAATACATTGATGTGGTGAACGCAGATCTGCAGATGCAAGGCAAAAAGATGGCCAGCAGTAATACCAACCTACGCATCTATAACCTGAATATTGATCCCGCGAAAGATCCCCAACTACGTACCGACAGTATCCGTTTGAACCTGCAAAAGATGGCTTTTATTTCAAAAGATAGCCTGTGGCAATTAGGTATAGAAGAATTCCGGCTGGAAAAAAATGGTGCATTGTTCAAAAATGTGACTTATGGCCCCACGCCTTACAACCACCAGGAAAAAGGCGTGATGTTCTCTGCACCGGCGCTTGCGTTGAAGAACCTGGACATAGAAGCACTGATGAGGAAACGGTTACAGGCTACAGATGCCGAGTTATACCGCCCCGTGATAACCCTGTATGATAAAAGGCGGCGCCAGTTGGATACCGTACATACAGGGAAAATGAACCTTTTCTATCAAACGCTGCATGGTATCAGCCAACTGATACATGTTGAAAATTTCAGGATCAGCAACGGAGAGGTACATTTCCGGAAGAAAGGACCAAAATCTTTAGAATTGAACGTGGATAAGCTCAATGCTCATATACTTTTACATAAATTATTCCTGAGCGATTCGCTTGTGGATATTAAGCACGCTATTCCTGATCTGCGCATCGGCAAACTGGATCTTGGCCCCAAAGGCGCCAGGATAAAAATACGCAATTACCGGTTTGACGGAACAAACCGCAGGAACTGGGGGAAAGAGCTGCAGATAGTACTCCCCAACGGCACAGTGCTGGAAGGCAGGGATATTTACTGGGAAGTGTTCGATTGGGACATTTATCAGAAAACAAAAGATATACAGGTCAATTACCTGAAACTGGGCAACCTGCTGGTCCACTTGAAACGTGGCAACCACGAACCCCGCAGCCAAGCATCTCACAAACCCCTTCCCGTTATTCGCATATTCAGACTGGAGCTGGATCAACTGGAGCTGGAAAGCGACAACCTGCAATTAAAAGGGCGGTATTTTCTGGCTAATAACATCAGCACTGGTAAACATACTTTTATTTGGGACAGGCTGGATGCCGATCTTTATGATATCCGGGTTAAGAACAAAGTATTGAACGCTGATGTAAGGGAAGTACGCTTCAGCAATTACCGGGAAAGCATTATCAGGGATGCTGACCTGGCTTTATCCGGCAAGGGAGAGCAAACAAGGGCTCATTTTCCGCTACTCAGGGTCAACGTTCCTTTACATTCCACTGATCTTTCCCAATTATCTATTCCATCGCTAAGCGCTGCAGATGCAAATCTGGAGCTATATAAAACATCAGGCACAGATACGCTTTCGGCATCGGCAAAGCTGATGTTTGAAGCGAAAGACCTGCATCCATTAAAAGACAAGAGTACGCTGCTCACGTACAAGTCGGTAGACCTGGGCCTGCGAAATGCCCGGGTAAAGAAAAATGATATAGCAATGGAACTTCCTTTTGCGGGGTTAGAGCTGAATGAAGGCCGCCTGCAGAAGGATAACCTGAACAAGATATCTCTTGCATCGGCCGTGGATCTTACCTGGAAAGACGCTTCTTTAAATTTCAGAAAGGACAGCAGCTCACTGGCAGTAAACAGTTTCACAGGCGGTTTGCATATCCCTTCTTTTCTTTCTTCAACATTAGCATTAAAGGGAAGCTGGAAACAGTTACTCGACAAAGTAAGCGTCACAAACGGGCGTGCAGTCTATCAAAACAGGAAGATCGATGTTAGTGTGGAGAACACGAACTGGGACCCCGCAACGAAGACATTGCGGCTGGGATCAGTTAAATTCAACCCCGCACGGAACCGGGAAGAAACTTTCAGCACATCCAAATGGCAAAGTGATTACATTAGTTTTAGAGGAGCGGCAATCACTATAGCCGGCATAAATCCCGGGAGTGGTCCGGGTGATTCGTTACTCCATATCCGTAAGCTAACCCTGGACAGTGTTATGTTGGATGTGTCGAGGGACAAGCGCCTGCCTTTTCAGCATGGCATTGAGAAACCAATGCCCACCAGGTTGATCCGCAACCTGCCTGTTCCCTTGTTGGCAGACACGATTGCATTGACCAACAGCAGTGTTGCTTATCATGAGATCACTGCCAAATCCGGTCAATGGTCTACCATCCCTTTGCATGCCATTAACGGCTCCGTGTTGCATATAAACAGCCGGGAAAGCGGGCCGGACTCGCTGCGTGTAACTGCTGCCGGGCGGCTGTTTAATGGGCAGATACAGGAGTTGGCTTATGCCGAATCATACAGTGACAGCCTTTCTTCCTTTACCGCAGGCCTTCGTCTTTTGCCTCTTGACCTGGCCGCGCTTGGGCGTATGGCTATGCCGAATGGCGCCATTCGAATCACCAGCGGCGCTACCGACACCATATACAGCAGGTGGTTTGGAAACAAATACGCCGCTTATGGAAGCATGCATTTCTTTTACCGGAACCTGCGTATAAAGATCAGCAGCAAAAAGCACCCCGACAGGGTTGGAATTTTATCCGCAATCGAAACCTGGCTGGCCAATCTTATTTTACCGGGAAACAAGCAAAAGCCTTCGCTCATTTATTTTGAAAGAGATAGGGAGAGATTTGTATTCAATTACTGGATCAAGACGCAGACAAGAGGCATACTGTCTACTATTGGCATTAAGAGCAACAGGGCATACCGGAAGCAATACCGGCGCAAACAGGAACAGTACTCGTTGCCGAAAGAGGGTGCATTTAACAGCCTGCCATAAGAAATTCTTAGGTTATAGCTTTTAAACCTGTAAACTTCAAAATAAGACTTGAAGCAAAAAGTAAAAAGGTTGATTCATTTACTGAACCAACCTTTTTACAAGTTTTTAATATTTTGTGACCCTGTCAGGATTCAAACCTGAAACCTTTTGATCCGTAGTCAAATGCTCTATTCAGTTGAGCTACAAGGCCATTTCCGTGTCAACGGGATGCAAATGTAGGATTAGTTTTTTAATTCACAAATTTTTTTAAAAAATTATTTAGTTGATTGATTGACTGCGTTTAATAATGCCTGTGTTTGCCAAACCCTCGCAAATAAATTGAGCCGGATAACAAAACACTTTGAGCTATGCAACAAAATGATTCTGCTGCAGCTGGCGGAAATTTGTGGAAAGCAAAAGAGATATGAAAACGATCAATCACATTTACATCAACGGAGCATTTGTAACTCCGCATGGCACAGAAAAATTCGGGCTCTATAATCCCACAACGAACGAAAAGATAGGAGAAATTGCATTGGGAGATGAAACAGATACCCGCCAGGCTATTGAAGCTGCGAAGGAGGCTTTTAAGAGCTTCTCCAAAACTACCAAAGCTGAACGTATTGCATACCTGCACCAGCTGAACAAAGCGGTAGCAAAAAGAAGACAGGAGCTGATCGACACCATGGTGCTTGAATATGGCGGCACCCTTCAGTTCTGCACTGCCAGCGTGAACATGGCAATCAACAGTTTCCTTGAAATGGTAAAAACACTGGAAAAATTCGATTTTGAGCAACAGGTCGGCCAATCGCTTGTTCGTATGGAGCCCGTGGGTGTGGCAGGTATCATCACTCCATGGAATGCCAGCAACAGTTTTATCTGCAATAAACTGGCTACGGCTATCGCTGCCGGATGTACCGCTGTGATCAAGCCAAGTGAAATGAGCGGACTTCAAACCCAGCTGCTCACAGAAGCGCTGCATGAAGCAGGATTGCCCCAGGGCGTGTTCAACATTGTTAATGGCCTGGGAAGCGTGGTCGGAAATGAGATCACCCGTAACCCCGGCATAGC
The DNA here is from genome assembly GCF_900107795.1 of Chitinophaga terrae (ex Kim and Jung 2007). Taxonomy (GTDB): domain Bacteria; phylum Bacteroidota; class Bacteroidia; order Chitinophagales; family Chitinophagaceae; genus Chitinophaga; species Chitinophaga terrae. Next base: position 82,095 of record NZ_FNRL01000022.1, read on the forward strand.
AAAGATCTCCTTCACCGGGTCTACCATCACCGGTAAAACAATTGCCAGGGGCGCGGTAGATACCATGAAACGGGTGACCCTGGAACTGGGCGGCAAGTCTCCCAACCTGATCCTCGACGACGCCAACCTCGAAGAAGTAATACCTGCCGCAGTATTCGGCGCATATATGAACAGCGGCCAGGCATGTATCGCTCCTACCCGCCTGCTGGTGCCCGAAAGCAGGCTGGATGAAGTGAACCGGATTGCGAAAGCGGCGGCAGGAAAAGTTAAAGTAGGCAACCCACAGGCAGCCGATACAAATGTTGGCCCTCTTGTTAGCGCAAAACAATACGACAGGGTACAAAGCTATATACAGCTCGGCGAAGCAGAAGGGGCTACTCTGCTGGCAGGTGGTTTAGGAAAGCCTGATGGACTGGAAAATGGTAACTTCGTAAAAGCGACTATCTTTACCAATGTGCGCAATGATATGCGTATTGCGCAGGAAGAAATTTTCGGCCCGGTATTATCCATCATCCCGTATAAAGATGAGGAAGAGGCGATCGCCATTGCCAACGATACCAGTTACGGCCTGGCAGCTTATATCAGCAGTCGTGATACTGAGAGGGCCGGAAGAATTGCAGCAAGAATTGACGCAGGAAGGGTTTGTATCAATGGCTTCTCTCACGACCCGCAGGCTCCTTTCGGAGGCTTTAACCAATCAGGGATCGGCAGGGAGTATGGCGTATTCGGACTGGAGGCTTACCTCGAACCTAAAACAATCCTTCAATAGATCAACAACAGGACTATAGGCCCGGTAAAGGCATATAGTCCTTTTAAAAAACTATTATGGCCGATTCAACAACAGGTATGTCAAAGATTCTTTACCGCTGCTACGAAACACGGAGCCGGGAGGGCGAACAGTTTATACAGGATCACGCGTTCAGTTTCCAAATTGCCGGCACTTCTACCCTTTTCGACGGGAAGAAATCGTACGTGGCCAAAGAGGGGGATTTCAGGTTGATAAGAAGGAACCGGCTAGCGAAATTCAACAAGCAGCCGCCTGAAAACGGGGAGTTCAAGTCTATATCCGTATTGCTGGATCAACAGACCCTGCATGCTCTCAGCAGCGAGCTGAACCTGCATGCAGAAAAGAGTTTCAGCTCCAATGATGTCACTATCCCCTTAAAGAGCCATCCGCTTTATACCAGCTTTATCGATTCCCTGTGGGTTTACCTGCAATTACCGGAAGAAGAACAGGCAAGGCTGATGGAAAGTAAAGTGAGGGAAATTGTACAGTTGTTGTTGCTGCTTAACCCTGAAACGAGAGATATCCTTTTTGATTTTAGTCAACCTGGTAAAATAGACCTGGAAGCGTTTATGGAGAAGAACTTCCATTTTAACGTATCGCTGGACCGCTTTGCTTACCTCACCGGCAGAAGCCTGGCCACCTTCAAACGGGACTTCCAGAAAATATTCAATACCTCGCCCAGGCACTGGCTGCAGCAACGGCGTTTAAGGGAAGCGCACCTGTTATTGAAAGAGCGGCGTATACCCGTTTCCGATGTATACATTGAAGTCGGATTTGAAAACCTTTCGCATTTTTCCTTTGCGTTTAAAAAAGAGTATGGGTACGCGCCTACGGAGTTGCTTAAAACAGCATAACGGCAACCGCCTGTTTGTTTTATTGGGATAAACCACGTATCTTTGCGGCGCAATAAATAAAAAATCTATTGCAGACATTATGAAAACTAATCTCATTCACTTCCAGGGCGGTTATGCAACCACAGTTATCAGAGCGGTAATTGCAAGTACCCGCATCGTCTTAATTTCAGACGGGGAGGCAGATGTATATCGGATATGAGGTTATTCAATTAACTCCTGAAATTCTTTCAAGGGCCTCTTCATCCGAAGGGGCCTTTTTATTTGCTTCCCCTACCCCGGCAAATAGTAAACGAATATTTAAATCATTATGAAAATGCAACAACAGGTTATTAAAACTTTGATCATTTCAATTACTCGGCAAGTCCGGTGATGCAGGAATACCGTTGCTTTTCGCAAAGGCCTCCCATCACCCGATGAGAGGTCTTTTTTAATCCCAACATTATTGTATATGAAACGCTTGACAGACTTCAGAAATATAGGAATCATGGCCCATGTAGATGCAGGTAAGACCACGCTTACAGAACGCATGCTTTACTTCACCGGTTTTACGCATAAAATGGGAAATGTAGATGATGGCAATACCATTATGGATAGTGATCCGCAGGAAGAGAAACGGGGAATAACCATCTCTTCTGCCGCTATTACCACGCAATGGAAATACCGTGACAAGATATGGACGATCAATATCATTGATACGCCGGGACACGTTGATTTCACCGCTGAAGTAGAACGATCGCTGCGGGTACTCGATGGAGCTGTTGCAGTATTCGACGCGCGTTCGGGCGTACAGCCGCAATCGGAAACCGTTTGGCGCCAGGCTGATAAATACAAGGTTCCGCGTATCGCGTTTGTCAATAAGCTGGACAGACAAGGAGCGGATTTTCTTAAAGTAGTGGCCGACATACGTCAACGGCTCAACGCTCCTGCGTTGCCTGTACAGTTGCCAATCGGAGCAGAAAATGATTTCGAAGGCGTCATAGATCTTATCGGCATGCAGGCGCTCACCTGGAAAACGGAAGATGGCAGCAACTTTGAAACGACTCCGATACCGGCGCACCTGGAAGAAGCGGCAATCAACGCCCGCCAAGAGCTACTGGAAACATTGGCGCTCCTGGATGAAGCGTTCTTCAACAGTTATGCAAATGATCCGGGCAGCATCACTGCGGGTGATATTCAGCGCGTCTTGCGCCAGGGAGTGATCGACCTGCAGATTGTGCCGGTACTTGCCGGCGCTGCGTATAAGAACAAGGGCATACAGCCTTTGCTGGATGCGGTAGCAGCTTACCTTCCGTCGCCCGCTGATATCGGTACCATTCAAGGTACGGAGCCTGGAACCGGCGACCCTGTCAGCTTAACAGCGGATGAAACAGCCCCGGCGGCGGCCCTGGCTTTCAAAGTGATAACAGACGACTATGTAGGAAAACTGACGCTTGTCAGGGTATACACAGGCACGCTCAGGAATGGCGACACCTTATTGAACAGCCGTACCGGTAAACAGGTAAGGATACCCCGTTTGATGCGTATCTACTCCGATAAATCCGAAAACGTTGAGTTGATAGCAGCTGGCGACATTGGCGCTATTGCGGGTTTGAAAGATGTAAAGACAGGCGATACATTAAGCGCTCCGGGCCGGCCAGTGCAACTGGAACAGATCGATTTCCCCGAACCGATGATAGGCATTGCGATAGAAGCCAGGTCGGCAAAAGACAACGACCGGTTGAGCGAAGCGCTGGCAAGGTTAACGGAAGAAGACCCTACCTTACATATAGCGGTTGACGAGAGTACAGGGCAAACCATCCTGAAAGGAATGGGTGAATTGCACCTGGAAGTGAAACTGGAGAAACTGGCCACCCAATATCATCTTGAGATCAACAAGGGGGCGCCGCAGATTGCGTACCAGGAAACCTTTAAGGGCGCCGTAACGCACAGGGAGCTTTACAGGAAACAAAATGGCGGCTCGGGCAGTTTTGCCGACATTACGTTTGAGTTATCGGCAGGCGAGAAACCAGGACTCGAATTCGTCAATGAGATCAAAGGCGGCGTTATCCCGAAAGAATTCATCCCTTCGGTAGCCAAAGGTTTCGAAAGCGCCATGCAAACCGGCGTCCTGGCCGGCTATCCTGTAAACAGCATGAAAGTAAGGTTGCTGGATGGCAAGATCCATAACAACGACTCTCATGCGCAGGACTTTGAACTAGCCGCCATACTGGGCTTTAAGAACGTGGCGGCAAAAGCGTCGCCACAGTTGCTGGAACCCTGGATGAAAGTGGATGTAACCTTACCAGAGGAATATACCGGCGCCGTGACCGGCGATCTTAACAAGAGAAGAGGGTTGATCCAGCATATGGAAGCCGACGGCAATACTCAACAGGTTTCCGCTTTGGTTCCGTTATCGGAGCTCTTCGGGTATATCACGGTGCTGCGTACACTGACTTCCGGCAGGGCCAGCGCCAGTATGACCTTTGAGGGATACCGGGAAGTACCTTCCGGGATTGCGGGGCAGGTGATCAATAGTTAAAAAAAGAAAGGAGGCTTTATCGGCCTCCTTTTCTGATTACATCAGGGATGCAGATTTAAGCTTTACTACAACCTGCGTTACCAGTTCATGCACCACCCGGTCGTAGGCATCCGGCATACTGCTGCTGACCCAGCATACCAGTCTTACCAGCGCTTTGTTGTTTACCCCGTCGATACCGGTAAACAAAACAGTTTTGGGTTTATCCGGCTGCACATCTTTCATCCCTTTTACGATATCCGTTATGATCCTTTCTGCATCAGCCAGCTGAACATTCATGGGGATCGCAAACGTGAGAACGATGCGGCGCATGGGGGTAAGGGAGTGATTGATGATGGGTTTCTGGAATACGTCTTTGTTGGGAATGATTACGTGCAAACCATCATCTGTTACCATGGTAGTGGAGCGGAGCTCTATTTCGCTGACAGTTCCCGTAAACCCGTTCGTTTCTATCACATGCCCTACTTCAAAAGGCTTTTTGAAAGTGATAAAGATGCCGGAGATAAAATTCGCGGTAAGGTCCTGGAAAGCAAAGCCCAGGGCTAAACCGATGATCCCCGCGCCTGCCAGCAGGGAGGTTACCGCTTTATCGAGCCGCAGCACATTGAGGGCTATAAACACCCCTATGAGCAGGAAGATGAGGTACACGATGCTGGCTACAAGGTTGGAAATGGCCGGGGCTTCCGATAACCTGTTTGAAAAGCTGTAGGTGATCTTCCTGATAAACCGTGCGATAAACAGGAAAAAAATAAATACCAGGATAGCCACTACCAGGTTAGGCAGCATTTTCACGGCGGTATCCAGCCATCCGTGAAGTTTGTTGTAGATCATTTCCAGGTAACCGACCGGTTGATTCGACTCCATATGATTATTTAATGGTTTACTATAGAATAATTTTCACAATGCAAGCAAGGAAAGCAACAACCTGCTGACTTAATTTTTTTTGGATTTACCGGATGTTTTGCCGGCATTTTTTTCCTTCCCTGCAAAGTATTCGCGCGCTCTTTTCAGGCCTGTTGCGATAGCGATGCCTTCCTCCACTCCTTCTTCCAGCAATGCGTTTGCAATTTCAACAGCCTTATTCCGCAGCCTGACAGGCTGATTTTTATAAGATGGCGGATAATCTCCATTATACCAGGGCATATAATTGAATTTCGGGGATTACAAAATCTGCCGGCCCCGTCCCGGATGAGCTGAAACCACTGCCGGGGGAAGCCAGCTTGGGATAGTTTTCCAATAACCAAACCAAAGTGAAACACGGATAGCGGTCTCAAAGTTTGTTTTGATGAAAAATTTTTATGGAGAAGATTATTGAGAAGATGATACAAAAAAAGGATTACTCTTTTAGAAAGTAATCCTTTTGTGACCCTGTCAGGATTCAAACCTGAAACCTTTTGATCCGTAGTCAAATGCTCTATTCAGTTGAGCTACAAGGCCGTTTCCCATTTGGGATTGCAAATGTAGGATATGTTTTCACTTAATCAAAAAAAATTTCCTCTTTTTTTAAAATACTACCGCTGAAGGCTATACGTAATTCAACCCGGCTTCTGCCTGTAAGGGTCCTGCAACATCATATTTTTTCAAGGTTTGTCTCATCGTCCGGCTGTTTGCCGGTCAATTCCTTTACCTGCCAGTATTCCAGGGCATCGGAGCGAAAAGAATAAGTGAGCAGGTCGTACATATCCAGTTCTATGAGGTCGGGGTCTGTCCATTCTTCTGCCAGCCTGGGAGTGAACATCAGGGGCATCCGGCCCGCGAGTTCGCCGGTATTGTTGATCTGCCGGATAATATCGTTGGCTTCAACGGTAATGATGCCAAAGGTACCTCTTAGTTCCCCGGTTTCCATATCGGCAAAGGGGGCGTAGGTATACAGGCCTGCCATGAAAATGATATCCGTTTCTTTGCTTCTGAAATAATAGGGTATTTCACCTTGCTGGCGGTCCGGCGCATGAAACTCGAAAAAGCCGGTAACCGGGATCAGGCAACGGTTAGCAGAGATCCTGGACCAGTAACTTTTTACATCCAGCAGCTCTTCAGCTTTTATAAAGGCGTGAAGCCGCCGGCTTTCCGGTTCATCCCCGGGGTCTTCCAGGTAGCCAGGGAGGGCCGACCATTCCATCAATGCTATTTTATCCACGCCGCCTTCATGGTAGATGACGGGCCATTGGGGAAAAGAATCAGGTATTTGCTTATAAACTTTTTCGAAACCAATTCCACTGCCGGGCGCCTCATTTAATTCCGGTAAGGTATTCAGCAAACTTTTCCAATCTGCAGCAAAAGCAATTGCATAACACATGTATTAACAGTTTTTCTTCGCTTAAAAAAAATACGACTCAATTTTTTGAGCCAGGCGGGACAAAAATTCATTGGGGATATGATCGTGAGATGCTGATACCTTGCCTTCCTCATCTTTCGAAAACGATACATCATGATCACCGATCCTGGCCTTGTAAACAAGGATACCATCCTTCAGATAAGGCGTGATGGTATATTCCTGCTCATCTATTATGATATGAAACGGGTCCATAAAGCTTTCCGTTTATTTTGTAAATTGAATAACGGCGGATGATTACATTATGAAAAAACATTCTTTATATTTAAATAACAGTCATTACGCTCAAATATTTTTTTCAACTTTTTCCCTGTTTTTGCAACATTCTGTCGACTGACCGGTCTATTTACTTCAATGAGTCAAACTGCCGCACATAACTTATCTGATCAGCTACTTGTAGAACAAGTACTAAAAGGAAATCAACAAGCGTTTGTCCTGGTAATCAGGCAAACGGAAGGTCTTGTTGCCCAGATAGTTTTAAAAATGGTGCGTATAACAGCAGACCGGCCTGACATTGTCCAGGATATTTATCTGAAAGCCTACAAAAATCTGCCCAGTTTCCGTTTCAATTCCAAACTTTCGACCTGGATAGGGAAGATCGCCTACAATACCTGTCTGCATTACCTGGAAAAGAGGAAACTGGTTTTCCTGCCGGCCACCAGTGAAGAAAAGGAGCCAGAAGAGATTTTCGATAACCTTTCGTATAACCGGCAGGCATATAATGTAAATGAGGGAGAAAAGCGGTTGTCGTCCCGGGACCTGGGCGCAGCGTTAGGCGCCGCCATCAACAACTTGTCGCCTCCTATTTACCAGACGCTCATTACGCTGTATCACCAGGAGGAAATGAGTTATGCGGAGATTGCGGAGATCACCTCTCTCCCCGAAGGCACAGTAAAGAATTACCTCTTCAGGGCCCGGAAGGCACTTAAAGAAAATCTGTTGTCGGACTATCAAAAAGAAGAATTATGAAAAATCACCTTTCAGATAATGTTTTGCAGGCATTGGCGCTGGATCAGCAACAGGTGAATGAGGAAATGATTACCCACCTGGAACAATGTGACCGGTGCAGGGAAGCTTTGGCGAATTATCAACTGCTGTTCACTGCATTGAAAACAGTGGAGAAACCCAGCCTGGAAATAGATATCGAAGCATTGGTTATGCCGCAACTGCCCAAACCTGCGCCGGTACGGCAGCCGGTTGGCTGGGGCAATATATGGCTCGCTATTTTGGGAGTTGCCATTTTTTCTGTGCCCCTGTTTATTACTGGCCGCTTTATCCGCAACCTGTTTAAAGAGGTGCCCGTAATGATGCTCAGTATTATTCTCGTAGGCACATTGATCATAGTGGGCTTCCTGCTCCGTGAAATAATAAACAGTTATAAGGAAAGAAAACAGCTATTAAATTTTTATCAATAAGTGCAACATTATTTCTTGCCATCGGTCTAATAGTCTATACTCAAAAGATATTTTTTATGAAACGTACTATCAGCATACTCACATTTTCGCTCCTCTCCTGTGCCGCAAAAGCACAGTCGAACACCTACCTGATGGGAGATAAAGAGATCTCATCAGAATTCATGAGAAGTATAATTATCATCACCATTCTTTTTATTTTTTCTTCTTTCATCCTGTCATTAATCCGGTTGATACTCGACAGCAGGTTAAAAAAACAAATGATAGAGAAAGGCGTTCCGCCGGAAGTGATCATCAACATGCTGCCAAGGAAAAATGAGCTGGGCACTACCATCAAGTGGTTCTGTCTTCTCACCGCGATTTCCGTTGGACTGCTGATCATCACCCTCTCCCTTCCGCTAGGCATTCATTCTGTTGTGATCATGGGTTTCTCTGTAGCCGGTGGTTTACTGGCTTATTACTTCTGGGCAAAGAAAACTGTTTAGCCATGAAAAAGATTTATATACTGGCAGCAGTCTGTTTTAGCGCGGTTGTACTAACAGCCTGGCAATTCCTGGAAAAACATATTATTACCCGGGGCATCAGGTACTCGGTTACCGATAACCGCACTACGCTTCGCATCAACGTGCAGTATGACAACGACAAAGCGGCCGCCCTTGAAAGATATATAGACAGCTGCTTTCAGCCCGTCAAAGTATTCGACGGCCAGCACGAAGTTGAAAAAGACATTGTAATTGCGCCTGCCGCTTCTTTTCATATCAACGCCTCAGAAGGCGCCTTTCACCTGACCGCCCGGAAAAAAGAGAACTCCCCTGCCAGCCTTGCACACATCAAGGAAGTATGCGGCGGCCTTAAAACTATCATCCTGGCTCAGTAGAGCAACTCAAAACTTTACAATATGAGAACATTATTGTTGCCGTTACTGGCGATAGGGGCTTGCTTTGTTCCTACCCTGCTAAGCGCACAAAAAATAAACACAACGATCACCGGTAAAATAACCGACCCGCAACAACACCCTGTAAGCGCGGCTACTGTTGCATTAACCAAAGGCGATCAGACCGTTAAACTTGCCATATCGGAAAACGACGGCAGTTACCGGGTAACCGGACTTTTCGACCCCGGGGCCTATACGCTGACCGTAACCATTGTAGGTATGCAGAAAGCAGAAAGAACAGTATCTGTTGACCCGGCAAAGAAAGAGATACTCCTTCCTGTTATTGTACTGGAACCCCAAAGCAGGGCATTGAAAGAAGTGGCTGTAGCGGCAAAGAAGAATTATATTGAACAGAAGATAGACAGAACTGTGGTGAACGCAGACGTCCTGATCTCCAACGCCGGAACCTCCGCCCTGGAAGTTCTCGAGAAAGCGCCGGGCGTCATGGTAGATGCAAACGGCGCCATCAGCCTGAAAGGCGCAAAAGGTGTTGCCATTTACATAGATGATAAGCCCAGTTATCTCTCCGGCATAGACCTGCAAAACTACCTGAGATCGCTACCCGCTTCCCTCATTTCGCAACTGGAGATCATGAGCAATCCTCCCGCCAGGTACGACGCCGCAGGAAACGGAGGTATCATTAATATCAAAACCATTAAACGTACTACCAGGGGTTTTAATATGGGGATTAACCTGGGTACCCGCGTTGCCAGGTATACTCTCTTCAATGAAAGCATGGACCTGAACTACCGGATCAATAAAGTTAACCTCTTTGCCAACCTGGCCTATGGTACACGCAACAGTTATAACGATATAAATATTTTCAGGAGATATAAAAATGAGGACGGCTCTACAAAGGGGATACTAGACCAGCAATCTTTCCTCCACAGGATGGGCTACGGGTTTAAGGCCGTAGCAGGCGCCGACTATTACGTTTCCTCCAACACTACCATCGGCGTACGTTTCGACGGCCTGTTAAGATTACCTAAAGAAGACAAAACCAGCAATGGCACTATCTTCGATCAGCACGGCGCGCCCGATTCTGCAATTATTTCCGGCAACCAGGAGAGCGGAAGGTTCAGGAATGGAGGCATTAACCTTAACTTCCGGCACGAATTCAGGAAAGACGGCCCCACGCTCGATGCCAATGCAGATTACCTGAACTACGACGTAAGAGGAAACCAGCATTTTGGCAACCGCGTGTATGTAAAAGACCAGTTTTATGCCGCCGATTCATTAACCGGCGTCACTCCCACAACCATCAATATCTTCACTGCCAATATCAATTATTCGCATCCCCTGAAGGGCAACTGGAACCTGGCAACCGGCGCTAAATACAGCGCTACCAATACTTCCAACGCCGCCAGCTATTTCAATATCGTAGGAGCCCAGTCATACCCGGATTTCGACAAAACCAATCATTTTCTATACAAGGAAAGTATCAAAGCTGCATACATAAATGCGAATAAAGAATTCGGTCGTTTAGCCGTCCAGGTAGGTTTAAGGTTGGAAAACACCGAGGTTCACGGACATCAGTTAGGTAATGAGCAAAAACGGGATTCGTCCTTTGCCCGTAATTACACCAACCTGTTCCCAACCCTGTTCCTTCTCTATAAGCTCGACAGCCTGGAACATCATCAAATGAAATTCAATTTCGGCCGCCGGATCGACAGGCCCTATTACCAGGACATGAACCCGTTTATTTCTCCTTTCGATAAATATACTTACTATGTAGGCAACCCTTACCTGCAGCCATCTTTTTCTTCCAGGTTTGAATTGTCTTACATTTTCAGGAACTGGCTAACTATATCTGCCGGCTATACGAAAGCTAAGGACGAGGTAAATGAAACCATCGAAATAACAGACAACAAATATTACAGCAAGCCTGGCAACATCGGAGAAACAACACTGTTGAACCTGGGCATAGATGCCAGCGGCAGCCCGTATTCCTGGCTTTCACTGCAGGCTTCAGGCCAGTTGAACTTTGTACATGCTGTCAGTGATTTCTACACAGGAAAACTGGATACCAGGAGCAACTACGTTCATGTTCAGGGACTTGCGCAGTTCAAGCTCAAAAAGGACTGGCAGTTACAGTTAGACGGTTATTACCAGAGTAAGCTGACCAGCGCGCAGTTTGTCATTGCAGGAAGAGGAAGGGTCAATTTAGGCGTCGCCAAAAAGTTGTCGCAGGCAGCCACCATCAAGCTAAGCGTAAATGATGTCTTCTTTACCAATATCAGCAAAGGAGCCATAAACAACCTTCACCTGGCAGATGCCAGTTTCAGAACGCTGTCCGACTCCCGGGCAGTACAACTGGCATTGAGCATACGGTTAGGCAAGAAAATAGAAGGTCAGAAATCCGAAAGAACTACAAGTGCAGACTCTGAGCAAAACAGGGTCAAGTATTAATTGAAGAAGGAAAGCCCGGTAATCCTGTCGGGCTAAACTTTCAGGCTTCAGGACCAAGGATCGACAATGCCCCGTCTACAGTATAAGTACTTCCCGTAACATATGAACTGGCTTCGGAAGCCAGGAACAAAGCAACATTAGCCACTTCTTCAGGCGTACCTCCCCTGTGCATGGGAATAGTCGCTTCCACTTTCTTCATCTTCTCTTTATCTTCAATCACTTCTTTATTGATCGGCGTCAGGATCATACCCGGAGCAATATTATTGACCGTCATACCAGTTGCCGCCACTTCCAGGGCCAGCGACCTGGTAAAGTTCCTCAACGCGGCTTTGGAAGCGTTGTAATGCGCATGTTCCGGCACATTCACGACCTCGTGAATAGAACTGACATTAATAATGCGGCTGCCTTTAAAACTGTTATTCCGGCGCTTAAGCCGGAGGAATTCCCGGCAGCAGAAGAAAGGACCGTATAGATTTGTTTTGATCACTTTGTCCCAATCGGAGGTCTGTATATTCTCTATCGTAACAGTGGGGCCGTTAATTCCCGCGTTGTTCACGAGGATGTCCAGGTCGCCGAATTCATCGACCGCCCGGGCAAAAAGCCGGGCAACTTCCTCTTCTTCCGACACATCAATCCCGATAGCCACTGCTTTCACTCCATGCGTTGCTATTTCTTTCATTACCTCTTCCGCTTCTTCTCCGCCATGATGATAAGTACCGATAATATTCGCGCCTTCTTTCCCGAATAACAAGGCAATAGCTTTACCAATACCGGAGCTGGCGCCGGTGACCAGAACATTCTTTCCTTTTAATACCATAAAGCTGAAATTATGTGGGTGAATACGATGTAAACCGAAACGATATAAGTAAATATTATACCAGTAATAACCCGCAACCTTACTTTCGTTGATACGCCCTCATGAGCTGCCTTGCGGTTCCCAGGTGATCAATTCCATATTCAATAACATCACCGGGGCTGAGGAAACGCTGGGGCATGCGCCCGGTACCGCTTCCGGCAGGAGAGCCGGTAGAAATGATATCGCCGGGGAATAAACCGAAAAATTCACTGACATAAGCAGTCAGCTCAGGAATGGGATGGATCAGGTCTGATGTATTGCCGTCCTGCATTATCTCCCCGTTCAACTTAAGCCAGATCCTGAGGTTCCCGGGATCGGGGATTTCATCTTTGGTTACGAAATAAGGGCCCAGGGGCGCAAAGGTGTTGCATCCTTTTCCCTTGTCCCAGGTGCCGCCCCGCTTCTTCATATAGGCCCGCTCGCTGATGTCATTGTGTAAGATATACCCCGCAATGTAGTCCATGGCTTGAGCAGTTTCGAGATTGGTACCCTCCTTTCCTATCACTACCCCCAGTTCTGTTTCCCAATCGGTTTCCAGGCTGTCTTTTGGAATGGTTACGCCATCGTACGGGCCATTAAGCGCACTCATTGCTTTCAGGAACAGGATGGGCTCCGCCTCAGGAATGAAGCCAGTTTCCCTGATATGGTCCTTGTAATTGAGCCCTACGCAAACGATCTTTCCCGGGTTGGCTAAGGGCACGCCTAAACGTTCTGTCGACGGTACTTTCTTCAGTACGCGCCTGTCTTTTTCGATAAAGGCAGCCAGCCTGTCTAATCCGCCGTTCCCAAGGAAATCATTCGTATAGTCTTCCCCCAGTGCTGAAGTATCATACCATTCATCGTCGAGGAGGATGCCCGGCCTTTCGGCTCCTGGACTTCCGTATCTTAATAGTTTCATCTGTTGCGTTTTTATCCGGTTACTGAAATGGAAGCTCAATAGCAAATGTATTCAAACAATACGTTATTTTCCTGTTGCCGCTTCCCGGAACGGAAATTGTTAATTGCGTTTCTTTTAAATTTAAATCAATAAATTAGTTGAATGAAAGGCTTTTGGAGATACTTCTGGATCTTATACGCACTCTTCTTCGCCATCCCCTTCCCCATGTTCATTTATTACATGACAGGCTACAGGAATGGGGAAGCAGGAACTAATCCGTGGCTGGCGCTGATCTTCCTGGCAACTGCCATCGTATTATGGTTAGTATTGCTTACTGGTTGGTTCAGGAAATGGGTGTTGTTCACTTTCAGCATGCAGAGAAATATCCGCCGCCTGCTGAAAGACGGCATAGTGAAAGAAGCCAGGATCGTCAAAAGCCGGGAGCTGATTTCTGCCAGCCGGGAATTTACAACCAGGGAAATAGTATGCAATCTTCGAAACTTTTCCGGCACAGAAATAACACAAACGCTGGTGATAAACGACAGTCAGCCCGCTTTGCACAGGTACGAAGAAGGCAAAACCATACGGTTACGGATAGATGAAAAACTTAAGGCAGTACCTTACGTGATCCCCGACGGCGTACAGGTAAGTATCAACAAGGGCAGGATCGTGTTGCTGTCTTTTGTCTGGTTGCTGGTAGTGATAGCAGTTGCCGGCTATTTTATTTATTCCTATCAACTGGAGAACAATGGAACAGGCTGGCGTTTTCTTAAGTTCTATCATCCGCTGGTGCTGGTTCCCCTGATACTGATCTTTACCGGTTTCGGGTTTCGTAAATTGTTGCAGATGCTTGGCAACACACCGGAGAAAGACCTGCAATTCAAATATTACGGGCTGCGGACAGATGCGGAAATTATATCCGCCTCCCAAACGGGTGCCTATATTAACGAACAGCCACAGATACGTTTTGAACTCCGGTACCGCGACAACCTGGGCGCAAGCCAAACTGCCACGTTGAAGAAAATTGTTCCGCTGATAGATCTTGGCTCGGTAAAACAATCGACCGTGCCCATTTTCTACCTGAAAGACAAACCAGGCCAGGTAATATTTGCCAGTGATATCGAAGGTTAAAAACAGGATGATGAAATTACAAAAGATAATAGGAATAGCGGTGGCGATGAGTTGCATGTCCTGCCACGAGATCGTTGAGTCGGTAAACGATACCTTTCATGGCGCGCCCAGGGAAAATAACAAACGACGCAGTGAAAATGTTACCTCCACCACTACCAGTGAAACCACCACTATCACTTATACTTCCCGCCAGCCGGATGAAGATAAAGGGTTTCTAAGCAATGCTGCCAGGCTTAGCGCAGCTGAAAATGCGCTACGCCGCCTGCCTGCATTCGCAGGAAAAGATATTTACCTGTATGAAGGTGTTCACTTCTACGACGACGGAAGGATCAATATGAAAGTGCAAAACCCCGACAATCCTGCTTATGTAGATGCGTATAGTTTCAATAAAGGGAGCTGGCAGGAACCGCAACCAGTACAGCTTTCCGTACATGACGACATCGGTTCCCGGCTAGTAAAACTGGATGATCTGCATTTTAGCAGTGTAGCAACTCTGTGCAGGAATTTTAGCATGAAAGCCGACAGTATACTGGGAGCAGCGCCATTAAGCCACGTGTATGCAATACTGCGAAAGAATACATACACCTGGTATCCGCAGTCGATCAGCGGAAGCAGGGAACGTTATTTTATCAGTTTTACCAAAGAAGGCGAAGTGGAGGATTTTTACCGGCAATAAATTAACTGCTATGGAAGATGAAAAACTTTCAAACAGGCGTAACGCCAGCGATCACCTGGCCAATGAACGGACTTTCCTGGCCTGGGTGCGGACCAGCATCGGGATCATGGGGTTTGGCTTTGTAGTGGTTAAATTTTCGCTCTTCACCCGCCAGGTTGCAGCAGCTTTAAACACTGCCACACCTGTACCCCGTACCGGCTACTCCCATGCCATCGGCGTCATATTGGTAGCATTAGGCGGCTTGGTGATCCTGTTTGCATTTGTTCGTTACCAGGTAACAAAAAAACAACTGGAGGCTGGCGGTTTTTATCAATCCGGCACTCTTATCAAGATTACAACAGCATTGATATTCCTTGTAAGCATCCTCTTATTGATCTATCTTGCCCAAACCTGACAACAGCTTCTTCTTCACCTGCTACGTCGCAAATATTCAGGGCCGCGCCATGGGTTGCGACTGGCTGCAGATCCTGTTCCCGTTCAACATTATCCTGGGTGCGGGACCATCGGTGTGGGGATCGATATTGATAACCTGAGCCGCATCGGAGGGAATAACGCGGAGCTCCAGGCAATTGCCTGTCCAATCAAGATTGAAATAGATCCGGCTGTCGTCCGGCGACCAGGCAGGATACCATTCCCTGTTCCCGCTGCTGGTTACCTGCCGCAACCCTGATCCATCCATATTTATCATCCAGATATGCGATCCGCTGACAAAAGCTACCCGTTTATCGTTACGGCTGATGTCCAGCTGTTCCGGTTCTTCCGGCAAACCATTCAAATTCCTGAGCTGCTGCGCAGTGGAGAGATCTGCGCTACTTAAATAAAAAGCATTGGAGGTAACCATGAGCAAGCGCTGGTCCGAAGTCCAGGCATAATCATCCACCCCTTTGAAAGCTCTTAACTGCCGGCCGTCGCGGCTGAATACAGCCACATATTTGTCGGGGTACGTAGATGCAGGTTGCCAGATAAAAGCGATCATGGATTTATCAGGCGATAATTTAGGGATGCCCGACACGTATTTTCCAACCCTGAATGTTTTTATCACCCCGCCATCTGCATTGTAAATAGTGAAAGTAATATCATCGGAAGTCAGCGACTCCGAGTAGAACACTATCTGTGAGCCATCTCTCGCCACATCATAACGCTCCTGGTGTGATTCTGCCGCATTGTTGATAATGCTCTTCTCTGTTCCTGAACGCAGATCTAAGATCTTAAATGCAGTATTTCCCGAGTAAAATATGCGGTCGGCGCTGCCGCTTCCCCCCGGGACATTTGATTTTTTATCTTTGCTGCATGCCGGTAACAAACAGCCTGCGTATAACAATACTGGTAAGACCAGCCACCTGAAATGTGTTTTCATACTACAAAAATCCCCGTTTTCTCAACCCAGGTCAATCCCTTCCTTCCATGCTTTTCATCTCCCCTGAACAAGGGAGATGGCCTCACCCTGTTCAGGGGATTTTTCCGGATGGGTTGAAAAAAATCAGGGAAATTTATCAATTTAGGGTATGAGGATTTTTATTTTCCTGTTGTTACTCCTGGCGGGTGAAATTGCCTTTGCCCGCCGTCCTTACCAGGCCCCCGACACCGCCCGCATCCGGCGGCTCTGCGATACGGCGGAATATTACCTTAAAAACAACCAGCCGGATAGCGCCCGTCGTTATGCGCAGGCGGCGAATATGTTTGCACAGCAACAAAAGTATGAATACGGGTTGGCAAGGGTCAGTTATGTAATGGGGAAAGTTTATACCCGGCGGAATGAACTGGACAGCGCTTCTGCCGCTTATGAAAAGGCCCGCGACCTTACCGGGAAAGACAGCAGCTACCAGGGAAAACGGCTGTATGCACTGGCCACAGGCAACCTTTCGACTGTTCTGGGGAAAAAGGGATTCCCCGATAAAGAGCTGCAAATGTTACTGTCAGCCATCCCGCTTTTTGAATCACTGAAAGATAGTGCCGCGCTATCTGTGAGCATGTACAATATCGCATCCAAGTTTATTAACGCCGGCCAACCACTGAAAGCTTACCCCTACCTGATGAAGAATATAGCGCTTGCTGTAAGGAAAGGACAACCGGAATCAAAGGCCTATTCATTCATTACTGCTGGCACGTTGTTCCTGCAACTGGATAGCCTTGAATCTGCGGGGCATTACCTTTCTCTTGCCGCCCATGAACTGCGCCAGATTGGGCAAAGCAAATTATGGGGCGCCTTGTATACCTATATGGCGGTATACAAAAGTAAAAAAGGAGCGTTCAAAGAAGCGGAGCAATTATGCAGGCAGGCAGAAGATACAATTGCCAGGTATCCTGATAAGAATGATGCCTATAATCTGTTAACCGCGAAAGTAAAAGTATATACAGCCGCGAAGAAATACCCGCAAGCCATTGCAGCAGCTACCGGGATATACAACCAGGCCAGGAAAGACAATTCTGCCTATTTTCATTTATCGTCGCTGAAAGACCTCTATGAGCTGGAAAACAAGGCAGGACATCTGCAAGCTTCATTCAACTACCTGGAACAATATGTGGCGTTGAAAGACAGCCTGGATCAGCGCCAGATGAAACTAAACCTCAACGACCTGGAGCAACGGTACCAGGTGAACGAAAAACAGCGGAGCATATTGGAGCTGACTAACCAGAACAACGAGCAAAAACTGGCTTTGCAGCAAAGCCGGTTCCGGCAACTGGTTTATCTATTTATCCTCACAGCCGCCGGATTGCTCCTGCTGCTTTTATTCATTACCCTTCGTACGCGCCAGCGTATAAGCAGGCAACAACAGCAGCTGCTGGAACAGGAGCTGGCAAGGGTGCAGCAGGAAAAACAGATAGAAAATTATGTTTCCATGCTAAACGGGCAGGAACAGGAAAGAAGCCGGCTGGCCAGGGAATTGCATGATGGACTTGGCGGCAAACTCTCTGCTATCTACCTGCACCTGTCGAAACTCTCCGCCGAATCGGGCGATGTATGGTCGAAGCTTCACGGACAACTGGCCGATTCGATGAAAGAGCTGCGGCATATTGCACGGAACCTTACACCGGAAACGCTTTCCAGGTACGGACTTGCAGAAACGCTGAAAGACTATTGCCAGACGTTGAAGGATGCCGGCATTAACATTATCCTGCAGGTATTCAATATCAGCACCGACATTCCCTACCCTACCCAGCTTATGCTTTACCGGATAGTGCAGGAAGCTATTACCAACGCCATCAGGCATGCCAACGCCAACCGCATCCTGGTACAATGTTCACAGCAGGATAACATTGTTTATATTACCGTAGAAGACGACGGGCGGGGATTTGATGCCGGCAGTATCACCGCCGGTAATGGACTGGCCAACATCAAAGCAAGAATAAACCACCTGAACGGGCAACTGGAAATAAGATCGTTTCCCGGCACAGGTACCATCATCAATATAGAATGCAAACTACCATGATTTCAACTGCCATCCGTATCCTGATCGGCGATGATCACCCGTTGGTGACGGAAGGATTGAGTACGCTGTTAAGTGAACGCAAACATCTTGTCATTGCCGGGAAAGCCGCTACGGGCAAAGAAGTGCTGGAACTGGTAAAAACAGTGCCGGCAAATGTGCTGTTGCTGGATGTAAACCTGCCTGATATGAGCGGTATCGACATTTGTTTGCAGAGCAAGAAGCTATGCCCCGAGCTCTATATACTTGGCTTAAGCAATTTCAGCGAACGCAGCATTATATTGAACATGTTGCATAATGGCGCTTCCGGTTACTTGTTGAAAAGCGTATCCATACAGGAAATGGTGAATGCGATAGAAGTGGTGGCCAGTGGCGGCATTTATCTCAGCAAGGATGCGCAGCAATTGCTTACCCACCAGGAAGTTTTCGGGCCGAACGAAAAGCCGATATTGACGGCCAGGGAAAAAGAAGTGCTGGAACTTATCATACAGGGACTCACCTCTCCGCAGGTTGCCACCCGGCTGCATATCAGCCCGTTGACGGTGGAGAGTCACCGGAAAAGTCTGATGCAGAAATTCAAAGCCAATAATGCGGCAGTGCTGGTGCGTAAGGCTACGGAGTGGGGATTTGCGTGAATTGGAATTCGTCTTATCTTTAAAGTACCGTTAAAGCTACCATCAAAATGGGAGGCGACTCGTTTTTCGGCTTTACTGTAACGGAATTAATACCCGATTAAAAGGTTGTCTGGCTGATCACTGATTGTTGTATGCCCTGATGTGAGCCGGGCTGGACACATTGGATTAAAACTAGCCTGCATTCTTATTTTACAACGGGGAAAGGTGTTTTCAGAAAGCCTGCAAAGTAAGGTGACGCAGCAAGATCGGGTGCTGGCATTCATTAATTTATTTCAGAAAGAAAGGGAGTAATGATCTCCGCAAAAAGAAAAAGTCCACCAACTTTAGCTGGTGGACTTTTATTCGTTTTAAGGCTTTTTAGATTTTCGCCTTTTTGTGACCCCGTCAGGATTCAAACCTGAAACCTTCTGATCCGTAGTCAGATGCTCTATTCAGTTGAGCTACGGAGCCATCTGTATTTTGATGGGATTGCAAAGGTAGATAATTTTTTCATTCCACCAAATATTTATCGAAATTTTTTCTTCAATCTTCTGATTTACATTTACTTTTACAAGGATTGTTTAACTTATTATTTATTGTGAAAATACAACTCTGGAGCATAGGAAAAGAACATGACCCGTATATCAGGGATGGAATGGCTGTTTTTCAGAAACGGTTGCAGCATTATGTTGATTTTGATGTAAAGCTTATTCCTACTGTGAAGCAAGCCGCCAGTTTATCGGTTCCTGAATTGAAGAAACAGGAAGCAAAGATCATCCTTGACCTGTTGCAGCCAACGGATTATTTGTTAGCTTTAGACGAAAGAGGAAAGATGATGAGTACAACACAATTTGCAGATTTCATCCAGCAGCGTACCAATGCCGGAACCCGTCAGCTGATCATCCTGATCGGCGGAGCTTTTGGAATTGACGCTTCCGTGCTGCAAAGGGCGCAAATGCAAATGTCGTTATCGCCCCTTACCTTTCCGCATCAATTAGTCCGGCTTATCCTGACTGAGCAGCTTTACCGCGCTTATACAGTGATCAACCGGGAAAAATATCATCATCAATAGTTGTTTATACCTATTAACAAATTTCAAGCAGTATGCCGTCGTTATCCATTAGTCTGATCATTATTATCTTTACCTGCCTGGTTTCAATTTCAGCATTCAGCAACCAGGACCAGTTATATAAGTTAAGCCTGCAACCCTATATGGTGAAACGTTACAACCAGTTTTACCGTTTCTTCACTTCCG
Organism: Chitinophaga terrae (ex Kim and Jung 2007); assembly: GCF_900107795.1. Lineage (GTDB taxonomy): Bacteria > Bacteroidota > Bacteroidia > Chitinophagales > Chitinophagaceae > Chitinophaga > Chitinophaga terrae. Next base: position 102,175 of record NZ_FNRL01000022.1, read on the forward strand.
GTTTTGTACATGCTGATTACGGCCACCTGATATTTAATATGCTGACGCTTTACTTCTTCGGAAGCTTCGTTGAGCAGGTGTTTATCTATCTTTTCAACAGCAAGGCATTGTATATAGCCTATTATATACTGGGTATCATTGTAGCCAACCTGCCTTCTTACTTTAAGCACAGGAACAATCCCGATTATGTATCGCTGGGCGCATCAGGCGCTATTTCCGCCATCGTGTTTACATCGATCCTCGTACAGCCCTGGGCTACGATCTCCGTTTTCTTTGCACTGCCTTTGCCGGCAGTGGTGTATGGAGCGCTGTTCCTGATCATTTCTGCTTATCTTTCCCGGAAAGGAGGAGGAAATATCAATCACGATGCCCACTTGTGGGGCGCATTATTTGGATTGATATTCCCGTTGATTTTCCAGCCGGAGCTGGGAACTGAGTTCCTTTTCAAACTCACTCACCGCTAATTTTTTTCCATTCTATCTGCAGCACAGACTGGGTTTTGGGAGTGATCTTAACACGATCGTCGATCCTCAGACCTAAGACCCAGACTATCTTTTTTGCTGATTCCAGTACCCATACCTGTTCTTTTTCAGGCAATGATAATTTCTGGTCTATCAGCAGGCGGCTTACTTTTTTCTTTTTAGGCATTCCCAGCGGGTACAGGTAATCTCCCTGCTTCCACTTGCGCAATAATAGCGGAAAAGTAACCTGGCTGGCGTCGAGGCAGGCGATAAAGGGGGAAGTGGGTATAGGAAGATGGGGATCGCGTTTTTCCTGGCGGATATGCAGTTGTCCGCCTGCAAAATGAACATGCTGCTGTTCAGCATCTATGACCTGCAAAGGCGCCGCTATATCGGCCAGGGGTGTGATGAGCAGCCAGTTCCGGTTGCGGATGATGCGGTGGGTGCTGGTTTCTACATAGCGCCCCGATTCGCTTCCCAACAACAGCAATACCTGTTGTGTCTGGGCAGCCGAGCAGCCATAATGCCTGAAAATCTCCCAGGCAATTGTTGACAGCGGCTTTATATGCTGTAGCTTGCGAACAGGAACCATCCAGGTATTCCCGTTCTGTACCAGCAATTGTTTCTTTTTTCTTTCAACAGCTTCCTGGTACAGGTATTCCGCTTCCCTGATACGTTCGGTTGTTGCCGCCATATTTTTTACGGCCGCGGGGAAAACTTCCTGGATGCGGGGTATTACCTGGCGTCTGAAAAAATTACGTGTATACTTATCCGTTGTATTCGAACTATCTTCTACAAACTGGATATTTTTCCAGGCAGCAAAAGCGATCAGCGTATCTTTTTCGGCAAACAACAGGGGCCTGATGACCTTCTCCTGTTTGGGCAAAATCCCATGCAAGCCTGCGATCCCGGTGCCTTTTGCAAAGTTCATCAGGGCAGTTTCCACGCTGTCCTGCATGTGATGGGCGGTTGCAATATAATGATATCCTTCCTGGTTACGGATCGCCTCCAGCCATTCGTAACGCAGTTCGCGGGCCGCAACCTGGATAGTCACCTGGTGCGTTTCGGCATACCCGGTTGTGTTGAAACTTACCTGGAAAAAGGGTAATGACAGCTGCGCAGCAAGCGCGCGGACAAAGGCTTCGTCGCGCAGCGACTCCTCTCCTCTCAGCTGGAAATTGCAATGGGCAATGGCCGCATTGAACCCTGCCTGTTTGAAAAGCGTGGCCATTACAACAGAGTCTACTCCTCCGCTGACGGCGAGCAACACCTTTTGAGAGGGATCAAACAATTGCTGGCCCTGAATATAGGAAGTAAAATTAGTAAGTAGTTGATGAGGCATTCCTGTCAGATGAAATGATTAATATACTAGTTCTTCGTAGGCCGATCTTAGTTCGTTCAATGCATGTCTTTCTCCTGCTGCTTTGGCCATTTCCATTCCTTTCTCGTAGGTCCGGATAGCGGCAGCCTGATCTCCTTTCCTTTCAAAAAGCTTTCCTAACTGGTAATATGAACCTACATATCCCGGTTCATGGGCCAGCAGTTCCTCGAACAACTGTTGAGCGGTTGCATCATCTCCCAGGCTTATATACTCCAGCGCCAGCGCATGTTTCAGAAAACTATCGTTGGGTGTGGCGAGTAGCAGTTGCTTAATCTGAGCTATCCTATCCATGCAAATATTTATTAATCATTAATATTATATATCACGAAGTTATATCGTTAAACCTGACCAAAATCATTTTTGCTGCTGCGGTTAGCATATATTAATTAAATATATTTGCTCATACCGCATTTTTAAACCAAAACAGTTTTAGGCCATGAAGATTTTAGTATGTATCAGTAAAACACCGGACACGACTGCAAAAATAGCTTTCACGGACAACAACACGAAATTCAATGAGGCTGGCGTACAGTTTATTATCAACCCGTACGATGAATGGTATGCGCTGGTCAGGGCGTTGGAGTTGAAAGAGACCATTGGAGCAGACGTGCACCTGGTTACGGTGGGAGGAGCAGATTGTGATCCGATTATCCGTAAGGCATTGGCTTTGGGCGGAGATGAATCATTCCGGATCAACGCGGAAAGTACAGATAGTTTCTATGTGGCCTCACAAATAGCGGCATTTGCCAGGGACAAACAATACGACATCATCTTTACCGGTAAGGAAACCATTGATTACAACGGCTCGGTAATAGGCGGTATGGTGGCGGAGTTGCTGGAACTTCCCTTTGTTTCCATTGCCGCCAAATTTGATCTGAAAGGCACTGTAGCTACCATTAACAGGGAGATAGAAGGAGGAGAAGAGATCTGCGAGGTATCGCTGCCAGTAGTGGTTTCTTGTCAGAAAGGAATGGCAGAAGCCCGTATCCCGAATATGCGCGGGATTATGGCCGCCAGGACCAAACCTTTGACCGTTGTTGAACCAGCAGCTGTAGACACGCTGACCAGCGTTGTCAGCTTTGAACTGCCGCCGGCAAAGGCAGGCGTTAAGCTGATCAGCCCGGACAACGTAGAAGAGCTGGTGAAATTACTGCATGAAGAAGCAAAGGTTATCTAATTGGAACTGATTTTCTGAACAACAAATTATTTGAATCCATGTCTATCTTAATATTTGCCGATCAGGCGCAAGGTAAAATAAAGAAAGCGGCGTTAGAAGCTGTACAATACGGTGCAAAAGTTGCCGAACAGTTGGGCACAACGGCAACAGCCCTGGTTTTAGGGCCTGTAGAAACGGCAGAACTGGAAACATTGGGGAATTATGGGGCGAAAAAAGTGTTACATGCTGCGGATGCAAGGCTACACGAAGTTGAAAGTACAGTGTTTGCAAAGATCATTGCAGAAGCCGCCGGGAAAGAAGGCAGCAAGGTGATCATCTTCCCGCAGAATTTTGACGGCAAGGCCATTGCACCAAGGGTAAGCGCCAGGCTGAAGGCGGGTTTGGTTTCGGGAGCTATTTCCTATCCCGACACCAGCAACGGGTTTGTAGTGAAGAAGAATGTTTTTTCAGGTAAGGCATTTGCTAATGTAAATATCACGTCGGAGATCAAGATCATTGCTATCATACCTAATACCTTTGCGTTGAGCCCTTCGGGTGGTACTGCCGCTGTGGAAGCATTTTCACCGGCTATCAGTGATGCGGATTTTAAAGTAAAGGTCGTACGTACAGAAACTGTCAGCGGCGATGTGCCGTTAACAGAGGCGGAGATCATTGTGAGTGGAGGCCGTGGACTGAAAGGGCCTGAAAATTGGGGTATACTGGAAGACCTGGCTAAAGCGTTGGGAGCGGCAACAGCAAGTTCCCGCCCGGTTGCAGACGCCGGCTGGCGGCCGCATCATGAGCACGTAGGCCAGACAGGGCTGACAGTTCGTCCGAACCTGTATATTGCTATTGGTATTTCCGGGGCTATTCAGCACCTGGCCGGGGTAAATGGAAGCAAGGTGATCGTAGTGATCAACAAAGATCCGGAAGCGCCGTTCTTTAAAGCAGCTGATTACGGGATAGTTGGAGATGCTTTTGAAGTAGTTCCTAAGCTGACCGAAGCTGTGAAGAAATATAAACAACAGTAAGAGACCAGACAGATATAGGATTTGCGGTATATAATTTTCCGCAAATCCTATGCTGAAATTTAATTAGATTTTTTTTAGATAAGGAATATTTTTCTAACTTCACGGTCTTACAAACTATTCAGCGACAACGCAAGACAGATATGAGAAAAATAGAACTGGAAATAGTTGCTTTATCACACAGCATAACCCAAACACATTCGTATGCGGTGGTTTTAGGTGAAGTAAATGGGTTAAGGCGTTTACCCATTGTAATTGGCGGTTTTGAAGCCCAGGCAATTGCAGTGGCGTTGGAGAAAATGCAACCCAGCAGACCCCTTACGCATGATTTGATGAAAAACTTCATGAATGCTTTCAATATAGAGCTGCAGGAAGTGATCATCAGCAATCTGCAGGAGGGCATCTTTTATTCTAAGCTTATCTGTTCCAATAACGAGGAAACCATTGAAATTGATTCCAGAACTTCGGATGCATTAGCGCTCGCAGTGCGTTTTGGCTGCCCCATTTATACATTCGAAAATATTCTCAACAGTGCCGGTATCCTGCTGGATGATCCGGCAGGTAAAAAACCAAAAGCTGCAGCCCCTGTGATCTCTGAGCATGAAAAGGGAGCAGATGACGACCTGAAAAGTCTTAACCTGGAAGATCTTAATACCTTATTGCAGGAGGTACTGGAACAGGAGGATTATATCCGGGCTATCGCCATCCGTGATGAAATAAACAGCCGGAAAAACAGGTAATTTCTTTTTTATTCATTCTTTTCGATGCTGCCGGTATTGCTATAGGGAGCAGGCGTTACTATGATCGTATTTCCAAACTGTAAAATAAACCTGGGCTTGCATATTATCCGTAAGCGGGAAGATGGGTTCCATGACCTTGAAACCATTTTCTACCCATTACCGGTTACCGACGCCCTGGAGGTAATAAGCAGCAAGCAGGTACATTTCGAAAGCAGCGGGATAGCTGTACCGGGAGAGGCGGCGGATAACCTCTGTTTACGCGCTTACCAACTCTTACTGGCCGACTACCCTACCCTGCCGCCGGTTAATATTCATTTACACAAACATATACCAATTGGCGCCGGTTTAGGCGGCGGCTCCGCAGATGCCGCGTTTATGCTGCGTTTATTAAATACCAGGTACCAGCTGAACCTCGATGAGGCCAGGCTGATAGACTATGCGGCGCAGCTGGGAAGCGATTGCGCATTTTTTATCCCCAACAAGCCATGCTTTGCGACTGGCCGGGGAGAGATAATGACGCCGGTAGACCTCGACCTTTCAGGTTATTCATTTTTGCTGGTTCACCCGGGTATTCATGTCAATACCGGTTGGGCGTTCAGGCAGCTGGCGCCCCAGGTACCAGCGCAGTCTTTGCCTTCAGTTATCCGGAAGCCGGTAGAAGACTGGAAACATTTGATGAGCAATGATTTCGAGGAGCCGGTATTTGCGCAGTACCCGGCGATAAGGGATATAAAGGAGAAAATGTATGGTAATGGGGCGATCTATGCGTCGATGAGTGGAAGCGGGTCGGCTGTTTTCGGGATCTTTCCTAAAAACAAAATAGCTGACATCTTTTGGGATGCCAGCTACCGGGTATTTACAATCAGGTAAATCTTACTTTACTGAAGCTACCAGGGCTTTAAAGGTTTCTGGTTCGTTCATTGCTAAATCAGCCAACACCTTTCTGTTCAGATCAATGTTTTTGCTAGCTAATTTGTTCATGAATACGGAGTAAGTCAGACCTTCTGCTCTTACTGCAGCGTTGATACGAGCGATCCACAGCTGACGATAGTTTCTTTTCTTCAGTTTACGACCTACGTAGCTGTAAGTGAGTCCTTTTTCCAGGACGTTCTTCGCTACGGTGTAAACATTCTTTCTTTTACCGTAAAAGCCTTTGGCTTGCTTTAAGATCCTTTTTCTGCGGGCTCTTGAAGCTACGGCGTTAACTGAACGAGGCATTGTTTTGTTTTTTTCTCAGGTTATAAAATTCGATTTACAATGACAGATGACTAGCGCATTCCGAGCATTCTCTTAACGAGGTTAAGATTTGCTTCATGAACCAGTGTACTACCTCTTAAGCTACGTTTTCTTTTCGTAGATTTTTTGGTCAGTAAGTGGCTTTTGAAGGCCATGAACCGCTTAATCTGTCCGTTCCCACCCACCTTGAATGTTTTCTTGGCACGGGAATGAGTCTTTACTTTGGGCATCTTACATCAAATTTGGTCTGCAAAGGTAGGGAAATTATTTAATAAAGCACAGTCCTCCGCAAATAAATATCAGCCAACACGAAATGTGGATAACTTTTTAATATTTTTTTACCCCTTCTTAAGGGATTGACAATCAATTTTCGATCAGATTAATCATAAACTTATCTGGTACCTATACATATTAATAAAATTTTCACTCTTTTAAAATTGCCATATTATCCATAATTTTAATCTCAAATATTTCATATATTTTAACCATACCATGTATTAAATACCAGAAGCCTATGAAACCATTTTACACACCTGCCAACCGGTACCAGCCTTTATTAAAAGGCGAATTTAACCAATGTAAAGAGTTGTGGAACTGGCTCGTCTGACCCCTTCGGTTAGTCAGACCTGATACTTTTTTCACTTAACTGTTTGCACCTATGAAAAGACTTTTAACCATTCTATGCCTATTACTGGGTTGTACTTTCTTCCCAAGTAAAGAGGCCGTGGCATTAAATGGAGTAGATGGCCAAATATTCATGAACCTACCGGATTCAGCCTGCCTGAACAGCTTTGCATCTATCAACGCCTTTTACTGGAAAAACCGGGGCTGGGCAAGAAAAGCTGACTGGACTATTACAGGAGGCGATTATGAAATATTATACAATTCAGACCCGGACATTAACAAACTAACGGGTCAGAAACCCGATCCAAGTTATAATGTCAACGCTTTAACCATTAAGTTCAAAAGCACCGGAACCTATACTTTTACTGCCATTGTCTATAAAGATGACGGCTCCAGCAGCAGTATTACCCGGACCATATATGTAAAGGATTGCTCTGTTCTTCCATGCCTCGGTAACTCTACCGGGGCGAACGATTTTACATACAATTTTGGTACTTTCAATATTACAGATACCAAAAGCGTCTCCGATCCTTACGTCCCTGCTTCAACTGGCGCCAACACTGGTGGTTACAATTATGTTCAGCACCCGACCAGCGACTTCAAAGACAATAGTTATTGTGTATTCTGGAATAGCCAGATCCGTACCGAATGGGTTTACAGCACCGACCACACCGGCAATGGTGGCGACCCTAAAAAAGCAGGCGGAATGTTGATCGCCAATTCTGCGATCGCGAAAAAAACATTCTTTGTAAAGAAAGATGTACCGGTGTGTCCGGGTTCTTCCTATAATTTCAGCGCCTGGTTCCTGAACCTGAACGGCCTTCAGGTATTCAATTCTACCTGTGCGGATGGAAACAGTGACGGTTACCATTATGCCGGCGTAACCTTCCTTATCATCGATGAAAGCAAAGCGACACCGGATACCCTGGCCAGGTTTAAAACCTATGATGTATCCATGAACCTTGATGGACCTGAATGGCAGCAATATGGAGGCGGATTCAAAACTCCGGGCGGTGTAACAAAAGTAACGCTCGCCATTGTGAACGATCGATATGGAGATTGTGGTAATGATATCGCGATCGATGACATCTCTTTTCAATACTGTAGTCCATATATTTACTCATTTATCGATGGTTCAACCAAACCTGAGTTAAAAGAAGCGGCATTGTGTGAAGGCGCCCCGGTAACCATCAAAGCAATATATGCCCCCGATGGTTGGGATAACGGTGTTTATTACCCCGAAAAGGATTACTTTAAAAACCCTCAATACCAATGGGAATACAGTTATAACAGCACTACCTGGTTTCCATTAACTGACTCTCTTACACTAAGAACAGGCAGCCAGACGAACACCCTGGTATTTAAAGAAGGCGCGCTTGTCGGAGATCCCGATAAGCCCGTTGTCATTTATTACCGTGTAAATATTCTCGAAAAGAACAACGCAAGCAACTGTGCGGCTCCTTCGGAATACACTAAGATAACCATCCTTCCTAAACCAAAAGTAACGGTATCTACCGGCCGGGTATGTAAAGGCGAGCAGGTGATACTGACGGCCACGGGAGGCTATACGAAATACCAATGGAGAGTGAATCCCGTCGTCGTCGGGCCCTCTCTTACCGTAACTCCCGATACTACTTCTACCTATTGGGCTTTGGGAATAGCGGATTACGGTAAAGACCCTGTTACAGGAGCACCACGCCAGTGTGTGGATTCCGGATTCGGAACCATCGTGGTAGATACCATGCCTAAGGTCACCATCACCGGCGGACCTAACGACATTTGTGCAGGCTCCTCCATCGCGTTGGCTATCCAACCCAGCAACAGCAAATTTGATATCACCTGGTCTCCTGTAGGTACCGGTACGCCTAAAACCATTAATCTTACCGATATCCCAAAGACCATTGGTGTAAACACCTACAAGGTGACCGTCGTCAACGGAAAATGTACGACTTCCGACTCCTATAATATTAATGTATACGAAATCCCGGTTCCGAAAGTTACCACTCCTCCTACACAGTGCGCAAACGGTACATTTAACCTGAACGCTACGCTGAAGGCAACCGAAAGCGGTACCTGGTCGCTGGTCACTCCTAACCCGGCCATCACGATAGCTGATCCAACTGCGCCGAGCACCACTATCAACGGCGTTCCTGCCGGTTCAACGGTACAGGTAAGATGGACTGTCGTAAATAACGGCAAAACTGATTGCACTCATGACACTGTAATTAATGTTGTGAACCAGGCAGCGATCACCGGCAATACTATCCTTGCTGACCAGATACTTTGTAAAATCTCGGATATTCCGGCTCTGCTAACGATCAAAGGCCCACTGGCAGGCGGGAGCGGCACCTACACTTATCAATGGCAGAGAAGCAGCAACGGCGGCCTATGGACGAATGTTGGAACCAACTCCAATACCTATGCTCCGCCCAAACTCGCGACCACAAATACCGTAGACAAGTACCGCCTGATCATTACCTCCGGTACATGTACTTCTACCAGCAATGAAGTGACTATCAGGATAAACACCACGACACTGAAAGTTACCGTGCCTGTCGACGTTACTGTTGAATGTAAAAAAGGTACAGACTATACTACCAATTTTGGAACGCCAACAATTGTAGGATACAACGCCACTATCACCGGTACTACAGACGCCACAACCAACCCAGACGCATGTACGCAAGTGATTAAACGTACCTGGACGGTTAAAGACCAGTGCGGCAGTACTGCTACTGCAACTCAGACAGTAACTGTAAAAGATACCAAAGCACCGGTATTCACTTACACTCCGTCTGCGGATACCACCGTTAGCTGTGAAAAAGCATTTGCCAATACTGCTGTGCCTAAGCCAATAGCCACAGACGATTGTTCAGCTGTAACAGTAGGCGCCCCTACTTCCACAACACCAGTGTATCCTAATCCTGCCTGTAAGGGAACCTATAATTATACTATTACCTGGACAGCCAAAGATGCATGCGGCAACGCTGTTTCAACAAGCATGAACGTACATGTTGTAGATAATACAGCTCCAACATTTACTTATACGCCGCAGAAGGATACGACAGTAGATTGCGACAAGACATTTACTCCTGATAAAGCTAAACCGATCGCAGTAGACAATTGTCCTGCACTGGGGTCTGTTGATCTTACATCTGTTGAATCTACGCCGGTAAAAGATCCGCAATGCCCAAATAAGTACACCTACACTATTACCTGGACGGCGAAGGACCAATGCGGGAATTCGGCTACGTTTGTGCAGAATGTGACCGTGCAGGACGTGACACCTCCTACCTTCACCTGGACTCCGGC
>NZ_FNRL01000006.1 GCF_900107795.1 Chitinophaga terrae (ex Kim and Jung 2007)
ACGAAAGGCCTTTTACCTACCCGCTTTATCCGTTATCAGAAGTGATGATCACTTTAAAGATATATTTAATAAACTAGTTGCAAGACATGGTATAAAAAAGAAAGCTATTGCTGCTATACAAAGGAAATTGTTGGAGATGACCTTTATTATCTTTAAAAAGCAAGTTCCCTACGATAAACTATACTATAAAAAATTAGAGAGCTGTACAAGTACAACTCTCTAAACAGGCTAACTTAGGTTGCCTTATAGACTACTAAGTTAAATATTATTTGGTTTTAAACACAGAATCTTTGCGTGAAACTCCGCGTGAAACTAGTATCGCTTGGAGAAGAAGTAGCGCATGCCGATAAACAGGTGATGCATGAAGTTCGGCAAGTGCCCGTAAAAATGGCTCAATATCCTGTACCGCTCCTTCCATGCCAGTTGCTGGCGTTGTTTGGAGGTGCCGCCCACCCTGAAACGCGCTACTACGATGTGCGTATTGCAGATATCTTCCGCATTTTTAAGGCACCTGATCATCCAGTCGATATCCGCGCATACTTTGTATTGCAGGTCATATAAAGGACTCAGGCTTCTTCTTACAATAAAAGCCTGGTGCGAAACCACCATACCATATTTCAGGCTTTTCCAGGTAAGTTGCTCAGGAACTTTATGAGGGGTTTGTTCAGACCTTAACCCGATGTCTTTTCCTTCTTCATCCATAAACATCGCTTCTCCATAGTATACATCGGCATTATGACAGGTTTGCATCATGTTGCTGATCACATTTTCATCTGCCAGTACATCATCTGCATTCAGGAACAGGAGGTATTCGCCGGTTGCAGCTTTCATGCCTTTGTTCATAGCGTCGTACAGGCCTTTATCCTTTTCGGAGATCAGTGTATGGATCTTTGACCGGTAAGGTGCAATCACTTCCAGGGTATTATCTTTAGACGCGCCATCTACGATCACATACTCGATATGCGGGTAGGTTTGCGCCAGTACGCTTTTAATTGTTGCTTCAATATATTTCCCGGCGTTGTAGCATACTGTAATAATGCTGACCACCGGATTGGCAGAATGAGACACAGATCAGTTGTTTTTAGGTTGAATGACTGATTGAAACAATTCGTAATACTGTTGTGCTACCACCGGCATACCAAAATGCCTGATGACATGCGCACGGGCTGCTTTGCCGAACTGCTCGCAAAGCGCCGGGTTCCGCAGCAATGATAAGGTTTGCCGGGCAAATTGTTTATGGTCACCGGGTGCGATCACATACCCCGTCTGCTGGTCCAGCACAATTTCCTTACATCCTCCCACGTCAAAAGTGATACAGGCAGTTTCGCAGCTTCCGGCTTCTATCAACACGTTAGGCAGGTTATCGGCCCGGGTAGGATAAAAGAAAATATCGCTGGCGCTGTAACACTTCATCATTTTTACAGTATCCTTCACATATCCCGTGTAAACCGGTTGCAGGTGTTTAAAAGAAACGGGCAACTCGTCCCTTCCTATCATCAGCAGGTGTACGGTGCTATCGAGCTGCTCGTCGATCAATTGCAGGATGGTTAGCAGGTCTTTCCCTCCTTTGAACTCGCTCTGGAACAGGCGTTCAGAAACAAAGGTGATCACCGCCGCATCCGCGGGCAATCCTAGTTCCTGCCGGGCCTGCAGTTTATCCTGCGGCTGGAAGTAATTGGTGTCTATCGGGTTGGGTATATGATATAAAGGTTTGTCTTTGGTGAGCGGGCTTTCCGTTGTCATCCTGTACAGCCATTCGGATGGCGATACAATGGTAAGATTGCTGGCTTTGTAAAGCTTTTGTTTTCGTTTGATGAGGAAATTACCGGTAGGCAAACCCATTTTGGGGGCATGCTTATGCTCCTGCTTCCCTACCCTGGCATTTTTCCATGAGGTATCCCCGAAGGTATGCGCGGCATTGCCTGTAATGGCCCACATGTCGTGCAGGGTCCACACGATGGGGGCAATTGCCGAGAGGCGCGGTAACAGCGCCGCATCGAAATACCCGCCATGGATGTTGTGCAGGCTGATCACATCCGGCTGGAAGTATTGCGTATGTCTTAATATCGATCCTGTCGAAAAGGGAAAGTAAAGATATTGCAAGCCAAGGCGGTTACTCAGTACATTGATCCCTCTTTCAATTACATTCCTCACTACGCCGGGGCGTGTAGACGTTACGTTTACACCGCTTACCCGGTGAACGCCGGCAAGGAAATGATTATGTGTATGATAATATTCTGCCAGTCCTTCCGCTATACGCTGCGCCGCAATTGCTGCGCCGCCGCTGTTCTCATATTTATTGATAAAAAGTACTTTCACCGCTTAATATTTAAAGAACTGTTCCATTTTGTTTTTAAATACCGGTAACTCCCAATCCCGTACCAGGATGCGGGGCAAAGCATAGGGATTGCTCCAGGTATGTACCTGTCCGTGGTAGTTGGCGCAAACCATTTTCAAATCCAGCGCTTTGGCGGCTTTAATACTATCGGCATTATAATAACGTTTGGCGCCCAGGAATTTCCGGCTTCCAAACGGGTAGGAAAAATGATCGATAGGCAAATGAAGGTGCTGTTCGAGCAGGGTTTTCGAGGTTGCTATTTCCTTGTACTGCTCATCGTAGCTCAGCACTCCTACTGCCGGGTGCCGGTGGGTATGGCAGCCGATGGTTACATAGGGCGACTGGCTCATTACTTTCAGTTCTTCCCAGGTCATTAAACGGTGAGACGACCGGCCTTCGGCGGTCACTCCCGCCCAGTCGTGCAATTGGGCCATTACGGCATCTATAACGTCCGGGGTACTGAATCGCAGCACCTGTTGCAAAGCAAAATATGTTTTGCGGGCGGCGGCAAAAGAATCTGTTGGGTATTCCCATGCCTGCCCGTTGATATTCACTTTCAGGGCAAGCGGCAGCGGGTCGGTCGCCAGCAGTATCCTCTCCAGGTCGTCCCACCACAGTTCCTGGCTTGTTCCCAGTTTGGAAGTAGTGATATAGAACAGGCCGGGTAATTCATGTTTTGCATGAACGGGCAATGCTTCATGGTAGTTGTCTGCATACCCATCGTCGAATGTGATGAACACCGACCGTTCCGGGAAGGGCTTTTTATGTTTTACATGGTACATGAAGCGGGCTGCATCCAGCACGCTATATTCGGCGGCGAGGTGGCCCAGTTGCGCATCATAGTTGGCAGGTGAAACGGCCAGCTCCTGCGGGTCCTGCTCCAGGTCCGTAACCCGGTGATACAGCAGGATCACGGCAGGCCGCTGCACTTTATTGGCAACGTAATGAACAACATTGAATATTTTTCCGGCCAGGCTCATGTAATTTCATTTATCTTTTAACAGCTCTCACAGCAATAATGATAGGATATACAGGGTCCTGGTATTCCAGTTCTTCCTTTGTCAGGTCTTCTACCGCCATCCCCTGCAAAATTGCTGTACAGGTTAATACATTACCGTAAGAGGTAATGGTTATATTATCTTCCCCAAATACTTCACCAAAAACTTTGGCAGCCGATTGGGAAGTAAATCGCCAGTAGTCGCCCCATCGTTGTGCATCGTAGGCCGATATCTGTGTGGCGCCGGCCAGGGTAGCCAGCAGCACTCCGCCCGGTTTCAGCAAATGGTAAGCGCCTTCAATGGCTGTTTTGAAATCGTATATGAAATTGAAAGTCTGTGTGCAGATAAAACAATCAATATTATCAGCCGGCAGCGAGGCTTTGTTAGTTAGGTCGCCCACGATGGTGACCTGCCTGCCTTCCTGCACATGCAGGACTTCAAAACTGGTTACATTGGTACCAAAATGTTTGGAATAACTGCTTTCCGCGATCTCCAGTACGCTTCCTTTTATGTCAGCGCGGTTCTTTTCAAGAAAGCTTTCTATGTAGTACCTGTCAACAGGCGTTCCCCTGTCGAACCCGAAAGAGGTTGAAAGAGGTTTCAGCCTCCTGAGGTTATCCCAGGGCGCGGGCGACAGTACATCCCGTTTTGCTTTCTTTAATATCTTCCGGAGCAGTTTGATCATGATCCAACGATTTTTTTCCAGTATTGCTTAAGTCTGTTCCTGATCTTTGCAGGGATGGTCATCCCGGCATGGTACCGTAAAAACCTGGCAAACACTTTTTCCATGGCCAGGTTATTTGTTACGGGAATATCTTCTACCGGTACGGGATGCTGGTAGATCTCTGTGTACAGCCAGTCTTCTTCCTTGAAATGGTGAGTGGCGGCAGCAACGTTTCCATCGTGGCGTACCAGCGATTTTACCGGGTAGAGGGTAAGCATATCGTGAATATAGGCGGTACCTCTCCACCTGATAGCCCAGGAGCTGACCTTCCCGTTCTTATGCTGATGCAGCATCCTGAAAAAAGGGTAAGCGCCCCAGAAATCGAAGGCCCTCTTCAGTTTTTTTTCCTTTATCTGTGCGATCACCTTTTCGGTATCCGGTTCAAATTTATTCCAGGCCCTTGCCCAGGTGCCCCAGCCCAGGCTTCCCGGATCATGGATCAGGAAAGTGGAGGCTGTCTGGCTGGCGGGTAAGGGAGCAGGATATAAATAACCATGTACGGCCATCACTTTTTCTTCGTTGACATATTTCTCTAATCCATCATTCATAAAACGGAGGAAATATGGGGAAACAGTGAGGTCATCCTCCAGCACGATCACACGGCCATGTTTGGCAATCACCTCTGTTACGCCATCTATAACCGCAGTGGCCAGTCCTTTATTCTTTTCTGCAGCCAGCACAATTACTTCCTTGCACCATTTCCGGCTTCTTACTATTTCACGCACTTTGTCTACCTGGGCCCGTTGTTCGGGTGTGGCGCCGGCTTTGGGTCCATCGCAATAGACATACAAAGTACTTTCTTCCGCTTCTTTATTCTGACTGAGATGTTCCAGCGTACTGAGGGTCAACTCAGGCCTGTTGTATACAAATAATACAATGGGAGCAAATTCCATGATAGGTCCGAGCAGAGCTAATGTTAAAACGGTAAAAATCGGATAAAATTAACAATAAAACAAATGTATAATAGGGGTTAAAGCCTGCCTCCTCCTGCGAAATATTTCTTCCAGTAAGGCTCGTTCAGGTCACTGATAATAACGCCTGCACTGGTGGAAGCATGTACGAATTTATCATTCTCCAGGTAGATGCCAACATGGGAGATACGGCGATGATGTATTTTGAAAAATACCAGGTCTCCTTCCTGGAGCTCTTTTATGCTTTTTCTTTTTACCTGTGTGTACAGGTCGGCCGAATTACCGCTTAAACCTAACTGGTACACGGTGTTCATCAGGGTATTTACAAACCCTGAGCAATCGATACCGGATTTTGTTTTGCCGCCCAAACGATAAGGAGTTCCCCACCATTCCTCAATAAAATTATAGAGGCGCTGGTTAGATATATCTTCGACGGCTACATCCAGCAGTTGCGCATATTTGAACTGCCAGCTTTGCGCAGCTTCCAGGTTAGCGCTGTTCCTGGTGATGTTCCTGCTGATGGAAATATCCCGCTTCTCAACAGGCTTCGAAGTATTGGTACGGGAATGATGGGTAGAGATACCATCAATAAATTCCACCCGTTTTTGCTGAGTGGATACGGTAGTTGAAGGCGTATTGTTTTTCTTACCGGATGTGGTTTTCTTCAGTGAAGCGCAAGAGCTAAGTGACAGTGCACATATCGATAACTTCACAAGATGTCCCTTTACTCTGATCATAAGCGGTCTGGCAAAATTTTCGCTAAAATACATGTCATTTATCAAACTTTTGATTTTTAATCAGTTGAAATTTATCAACATAACGCAAGGCATCTATTTACATTCATTCAAAATCGAAAATAAACCCCTACTTTTGTCGCTTGACGAAACAGATTAGCCGATGATATTTTCTCACTTACACGTTCACACCCAATTCTCTTTACTCGACGGGGCTGCCGATATCAAATCGCTCTACAAAAAAGCGATGGCCTCCAATCAACCTGCCCTGGCTATCACCGATCACGGGAATATGTTTGGCGCGTTCCAGTTTGTGGCGGAAGCGTACAACAACAAACTGAATCCTGCCGATCCGAAAGATAAACGTCTGAAAGTAAAGCCTATTGTAGGATGTGAATTCTATGTAGTGGAAAACAGGCATAAACGCACCTTCACCCGCGATGAGAAAGATATCCGTTACCACCAGGTACTGCTGGCGAAAGACGATGAAGGATACCGTAATCTCATCAAACTTTGTTCTCTTGGGTATATAGAAGGATTATACGGTAAATATCCCCGTATCGATAAGGAGCTGGTACTTCAGTACCATAAAGGCCTGATCGCTACCACCTGCTGCCTGGGCGCTTCGGTTCCCAAAACCATCCTGAAACACGGTGAAGAAGCAGGTGAAAAAGAATTCCGCTGGTGGCTGGATATTTTCGGGGAAGATTTTTACGTGGAACTGCAACGCCACGGGATCCCGGAACAGGACCAGGTAAACGTCGTACTGTTAAGGTTTGCAGAGAAATATAATGTAAAAGTGATCGCATCCAACGACTCTCACTACGTCGACCAATCGGATGCCAATGCACACGACATCCTGCTCTGTATCAACACCGGCGAAAAGAAGAGCACTCCTACCAATAAAGAATTTTCGGACGACGAATCTTCCATGAAGAACCGGAGGTTCGCTTTCTATAACGACCAGTTCTATTTCAAGACCACGGAAGAAATGACGCAATTGTTCCATGATCTTCCGCAAGCTATCGACAATACGAACGAAATCGTTGACAAGGTGCAGTTGCTGGACCTGAAAAGGGACATCCTTCTCCCTAACTTCCCTATTCCAAAAGAATTCCTCACTCAGGATCAGTATTTAAGACACCTCACCTTTGAAGGAGCCCATAAGCGTTACGCGGAAATGACCGCCGATATTGAAGAGCGGCTCAACTTCGAACTCCAGGTGATCGAAAACATGGGATTTGCCGGCTACTTCCTCATTGTGGCCGACTTCATCAAGGCAGGACGCGATCTTGGCGTATTCATAGGCCCGGGCCGCGGATCGGCCGCCGGTTCGGCAGTTGCTTATTGTATTGGCATCACCAATATAGACCCGATCAAGTACAACCTCCTGTTTGAGCGTTTCCTTAACCCGGAACGTAAGAGCATGCCCGATATTGATACGGACTTCGATGATGAAGGCCGTCAGAAAGTGATAGATTACGTAGTACAGAAATATGGTAAGAACCAGGTAGCACAGATCATCACCTACGGTACCATGGCCGCCAAAATGAGTATCAAAGACGTAGCCAGGGTAATGGACCTCCCGCTGCAGGAATCGAACAGCCTCGCGAAACTGGTGCCGGATAAACCGGGCATACAGCTCGACAGGATCTTCAACGCCCCGCTGGAAGGAGAAAAAAGCCTGGCAGATAAAGAAGGATTGGCAGGAGAAGATATAGAAAATGTAAAACGCCTGAGAGAACTGATCAAAGGCGATGACCTGCAGGGAGAAGTATTGAGAGAAGCCTGCGTACTGGAAGGTTCTGTAAGGAACACCGGTATACACGCCGCAGGTATCATCATTGCCCCGCAGGACCTCTACGACCTGATACCCGTTTCTACCGCCAAAGACTCCGACCTGCTGGTCACCCAGTTTGAAGGAAGTATTATTGAGTCGGCCGGCGTAATCAAGATGGACTTCCTGGGCCTGAAAACCCTTACCATTATTAAGGGCGCCCTTGAAATGATCCGCCAGAACCACGGCGTTGATATCGAAATAGATTATATACCGCTGGATGATGCGAAAACATATGAACTGTACCAAAGGGGTGAAACCAATGCTACGTTCCAGTTCGAGTCGCCCGGAATGCAAAAGTACCTGCGGGAGCTGAAGCCCGACAGGTTCGAGGATCTTATTGCTATGAACGCCCTGTATCGTCCGGGGCCGCTGGAGTATATCCCTTCGTTCATCCGGCGTAAGCACGGTTTGGAACCGGTGCAATACGATATCGCGGAAATGGAGGAATACCTGAACGATACCTATGGTATCACGGTATACCAGGAGCAGGTGATGTTGCTCAGCCAGAAACTGGCCGGCTTCTCCAAAGGAGATGCCGACGTACTGCGTAAAGCGATGGGTAAAAAGCAGATCGCGGTACTGAATAAGATGAAGGAACAGTTCATGCAGGGTTGCGCAGAACGGGGACATGATCCTAAGATCTGCGAAAAAGTATGGACCGACTGGGAAGCGTTTGCATCCTACGCCTTCAACAAATCCCACTCTACCTGTTACGCATTTGTGGCGTACCAGACTGCTTACCTGAAAGCCCACTACCCGGCCGAATACATGGCGTCCGTACTGAACTGCGCCAGCAACATAGAAAAGATCACCTTCTTCATGGAAGAGTGTAAGCGTATGGGCATCGACGTATTGCCGCCAGATGTGAACGAGTCGTTCAAAGGCTTCGCGGTGAACAAGCAAGGCCAGATCCGTTTTGGCCTGGGCGGTCTGAAAGGCGTTGGTGAAGCGGCTATTGAGAATTTATTGGAAGAAAGGAAGAAAGAAGGACCATTTACTTCCGTCTTCAATTTCATTAAACGGGTCAATCAACGTGCGGTAAACAAAAAATCGCTGGAGGCCCTGGTAATGTCGGGAGCTTTCGACTGCTTCCCTGAACTGCACCGCGCCCAGTATTTCCATAAGCCGGAAACTGAGCAGATGACAGGGCTCGATAAGATAGTGAAGTTCGGCCAGCAGGTTTCTGCCGGCGGCGCCTCAGCTATGGGCAGTTTGTTTGGAGATGAAGATATGCCGGATGTGGAACCGCCAAAGATCCCGAACTGCGATCCATGGCCGTTGATCATGAAACTGAACAACGAACGCGATATCACGGGTATCTATATTTCGGGGCATCCGCTGGATGATTACCGGTTTGAACTGAAGCATTACCAGATGAACACCATCCAGGAGCTGCTGGATTACCAGGCTGAAATATCGACCCCGGGCTCTACCGGCGGCCGGGCCAGGGAACGCAACTTCAGGCTGGCCGTATATATCACCAGCGCGCAGGAAAGGATCTCCAGGAATAACCGCCAGTTTGGGGTAATGACCATAGAAGATTACACAGGGAAGTTCGAGTTTGCTTTGTGGAGCGAAGACTTTATCCGTTTTGGCCCATACCTGAAGCCTGGGTTATGCCTGTTCATTAACGGCGGGTTTAAATCGAAGCGCTTTAACGACAATGAATACGAGTTCAAGGTGAACAGTATACAATTGCTGCAGGAAGTGAAGAAAACGCATACGAAACAGATCTATCTGAACACTATGCCACAGTTCATTACCAGGGAAACGGTTGATTTCCTGGTTGAGAATGTGAACAGGTACCCGGGTACTACAACCCTGCATTTAACATTGACAGACAGAGACTTACAAATGCAGGCTAAGCTACATACTTTCAATAAGAATATTGAAATGAATGACGAGTTGGCGGGTTTCCTGCATAAACAGCCGGATATTGATGTGTATATAGATTTAAACAATAAGTAAGATGCCAAAAATGCAGTAATTTGCATCCGGATCACTTATTGATCTGGTAAGGGAAAATCAAAAACAATCATTATAATAACATTAAATAACAGTATATGGCTTTAGAATTCACTGACTCGAACTTTGAAACGGAAGTACTCAAATCCGATAAATTATCAATTGTAGACTTCTGGGCAGAGTGGTGTGGTCCTTGTCGCGCAATCGGACCAGTAATTGAAGATCTCTCTAAAGATTACGCAGGTAAAGTAAACGTTGGTAAAGTAAACGTTGATCAGAATCCTCAGCTTTCTATAAACTACGGTATCACCAGCATCCCGGCCATCCTTTTCGTTAAAGGAGAGAAAGTGGTTGACAAAGTTGTAGGTGCGGTACCTAAATCAGTTTTAGAGAAAAAGATCCAGCAACACCTTTAATCATCGGGTAAAATAAAGAAATGAAAAGCGTCTCAAAATTTTGAGGCGCTTTTTTTATGCGCAGATTTTTCTCGTATCTTCAACATCAAATCTACTTTTTTGCGTCGTTATTTACTTATCCTACTTATCTCTTTCCTGGGCGTAAAAACGGTTACTGCCCAACGTAAATGCGGTACCGTTGTAGCGCTGCAGAACAGGATCAAAGAGACCCCATCTTTAAAAAAACTGGTGTTGGAAACCGAACAACGCCTGCTTTCAGGTCAGCAACAGCGTAAACTGTTACGCGCGGATGCCCTGCCCCAGCAGGTCACTATCCCGGTTGTTGTACATGTGGTGCTGGATGATACGGCCGCGGTGACCGCCGAACAGGTTATTTCACAGATAGAGGTATTGAACAGGGATTATAACGCCGCCAACCCGGATGTTTCACAGGTTCCGGCGGTCTGGAAATCGCTCGTTGGCAATACCCGGATCAACTTTTGCCTGGCCCAACGTACTCCCTCCGGCGAGCCGACCAATGGCATCGTTAAAGTAAAAACACCGGCGGGGCAAAGCTATTCTGTTACCAATGGCGCCCCCGATGTAAAATATAACAGTACCGGCGGCTCCAACGCCTGGGATACGCGCAAATACCTTAACATCTGGGTGACCCGCATTTCAAACAGTTACCTGGGCATTGCCGCACCTAAAGGATTCGGGTATCCTGCAGAACAGGAAGGGGTGGTGATACAGTATACCGCCTTCGGCACCACGGGAAGCGTAGGAAAAGTATATGATCTCGGACGCACCACTACACATGAAATCGGCCATTTCTTCGGGCTGAAACATATATGGGGAGATGATAACGGCGATTGCTCGGATGATGATGGAATAAAAGATACCCCCTTGCAGGGAGCCAATACTTTCGGATGCCCCACTTTCCCCGTAACGGATCAATGCACGCCTGCGGCCCCTGGTATTATGTTCATGAATTACATGGACTATACAGATGATGCCTGCATGCACCTCTTTACCAACGGACAGGTAGACAGGATGCGATATTTCCTTGAAAACCTGGTGGGCACACTGGCTACTTCAGATGGTTGCGTACCTCCCAACCTCTCGGACCTGGATGCCTCGCTTACATCGGTAACAGCGCCTGCCGGGAAGATCTGCGACCCTGCATTTACGCCTGTGGTGACGTTGCGCAACAGGGGCATCCAGCCGCTTACCAGTGTAACCATCGCTTACCGGCTGAATAACGGACCATTAACTTCAGTTAAATGGACGGGCAACCTAAAAACCTTCTCTGATACAGTGATCAGCCTACCCGCAGGCAATGTACCTATCGGCAGTTACCAGTTGACGGCATTCACACAGTTGCCTAACGGCCAGGCCGACCAGGATGCCAGTAACGATACCGCCTACTCGCTTTTCCGGTATGATGCAGAGGCATTGCTACCGCTGGAACAGGGATTTGAAGACGACAGCTTCCCGCCGCCGGGTTGGGATATCTATAATCCGGATAAGAGCTTTACATGGGAAAGAGTGCGGGACGTTGGACATAACAGTAACGCATCAGCCCTGATCAGGAACCTGGGTTATAATACCAACGACCAGGTAGACGACCTGCTTACGCCGGTGATCGATCCTCAGAACGCCGATTCTGTTTTCCTCTTCTTTGATGTGGCGGCAGCCGTTTATTCTGATCCGAATTCGACACAGGGCAATAAATGGGATACTTTGCAAATACTGGCGACCACCGATTGCCGTAAAACCGGCGAGGTACTCTATACAAAATGGGGCGCTAACCTGATCACAAGGAAGACGCCGGTACAAACAGAATTTGTGCCCACAGCGCAGGAATGGCGGAGAGATTCAGTAGATATTACGGCTATAGCACATAAAGGGAAGTTTCAATTAGCCTTCAGAAACACTTCAAATTCAGAAAATAACATTTATATTGACAATATAAATATTGTGGCCAGGCCGGTTAACCAACAGCTAAGGGAGAAGGGGGTTTTACTGAATCCAAATCCATCTGCCGGTATTGTTTGGCTCACTTTCTACCAGGTGCCGCAGGATCTCTTGCAGGTATCTATCTACAATGTCAGCGGGCAGCTGATCACCACTAAACCGGCATCGGCTATTGGCGCTGGTAACAGGATGACCTTTAATTTGGTAAATGAGCCAAATGGTGTTTATTTTGTAAAGTTAATTTACAGGAACGGGGCTAACACCATCAAATTATTGAAAGTAAGATGACGATGAGAAACGACACCACGGCTGTTCAAGTGCTCCTTCAGCAACCAAACCTGGACTCGGAGCTGAAACGCATTGCAGAGAAAATTCTCCAACGGGAAAGAATTACGCCCGCAGAAGGGCTCACCTTATTTGAGAAAGGTGAAATCGGTTACCTAGGCGCTTTAGCCAATCATGTCAGGGAACGACTGCATGGTGACAAAACCTACTTCAATCGAAATTTCCATATTGAACCAACGAACGTTTGCGTATTTACCTGTCATTTCTGTTCGTATTCCCGCTTGTACAAGAACCGTGAAGATGGCTGGGAACTGAGCATAGACCAGATGATGGATATCGTGAAAAGCTACGACGGGCAACCGGTTACGGAAGTGCATATCGTTGGCGGCGTTCACCCTAAAATGCAGCTGGACTTCTTCGTTGAACTCATTAAGAAGATCAAAGCGCACCGCCCCGATCTGCATATCAAAGGATTTACGGCCGTAGAACTGGATTACATGTTCCGCAAAGCCAAGGTAAGCATAGAAGAAGGTATGCGCATCCTGAATGAAGCAGGCTTGCAATCTATGCCTGGCGGTGGCGCCGAAATCTTTGCGCCGGAAGTAAGGGCCAAGATCTGCCATGATAAAGTGGATGCGGAAGGCTGGCTGGCCATTCATAGGGCCGCACACCAAAGAGGAATGCACACAAATGCTACCATGCTGTACGGGCATATCGAATCCTTCGCGGATCGTATAGATCATATGGAACGCCTGCGCAACCTGCAGGATGAAACCGGGGGCTTCAATACCTTTATCCCGCTGAAATTCAGGAACAAAGGCAATGATATGTCACATATTCCTGAAACCTCCATCGTGGAAGACCTGAAGCTCTACGCTGTAGCCCGGTTATATATGGATAACTTCCCTCACCTGAAAGCCTACTGGCCAATGCTGGGCAGGAACAATGCCCAACTGACATTATCTTTCGGCGTAAACGACCTGGATGGCACCATCGACGATACCACCAAGATCTATTCTATGGCTGGTTCGGAAGAGCAGTCGCCGTCTATGAACACCGCCCAACTGGCCATGCTTATTAAACAAGCGGGAAGAAGACCTGTGGAAAGGGATACCGTGTATAATGAAATTAAAGACTATACCGACTTCGTGTTCTCGGACGAAGAATTGGCTCATAATTAATTTTGTCACTATCTATGCAATTACATCTGAAATGTATCCTGATCGCAGGTTTGTACGCCGCCAGCTGCAATAATTCAAACAATAACAGCAACGACAGCACCACATCGTCGTCTGCTGCCACTACCACTGAAACAGGGGTTGAAACGTCCAACGGCAGTACTTTCCGGAAAGAAGGAACACTCGCATTCATTGCAAAATCAGGCGCCGATACGCTGCGGAAGATCGATATACAGTTAGCGCAAACTGATGAGCAAAGAGCAGATGGATTGATGTACCGCAAGTCCATGAGCGACGACCAGGGTATGTTGTTCATTTTTCCTGACATGGAAGAAAGGTCTTTTTGGATGAAGAACACTTATATCTCCCTTGATATTATTTATATCGACGATAATTTCGAGATCGTATCCGTTCAGAAATACGCTACTCCCCTCTCTGAAGAAGGGCTGCCATCGTTCAAGAAAGCCAAATATGTGCTGGAAGTGAACGGGGGCTTCTGCGACAAATACCACATCGCGTACGGAGATAAGATCACCTTTCAAAAAGGGTAGTTCACGCAGAGGTTTCACGCAAAGGGGCATAAGAAGCAAAGAAGCATAAGAATTTTTGACCAGAGGGAATATTAAGAAAGCAAAGAAGTAGAATTGCAATACAATCTTCTTCTTTGCTTTCTTATTTTCTTAAAAAAATATCTTATGCTTCTTTGCTTCTTATGCCCCTCTGCGTGAAACCTTTGCGTGAAACCTTTGCGTTAAACTTCGATTATGGAATTCGGGGTACTTCATGCATCATCACTGAAAATGCTACTTATGAAACGGATATTTCTTTTACCAACATTGTCATTGTTACTCTCATTTTTGACACCGGCTTTAATCTTTGCCCAGGCAAAGAAACAGACTATCAATACTACCATCAGCAAGGTGACGGTATTTACCAAAGGCGCCCAGATCACCCGTACCGGCAATATTAACCTGGGGGCAGGCAACAGCCAGGTGATCATCCCTGACGTGTCGCCCGACCTGGAAGAAAAAAGCATACAGGTGAACGGACAGGGGGACTTTACGTTGCTCGCGGTATCCAGGCAATCCAATTTCCTCCGGCAACAAACAAAGCGTACGGAGATCACTGCGCTTGAAACGCAGCAGGAAAAGCTGAAACAGCAACTGAAAAAAGAGCAAAGCAACCTGGAAGTATATACGGAGGAAAAAAATATGCTGATCAAAAACCAGTCGGTCAGCGGCACTAACGGGTTAAAAGCTGCCGACCTCAAAGAATCGCTGGACCTCCAACGGGCCCGCCTGAGCGACATCCTGGCAAAGATGCTGGAGATCAACGAAACCATCGAAAAGATCAGCAAAGACATCCGGCTGAATAAACAACAGCTTGCTGCATTACACAAACAGGATAATACCGCCACCAGCGATATTATACTCGATGTTCAGTCAAAAGGCCCTGTAACCGGTAAAATAACCGTTAGCTACCTTGTTAAGAATGCTGGCTGGTTCCCGTTATACGATATACGGGTGAAAGACATCAACAACCCGCTTTCCCTGCTTTATAAAGCAAGCGTATACCAGCAATGCGGGGAAGACTGGAAAGATGTAAAGCTATCTCTCAGCACCGGCTCGCCCGACGACGGCAGTACCAAACCGACATTGCAACCCTGGTATATCAGGTATTACAGCTCGATAGAAGAACGGAATAGCGCCAGCAGGAATGCTTCTGCAATGGGGCCAAGGGAAATTACCGGTACGGTACAGGACGAACAAGGAAACCCTGTCACCGGCGCCACTGTAAAGGTGAAGGGAAAAACCTACGGTACCGTAACAGATGCAAACGGCAACTATAAACTGCAAATACCCGCCGGTATCAATAACCTGGAATTTTCCTATATAGGATATGACAGGAAGGAACTCAACGCCAATGATAACATGACGGTGAGGTTATCTCCTTCCAAAACCGCGTTGAGCGAAGTAGTGGTTGTAGGGTATGCAAGCGAAGCATCTGCCAGCGTTGCTCCGGTATTGGAGGGAAGAGTAGCTGGTTTGGCGGCTAAACCGAATGTAAAATCTTTCAACGCAGCCATTGATATCCCAGAGGCCTATACGCCTACTACCGTCACTTTCGATATACCTACCCCCTATTCCATTCCCCCTGATGGCAAAACCTATAATGTAGGTATCAAGGAAATGGAAATACCGGCCAATTACCAGTATTACGCCATTCCTAAACTGGAAAAAGCCGCTTTCCTTACTGCAGCCATTACAGACTGGGAATCACTGAACCTGCTGGAAGGGGAAGCCAGCATCTTTTATGAAGGGACTTATATCGGCAAAACATTGTTAGACCTGCAATCAGGTTCCGATACCCTGCAAATTTCCCTGGGCAAAGACAAACAGGTGATCGTAAACCGGGCGCTGTTAAAGGATGAAAGCAAAAAACACTTCATGGCTAGCAAAACCACTTTCTCAAAAGGCTGGGAGATCAGTATACGGAATAACAAACAGGTACCTATCAATATCACCGTCCAGGACCAGTTACCGATCAAAACCAGTTCTGATATGGAGGTAACGAAAACAGAGTATGGAGATGCCCTGCTGGATAACGACACAAAGATCCTTAGCTGGAAGCTAAACCTGCCGCCGGCTACAGAACAGAAGAAACAGTTAAAGTACGCTATCACCTATCCAAAAGGCGCAATTGTGAACGCAGAGTAAGGTTATAAGATAAAAGAAGGCTGTATCAAAAGTAATTATCTTCATTACTTCCGGTACAGCCTTCAGTCATTTTATGCCTCTTTCTTTACGGCCATTTCCGCCTGGTCTACACGTAAAATATGGAGCTTGGTTTTGCCGGCGGGTACTTCCCAATCTATTACGTCGCCGGCGCTGTAGCCCAGGAGGGCAGTACCGATGGGCGACAGGATAGAGAGTTTACCCAATTGTATATTGCTTGCTGCAGGCAGCACGAGTTGCACACTCCTGACAGCGCCGGTTCTTTCGTCTTTGAACTGCAGGGTAGAATTTACCTGCACTACTTCATCAGGAACTTTTCCTTTCCTGATCACTGCCCGATCCAGTTCTTCCCTCAGCTTTTCGCTGCCGGGAGAATGGTAGCATAACGTTTTCAGAATGTCGTAATCGTGTTGCGATACTATGATTTTCTTTTTCATGATATGCGGGTTTTATCAGTTGTTAACAGATGGCCCCGGGAACAGTGCCGCGCCCCGGGCGCTTGACTGATCCGGTGCATATATTTCTTCATACGATCTTATTTCAGTTCTTGTGATACGCCTGAATAAAGCGGAAGGCTTCACCTGCGCCGTGGTCTGGAATCCGCATGCCCCCATCAGTTCTGCCAATGCAGCAATGGTGTTGCGGTGATAGTTGGCTACCCGTACACGTTTGTCGGCTACGTTCACACCCTGGTACAAGTGCGGGTCTTGCGTTGCCACGCCAACAGGACAACTGCCGCTGTCGCATTGCAAAGCCTGGATACAACCCAGCGCCAGCATCATTCCTCTTGCGCTATACGTGGCATCGGCGCCCATAGCCAGGAGTTTCAGGATATCGAACCCGGTGATCACCTTGCCGCTTGCCAGGATGCGTATATGCTGGCGTAGACGGTGATGTTTCAGCAGGTTCACAACCAAAGCCAGGGCATCGTACAGGGGCATGCCCACTGCATCGGTAAATTCCAATGGCGCCGCACCGGTACCACCTTCCGCTCCATCTACCGTAATAAAATCCGGGTAGATCCCTGTATTCACCATGGCAATACAGATCCGCTCAAATTCATCTGCCCGGCCAATACAAAGCTTGAACCCCACAGGCTTGCCGCCTGAAAGTTTTCTCAACTGTTGTAAAAAAGCCAGCATGCCATATTCGTCTGAGAAGGCGGTGTGCCCGGCTGGCGACAAAACATTCGTATATGGTTCAATTTTCCTGATGGCAGCAATTTCAGGAGTATTCTTCGCTGCCGGCAATACGCCTCCCTTGCCGGGTTTAGCGCCCTGGCTCAGTTTCACTTCAATCATTTTTACGGCAGGCTCCTGTGCTGCGGCAGCAAACAGGGAAGGTGAAAAATTCCCTTTCTCGTCCCGGCACCCGAAATAGCCGGTGCCTATCTGCCAGATCAGGTGTCCGCCTTGTTGCAGGTGATAAGGGCTAATGCCTCCTTCGCCGGTGTTATGGGCAAAACCGCCCAGTTGTGCGCCTCCATTCAGCGAAGCGATGGCCGTTTTACTGAGCGCGCCGTAACTCATAGCACTGATGTTCAGCAAACTGGCATTATAAGGTTTATCGCATTGTTCGTTCCCGATGGTGACACGGAGGTCTTCCGGCTTTACTTTCACGGGGAAGGCAGAATGGGCAACCCATTCATAACCCGGCTCGTACATGTTTTCCAGCGCCCCGAAGGCAACCGTTTGTTTTACATCCTTGGCGCGTTGATACACAACAGCGCGTTGGCGACGGTTAAACGGCCTGCCGTCGGTATCCGATTCAAAGAAATATTGCCGCATCTCCGGCCGGATCTGTTCCAGGAGATAACGCGCCCGCCCCAACAACGGGTAATTGCGCAACAGTGCATGTTTACGCTGTAAGCGGTCGTATATTGTCAGCAGGGTTAAACCAACAGCTACCGGCAATAGGAACCAACCACTTAAATAACCTCTTGAAATGCTTGCAGCAACACCTGCGTCCAGCAAAAGGCAAAGAAAATAGATTGCCCATCGTGCCATACGATGATTCATAAAAAATTGATTTTATAAGATTGTTTTGGTAAAAATGAGAATGGAATATCACTGCGTGGAATGGCAGTTAATCCCCCCGGGTACAATACGAAAAGCTATGATTGTTGCCCGGGCTTAATTGTTGAAGTCTTTAGGGCAAGATAAGAACGGCAATAGGAAACCAACCGTACCTTGAGCGGTACAGCATAACATGAATGGTAATATGTTATTTGCCGGATGCAATGCTTAAAATTCATTGTATCCGGCAAATATAAGGGAAATATTCTCAACAAACTATCAATTCGTCAATTCGGCTGCAGTAAAGGGCTTCTGGCGACCGCTATACTGCTTGCGGACCTGCTGTACATCTGCCGGCATCACTTTCCCGGCATTGTTTTTCCATGCGCCGCGCAAATACGACAGCAACTGCGCAATATCTACATCGCTGAATTCGTCGCTGGCGCCGATGCCGGGCATATCGCCGTTGATCTCAGGCGCTTTGTACACCTTACCGTGTACTTCTACCGGGCCTGTTAACCCGAACAGGACGATAGAGATCAGCTTTTTCTTATCGCCGTTCACCCAGTTGCTTTCATTCAACGGCGGCGCCATAGCGGCTATGCCCTCTCCTGCTTTTCCGTGGCAGGTCTGGCAAACAGTGGTGAACAACTTATGGCCTAATGGATAATCTTTTCTCAACTTGTCCATTTTCTTTGCATTAGCCTGGTTATCCAGGTGCTTTAAAACAGATTGCAGCTGTTTGTTTAACACCAGGGTAGTATCCGGCAACTGTTTCAGCAATGCTGTTTCCCTGCCTGCTGCATTATTGACCAATGCGGCGCTCACATAACGGTCACGGGCATACGCGTTTATCATTTTGGCTTCCAGTTTAGCGGCGGCCAATTTATCTGCCTTGCTGAGCAGCGGCAACTGGTAAGCAACAACCGGCGCGAGGAATTTATTATCTGCCAGCGTATCCAGCGCCTGCGCCAGCGCTTTAACATTAGAACTGTTCAGTACAGCAGGTAACGCGGCGAGGGCCTGCAATTTCAGTTCAGGGTCGTGTCCCTGCAGTATTTTTTCTACCAATGGTAAGGAAAGGCTATGCAAACCTTCCAGGGTCCACAGCGCATGAATGCGGGCAACCTGGTTGTTATCTGATTCCGCCATCGCTGTGAGGGCCCCGACTGCCGATTTAGCCTGGCGATCGATGAGCAGTTGCTGTGCCTTATCTCTTAATGTACCATTGGTATTTTTTAGGTATTGCACCAATGCGGCGGTGCTGGTATCCATGACCGGCAAGGCAGGGTGACTTCCTTTTGGCACTATGCGATAGATGCGACCGCAGTTCAGGGGCAGGGAGAGGTTGCGCATCTTGATCTCGTTCTTCAGGTAAGGGGTGAGATAAGTTTTATGCTGGAGGATTCCCCTGTACATATCGGTGATATACAGCGCGCCATCGGGGCCGGTGAAGAGCCCTACAGGCCGGAAACGTTCGTCGGTACTTGCCAGGAATTCTTTTCCTTTATAGGCCTGTTTGCCTTTCACTACATAACTACTGTCGGACAGGATGTTGCGTTTGATGAGATTGGCGCTTGGTTCAGCTACAAAGGCGTTGCCGGTGTAATTTTTCAGCAGCGCATCGCGATAGATCACGGGGCCGCAGGCGGCGGTGAAGTTCACAAGCCGCAGGCTGTCGTCCAGCGTTCCTTTCTGGTATCCGCGGTTGACGCCCGGCGTAGCCCTGATAGGGTAAGTATGATTGTCGGGTACGATACGCTGATCGAAGCCGGCAGCATTCTGCTGGTACGGGTTGATGCCCCCGAGGCCCGGGGAGAAGTAATCGCCCAGCAGGTTTTCGGAGTTATTATTATAATAGAGGCGTCCGTAATCGTCCTGGGTGATGCCCCACTGACCGCGGAAATGAGTAGGTTCTTTCAGCCATTTGTCGCCTTGCTTCCGGTATCTTTTATCGGATTTGGCGTTATAGATCCAGTTATCCATTGCCCGCAGCAAACCATTGGGCTGATGTTCTACGTTTCCGCCGGCGGCATATTGATCGTCTACCAGGGTACGTTTGCCCGGTTTGTCGTTATTGTTTTCAATGAACCAGAGTTTGGGAGGAGTGGCAACCAATACCCCGTTTTCTATGAGGCATATAGCCCGAGGGAGGACGAGGGAATCGAGGAATACAGTTCTTTTATCCATTACCCCGTCTTTGTTGGTATCTTCCAGGATCACTACTTTCCCGTTGGGTTGGTCTTCGCCTGTACCGGCGGTATCGGGCATGAAGCCTGTCATTTCCACTACCCACATGCGGCCTTTTTCATCGAACGTTGTGGTTACCGGGGCCACTACCAGCGGTTCAGAAGCGACCAGTTGAACTTCCAGTCCATCATCGTACTGCATTTGTTTGATGGCTGTTTGAGCATCTAAAACAGGGGAAGATGCGAATTTCTCGCGCATGGCCAGGGAATCGGCTCCGGGCTGCCGCTGATCGGCGGATCTTTTTCCTTGGTCGCAGGACAAGAGACCAAATAATAACGCGGTAATACTTAAACTATGGAATCGCTTCATTTTTATCTTGGTTGCAAAATTTAATTCGATTGCAAAAGATAAAAATACACACCTGTAGTAATTTTTATAGAAAAATTATATGAGAGGATAATTATCGAGTTTCACGACCCTAAAAAGGCTTACCTTCGTTGGCTGAACTCATACAGTTTACGATTTATTTGCATTTATGGGACGCTTTCAAGGCATTATAGGTATTGTACTTATTTTGGGTATAGCCTTTTTATTTTCCAACAACAGGAGCAAGATCAATTACCGGTTAGTTTTCAGCGGATTAGGGTTGCAGTTAGCCATTGGTTTGCTTGTATTCAAGGTACCCCCTATTACCTGGTTTTTTAAGAAGGTAGGAGAAGCAATGGGTCTTTTAGAAGGCTTTGCGGCGAAGGGGGCTTCATTTGTATACGGCGGTATAGGCGTGAAACAGTTCGATGGGGTGATTAAAGATTATGCCGGCGGGGGGTTCGTGTTTGCATTCAATGTAACGGCCACTATTATACTGGTATGTGTACTGGTAGCGGTATTGTATCATTTTGGCATTATGCAAAGAGTGGTTGCGGTGATTGCAAGGGCGATGAACTTTGTAATGCGGGTAAGCGGTGCTGAAGCCCTGAGCAACGTAGCCAGCGCCTTTGTTGGCCAGGTAGAAGCGCAGGTAATGATACGCCCTTATCTTTCCAGTATGACGAAAAGCGAGATCCTCGCATCCATGAGCGGTAGTTTGGCTTGTATTGCAGGCGGTATCCTGGTAGTATATGTAAATATGGGAGAACAGGCGGGCATGCACATCGCTCCTTTCCTTATTACGGCCAGTTTGATGGCGGCCCCCGGCGCCCTGGTGATCTCCAAGATCGTGTTTCCTGAAACCCAGGAAAGCCAGACTATGGGCAGGGTAAAACTGGAGGTAAAGAGCAACTACACGAATGTTATAGATGCGATCGTTCATGGGGCCGGCGACGGTTTTAAGATAGCCATGAACGTGATCGCCATGTTAATAGGCTTTATCGCATTCATTGCACTGATCGACTGGTGCCTGGTTCATATTGGTCACCTGTTGCATCTGGACTTCGACCTGAGCCTCGACTGGATATTCGGCAAACTGTTTATGCCAATGGCCTGGGCTATGGGAGTACCACAGGGCGATGTACAAAACGTAGCAACCCTGCTGGGCCAGAAACTAACGATCAACGAATTTGTGGCTTTCAAAAGCCTGACCAATAAAGATGTACCTGTTCTTTCAGAAAAAGGACTGGCAATCGTCACTATAGCCATTGCCGGTTTTGCGAACTTCAGCAGCGTAGGTATGCAGATCGGCGGTATCGGCGAACTGGCGCCCGACAGGAGAACAGACCTGGCCAAACTGGGTCTAAAAGCATTGCTCTGCGGTACGCTGGCATCTTATATGTCGGCCACGCTGGCGGGGATGTTGATATAAGATTTTTGAAGGCGCCATCCAGGCGCCTTTTATTTAAACAAGCGTTATTGAATAGCTTCCGCCTGCAATTCCTCTCCAGCCGGCTTATTCGATGTTGCTCCCATTCAAGATATCTTTCCGCACCAAAGCCAGGCTGTTAGCCACTATTCTTATCACTCCAAACCTGGAGCTAAACCAAAAAATAATATGGTCGCTAACCACTACCCCGCTTCCCGAGGTTTCATACAAAGTGCAGGGAATTCCAGCCAGCGAATCTCTTCCCATGTTTCTTAATTTACAGCTAACTCCATCCGACCGGATCACCGGATGCACCGGTTGCGCATGCAGGTAAAATGGTTTCCAGGCGGTTCCTGATTTGTAATACCAGTCCTGGTTCACCTGTCTGAATATATGCGTACTCGTTAGTGGATTTCCAAACAGTCCATTCTCTTTCAGGATATTATTCTTTTCATGTATCCGGTTATAGGTAAACACAACGCTGGTATCAGGGCTTTGGGGTGATTCTGCTACAAAAACGATCCGTTGAGTGGATTGCGCATAGGCATAGCTACTCAACAGGCATAGGCAAATAAATAAGTACTTCATCGACGTAATTGCTCGTTACGGATTACAAATTGGATTGGGATTTGTATTTTGGGCGCAAAGGTGAGGAAAAAGGGGGAGAGTGCAAAATGGGGGGATGTTGCCGATAAAGCCAGTGAAGCATTACATGATGCAGAGGTAATCAGGTATTTTAAAGAGATTGAGGCATTGCCCCATGAAGATAAAGACGCATTGCTGCGAGTTATTGCAGCTTTTATCAGGGATGTTAAAACTAAACAGACTTATACACATTAATTACAGAGCCGCCCCTAGTTTTATCAAGCGGCTCTGTAAGAGTTTTTCACTCTAGATTTCCAGAAAATTATAAGGCTGTTTAATTATAAATCTTGTGAAAAATTATAGAATCTTTATTAGTAATATATATTTCAGAAATATCTCTATTATATTCTTTTAAGAAATGATTCAAAACCAGCTCACCATCAAAATTACTTACCTCCCTCTGATCTATTTCAGCCAGATATAGAGTAACAAATGATTTTGTTCCCTCCTTCCACAAAGAAACCGAACATCTTTTCACATTAAATCTTTTTTTTGCAAATTGCTCTAATTCAGTGGGGCAACCAATATACCTTCCTTCTTGAACAATTTCATCAGCTAAACCCTTTATATACCAATCACCTAATCTATATCCATTTTTAAATGTAGACATACTAGCCGTTTTCCCATTCGCAAATCGTACAATCACCTTTCCTGAATACGGACGATCCGTTTTTTTTAACATTATTTGATCATTTACTAAGTAAACATCATTTTCCTCTACCGTTGGCATGCAGCTATAAAAAAAAATGATAAGAATTATAAATAGCCAATTGTTCATTATTTCTTTTTCTCTTGATTATATAAATTAATTCCCATAATAATCGACTGCTTAACCCTCGGCTCATCGCCTGTACCCTGAGTTGTTTTACCATTCTTAGTATCTTGATTCTCATCTGATCTCTTCAATAATAAAGCAGGGCTAAATCCTTTAAAGCGTCCCCAATAACCATAAGAAATATTTCCATAATCATCATATCTTGTCAACCTCCCTCTCCATAAAGTCCATTCCCCTATTTCTACTGCAGCGAATGAGGGTAACTCCTTCAGATTATTTCGCTTCCTACTTTTTAAATCAAATGGTCCATCGTCTGTAACATCTTTCGCAAACCCAAATTGCTCTATCCAACTATTCTCGGGCATCCCAGGCATTGGTTGAAATTTATTTTTATATTTAACCAAAACTTGATCAAAAAAATTGGTCATATCATATAAATCGCTTTCATATACGGGTTCTCCGGCAACTGTGCCACCTATCCCTGTTTGAGGATTATAAACTAAAGGATGATCTGCTCTCAAAGATTGGCCAGTTATACCTTTCTTTGCTTTAGGATCTTTAACATCTTTCCCAACCATATACTTTAAAAGTTCTGCCGTTTTCCATGGATTCTTCTGGTTGAAATCCGATTTGCTTTCATCCACTATATAAATTATGTTTCTTTTATCCCCGCCTTTCTTTGTTAAACTACCATACTTATTCCCAGTTGTGCCGCATGAAGATAAAGATGCACTGCTGAGGGTGATTGCGGCGTTTATCAGGGATGTAAAAACTAAACAAACATACACTCATTAGATTATAAAACAGTAAAGTCCAATCTAAGACTGGACTTTACTATATCTAATTACCTAACAACTGCTTTTTGCAACACAGGTTAAACTCTTATCCCTCAATTAAGTAAAATGATTTCTACAGAGAATAATAATCCACATTTTCTGATAAATCATCCTGGACAATCAATCTTACATTTTGAGGCTCTTCCCAAAAAACATTAGATCTGAGATACGTGAGAAAATGCTCCAGATTAAAATGATTATATGCTCCACACAACATAAACCTGGGGAACACATCGGGATATGGCTTTCCATTGACGTCAATCATGCTAAATGCCCTTCCGTCTTCCATCTTATAGCCATTAACCTCTTCCATCCTTTTGCTTAAATTCTCTCCTGGAGAAATAAACAGTATAATAGATGTGTAACTACTCATTTTTATTGCTTTTTATTTTTCAACCACTCCCCGCGAGTAAACGTTTCATCAAACCCTTCTCCAACAACCCGTATAAAATCCTTTGATGAGCCTTGACCAAAATATCTTGAAGCCGCCCGCTTGGCCACTTCTAAGGTCGCACCTGCTTGTTTAGTAACATCTAAGATAATTCCAGTACCTTGTCCCGTTGATTTAGTTATCACTTTCGCCAAAGCGCTGGACAGATCATCAACGCCAGTCTTTTTTATATCTGATATTTCCTTAAGATCCATCCATTTCCCGTTTACAATAAAATCAGAAGTCCTTAAACCGTCTTTCGAACGTTCAGCAAGAATGATAACATTATTACCTTCATCCAATAATTTTTGCGCCCACTTACCTTCTCCATTTTCAAACTTTGCCCCCTTTTCCATCAAAAAGTGTACAATCTTTCCTCTGCTCGTTTTCAACGCCCAGTTTAAAGTTTCCGCTACTTCATCTCCTGCACCTGGAAAATCAACATGTGTGCCAGGATCAGGATTTAATAAATTAAAAGTAAAACCAGCCGCAGAACTAATTATCAATTGATTCGATGGAACTGATAACCATGTTGCTCCTGTAACCAAAGAATACAAGCTGGCCCCGGTTAAAAACGCAAATGAAGCACCAGCAACCATTGCTCCTCCTACTGCGGCAGCTCCAATCTTGTTTCCTCTTGAATAGTATGCAGCAGCTTCCTTTTTACTCATCCCCTGCATATTCCTACGGATGATTTGCTGAGGATATACATATTCAGTAAATTCTAGGCCATCTAAATCTATACCATCAATCGGTCTATTACTTGCAAACTGATACGGAGTTAATTCCGGATATTTCGCAGTTATTGGATCAACACTTAAGAACTTCCCTATCCTCGGATCATACACCCGCATCCCATAATCCTGCTGGTTCCCCACTCCCTTCACCTCATTATCATTCTCCTTACCATTAAATCCGAATCTATAGCTATTAGACAGCTTCCACGCCCTTCCCGCCAACTGCATCCCAATGGTGCATAATCAAAGAACTCCCATAAATATATCCTTTTTTCTTTCATCTGTTTTTTCATTTGAAAGAAAAAAATATACGCGGGTCATCGGGTAGGTTACCGTCCTGGTAGATAGATGATGTGTTACTGCTGCTGATGGTATATTCTACCGATGGCCATAGAACTACCGTCCAGCCTATATTCTGTCGCTGATCACATCATCTGTCTGCCAGGACGGAAGCAAGAGAGTACAACAGTTGATCAAGGTACTGACGCTGGTGTTCGCGCAGTCGTATTCTCCCCACCATCCCACGATTAGAGGCGATAACCCTAACGCATACACTATTGCAATAACCGTTTATCAGCAGCCTCACTGCCGTCCCCACCGCCATTTCCCACCTGGCCGCTGCGGCGGCAGCCAGAGCGCAGGCCCTGTAGCGCAGCGGAAGGGCCCAGCGAGGGCGAGCTGCAGCAGGCCGCGCCTTCGTCCTCTATCTCGCCGGGAGCGCCAGCGGACAGCAAATCAAAAATGGAAGGCCAGGTGGGACGGCGGGCATTAAAACGACCTCGATTTAAAACAGCCCACAGCCAGACCGGGAGCTGGACGAACAAAGGGCGAAGGGAGCGCAAAAAGCGTGACAGGACGTAGCGCAGCCCTGTAGCGCAGCGGAAGGGCAATCGTAGGACTGGCGCGTCTTTTTGCCGACCTAGCCCGCAGTGAGACCGCTTTTCCTCTAACATAAAGTCTTTACAATGATTAAAAGCAGCATTGCATATCAGTAACAACCGCGATTACCGCATCGGATGATACTGTTCTATCGCAGCTTTCAGCGTTTCAACCCCGCTTTGTTTATACCGCTCCGTACTCGATGGATATTTATGGCCCGCGAACTGCTGAACCACACTTATATCATGGCCATGAGCCAGTAAGTTAGCTATTACGCTGCCACGTATAGCCTGCGCCGTTACGGATCGTTCAGGATAAGTATTTTTATAACTCCTGATTACGTGCTTTACTATATCATCAGCGCTCATAGGCTTTGATCTGTGGCCGATCAGCAGCACATCACTATCAGCTCCCTTTAATAACCGCGGGCGTATCTCCCGCAGCCAGGTGTATAACAACAGGATCTGACCCGGTTTTAACGATAAAGTACGGCTGTTGGTAGTCGGAGTAGATTTTATGTAGATGCTACCCGCTTCCAGATTAATATCTGTAACGCTTATTGCGGCCATTTCCTGCGGCTTTAATCCCTATAGACCAATAGCCCCATTAATACCCGGTTACGGTAATATAACACCTGATAACGCTCTTTACGATCCAATAACCTTTCCAGCTCTTCCCCCGTAAAAAGATCCTGTAACTGAACGTCACGGCTACGCTGATCACGCAACAGGATAGAACGCGCAGGATGATCATTGCGGCTGCCGATACAACATAAATAATCATAGTACACCTTAATACTGCACAGGATGCGGTTTAACGTAGCAGCATTATTATAACGCTCCCGTAAAACACCTAGGTAACTAATCAGATCCGCATAACTGCCATAGGCGCGGCTGTATAGCTACTTAAAAAGATAGATATTTCACGATGATAACTTTCCGCCGTAGCGGGTGTGTAGCGGCCTTCAAGATACTCATATAGTGTCATAAAACTTGTAATTGATAGGATCCGGGCCGCGGTGGATTCAAGGCATTTATGACCTAAAAAGTCACGTACATACTCCATGCTCATACCGCTTTGCAAAAGATGCGTAGCTATACTATGCCGCAGGTAATGAGGGCTGATATGCTTACGCATACCCGCTTTGCGCAGTAAGGATTTAAGCAGGGCTACATAACTATCTCCCCGCATAGCCCTACACTTACTGTTAAGCTTAAACGCTGTACCGGTATATCTGGCCGTGCCTCGCTCCTGTAATACATACTGCTCCAAACTATCCGCTACCTTGCCTGTTAACGGGATCACGCGGCGCCTGGTGCCTTTCCCTGATCTTACATACAATAACCGGTGCCTGAACTGAACATCTGGTAAACGTAGCCACACGGCCTCACTGCGCCGAACAGTTTCGCAAAAAATTAAGAGCGGCCAGAGAAGCCAAAGGCTTCTCCCAGGCAGAGTTGGCAAGACAAATAACCTCTCATCACTCTATTATCGGTAAGTATGAACGCGATGAAGTGAAGCCGACTATCGACGTCATAAAAAAACTTGCTGATGTCCTGGAGACAACCGTTGGATATTTATTGGGCGAGTCAGAAGATCGGGAACTTTTAAAAGATCCCTCTATGCTTAAACGGTTGAATGATATTTCTAAATTCCCTGACCAGGATAAAAAATGTATCCTCTATGCTCTTGATGCTATGATCAATAATGTAAAGTTCAAAGCTATTCAATAATTAAGTGATAGCAGCCATTAGGTTGCTCGCACTTAAAAAATCAAGGATCAAGTAATTCTTAATCCTTGATTTAACTAAATTCATTTTTACAAAACCAAATCTTTATTCTGAACTGCATAATATTCTATCTTGTCTATATTTTGATTCATTACAGTATTTAACTCCGATCCGCAAAATGGACAATAACTTATTGCTTGTTGCAAAACGGTTAACCGCCCCTCTTTCAATTCGATATCTTGATTACGTCCTTGTAAAAATACAGTATAACTATTATCCTCATACTTCTTAGGCACTGCTGAAAAACCTTTTTTCCCAGCAGCAGAGAACCAAGTACTTAGCTGAGAACAACAAAAATTAAGCATAATCATCTTTATTTTATCATGTATTTATTTAAATCATCTGCTACCTTCGGGTCAAATCGTATCTCTTCATTTCTTACTCCAGTAACATAATCGTAATCTTGCCAAGTACTCGCTAATCCTCTTCTTGTCCAGTCATTATACACATTTTTAGGTATCTTAAACTCATATAAAGTACCTTCTCTAATTGAATTTACTGCTGCACGATCTGTTCCTGTAGACAACAAACGCGTAGTTGATACTTTCCCTCCACTTAAATTTCCCTTATGATAAACAGTCTGATACTCTTCAAAATCAAAATTAGCCCATTTATCCTCAGAAGCTTTTGCTCCTGTCTTTGTTGCTGCTTTATTGCCACCTTGAGCAGCAGTAATTTGCTTATTAACAGAAGTTGTTGGGGTATTAGCCCTACGAACCGCCCAAGCAACAGTAAAGCCATCTTGAAATAAACTAACGATCTCCTTTTCGTGCTCTGCTTCTCTCTGCATTGCAACTTGTGCCGTAGTTTGTTTACTTCCCAAAGACTGATCTAATTCGGCCTCTGTTTTACCACTAAACTGCTCCATAGCATTAGCCGTAACAGATCCAACACCTAATCTCTTCATCCATCCGGGAGCTTCATCTCCAAAATAATACTCATTCCCCTTATAATTCCAATAAGGATGCTCACCAAAGAGAGTCCATTCTTCCTTAGTCAAAGTAACCTGACTCTTTCCTGTTTTCTCGTTAAATGAGATGAGATAATATTTATTCTCTTCTCCATCTAAGTCTATTGCCTGTATTGGAGTATTATTAGCATATTGATATGGCGTTAATTCAGGGTAAGACTTCATTAGTGGATCAACGCTTAGGAACTTTCCTATTCGTGGATCGTAGGCACGCATTCCGTAGTCGATCTGATTCCCCTCCCCCTTCACTTCATTATCATTCTCCTTCCCATTAAACCCATTCAGCTATACCCTCGAACCTTCCCCTGCCCGACTTACAGCACCATCAAAGAACTTTCATAAATATATTATTTTTTCTTTCATCTGATTTTTCAGTTGAAAAAAAATAATTAATCATACCTGGTATTCAGTTGTTTTTTTCATTTGAAAGAAAAAAAATAATAACACGCGGGGTAAAACAAAACAACCGACTACAGGATAAAAGGATGGGTTACTATCGCTTAATCATTATTCTGTCGCTTAATCGAGGGGGTAACGTCTAAACCTATATTCTACCGCTTAATCCCATCCTTTTATACTTATAAATAAAATTGGGGCTCACATTATGATGCAAGCCCCATGATAATTTTCTTCAACAATTATTATTAGTAAAGCCCAGGCGGTAAATTGCCACAATGCTTCCTTATAATTTTAAGCCAGCTTGAATCGTATCTCAACTCTACTGCACTATCCAAGGATGGAGATAAATCCATTAATTTTCCAGTTTCCAGATCAAAGTTTAATATCCCCATTAATGTACTATCGTTGCCGTGAGTATGATAAATCCGAATACCTAATGCCGAGTCGCCTGGTTCACTAACGTGTATTCTATAATCAGACAGGTGCAAGTTAGTATCCGGGCGGTAGTTACTTGTCTGAAACATTCGATTTAATACCTCATCACAATCCATAACACTTGATTGTTTTTCTGTGACATCTGACCTTCTGGTAACGGTGTCCGTCTGGTTAGACGCAACGATTATACTATCACCTGTAACAAGCGCTTCTTTTCCTTTAGGTGCCTGATTACATGCCCAAACACCAAAGCAAAAAAATAAAAAATAACATTTATTCATTAGAGATTTATTTAGTCTTAACACTCACTTTATCTTCAAGCGCCTTCATTAATGAATCAACAACTTTGGAACTATTCTTCTCAATTGTTCTTCTATAATTCTCCTGTTCGGGTGCTGAAAGTGCCCCCCAACGTGCCCAATTACCATTATATCGTTGGATATATTCAACCTTATACATCATTGCTCCTTCAACTGATGGGAAAATAATAAAAGGTTTAGGAGCATTTGTAACCTGTTTATTGCCGCCATGTCCACTCATGCCAGGCCCCTCAAACAAGGGATTAAGTCCTAAAGGTGTATACTCAGGATGTCGCTTATAAAGGTCTTTACCTGCCCAACCATAATAAGGAGGCTCGTCTTCATGCCCTTTCAATGCCTCCATTCCTCCTGTACCTGTAGCACGATATTGTGCTGACGTAAAAACTCCGTGTCCATATTTTTTCGGGTTCGCAGATGTCGTCTCTGACACGTACATTTTTTCTACAATTCTAGCCATATCAGGTCCATAAAGGCTCAAAACCTGTTGTAATCCTGCTACTCCATCACTATAGTCAAACTTCCCAGGTAAATGACCAGTGGCTGCAATTTCCTGTTTAATAATAGGAGATGGAGGAAGGGCTCGATAAGCAACATTTCCTTGTGCATCAGTTGTCCGATATTTATGGATTTCGATTACAGCCTTAGTTGGAATCCAAAATACATTTGATACCTGATATAGTACAGGAGTATTTGACTTAGCATAAAAAGAGGTAACAACCTTAACTTCCTCACCATCTAAATCAATGCCTTGTATTGGTGTATTACTTGCGAACTGGTATGGTGTTAATTCAGGATACGATTTCGTTAATGGATCTACGCTTAGGAACTTCCCTACCCTCGGATCATACACCCGCATCCCATAATCCTGCTGGTTCCCCACTCCCTTCACCTCATTATCATTCTCCTTACCATTAAATCCGAACCTATACCCGCCCCCTGCATTCCAACTCCTGCCAACCTGCATCATACCAAAAGGTGTATAATCTGTCATGTTATACACTGTAGCCGGCTGGTCGGATATAGCTGCCAAAACGTTGCCTAAATGGTTGGTAAGCTCATAACGGGTACGGTTACTTTGATTCCAGAGCACTTTTGCATCACCGGGAGTACCGCTCACCTGCATTTCAGGTAACCACATCCCCAAACGACTGCTTCCATAAAGGTGTTGTTCCTTCCAGAAAACCTGGGCGCCACTATTATTTCCATAAACTCCAAGTGTATTGCCTTGCGGATCCCTTACATACCAGGTTTTAACTGCCGCTTGCCCGGATTTGGTATATTCCTTATAAATGCGGTTGCCGGCAGCGTCGTACTTATATAACAAAGAACTTCCATCAGTAAAGTTAATATTTTTAATCTTTCCATATACTGTCCAACCAATATTTGAAATATTAGCTTTAGTGTCTTTGATTAAATTACCGATTTTATCGTATTGATAGTTATCAACCGGCATGTTATCAATATCAACGGAGTAGTTGTTGTCTGGTACATTGTCGGTGATATGCCGCAATGTATTGGCAGTTAAGTTACCGTTTGCATCTCTCGGATAAATGTATTTCAATTCATCCATCCTGATGTTTGTACTGGCTATCCCTTTTCTTTCGTATGCGAGGATATTGCCGTTTGCATCGTACCTGATCTCTTCCCGGTAATCCTCTGTCCGGGAAGTTGCGTCCCAACTGCTTGCACCCGCCGCCGGCTTGTGCTGGTACATTCTTACCAGCCTGTTTAACTGGTCATAACGATAGCTGTACCCTACCGGGTTGCCGCTGTTAAACTGGGTCATTGCCATGGTAGTTCTGCTGGTATTACCATTGTACAGGTTCTGTCCAGTTACGTCGGCTACATTATTTACATACTTCAATCCCAACGCCGTTGCGGTAGTTCCGCCAATTGGCTTAAAATCGCCGGTATAATAATCAAGCGAGAAGGCCGCCTGGTCTTTAGCGAAGGTGCTTCTGGCACCGCCGCTCATCGCATCTTGCCCCATATCGTTGGCCGGAGTTAAACCGGTTCCATTGACAGCCTTCAGCCAGCCTTGCAAGGTATAGGCGTAATCGATACCTTGCACAGCGTTTCTTCCTATTTCTGTGCGGGCAAGCGGACCATGCTTATAGTAAATATAGTACGCATCCTTGGTGCCCTGGTTAGTTGCTCCTCTCGGAGGTACCGTCCAGTTATCGCCATTATGGGTTACCCCGCTAAGAGCAGCGACTATCCTGTTTTCTGCGTCATATTCATAATTGTAAAAGAACTGGTCCGGCTTTCCAAACTGATAACGCAAGGCATCTACCTTTCCTCCAACTAAATCATACTTATAATCCAGGCGCTTCATGTCGGTATCCGCCCATCCGTAGAGTTTCTGCCATAAGGTTTTAACGTTACCCAATAAATCATAACTGTAATAAGTTGCCTGTTCATCAGTTCCTGCAACCTGCTGGAAAATGCTGGCTGCTACCCGTTTCCGCAGGTTCTCCTGCGGATAGGAGGCCGGTGATAACACCGGTGCATCATATACCGTTTTTGTGATCTGGCTGTTAGTGCCGCTGGCCACAAATAATTGTACAGAGTCGGCAGGCACAAAGTGCGGAACAGAAATATTAAGCGCATTCGCTTTCTCTCCTACTTCGACTATTCTTCCCTGGCCATCATATTTTGTATAGCTGAACACATTGCTGCCTAACATCTGGTTTGCATTCCGGCTGGCAAACAACCGGCCGAGCTGATCGTACCAGAAATAGCTGCTATTGGCATCAGGAGATGACTGCTGTACAACAGCGCCCAACGAGTTATAAGCATAATCTGTTGTTAGCCTGTGTTTTGGATAAATAGAGGTAGTCTGTACTTCTACTGTTCCTCCATCAGGCAACGTAGTTGGCGAACCTGCCAATGGTACATTCATCCTTCCCCAGGTGAGCGTATCTCTTAACAACCCTGTTGCATAAGCTGCCGCAAGTCCCATACAGTTTTCTTTTGCATTAGCGGCTATTTCAGCGGCAGTCATTAAGCGTTTATACATGCGGATCTGCTTCAGGTACGCAAGGTTCTGGGTGTAGGACGCATTGCCCGTGGCGGCAGATGTTATTTCCCATCCGCATCCGAGAGCAGGGGCATTGGATACAACCGGGCAAGCCACTCCATTGACATATACACTGATTGCTCCGCTGCTATCCAGGTCTGGTCCCTGTAGCACAATATGTGTCCAGACATCCAACGGCGCTACTGCGCTAATATTAACATCTACCTGGTTTGAGGCGGTAATATCCACCCCACCGGGATTTACCGGATTAAGTTTGTAGATATCTGCATGCAAATAAGTACCGTCCATACAAACATTCAGATAGGCTTTGTTGCCGGCATTGGCAGCTACCTGCATCGCCCCGCCGTCGGGATTGTATACCCAGAATTCAATGGACTGGTTCGTGCCTGTCAGGGCAGTACCTAACTTGTTTAATGTCGTATCTACATTAGTATTGACCAATGGCCCATTA
Source organism: Chitinophaga terrae (ex Kim and Jung 2007) (assembly GCF_900107795.1). Classification (GTDB taxonomy): domain Bacteria; phylum Bacteroidota; class Bacteroidia; order Chitinophagales; family Chitinophagaceae; genus Chitinophaga; species Chitinophaga terrae. The sequence goes on from NZ_FNRL01000006.1 coordinate 33,788, forward strand.
TAGGAACAGTTGGTGTAAACTGCCCTTCTGGCCTGATCCACCTGGTCCAGCAAGGCCTGATCTTCAATAATATCTACTCCTTCCGGCGGTACTGTTCTTAAAAGGTTGCCTGCCTGGTCGTAATAGTATAAAGTATAATGATAGATCTGCTGGGAGGTATTTAATGTAACCTTATTTTTAGCTCCACTGCAGATATTTACATATTGTTTCCTGAAGTCAGTTTTAACTGAGTCGATATATTGAAGATACAGGCGTCTGCCTCCCTGAACAGCGCCATCTATCAGGTTATACATGCAAGTATAAGGGTCTGTTTTTTCAACAGAATAAACAGGACTATTGCATAATAAAGCGCCGGGCGTTGACTGCAATAACCTGCGATAGTTATCATAATCGGTAAAGCCTAATGTAAAGCCCCATCGCTGGTTCAGGTAATTTGTATATACTGCTTCGTAGTTTGCCTTGGTGCTGTCGAGCGTATTATTCAGATCCGTCTTCAGGTTGGCACGGGCCGCCCAGAATTCGGCAGCGGTAATGCATCCCTTTGCTTTCCCGTCTAAAAATACAGGCAGTGTTACTTCCCTGTCTACCAGGTATTTACAGTTATTGCAACCCTTCATTAAGGCGTCCAGCTCTGCTGAGCTAAGCTTCATAGCACTACCGTACTTACTAACCAGGTAATTGAAGAAGGTAGATGTTGGAGCGTTGGCCTGCTGTTCTGTTTTCAGGTCGCTCAACCGCTTGCAGATATCAGGGGATGTCCGGATGATCTGTTTGGTCATCAATTGCTGCTCCACGTTCGCCGCAGTTGGCGCATCGGTGAGCCATGGATTGCAATCCTGTGTAAAAGTAGTCAGATAACGTTTCAGTACCTGTTGGAACGAACTGTCGCCGTCACTGTTCTTTTTGCCGCCCAGTGTGGAGCTTGAGCCAAGCATATGGTACTCGTCCGATCCCAGCATACATATCTCGGCCAGTTTAGTCCGTATTGTTGCTTTTTGTGTAGCAGTGGCGCAGGTCAGCTTATTAACGATCTGGTCAATATATACATCACAGGATGTCCTGAATTGTTTATTAATGGAGTCTTTACCAGGAAGCAGGTAGTAGTTTGAATCGACGGGTAATGTTTCGGAATAGTTGATAGATCCTATCCTGCTTACCTTGTTTTTATAATTTGGTGAACAGTTTGGTCCTATATCTGGTGTCCCTTCACACTCCAAACTTAGTATTTCAAATGAGCGGTATTCTTCTGGGAAATAGATATCAAGACGTTCGGTACCGGGATAATAATAGAATGTCCGAATAGTCGTTTCGCCTCTCGATTGCATTCCTTCCACCTTACCAACAATTCGCAATCCCGGCGCCAAGGGAGCAGTACCTATATATCTTAAATGAACAATATTATAGTTAAGATCATAAGGATCAACGGTCAATTCAAAAGGATATCCGTTGGAACCGACAAAATCAGAGCAAACCAGGTAATTTCCTGGCGACGGTGTCGGGTAGGTTATTGTGCCAGAAGCGGACCTGATTCCTCCTACTATACACTTTCCCTTACAATACGTGGTACTTTCGTTCATTACCAACTGATAGTACTTCTGCTTCAGTTCCAGGTAATAGCCGGCATACATTTGCCACTGCAAGTCCGGCACCCTGCAATTTGCATCAGGCGTACAACTATTCCAACGGGTTAGAAAATCAGCTTTGCTGCCAGTATTTGTGGTTCCCGACGAATCATTGCAATATAACTGATAGTCGATATACTGACTCAGGTTCTTGACGTTGTATCTTGAGTCATTAACCCCCATTATGTTTTTAGAGAAATTAGACAGGTCCGTTTTAAAGGCATCTGCATATGCTGCTCCCTTTCCTCCTGTTGCGAAAAAAGGATCTGCCGCAAACAACCACAACGCGTTGGTAGTACTATAAGCCAACCCGGATTGAATCTTAGGAATATCTGCCGCGTTAGTATATATCTCTCCTACCTTCTTATCCCAGATCTTCGACGCACTATTGTCGATACAGAAGTTTAATGCACAAATTTCGGGATGATTATTAAGGAATTTCTCCGCCCACTCCGACTTCCAGTACCGGATTAACTGTTGCAATGTGAAGTTAGAATCGTAAGGAGAGGTAATACTGCCATCCTCCCGCGTTATGATATTTGCTTTATAATCGGGGTCCGACGAACTTTTTACCGGGAATGCAGTACGCCAATTCTGGTAAATCACATTTATATCAGTTTCCAACGGCTGACCGGTTGAATCGAACAGCGCATACTGGCCTCCCGGGCTTACATCCTGCAGCATCTCATTTCTGAGCTCATCGCATGGCGATAGGCAGGAAGAACGAACCGCCTGGCAGTTGCTGTACAACGAGTCATAAAGCGCCCCAGCCCAAAGATTGATAGCCGCCAGGTTGGCTACGGTATCTACGCCATTTTTTATGAAACGTATTTTTATGCTCCGCATAAAATCAACCTTCTCCCCAAGCGCTTCCACACAGGTCCGGCATTCAGAAAAACAACCGCTAAAGTTCTCCTTTTTCAACTGATCCAGGATAAACTGGAATTCAGTTCTAAGGTTGGTATTATTTTTTACAAAATCTTCGGTGTAAGCATTGATAACGTCCCGGTTCAATGCCATTTCAAATGTGAAATAATACTCACCGACTTTCTCCAGCTTTATATTGAATGTTGAATCGAAATTCCCGCTAACGTTACAATTGGCCAATGCGCTTCCCCTGCTTAGTCCTTTGAGGTCCAGGATGGTATTATTGCAATCATCCTTTACACTGACAGTCACATTGTAGTAGCAGTTGCTGCAAATAGTCACGCTACCCTGTGAATACTTTTTAACCAATTGTTGCACACTGAATACAAAAGAAGCCGAAGCGTCGGGAACCGAAGCCAGGTAGGTAGTGGTAGCTGTCAACTTCAATGCCTGTGAATCGAATACAAATCTATCCGGCTGCAGCAAAACAATGTTCTTTTTAATGGCGGCTGGCCTGGATTCCAATGGCAAGAGGGAAGTATCCGCACTTCCACCTGCCAAAGCGGTAGCAATTGTTTTACCGGCGCTGTTCTGGTAAGAGATACTGATCTGCCCATTGGGGTCTATCACCATATTTTTCAGATAGTGATCAGCAAATCCCACATCATTTCCAAACAGCCTGTCGAGTTCCCATTGTTCCGGTTTACCATAATAGTTACGGGTAGTATGATTACCTGTAGGCGAAGCAGTAGGTTGAAAAGCAAGTCCCACGCCTCCGGCAACCGCTACGCGCCCTGTATTATCAGGTGTATAGGAAGTAACTGCCAAAGGGTAACCTTCTGCGTCCGGAATGTATTTATTATAACTGGCGGTATTGATAAACGGGTTTCTTCCCGAATAATACCTGGCTGCTCCTGACGTGTTCTTTAGAGAGTCAGGGACGCCTATGCAAGCTCCTGTAGTGCCTTTGAAAACATTGCTGTAATTATATGCCTGGTTGGCTGTATTAATATTAAACTTTGGATAGAAAGTCAAAAGGTTGTTGTCTGTTGGCGCAGGTAAAATACTGGCTACAGGCCGGCCAAACTGGTCATAGATATTTTCCTGTACCACCGCCACCTGCTCTGTATTATTAACTGTTACCATTTGCCTGTTACGCAAGGTTCCGTCGAAATAATTCACTATTTCCTTCTTTTTACCTTCTTCCGCATACGTAGCGTTATATTGCCAGTTTAGTCCCGGCTGATGCCAGGTATTGGGCAATATCACCACTCCGGGAACTTCCGTTCCTCCCTGGTTGATCTTGTAACTCCAGGGGCCTTCCACCCTCGTGTCTCCACTTTCGTCAACCGTCCGCATACGGAGCAACAGGTACTTTTGGTTATGGACCAGTGTAATCGTGTAGGTATTTTGCGATAAACTAACCCTGGTAGCATTGTTCCTGAACATCTTTGCCAGGACCGTTGCAGAGGTACCGGCGCCTGACTGGTTCAGAATCGCCCCGTTGGCAGATTCTTCATCAACAAATGTCCATTCCAGGTCCACCTTCTGGCTACCGGCAGTGGTCCATGTTACCGTAACCGCATTGGCGGTTGGCGTAATGGCTGCCAATGAAACGAAACCGCCACTGGGTTTAGGGCCTTCATCTTCAACAAATGATACAAAAGGAACTATGGTTTGATCTCCGGCAGGCAAATAATCCCTGTTTACAATAATACCCGCTTGCAGCACAAATATGTCGGGCAGCTCTTCCAACTCCTGGCTACTGATATCATTGATCGTAACTTTTACTTTATAGGCGTTGTTAAAATCGTATTGGGCTATTTGCTGGAAATTTGCTCCAAAGGCCGTATCATAATTCACCTCCAGGTTAACGTGTTCCAGGGTGATGGGTAACTGCTGGTCTGGCTGGCTCCAATACTCGATCTTTAAGTCTGCCTTGCACCTGAACGGCTTGTTCACGCTTAAGGCTTTTTGGGTATTGATGCTGAAATAAATTGTATTCAATACGCTGTTATTTCGTATCTGGTTCCAGTTATAAGATGAATTTTCAAATTTTTCATCTTTGATGAACAAACTATCTCCCTTCTTCAGCTTCCCTTCGAGCTTTTGCATATAAGGCTCGGTCGCTGCAAAAGTATACATGCCAGACAAACAGGTACAGATCAGCAACAACAGTATTTTGGTTACTTTTCCAAGGTTCTTAAACAATGCCATAGTCATAGGTATCAATTGGCGTTAACATTTAGGTAATTGATCAGTTCATATCCGGCATAGGCGGCGGAAGGCTGAATGCGGTTACCTTGCAGGTTCACATAAGTTTGCGCCTTAAGCAGGTTTACAGGAAGCTTCTTCTCCTCCCATTGATCAATTGTCACTTTTATCATTTTATCCTTTGCTGTATTTAGCGGATCATTCAGGTCGGTCAACCTCATGGAAAAAGCGGACAGCCTGTTATTCTTTACTTCAAAGTTGTATTCCTTGCAGTAGACATGCTCAGGACAAAGAAAACGGATAGATGTTCCATTATCATTGTCGTCATATTCCATCTTATAGCTATCGTTCTGAAATAAGGCAATCAGGCTATCGGCCGGTACCAGGAAAGGTGAAACAATTGTTTTGGGTTGGTTGACCAAAATCTTCCTGGCATTATTGCTTATAGCCAGGTACATATCTTTTAATGCAACCATTTCGGATTCGTCTGTCTGGTAATACAGTTCATCAAACTTCCTGCAATATTTGAAGGTTGTATTCAGGTTCTGTGAACTGTCTGAAGGATCGATGCACGTCATCTTTCCAGCCATAAAAATCTCTTTACACGAATCAATATGCGAGTAAATAGCCATCAGTTCTTTAAATTTCGCCTTCTGCCCGGGAGTGTAGGTGATCTTCTCTTCCGGGGGTAAGGCTGCATCTTCATCAGCAGGCCTGGCTGCAAACTTGATCCATTTTGGTGCTGCAGCAAACGTAATTACAACGCCAATCAATAATATTATGGTAATTACCAGCTTATATGACCAGGTAATTTTTTTCATAGTCAGAGATTTAATAGGTTTTTTTGAAGACAGAGCGACTTTCCTTTAATGTCATGATTCCCCTGTCTGTTTCTTTTTTCACCCGTATTAAGGTACCTTCTTCATCATATTCATAGAAAGTGGCAAAATTGTTTTCATCCATTTCTGCCATTAAACGCAGGGTGCTTTCATCGTAGGCATAAGACTTCATCGTCGCATCAAATGGAAATATCCTGAGGTCGTCGACTAACGCATTTCCTGAAATAACGAATTTGAGTCCGTTTGCGGCGTTAGGAATAGAAGCAATGTTGACTACTGCTTCTATTTGCTTCCATCCTTCAACAATTGCCTTGAAAGTAAAGGTCTGTGTAACGTTGTTAACCTTAAGATCAAAGTTCGGAAGCGTTTTACCGCTTGTACCATCTTTTACCCAGGCAGAAAATATATAGGTGCGGTTGGTTTGCGGAGCAAAGCCTTGTGGATATAAACCTTTGATAGGTTTCCTGTTATATTGTCCTAAAGCGTCTTTCGACAGATAAACACCGTCGCCCGGTTGATGCTTCTGATCATGCGCCAATGTTTTCAGTTCTATACTCGTATTTACTTTCAACGAATATTTTCCAGAATGGGAGTCATCCGAGTTCAATGCGCCAGGAAGACTTGCTTTGAAGGCTGTCGCAATGTCGAAGCTGTCTGAAATACAGGCTTCAGGAGTAACATTACAAGCTGTTTGATATTTATAATCCTCGAATCCGTCATAAAAAATTTCCCTGTTCATTGCATTTCCGGCAACGGCAGAAGGTAGTGCGCCTCTAAAGGAATAGAGTGCGCTACTATAGATGTTCAGGGCATTTTTATTTTCCAACTCCTGCCCATATCTATCGAATAAAGTGGCCGACCGCTTGGTTACCCATTTATCGCCTCCCGCAACGCTGGCCCACTTAACTCCGGCTGCATCGTAATACCAATATGACTTAAAGCCTGCCAGATAACCACTATTTTTCAAATTCAGTCCTTTTCCTTTGTTCTGGAAAATCTGTTGATCTACCCGGTTTACTTCGTACACTTTTTCTTCTGCTACCCGCCAATTGCCAAGAGCACCGATCACATAAGGATTTCTCACATCGTTAGGCGCTATACTTTCACAAGGAGCCGCCAGATTGCAGACATTAACGACGCCTCCATTTCCACAACTATACTTGGCAATCCTTCTGGTACCATTCTGGTTCAGAATGTAGGTATTAGTGACCTTATCGTCGTTATTTGGCAGATTTTCGTCTGGCAAAGCCGAAGTTGTAAAAACCCGTTGAAAGTCTGTCAGGTTTGAGGAAGAACTATTTGCTATAAAGTCGGATGACACGCCATAAATCTCCACTCCTATGGCGGCTTTATTTTTATCCGGGCTATTATATTGGGAAGGTCTGTTATAATACTCCATTCTCAACCTGTGCTTACCTACAGTTAAACTTACAGGTATTATGTTCCAGTACTTATAGTATATCGCACTGGCATCTTCTCCCAATTCGGGTGTATTCACTATCGCTACATCATCGATGTAAATCCTTGCCAAATCGTCAGCGCCCCAGCCCAATGAATAGGATTTACTTTCAGTTATATTAAAGCAGTATTCTATGCCCATCCAGGTACCGAGATAAGCGGTTCCTGTGTTCTTGAGACAAATTCCGGTACGGTTTAACCTGCCGCACGTAAAATATGGGTCACTTCGCCTGACTGATTGAATTCCGCCTCTTGGAATCCTTGCATGGCTGCTTGTATTTGACGCATAACTATTTCCGCCTTTCGAAATATATGAAGCGTTTCCGGCGGTACAATCCGTTCCTCCCCATAAATCATTTTTCTTGATCACCTCCGACGCGTCAGATTTTTTTATTTTCGCGCCAAACATACTGTATAATGAATCTTCGGGCGCATTAACGATCCGCAAAGAATCATTGGCATTAAAGACAGGAAACGTTTCACACCTGTTGATAGCAGGATTATAGACAGAACCCGGAGGGCAAAGACTACAGATCCTTGGAGCCCACTCCTCTTCATATAGCACCGCCGAAGCGTCTATAACTTTATAAGAAGTCAGATCACCGGCCGACAAAACCGCCAGCTTATTTCCCGCAACGGGATTTTTAAGTGTCACTATAGATGCCACTGAGGCCCCCAACTGGTTCCGGTACCCTGATCTCAAAACCTTTACTTCTCCCGAATAGTTCTTTGCAACCTGCCCCATAACATCAATTACCCGGGTACGAACAACCGGATCGGTTGATGTTGGCGTATTAATTACCCATAATCGTCCGTCGGTTGTATTTAAAGCATACAACTCGTCTCCTGCTGTCATCAGGCTGGCATTTTTCGTTACCACCCCGTTGGCATCAGTTTCCAGGCTTACAGTAGCGCCTATATTTTTATAGGCTCCCGACATTCTCGGGTACTTCCACCATGCCGGCATATTAACCGCGTAAACCGGGTCATTAAACTCATTGGTTGTACTGGTAACAACAGGTTGCCCGGTAATTCTGTCGAAAATTAAATTGGCGGCCGTTACGGAGGAACCGTTAATCATCTTCACCACCTTATCAACAATACCAACCTGCTGAATGGTTTTTAATACGCTGGCAGATCTGAATAACCTGTAATCATTATTCTCCCTTCTCGGCCAGTGAGGGATCGGTAATGTACCTATGAACGGGAACGGAATAACATCCACCCCTATCTGGATAGTAGTGCCATCAGTTCTGCTCTCCTGTTCTCTCATATCTGTTACCATCTCAATTTCACGGCCTATAACCTCCGCAGGTCTGATAGTCCCGGTTTCATCAATAGTGGCAACTTTATTATTGAGTTTGAATTTCCCGGCATCGATCGCCTCAGTCTTATAATAAGTAACCGTAGAGGATATTTCATTCCCACTTTGGTTGAATATTCTTTGCGCTTTAGGCTTTCCATGCATATCATTCAGCCAGATCGCATAGCCTTGCGACATCGCCAGCTCATATACCTGGTTACCTCCCCTGAAATTGGCCCAGCCCGCAGGCCCCTTCTGTCTGACGTCTGGTCGGGCCTGCGATTCAACGATCACCGGGAAATCCTTCGCTGTATAAAATTCTTCCTGTATCCAGCCGGTTGATTTGGCTGGATCTGCCTTTCCTGAAGCGTCAATATCCCTGACGATCACTTTGCTGTATCCGATCTGAGGTGCAGGGAACAGCATTTCTCCAAAAGGCTCTTCCAGGTAAAAATAGTTTGTAAGCGTACCTCTCGACTCCTGGCTGTAAGGAACAGGCATACGCATTGGATTCTCATCACCTCCAATATTAGGCTCATAAGAGGCTACCCCGCTGCTGATAATTTTATCGCCTTCAGTTGTCCGGTACTCATACTCCTGCCCATATTGTGCAGAAGACGCCGATCCTCCGCTCAATACGTTCCATTCATCCGTCATCCTGACCCTCTTGACCCTTACCGGCCCTCCCAACTTTATTCCATCAGCTTTTACCAAACGGGCATATGATTTTCCCAGGTTTACAGCTGTTGCAAACCTCCGATCCCGCGCCCGTTCATTAAAATTCTTCCTTATTTCAGCAAGGTTTCCAATTGCATGCACCAATGCATTCAACGCCCTTTCAATACCAGATTCATCTTTGATCCTATCTTCATACCCGGGGTAAGCATATTTTGGATACTCCAACCGCATCTTCTGCCATGCAGCCATGATCAATGGGTTAGCCGAAACGCCTCCTTCAGATACATCCTTGAACATAATACTATAAATGCCTCCGCCCTCGTCTTTAACGCTGGTGATCTCCGCGTAGCAGGAGATATAATCAAACCGGTCGTCAGACGACTGGTTGTCTACCATATCAGTTACGTTAACGTTCATTTTAACGTAGAAATCATTCCTTCCATTCAGGTAATCATCCACGAAATTTTTGAGTACCTGGGCGCTATTTGCACCTCTTAATGGGCCCGGGGCTTTAATTTTAATTCCTTTCGCATCCAGCAAACTGGAGGTAGCAACGCCACTTCCGTTTACCAGTCCCTGCACCTTGTACATCTGCATCGCCTTGCGATCCTGTACATAGGCATAGTCTCCCGCTTCATAGTCAACATTAATGGAACCGCCTGTAGGAAGCGAAATCCTGGTAAGGTTCCACATACGGGCATTCCGGTTAGCTACCGCTGTATCCTGTACAGCATAAGGATATTCATCATTTTTCAGTGCGGCAAAATCGCCGGTATTCGAAGGCTTGTAAACACCCCAGCGGTCCGTAACCTGCGTATCATATCCTGCACCTGTTGCATAGTCGAATGTATAACGGTGATGTTGTCCCTTAGTTGAACTGCCATAAGTGAAATACACCGACTTCAATGTCAATTTCCCTTCGTTATTCAGGCTGTTCGGCAGGTTCCCTTTACAGAGATCATAGGTATAATTGAAATGTGCGGTCTTGATGGGTTTCGACAAATCGCTTTTGGAATAAAGCCTTATCTCTATAAGGCGCTTCTGCTTTATGGAGTTGTCGATATTTCCCTTAATACCTGTTACCCCCAGCGCATCGTTCCTATCGCCTAAGATGAAGTACGCGATCTTTGTTTTTGTTTCGATAGAATTCAGGTACCACAGCTCTTTTCTTCCGTAAGTTAAAAGTCCTTTATCATCATCCTCGTCCGCATTTAAACCGCGGTTAAAGAACGCGGAATCTTTATTGATCGGGGTACGCCAGCCGAAAGTACCGTTCAATTTTGTGTAATTGAACTTAACGGCAGTACCAAGATCATCGTCGGTTATACCGTCGCCTTTCACATCAACATAGTCTGGACTTAATAACTGGGTCAATAAATAGGTAGTGGCATATGGCGCCTGTTTTTGACGCTGGTAGAATTTATTTTTGCCATAATTGTGATCTATTTCCGTTCCTGCGGCATTTGTCGTAAACGCGAGCAATTTTTTGCTTTTTGCCCCCGGCACGTTGGCAGGATTTGCGGAAAATGTATGTTCTTCCTGTAAAACGTTGTAAACAGGAATTCCATAAACCGCTCTTTTGCCATCCGGCTCCGTTACAGTGATTTCGCTGATATGATGGTACTTTCTCAGGCCGTCCTGCGAATATGCAAGTCCCTGTGGCGTAGGCCCGCATGATGGTGCAGCGATCTGGGCAGAATCGTTCAACGCATATTTAAAGGTTGGCTTCATGAAGTTCATGATTAGCGCCTCACGGCCTGTCAGGTAGCTGACAGTCGTATTCCTGACCTGGCGGCCGCTTTTCTTGAGTGGAACGCCCGGCGCATATATATTTCCGGATTTGTCATGAAACGACGCCCGCGAATTCCTTTCATCCAGGTTCACCGTTACCAGTTTTTCGCCCTGGATGCTGTTAACGTAAGACGCATCTTCTGCCGTCTGTTCTCCCATCATTTTGAAATAGGCCGGCTGCTCCTCGGGTCTGTCCGGGTCCGATTTATAGTCGGCCAACGAGAGGAAATTGTTTCCGTTCTTCCATTTGCCGGTAACGGAAGACATGGACTGGTCGTAAATATGAACACCTCCATGGAAGATAGTACCTATGCCATAGTCGGCGCCCAGTGAGAAATAATCTGATTTATCTTCCGCATTCGGATCGAATACCACACCGCTGCCATTCCTCTGTAACCTGAATTGTCCACTTCCGGTCTGGTTGGTATATGAAAAAAGATCCGGCGTGCTTACCGGCACTCCTAAATTCGGAAGATTAGGAATAATTGGATTATCCTTCTCCCTCATAAAATCCATTAATGCGGATTTATCGTTCGTCCCCCGGTCGGCATACAAGTATCCGTAAGCGAGGTTGAAGTTATTATTATAAAGAGGGGCCTGTTTTGTGAAATATCCGGTGAGCGCGCCGCCCATAAAATAAATCGCAACGGCGCCACCAACAGAAATTGAATAGCTCTGGCTCGTGTTTTTGTAACCGAATCCAATCCTCGGGTAGAAAGGGGGCGTATTATAAACATACGTTGCTCCTAATTCTGTAGTCAATTTCTGAAGCCCAAAAGATGTACCTAAAGTCAACTCCTGGAATCCTCCTCTTGTATTATAACTGAGATCTGCCGATGCTCCCGCATTTACTGCATTATGTACTGCCAGGAGATCCAACGACAAACCTCCTGTCAGGGTCACTCCATTGCTGGTATTTGAATTAATCCCGCCCTTCAGCGAACCGGTAAGCATACCGCCGTTGACCAAAGACACTGATAACCCGGCATTAGCCCCTAACTCAGCGCCAATCCCTGTATAACTGTCACTAAAAACACCCAGGCTCAGGCTACCCTTTAATTTGGGGATATCAATTCCTTTCAGTTCGAAGTTTCCGGTAAGTTTACCACCATATGTATACCTTGGCGCTGTTTCGTATTTCGTTTCAACCGGGTCGCCGGCAAAATCATCCGGCACCCCCCGTAACTGCCTGTTGATCGCCCCCACATTCAAATTCCATCCGAGACCCACCCAACTGGCTTCATCATCAATGCCGACCCCTGACGCATAGTTCAGGTTCAACGGGTACCCATCTACATCCATGATGGGTATATTGTATTTAAAACTTCCGCTGAAGAGGTCTACCATATTATTGGTGCTATAGGCTTCAAACTGTTTGTTTTCCGGTTGTGAAGGCCCGGAGGTCAACGCCCAGGAACGAAGCGGTAACAGGGTCTCTACAGTCAGCACAGACAAAAAGAAAATGGCCAGGGTCTTCTTTACTTTAATACTTTTTATGATCATAGCCCACAACTTAAAGAGTCAGATTTTTGGAGGAATTTTTTATCCAATGGAAATAACAAACGGGTTGATGTAAACAGCCAGTCTTTGAAAATAAAAGTGGTTTGCTGAACGGGCGCCCAGGACCTTCGTTCAAAGATCACCAGGTATTCAATATCGTGTTGCGCACCGTTCGCAATACGTTCAGCCCCTATTGGCGCAAGCGTATCCCTGTTCAGTACCAATTGAAACAAAGTATCTACTCCGTAACTGGCCGACTGTTTTTTCAGATCAGCCTCGTTTAAATGATGAACGTTTACTTTAAAACATATTTCGTCATCATTCCTTTCAGCGTTTTTATTATTAACCTGCTCCCAGCAAAGCGGCAAGTAGGTAACATTTACGATAGTAGCGCCAACCTGTTTTTGTTGTACCAGGCCGGAATAGGGTTGTTTCATCACCTCAACCAGCTTCGCTTTCCTATTGTTTTTGCAGGCGCAGAAGAAAACAATTGCCAGCAACATTGTATTTTTCATCACTTTTCTCATTCGGGATCGCTTTTAAACAAGAACCTTAATTGCTTTTTATCGCCATCCGGCAGTTTAACCGAGAGCTGGTAATAATACCCGTCTACAAATGCCTTGTTATCATTCAAATCGATATCGATGTGGTTATTACCCGTTTTTAACTTTACCTCCGGCAGTTTCCTGATCTTCATTTCAGGTTTGCTGGTACAGGTAATAGTATATTCCAGGGTAGCGGGGCCATAGGTATTATTTAATGAGAACAGCAACCGTCCCTTAGCCAGGTAGAAGTTACCTTTCACTAGATCGTCGATATTCCGGTAACCGTCGGGTGTTATCTTAGGTATGGTGTCATTACATTTTACTTCAAATGCCCACATTTCAGAATTTGCAAGCACCATTTCGTTCCTGTATGCCGTTACCTGCCAGACATACTGATGCCCTTCTTCCAATTCCCTTGCTGTGGAAGGATAGAATAACATCGGCATGCTGATGAATTGCTGGTTGATAATGGGAAAATTGTAGCGCAGGGCTTCCGCTCTCGCCTGCCCGGGTTTCAATTCTGTCAGGAACAACCTATACTGCATGCCTGGTATGGAAGGCAGTAATGGCTGCCAGTATAATGTCGGACGTTTATCACAGATCAGATCCTGGTCCATCGGACTGGTAAGGATCAAAGGAGAAAATGGTTGGAGATGATAATCAAAGCACTGTGTACCAACTGTCTCACCGGCGTGACTACCCTCTCCCACTAATTCGAAACAATACTCATAATCGTCTTCCGGAAAGTAACCGGACTGGCGGCATAAAGTAGCCACTTTTGAGGTACCGAAATTAACGGCAGCCCCATTCAGCAAACCCGGAGGCAGGGCATTCACTCCGGCATGCAGATCAAACCCCGGAGTAGTGATTGTCACAACTCTCCCTGACGATGCAGTAACAGTGATCTGGAGTTTGGCCCTCCCTGCCTCGGTTGGAGGAACATTTACCCGGAGTTGGAAAAGGCCATCCAAGGTCCTGCCCTGAACTTCCGGTAAGAAAATAAAAGACACCTGGGCTGTAAGTGATGTGCTGACAAACAGTAACACAAATAGCAAACAATATTTTAAACAATTCATATCCTATCTGTTAAGCTGATAATTTAGAGAGAGTTGTGTGTTGAAATTGCCAAACAGGTAATTCTGCGGAGTATTCAGGAGCTGCTTCCGTATATCTATATACCAGTTTGCCTGCAAACGTTGCAATAGCGTAACATTGATGCTTTGGCGGACACCTGTCTGTCTGACCACGTTGGCGTTATCAAGGTAGTTAATACCGCTGCTGCCACTGATATTCCTGGTAAGCGGATAACTCCAAGCTGTTTCGGCAGTAAAAAGATTGCCATATACCGCCTGATCTTTCACATCTTTATTATAGAACAGGCTAAGGGTGAGAATATTTGTGTTGACTACAATGCTATGGTTCATATTTATATTCAGCAGCAAACTCTTTGCATCAGCAATATGCATTTGCTGAAATCCTAATCCCAGGTTATTCGTCTGAAGAAGGTCGAATAATTTTCCGCTAAGCTGAGAGCCAACGTTGACTTGCCTGTTGAGGAACGCGGTATATTTACCTGTTTCATCTGCACGTTTCATTACTGATTGTCCTACCCTTGCGGTTAACGAAAGATTCTTCTTTAATTTCCATCTGCTGTCTATGGCATACTGCCGGTTATGCCAGCCACTATTTGCGGAGGCAGATGTTTTTGTATCCTGCCTGTCGGTTCTGACGCCAACCATAAACCTGCGTTTATTCCAGGTTCGTCTTACGTTCAAACCATACCTCACTGTTCCCCGGGTACCGCCAGTGGAAGCCGGGTTGTTATAGGCCATTCCTGAATAACTGAAGTAAACACGCTGGGTAATCCCTGCTTCTTTTATTTCCCCGGCATAATCCAAACCGGCAGAAAATGTTTCCCAGAAATCATTGAACAGGCCAAACGCCGCGGTTTTAGAGGAAAGGGCATAACTGTTTCCTACGGCAGCATTATTAAACTCTGTATTTGATTTTGAAATATCGGCTGTAATGTTGCCATACTCGCCCAGGCTGATCTGTTCCGAGAAAGCTCCCACAAAAATATTGCGCTTCAGAGAAGCGGCATCAAACTGCCGGAATTGTTTGTTCTGCGTCCTGGCATTCACCAGGGCAACATGGCTATGGGATTCATTAATATCACCAACCCCGGTTTGGAGGAACTGTATTTTGTATGCCCCAGGATCCAGCGAAGAAGTGAATTGCTGATCTTTAATATCGCCTCCCATCCGGGTGCTACCCAGACCCAGCATCAAAAATTTGTCTTTATTCAGGAAAGCTCCTTCGGCGCCCGACATAAACAGGTTGTTTGCTCCTCCTTTGCTGCCACCGGCAGCAATATTTCCTATATTAAGATGCTTGGCTTGCAGTAATACTTTCTGAAGAAAATTAAGGGGAAGTAATTCCTTGATGTTTCGTTGCTGCATTGCAGGATCGCTTAACTGCTGGCTAATCTTATTAGTCGTATTTTGTTGCGCAACCAACATCTCTTTAGCCTGCAAACCCTGAACTACACTTCGTTTGAGGGCCAAAACCCTGCTTATATATTGTTGCGCCGCCAATACCGTGGCCTCATGGCCATTGATGCTATCGGTTACTTTTCTCTCAAGATCGGAGGCTGAAAGTTGCAGCGCGCTGTTGCTGATCAAAAGCTGTTTGATCTGGCTGCTGTCTAACCAGATCAGCTCATCGGGGCTTACCAGGTTTTTTAACGTACCGGCCTGCAAGGGATCTTTTACCACAGCGCTCATCTCCTCCTGCAAATCCTGCAATTGCTTGCTGGCAAAAGATTTAACGGCAGACCCCAGATTAATGTCCTGTAGAAAATATTTGTTGAGATCATAACTCTTGCTTACATAGCCGTTTAATCTTTTTAAATAGGCGTCTTTATCAAAAGAGATCTTTTTCAGATGCTGGCTTGCCAGGTCGTTTAAATTTGGAGTAGTTCCGGATAAGTTATCGTAAACGATGTTAACAGGAATATTTCCGATCACCAGCTGATCCTCGAAATGTACGCCGAATGAAGATTTCAACATAGCGCCGGGACTATTGTCGTACCGGGCGGTAGCTGATAGCCCTTTAAAATGATTATCATAGGCGGAAGCCTTCATAAGAGTAAGCGCAGATGCCTCATTTTTCAATGCATAGAATCCTCTTAGCCGTTCGGTGAGATAGCCGGATAGTTTATTACCTTGTTTAAAAAGTTGATAATTCTCATTGACCTGTTGCAATTGTTTCTTACCATATACAGCAGAAACATGCTGATAGAAAAGCTTTTTTACAGTATCGTTCAATACCGTAGGGGCAACGCTATGAAGGTTTACAGCGGCAACATGATTTCTTGTGTTTAAAGAATCAATCAGTGCTTTTTGTAACGCGGGATTAACCTGTAACAGGCTATTATAATCGGGTTGCTTTATTCGTTGCTGGCTGAATAAGGCAATAGGGAACAACGTCGTTAGCGCAACGACGATTAATCTTCTAGGCATAAGGATCAACTTATTTGAACACTAAAACACAGGCGCAATAATCCCATAACCAATGTTATGAATGACTCATAATAACATGGTTACAGCAACATCACTTGAGTTTTACACTGGAAAACAATTGGTTAAGTCGGGACAGTATAAAACAGGCTACATGAATTAATTTTTACTACGTTCCACCTGTTATACAGTCATAGGTATTATCAGGGCGGCACGGATTAACAAAATAATTCTCAACAATTATTTACGGCACTAAAATAATTAGACTTTTTGGAAAATCAAAAACATATGCATGTAATTTCTTTTTTGGGATAACAATTTTTATTATCGTAAAATTTGATAAAAAGATACAACTGAGAGTTTTGGGTAAACAAACAAATAATTGTTCTTTTCTACTGTTGTGCAATTTAGAAAAATATCTTCAATCGCAACATTCATCTCTAAAATTTTTCGCCCACACACATCAGCCATCTGTCTAAAATCCGCGATAGATTAGCTTTATTTACGCCTGTCTCCAGGCACGATATAGCGATTCACAAAATACAGCATTCTGAAACCAGGCAAAAATTATCACGACCAGTGATATGGTACTTATGTGAATGAACCTAACGATTACTCCGGCTATCTTCACTGCTGATCTCACCTGTGCGCTGAACTTCCTTCTTTACAAACCTGCTGATGCGGAAAAAATAAACAGGACCGGCCACAATAGCCAGTCCTGTTTACTGATACAAATATCGTTTAACCGCTCCCGTTAGTGCATAGGCGTATTGCTTAAATCTTTATTAAGCACTTCTGCCAGTTCGGGATGTTCCTTCTTTTCACGGGAAAGCACCTTGTAAATAATAACAATGCTGAGTAATATAAACACAGCGCCGATTAGGAAATGTACGCCAGGCAAATGGAACGGGGCCTTGGCAGAGGTAAAATAAGCAAAAGCGCCGTTCATAATCAATGGGCCGATAATGGTGGTAAGACTCATCAGGCTGGTAAGCGCTCCCTGCAGCTCCCCTTGCTGGTTAGCAGGTACATGACCGGATATCACGGACTGTAAAGAAGGTCCGCAGATCCCGCCCAGGCAATAAGGAACCAGGAACACGAACATCATCCAGCCCTGTGTGGCAAAGCCAAATAATACCAGGCCCAATGTGTACAGCGATAAGCCGAGGTAAATACTTTTTTCGTTACCTATCTTGGGGTTAATAACCCTGGTTAAACCCGCCTGTACGGCGCCTACGAGCACGCCTACAACGGCCAGGGAAATACCTACCATTTTTTCACTCCAGTGGAAAGTATAGATGGTAAAGAAATTCCAGTTGCTCTGCACGGCCTGTGCGCCAAGGTAGATCAGGAAGAACCCGAATGCCAGTCCACCTATTTCAGGGTGCCGGGTTAAAAATTTCAGTGATCCGAAAGGATTGGCGCGTTTCCAGTCGAACGGCCGGCGATTTTCCGTGCCCAGCGATTCCGGCAGGAAAAAGTATCCCCAGATGCAGTTTCCCAGGCAAAGTATTGCAGCGGCGTAAAAAGGCGCCCTGATGCCCCAGTTGGCCAGCAATGCACCCAGCGCAGGACCCAGCACAAATCCCAGCCCAAAGGCGGCGCCTATCAACCCAAAATTCTTTGCCCTGGATGTTTCATCGGTGCTTACATCCGCTATATAAGCGGTGGCCGTAGTAAAACTGGCCCCTGTGATACCGGCAATGATACGGCCGGCAAACAACCAGCCATAGGCCGGCGCCAGCGCCAGGATAATGTAATCGATCCCGAAACCCAGTAAGGAGAGCAATAAAACAGGGCGGCGGCCATATTTATCACTGAGGTTTCCGATCACCGGGGAAAATACAAACTGTGTGATCGCAAAAACAGATAAGAGCAATGCGCCATAAGTACTGGCTTCGTTAACCGGGATGTGCTTTAACTGTGCAATAAGATCTGCCATCACGGGAATGATCAATCCCCATCCCATTACATCAATGAGCAACGTAACGAAAATAAAACTGATGGCAGCCTTTCTGGATGGGTGCATATAGATAGATGGTTTTGTATGTTGATGATTTTCGGATGTTTTTCTTCGCAACGGACTTCCCTTATCCAGGGCTCAAATATATACCCCGCAGATGCGCAATAGAAAGCTTTTTCCGGCCAGGATCATTTTTCTGCCGGTAAAACCAAATGTTTTACCGGTAAAAAGACCGGTCACAAAAAGCTTGCAACTGTTGCTGCAGGGCATGTTTTAGGCAGGAAATTTATATGTTACCACGTTAATTGCGGTAATAATACTCCTTGTCCACGGAGTTGTGTATTTAATATTTCATAAGCGTTGCTATGAAAAGCGTCTTTCTGGTAATGCTCCAGTACAACGGTCGTTTTTATAACGGAAACACGCCATAGATCGTGATAGCCTAGCTGTTTCCTCGTCAATATTGCCGGCACTAAACCTATTCTATTTCCAATAATGTATCCAATTGGCCCTAAAAACTAAATCCCCAGGCAATACTTCCCTGGTGGATCCCTCCAAAATACAAAATTGAAAACCCACTTCCTAATAATCAACATATCAAAAAAGCCGTACTCCAATGAATACGGCTCCGATATAAATAACTTGCTATTCCAAACGCTTTATTAACCCTTGCTCCACTGCTAACCAGGAATCAAGGCTGCCCTCCTGCTCCCAATAATCTTTCATTCCGGAAGCGGCAGTGATCTTGTTTACAGCTGTAATCGCCTGATTTCTCAGTGCACGGGTAGCGATCAGGTTCAGAATATCCAATTGATCTAACGGATCTTCAGGGAAATCTTCGCTTGGCTTGCCAACTAATGCTGCCACCGTTTCTGCAGCCGCCAATGCTTCTTCGCAATCCGAAACTTCCAATGGCTCATGATTATTGATAACACGTGCCAATGTATCCGAAACCAATCCCCCATCCTTATTGTCTATCAGATCAAATATCCAGTCCTGTGATCCATCATTTTCAAAATTCCTGGTGCCCCAAGCGCCCATAGTAATTATGTTTTTTATTTCTGTAATAAAGATATTAGTCTTTAAGTTTTTTTACAACAAACAATACCCGGGATCAGTTCAAACTTCTGAAATCCACCGGCACCAGCTTACTTACTCCCGGTTCCTGCATGGTTACTCCATAGATCACATCCACAGCGGCCATTGTTTGCTTGTTATGTGTAACGATTATAAACTGAGAATTGTCAGAGAACTTCCTGATCATGTTAGTGAATTTGCCCACATTGGCATCATCCAGCGGAGCGTCTACCTCATCCAGGATACAGAAAGGGGCCGGTTTGATCAGGTAAATAGCAAACAACAACGCGGTAGCCGTAAGGGTCTTTTCGCCCCCGGATAACTGCGTGATCGCTGCCGGGCGTTTACCCTTTGGCTTGGCAATGATCTCTATTCCTGTATCTGCCAGGTTTTCAGGATCGCTCAATATCATATCGCACTGGTCTTCTTCTGTGAACAGCGCCTTGAACACCCGGATAAAGTTTTCCTTTACCTGGTTGAAAGTATCCAGGAACTTCTGGTTAGCGGTAGATTCCACTTCCTGGATGGTTGCCAGCAACGAATCTTTCGCATTCACCAGGTCTGTTTTCTGCTCTAATATAAACTCATACCTTTTCTTCATTTCCTGGTAAGCTTCGATGGCTGTAGGATTGATCTCTCCCATATTCTCCATCCGCTTTTTCAGCCTTTCTGCACTGGCCTGCAATTCATCTACCGGCAGCTCTGAACTGCGTTGTTCATCTATGATCTCGTCCAGGTTCACCTTGAACTCAACGCTCAGCCGCTCTTTCATCGAGGTCAACTGAAGTTTCAATTCGTTCACCTTGTCTTTGATGGTATTGAGCTGTTGTTCCAATTGTTCCTTCGCCCTTTGCTTTACACGCAGCGCACTTTCCAGTTCCTGCAAATGGTTGCGGAAGTTGTAGTACTCCTGGTCTTTTTCATTGAGCGCCTTTTCTTCTTCTTCCCTTTTACGGAACAGCTCCACTAATCCATCGTCGGCATGACTCAGTTTCTCCTGCGCAATTTCAATATTCAACACCGCATCTTCCAGTTGTGCTTTGTTGCTGGTGATCTGCTGGTGTAAATCCGATAATTGTTTGCGTTTGAATTCCAGTTCCTGTTTCAGCGCCTGCACTTTACTCTGCTGGCGGGTATGCTGCAGGTTCTGGTTATTGTATTGCACAGTGGCCATATTGAACTGTTGTTCGGCTTCCTGTGCGGTCTTTTCTGCTTCTGCAATGCCATCCTGCAATTCCAGCACCCTTTCGTTCAGGCTTTCCAGTTCGTCTTTCACGCCGGAAATACTTTCCTGGTTGGTAGCCAGCGACTGCTGCATTTCTTCCAGGCGTTTATCGCCTGCTTCTATCAGGTGATGAAAGTTTTCAATGCGGTTCTGCAAGCCGAACAACTGGTTGCTCAGCTGACTTACCTTTTCCCTGGCGGCATTGATATTATTTTCATTCAGCTGGCTGTTATAGCCCAGTACTTCGTTATGCTTTTCCTGCAAGGCTGTACGAAGCTGTCCTACAACGGATTCCAGGTCTTTGATCTCCTGCTCTAACTTTTCCAGGTTCTTGGCCCTTCCCAGTTTTTTCCCTTCAAACAGCCCGACAGAACCTCCGCTGATATTGTATTTACCGCGGTGCATGCGGCCTGATTTTTCTACCAGCAACATGCGGTCGTCAGACAGCTGGCTGAATTCCAACCGGGTCAGGTCCTCGCCCACAAAGACTTTTCCTAAAAGGTGTTGTCCAAGGCCCTTGTATTTTTCATCTATCTCCACTACGTCGAGGGCTGCGATAGTGCCCGGAGGCGCCAGCGGCGTATTCTCGGTCGTTTTGAACTGGTCGAGTATAAAGAAGTTTGCTTTCCCTTTTTTATTGCTGTCGAGCAGTTGGATAGCCTGTATGGCTTCCTGCACGTTGTTGACAACATAATAGCTTAAATATGGTTCCAGCAGGTTCTCGATACAGGTGCGATATTCTTCTTTACAGAAGAAAATATCGCTGAGGATCGGAGCCTCATTGTTCCAGTCGGGGTTCTTTTTGAGGAATTTAATACTCTCGGGGTAGCCTTCGAGACTATCGACCAATGATTTCAGCAGGTCGTATTCGTTCTTTTTGGCGTCCAGGCTCCGGTTCTCGTCTACGAGGCGGTCCCTGAGTCCTTCGATGTCTGACTGGGTAGCCAGGATCTTGGATTTGGTTTCTTCCTGGAAACGCACCATTTCATCCAGCGCATTTTTGCTGTCGGACAAGGTGGTTTGCAACGCTTCCTTCTCTGTTTCCAGCTGGGCGATTTGTGATAACCGGCTGGTTTTCTCTTCCTGTAACTGCTGGATGCTTCTCTGCAGGTTTAACACGGAGGTATCGGCAACGGCTACTTTCTTTTCGGCTTCAAACTGTTGGCGTTGCCAGCGTTGCTGGTCATTGCGCAATGTTTCCAAAGCCTGTTTCTTCTGCTGGAAACGCTCTTTCTTCTCCTCTACCATGTCGCGCAGGGTTTCCAGTTCGTCGGCCATGGTGTCGAAGATCTCGGTTTCTTCCACTACCTGTTTTTCGGTGAATTCTATGGAAGAAGAGAGGCCTTGCAACTGTCCTTCCGCGCCGGCGAGGAAGTCTGTAATATTTTTTTCCCGCTCCCTCAGGTAAGTTAACTGCTGGGTAGCGAGGTTTTTATCGTTTTCTTTGGTACGGATAGCGGCTACTACTTCGTTGAAAGACTTCTGCAATACCTGCAGTTCTCTTTCCTTTGCTACGAAGTGCAGTTTATCCTGTTCTACTGCTGCTTCAGCAGAGAGTATTTCGGTTTCCAGGGCCAGTTTGCGGTCGCTTTCCGCCTGCTGGGTTTCTGTCAGGTCTTTGAAGGTGATGTTAAAGCCTTCGAGCGCTGCTTTTGCCAGCTCTATGCTCACTTCCCTGTATTCCTTCTTTACTTCATAATACCTCTCGGCTTTCCGGGCCTGGCTTTCAAGAGTTTTCAGGTTGTTATTGATCTCAAATAACAGGTCCTCGATCCTGTTCAGATCGCCCTCTGTTGCGTCCAGCTTGGTTTTAGCCTCTTTCTTACGGGTTTTGTAGATAGAAATACCGGCGGCTTGCTCCAGCATTCTTCTCCGGCTGTTTTCCTTATCCTTGATGATGTCATCTACCATCCCGAGTTCGATGATGGCGTAGGAATCGGTACTTACGCCGGTATCCATAAACAGGTTATGAATATCTTTTAACCGGCATGCTACATCGTTGAGGCGGTATTCGCTATCGCCATTCTTGTAGAATTTGCGTGTAATTGTAACCGTAGTAAATTCAGTGGGTAATACGTTCTTGGTGTTCTCAAAGGTGAGGCTAACTTCAGCCATACCGCTCGCCGAACGGCTTTTGGATCCATTGAACACTAAACCGGCCTGATTTTCTGACCTCAGGTTGCTGATCTTGTGCTCTCCGATCACCCAGCGAATGGAGTCGATAATATTGCTTTTGCCGCAACCATTTGGCCCAATCACACCTGTAATTCCCTCATCAAACTGCAATACGGTTTTATCCGCAAAACTTTTAAAGCCTTTAATTTCTAGTGTTTTTAAGCGCACGTCGTACTCCGAGGTTTTTAAGGCGTCAAAGATATAATTTTACCCGAAACGAAAAGTAATATAATGCAATTTAGATGTCCGGGGTTTTATGAATTTATGAAATTTACTGCACAACTATTTCACAATTAATGCACATACGAAAATCGAAAAACAGGCGTTTCCCGGAAATCAGCCGGGCAAACCTTATCTTTGCGGGACTAAAAACCCATTAACGTTTGCGCAAGGAACAGCTGATCAACGACATCAAGAATTTCCTCTATAGTTATCATTTCAGCAACGGTATGCGTACTACTATCAGCGTAGTGGTGCCTTCCCTTGTTTTTGCCGCCATGGATCAACTGGTACTGGGTATCGCCGTATCTATGGGCGCCCTCTGTACCGCCCTCAGCGATGTTCCCGGCACTATCATCCATAAACGCAATGGGCTGATAATCAGCACAATACTAATATTCTTCACCGCCCTGATCACCGGCCTCCTGGTGCCCTACCCCTTGCTCATGGGGGCATGGATAGCCATCTGCTGTTTCGTGTATGCCATGTTCCTGGTCTACGGCATCAGGGGCGGCAACATCGGCATGGGATGCCTGCTCGTCATGGTATCCATCCTGGGAGAAACCAATCTCACCCCTTCCCTTACCCTCCTGCACTCCTCCATGGTGCTGCTGGGAAGCATCTGGTATGCCATGCTGGCGCTCATTCTCTGGCAGATCCGTCCATACCTCAATGTACAACAGGCGTTGGGCGATTGCATCATCCAGACAGCCAAATACCTGGAACTAAGAGCTAAATTCTATACCCCCGGTATCGACGTTACCGCAAATTATAAAGAAGTACTTGAGCAACAGGTCATTGTAAACGAGAAACAGGAAAACGTAAGGGAACTCCTGCTGAAACGCCGTTCCGCCCAACAGGGCACTACCAGCATCAGCAAAAGTATGGTGCTGATCTTCCTGGATATGGTAGACATGCAGGAGCAGATCATGGCCTCCCAAACCGACTATAACGCCCTGCAAAACGATTTTAAAGACCAGGACGTGCTGGATAAGTTCCATGACCTGATCCTGGAGTTCGCGCAGGAACTGCGCAATATCGGGCTGGCAGTGGCTTCCGGCCAGCGCTCTCTCCCCAAAGCCAATCTCAAATACGAGATGGAAAAAGTGAAGACGGTGATCTCCGATATCACCCTCCAACTGCCTACTTTAAAGGAAAGGACCAAAACCATCCCCCTCACGAATATCCTGCAAAACCTGCAGGACATGGCCCAGCGGATCTATAACCTTCACAGGCTGACAAGATTGGAGAGAGTGAAGGAAGAAGTGATAGACCCCAAGCTGGAACTTTCGAAATTCACTACACGCCAGAAATACGATGTAGAAACATTCAGGAATAACCTCACTTTCCAATCGCATATTTTCAGGCATGCCATCCGTGTAAGTATTGCTACCGTAGCGGGATATGCGCTGGGCATGATCTGGCATCTCGACCGCGTTTACTGGATCCTGTTAACTACCATCGTCATACTCAAACCCGGCTTCGGACTCACCAGGTCCAGGAGCATACAACGGGTGATAGGTACAATAACAGGAGCCGTTTTTGCCGCCATCCTGCTGCATTTCACAGAAAACAACACGGTGATATTCATTACCATGCTGCTTTGCATCCTGGGCGCATACAGCTTTATGAGCATCCATTATACGGTCAGTGTATTTTTTGTAACGCCGTTTATTATATTCCTGTTGCACCTCCTGCACCCGGCAGACCTGTACAATGCCACTCAACGGGTACTGGATACTTTTATTGGCGGAAGCCTGGCGTTCTTCGCCAACATGCTCCTATGGCCGGCCTGGGAACATAATTTCCTGCCCGACTATATGACTAAAATGCTGCAGGCCAACAGGAAATATTTTGAAACCGTGATGAGAACCTATTCCAACGAACAGGTATCGGTCACCGATTTTAAACTGGCCAGGAAAGAAACTTATGTAGAAAGTGCGAATATGATGTCGGCCTTCCAGCGGATGTTGTCTGAACCGAAGAGCAAACAAAAACGGGCATCCCAGGTTTATCACTACGTAGTACTGAACCATGCCCTTACCTCTCATACAGCCACCCTGGGGGCTTACAGCATGAACCACGGGGTGCAGTTCCCGCGACCCGAGTACCGGGAGATCACCGACTTCCTGTTAAACTATATGAACCAGTTGCTGCTCATGATAACGCAGGGCGATGTTGCCGCTCCATCCACTCATGTTCACGCTTTCGACAGGCTGGATGCTCACCTGGAAGACCTGGTAACTGCCAGGCAACAGGAGATCAATGAAGGGAAAGGGCCTACGCCAACGAGGGATGAAATGCTGGAAACCAAGCAGGTGAGAGATCAGCTCCGGGCAATCCTTTCGATTGTAAGAGATATGGCAAAAGCGTTGTCCAATGCGCCAAAAGCAGAGGAAGAAGTAAAGGCTTAAAAGAAGAAGGCCCGAAAGCAATTGCTTTCGGGCCTTCTTCTTTTCTATTCCTCTAAAATAATAAATTGATCTGTTACCGGTTTCAGGGCTTCATACACCCTATCTAAAAATGCAGGACCTTCCTGCGCATACCAGGGCATAAAGTTCTCTTTACGCTCCTGTAAAGAATTCCCGGGGAACAACCGGCTTCTTAACTGCCTGATCTGATCGCCCTGCCATGCAAATTTCTTTTTCTCCGCTTTCAGGTATTTATGTTCCAGCTTCCCGATAGATTTCAGCGCCCGTTTCCTTTCGGCGCCCACGCTGGCAACCAGCGTGATATCTATACTACGGGCTTTTTCTTCCAACCCGTCATACAACTTCTCTATCGCCTCATATTCATCTTTTAAAACCAGGGCAGTATTGGTATGCTTCTTTACAAAGCTCGTCACTATTTCCTCTGTAGGCTGAAACAGGTCTGTTACCTGCAATTCCAGTTTCTTTAATCGTTGTTGGGAGAATTCATCTACCAGTAACAACGAATTTCTCAGCAAGAGGATAGGATACGGCACTTTATAGTGTTCAAACAATTGCTGTAATTCAAGCCAGTAGGCAATTTCGCCGCCTCCGCCAATAAATGCGATATTAGGCAGGATAGTTTCCTGGAACATTCCCCGGAGGATCACATTAGGACTGAATTTTTCAGGATGTTCAGTCAGTTCCTTTTCGAGGGAGGATTCATCAAATGTCAACGCAGTGTGTAAGACTTTCCACTCATTACCCTGTTTTACAATCCTTTCTCTCAATCCCTTTTCTAAATAAAACAGGTTAATTTCTCTTGGATTTGCCTGGACTTTATATTGTTCGGGAAGTTTTGCCAATGTATCGTTAACGATGCCATATGAAACCTGGTTCAAAAGCTCGTCCCTCATTACAGGTATGTAAAGCTCCTTCAGTGCCGGGTTATCAGGAACCAGCACTACCAGTCCAAACCTGCCAAACAACTCGTTTACCAGGTACAAGGTAGCTGTTTGAATAGAATCGTGTTCCAGGTAAGCCTTCTGTAATAATTCAATCAATTCGGCGGCATGAGGGGCATAGCCAAGGGCGTTTTTCACCGAGGTAATAAGCGGTTCCAGGCTGGCCGGCTCCATTTTCCCTACTGGTCCCTGCTGGTCTGTAGCCCAGGTAAGGGTTTTGCCATCTATATAAATGCTGCCCAATTCATCCAGGTCGGCATCTTCGCTTCCCATATAATACACGGGAACAAAGTGACGATCGGGGTATTGTTCCTTTAATTCTTTGGCCAGCTTAATGGTTTGCAGGATCTTATAAACAAAATAAAGATAACCGGTGAAGATATTCGGCTGATGAGCCGTACAAACAGTAAAAGTACCGGGTTGCAATAAGGAGCTTATGTTATCCTGCACCTGTTTGCTGGTATTTAAACCGCTGTACTGTGCTGTTAATGCCTGTACCAGTGCTGCTCTTGGGGTGTTAAATTGCTCGCGGGCCGCTATGGCTGCAGAAAAATCCGGGCGCGTAGGTGAATATTTGTAGAAAGGCCTGATCTGTTGACATTCTTCTAAAAAATCTGTTACCAGCTGCGTAAAATAACCTGTTTTCCCATAAGGAATATACTCGAGCATAAATAGTTCGCAATTTCAAATTACCAATTTTCCTGATGCAGTGCCAATACATCGAAATTTTTGAATGTACGAAGTTAAAGGTTTCTCGTAGATTTTCACGCAAAGGGGCTAAGAAAGGCAAAGAGGCGTAAGATTTTTTTGCCTTTCTTAGCCCCTTTGCGTGAAAACCCACGAGCGGAATTGGCTTCAGATTTGGATGAAGGTCCGTAAAGTTTACTGACTATGAAGATTGCTGTTCTTTCTCCGATCGCCTGGCGAACACCCCCACTGCATTATGGCCCATGGGAACAAATGGCTTCCAACCTGGCCGAAGGTTTAGTCGAAAAAGGCCTGGACGTAACTTTATTTGCGACCGCCGACTCGGTCACCAGGGGTAAATTATCTGCTATTGTACCCCGGGCGTATGAAGAAGATAAGTCGGCAGACGCTAAGGTAAGTGAGTGCATGCATATCAGTTACCTGATGGAACAAGCGGGCAACTTTGATATCATCCACAATCATTACGACTTCCTGCCCCTTACTTACTCCCGTTTGATAAAAACGCCTATTGTAACCACCATACATGGTTTTTCATCCCAGCAGATCGTTCCGGTGTACAAGCGGTATAACGACATAGTAAAATACGTTTCTATCAGCAATGCCGACCAGCACCCGGAGCTGGAATATGCCGCCACCGTATATAACGGGATCAAAACCGGCGATTTTGAGTTCACCCCCGAGCCGGATGATTACCTCCTTTATTATGGCCGTATCCATGCGGATAAAGGTACCCATGAAGCGATCCAGATCGCGCTGCATTCCAACAGGCAATTGATCATTGCAGGTATTATACAGGATGAGGCGTATTTTAATGAGAAGGTAAAACCGTATGTCGACAATGAACAGATCCGGTATGTAGGCGCTGTTGGCGGGGAAGACAGGAAACAGCTGCTGGGAAAAGCCAAAGCATTGCTGCATCCTATCCTCTTCAAAGAGCCCTTTGGATTGAGCGTTGCGGAAGCAATGTATTGCGGCACACCGGTGATCGCCTTTAATAAAGGCGCCATGCCGGAGCTGATCAAAGACAGGAAAACCGGTTTCTTAACCAACGATGTGCTGGAAGCTACAGCGGCAATAGAGGATCTCAGCCTGATAGACCGCCATGAATGCCATATACATGCGAAGGAAAATTTCAGTGCAGAGAAAATGATAGAAGGATATTTAAAGGTATATGATCAGTTATGATCATATACCATCTTCCTTGATCTGGTTCAGCAGTTTTTGCAGGTTTACAGTGGCAAAACCTGAGGCATAGTCAGACAAGCCATAAGGGATGATAAGCTCGTCGTTATGTATGAGCGCCCCGCAGGAATAGAGTACGTTTGGCACATACCCTTCTCTTTCATCTTTATTCGGCATCAGCAATGGCTCTTTCAACCGGCCAATTTCTACAGAAGGATCATTCAGATCCAGCAGACTGGCGCCGATGCAATAAGTACGCATAGGCCCTACTCCGTGGGTCATTATCAGCCAGCCTTCAGGCGTTTCTATTGGAGAACCGCAGTTGCCCACCTGTACAAACTCCCATGGATATTTAGGGGTTTGCAGCAGCTGGGGATTTTCCCAGATGTTGATCTTATCCGAATACATGATGTAGCCGTTGATACCATCGATCCGGGATATCATTACATAACGCCCGTTTATTTTGCGCGGGAAGAGCGCCAGGTTCTTGTTCTGCGCTCCCTCTCCATACAAGGGCATGATCTTGAAATTATAGAAGTCTTTCGTTTGCAGGAGTTTGGGCTGTATAGTAAACCCATCGTAGGCGGTATAAGTAGCGTAATAGGTCACACTTCCGTCTTCGCCGGTGAACTTAACGAAACGGGCGTCTTCTATTCCTTTTCTTTCTGCGTCGGAATAGGGGAAGATCACCCTGTCGGAAAGATCGGTGTCTAAAGAGAAATTGAGTTCGTAGTACGAATCGGCCAGCCACAGCACTCTTTCAAGCCCTTTCTTCAGCAGGTGATCCATCTGGAAACGCTGCTGCATTTCACGGATCACTTTTTTCAGGGAAAGATAATCGAATTCGTCGGAGAGGTTATTGGCAATCTCGTTTCGGACAGAGTCGGGCAAACTGATAGACACTGCGCTCTGGAAGAAAGTGTCTTTATTATACATAGAGTTGCGGATCACTTCCGCCTCATCTACGTAATTACCCGGTGCAGTCAATGTAATTTCATTGTTCTTGTCTATCACACCCGATCGGAAAGCAATGGAGGATACGTGTCCTTCCCCTACCGCCCGGAAACTCATGATAACGCGTTTCTGTCCTTCTTCCAACCCGCTCTGGTCAATATCTTCCACGATGCAAGGGTTAAAAAAAGCGGCAGATTCGATTGAATATTCATTGGTGAAATAAGATCCGGTCAGGAGCTTGCGTTTGAGGGAGAGACTATCGAAATCGATTTGCAGGCCGGGGTATAGATGCCTTAACCGGCCTGCATGTCGTTCGAATATCCTGGTGATGTTCCTGTGTCTTCTTGAAAATTCTCTTAAAATAGGCATTACCGTTAGATCCACTTCCTCGTCACTCATTGCGGACACTTGTTGAATAATAGATTTAGCCCTGGCCTCTCCGTTGAAAAAAAATCTAGCCACCACCCTTTTCAGATCAGGATAAATTTTAGTGGTTTTCCGCTCAATTGACAATCGCATGTGAATCGTTTTGTTAAATACTGAATCCGTCTTCTAATACACTGCCCTTTTTCACAACAACAATGCCGTCTTTCACGGTGTATTTTTCAAAATCTCCATCTGCGAGGTGCTTGCCCCCGTTTATATGTACGCCATTCCCGATAGCGCAGTTTTTATCAATTATCGCGTTGCTGATCACGCAGTTTTCGCCTATTCCCATGGTTGGTCTGCCTTCCTGTTGCGCCTTTTCGATTTCTTCCAATGTCTGGTAGTAATCGCTACCCATAATATAGGCGTCGTTGATCACGGTTCCTTTACCGATACGGGTACGGATACCCACAACCACTCTTTCGAGCCTGTCTGCCATTATAATACAACCGTCGGCGATCATTGTTTTGTGCATAGTGCCTGAAATTTTCGCCGGAGGAAGCATGCGCGCCCTGGAGTAGATGGTATTAGCGTTATCGTACAGGTTAAAAGGAGGTATATCGTCTGTGAGCCGGATATTGGCTTCGAAGAAGGAATGAATGTTCCCGATATCTGTCCAGTACCCTTCATACTGGTAGCTGAAGATCCTTCTTTTCGATTCAATGGCATGCGGGATCAGCTGTTTGCCGAAATCGGCCGCCTCAGGCTGATTGTTCAGCAATTCCTGCAATACATCCTTGTTGAAAATATAAATACCCATGCTCGCCAGGTAAATACGGCCTTCCTGCTTCATCTCTTCGCTTACTTCGGAAGCCCATGGCGGCAATACGGCCTGGGAAGGTTTTTCTGTGAACGAGGTGATAGCGCCGGATGCATCTTCTTTCAAAATACCAAAGTCTGAGGCTTCCTCTGCTTTCACCGGGATGGTGGCAATAGAGATCTCAGCGTTGGAATCGATATGATGCTGTATCATCTTTTTGAAGTCCATCTGGTACAACTGGTCGCCCGACAGGATCAGGATGTACTTATAGTCGAAGTTCTCCAGGTGATGCATACACTGTCGTACGGCGTCGGCCGTTCCCTGGTACCAGGTAGGGTTGTCCGGGGTTTGTTCAGCAGCGAGAATATCGACAAATCCCTTATCGAAGTTGCTGAAGTGATATGTATTCTTAATATGCTTGTTTAGAGAAGCAGAGTTGAATTGAGTAAGCACAAAGATCCTATTCAATTCGGCATTGAGGCAATTGGAAATAGGGATATCTACCAACCTGTATTTACCGGCCAGAGGTACCGCAGGTTTAGAGCGTCTACGAGTCAGCGGATACAACCTGGTGCCGGCTCCCCCTCCAAGAATGATTGACATTACATCGTTAGTCATAATGGGAATTTTAAACAGAAGTTATTTCATATTACTATACATATCCAGATAACGTTGTGCTGAAGTGCCCCATGCGTGGTTTTCGTGCATTCCGCGCTGTTGCACTGTCCGGAAATTCGGTTGGTCATTATATAACTGAACCGCCCTTCTCACCGCCGCACAGGCATCCCAACCAGCCGGTTGTACAAATCGGATACCTACGCCGCCGGGATCTCCAAAATCTATTACGGTATCTTTCAGTCCACCCGTACTTCTCACTATAGGAATGGTTCCATAGCGAAGGGCATACATCTGGTTAAGGCCACAGGGCTCGACCCGCGATGGCATTAAAAGAAAATCGCTGCCGGCATAGATCAGGTGACTCAGGGATTCGTCGTAGCCTATATGCAGGTTAAATCCGTGGCTTACAAGGTATCGGGTTTGCTGCAACGACCACTCTATATGTGGATCGCCGCTCCCCAAAACGAGGAAATTTACTTCTCCGGGAAAATCGTAGATGGTTTTGCCGATGATCTCAGGCAGCAGATCCGCTCCCTTATCTCCTACCAGTCTTCCGATAAAAGAAATCAATGGCAGGGAAGTGTCGAAGCCGAACCGTTCGCATAACAACTGCTTGTTCGCTGCTTTTCCTTCCGCTACCTCCTGGATATCGTAAGTATGGTTAAGCATATGATCGGTCGACGGATCCCAGATAGCGGTATCTATCCCGTTGAGGATGCCTACCATCTTGGCGCTTTCGTGCCGGATAAGGCCTTCCAGTCCCGCGGCATTTTCGTGCAGTTCTTCCATGTAGCCCGGCGATACAGTAGTTACCCTCCACGCGCATTTGATTGCGGCTGCAAGAGGGTTAATAGCGCCGTTCCAGTCGAGCTGCCCCGACTTCCACAGGTCAAATGCCGGCAGCAGGTACAGTTTATCCCATC
The DNA here is from genome assembly GCF_900107795.1 of Chitinophaga terrae (ex Kim and Jung 2007). Lineage (GTDB taxonomy): Bacteria > Bacteroidota > Bacteroidia > Chitinophagales > Chitinophagaceae > Chitinophaga > Chitinophaga terrae. The sequence continues at coordinate 65,726 of NZ_FNRL01000006.1, forward strand.
CGAACTGGCCCTGGTATTGGGCGTTATGAATGGTCAAAACAGTTGGCACCTCTTTCAGCCGGTCGTATTTATATCCATAAGAAAGCAGGAAAGGGATTAAACCGGTGTGGTGATCATGGCAATGGATCACATCGGGGAGATGGTTCCATTCATTGATCCAGTCGAGCACCGCTATCTGGAACCCCAGGAAGCGTTCCGTATCATTGCTGTACCCATATACGCCGGGGGTATCCAGCAATCCAGGTATCTCTACCAGGTACAGGTCAAAGCCTAACTCGTTACTCCTTTCTTTCAAAACATTGAAATGGTACCAACCATGGCCCATCCACATGCCACCCTGGTGTACTACATCGAATTCGTGGGTTTCGTAGTAGCGTGTACGATAGGCCGGCACTATTACTTTCGCAAAGTTGCCTAACTCCTGCTGGTACTTGGGAAGTGCTCCAACTACGTCTCCCAGTCCTCCGACTTTAGCCACCGGGTAACATTCCGCGCTGACGTGTAAAATTTCCATGCTAATTAATTGATAATCCTATTTAAGTTACCTTGGAAAAATAAGAAAACAAAGGTTGAGCCGGAAATTATTTTGAACGACCTTTAAGGTAAGATTGTTATTTCCAAAAATGTGAATGTTTTATGGATTTTGGTCGCGTTCCTACCGCTGCCCTGGCGGATATAGACTTTAAGCTCCCCGCCGAGCCGGTATTCAATAAAAAAGTGCTGAAAGGCAAGCCTGTTAAAAAACCGCTGATCTATACCGGTTGCGCCAAATGGGGCATCAAGGAATGGGTAGGTACTTTGTACCCGGCCGGCACCAAAGAGTCCCAATTCCTGGGCGAATACGTTCATCACTTCAACAGTATTGAGCTGAATGCCACCCATTACCAGGTTTACGGGCCTTCAACCATCGCCAAATGGGCGGAAAAAGCCAAGGGGCGGCATTTCAAGTTCTGCCCCAAGGTTCCGCAAACCATCAGCCATTTCAGCAACCTGGTCAACGCCGGCGACAAAACTTCCGCCTTCCTGGAGGGAATTATGGCGTTCGGAGAACACCTGGGTCCTATCTTTCTCCAGCTGAGCGATAAGTTCAGCCCGGCCAAAAGAGACAACCTGTATGCCTATTTGCGCAGCCTGCCTACCGATCTGCAGTTCTTTGTAGAGCTGCGGCATCCCGAATGGTTTGCCGATGAAGCGATCCGGATGGAACTTTTCGAGACCCTGGCGAAGCTGAAGATAGGCGCGGTTATAACCGACGCCGCCGGGCGCCGGGATGTGCTGCATATGCACCTGCCCATTGCCAAGGCATTCATCCGCTTTGTGGGCAACAGCCTGCATCGTACCGACTACGAACGGATAGACGACTGGGTTAACCGCATCAATTTCTGGGTTGAGAACGGCCTGAAAGAATGCTACTTTTTCATGCACATGCACGACGAGGCCACTTCTCCGCAATTGGCGGCGTATGTAGATAAAATGCTGACAAAAACGCTGACCCTGGCGAAGTAAGAGGGAAAGCGCCGCCGGATATATAATTATTCTTCCTACTATGTCGTTCGCCTGAAAAACTTTGCCTGCAAAAAACGCGATTCATATATTATTTTCGCCCTTCGAAACAATTAGGTAAATACCATGATGCGCGACAAGCTGGAACAATTAGCCGGAAAACTGGATGGGATCCTCTATACAGATGAAACGATGCGAACCCTCTATGCTACGGATGCGTCGGCGTACCGGGAAATGCCATTGGCAGTGGCCATACCGGAACACACAGAAGACCTGAAAACTCTTATCAGTTTTGCGCGTGAAAACAAAACCAGTTTAATTCCACGTACTGCCGGCACCTCGTTAGCCGGACAGGTTGTTGGTAACGGGATCGTTACCGATGTATCCAGGACTTTTACAAAAATATTGGAACTGAATAAAGAAGAAGGATGGGTAAGAGTGCAGCCGGGAGTGATCCGGGATGAACTGAACATGTTCCTCAAACCTCACGGGCTTTATTTCGGCCCCGAAACTTCTACTGCCAACCGCGCCATGATCGGCGGAATGGTAGGCAATAATTCATGCGGCTCCAACTCCGTTGTTTACGGCAGTACCAGGGAACACCTGCTGGAAGTAAAGGGATTGCTCAGCAACGGCGAAGAAGTGACCTTTGGCAGTATGGACGCCGAAACCTTCCACCAGAAGTGCGAAGGCCCCGATACCCTGGAAACCAGGATATATAAACAGATCCGCTCCCTTCTAAGCAATCATAACAACCAGGAAGAGATCAGGAGAGAATTTCCTAAAAAGAGCATTCCGCGCCGCAATACCGGCTATGCCGTTGATATGCTCCTGGAAACCAATCCTTTCACCGCCGGAACGGAAGACTTCAACTTTTGCAAACTGATCGCCGGCTCCGAAGGTACCCTGATGTTCCTGACCGAAATTAAACTGCATGTAGACCCGCTTCCTCCGAAGGAAACAGGTTTATTATGCATACATTTTAACAATGTAGATGAATCACTGCGCGCCAACGTGCTGGTAATGGATTTCAAACCAAGCGCCAGTGAACTGATAGACCATTATATCCTGGAATGTACCAAAGATAATATTGAACAGAGAAAGAACCGTTTCTTCGTACAGGGCGACCCTGGAGCTATCCTGGTGATCGAGTTTTGCAGGGAAACAAGGGAAGAGATAAAAGCCATGGCCGATAAAGTGGAAGCTACATTACGCGCTGCCGGCCTGGGTTATCATTTCCCGCTGCTATTCGGCGAAGATACCAAGAAGATATGGGCGCTCCGGAAAGCGGGACTGGGCTTACTAAGCAACCTGCCGGGCGATGAAAAAGCGGTACCGGTGATCGAAGATACTGCTGTGGCGGTAGAAGACCTTCCGGACTTCATCAGGGACTTCAACGATATTCTCAAACAATACAACCTGTATGCAGTGCACTATGCGCATGCGGGAAGCGGCGAGATACATCTTCGCCCTATCATCAACCTGAAAACAAAAGAAGGCAACCTCCTCTTCAGGAAAATTGCAGAAGAAATTGCCACGCTGGTTAAGAAATATAAAGGCTCCTTAAGCGGAGAACATGGCGACGGCCGCTTACGCGGAGAGTTCATCAAACAAATGGTTGGCGACAAGAACTATGAGCTGCTTCGCCAGATCAAATATACCTGGGACCCGGAAAATATCTTCAACCCGAATAAGATCGTAGACACGCCGTCTATGAACAGCATGCTGCGGTACGAACCGGGGCAGAAAGTACCGGCTATCCCCACTATCTTCCGTTTCCCCGAGCAAACCATCCTGCAACATGCAGAGCAATGCAACGGGTCTGGCGACTGCCGTAAAACGCAGTTGAGCGGCGGCACCATGTGCCCAAGCTATATGGCCACCCGTAACGAAAAGGATACCACCCGCGCCAGGGCCAACATCCTGCGCGAATTCCTTACCCACAGCCATAAAGAGAACCGCTTCGATCATAAAGAGATCTACGAGGTGCTGGATCTCTGCCTGGCTTGTAAAGGCTGTAAGTCAGAATGCCCATCGAACGTGGATATGGCAAAACTGAAAATGGAATTCCTGCAACATTATTATGATGCCAACGGGGTACCGTTACGCGCCAATATGGTAGGAAATTTCAGCAAGCTATCCAAACTCGCTTCTCTTGCGCCAGGCATCTACAACGCCAGCGTAAACAGCGCCGTGATGGGAGGCCTGATCAGGAAATTCTCCGGTTTCGCCAGCAAACGCTCTTTGCCGACCTTACATCATATCACTTTACGCAAGTGGTTCAATAATAAATGGCCGAAGGAAAAAACCAATACGGCCACCGGCAGGAAAGTATACCTGTTCTGTGATGAGTTCACCGATTTCAACGACACAGAAATTGGTATCAAAGCCGTGAAGCTGTTACACAAGTTAGGGTACGACGTGCAGATGGTTGAACACCCTGAAAGCGCCCGCGCATACATGTCTAAAGGTTTGCTGCGCAAAGCCCGCGTACTGGCGGACGAGAATGTGCGCATATTCAGCGAGATCATTTCCGCGGAAACGCCTTTGTTAGGCATAGAACCTTCTGCAATCCTGAGTTTCAGGGACGAATACCCCGACCTGGTATCAGAACCGCTGCGACTGAAAGCAAAATCGCTGGCCCCGCATGTTTACCTGATAGATGAGTTCCTGGCTAACGAAGCAGACAAAGGACATATCACCGCAGCACAGTTCAGGACCGACAAACAACATATCAAACTGCATGGTCACTGCCAGCAGAAAGCGTTATCGTCCGCTCTTTTCAGCAAGAAGATGTTGTCTATTCCCCAGAACTACAGCGTGGAGGTGATCCCTTCCGGCTGTTGCGGAATGGCAGGTTCCTTCGGTTATGAAAAAGAACACTACGACCTCAGTATGCAAATTGGAGAGATGGTATTGTTCCCGGCTGTAAGAAATGCGAAGGAAGGGACTATTATCGCGGCTCCCGGCACCAGTTGCCGCCACCAGGTTAAAGACGGTACAGGCGCTAAAGCCCTGCATCCTGTAGAGATCCTATATAACAGTTTAGCATAAACGATTTGGGAAGGGCTTAAACCCTTCCCAAATACAATGCAGTATCGTAATGAAATGTTACCATGCCGTTCTGCTGGTATTTATTGAAGATATCTTCCAATGCTTTAATCATTGGCTCGTAGGAAGGATGACCTTCTTCCGGCACATAGGAAGACGATAGCATTCTTCCCTTCAATGCGGTGAAATCAAACGCCTGGGTATTCAGGAACCTTTTCTCTACCAGCGTACCGGGTATAAAGAAATCTACCAACTGCTCCAGCCCTACATTACGGTGATCCATATCTTTATAGTTGATAGCGTATTTATGCAAAATATCTTCATACGCCTTCTCAAAAGGCAATTTTGATTTTCTTACATTCCACATTAATACAACCCAGGCATCTTCCTTCCCTATTCTCCTGAACTCTGCGGTTGCTGCCGGCTGATCGAACCAGTGGAAAGCGGTGCCGACCACGATCAGGTCTACAGACGCATCGGGGAGTTTGGTATCTTCCGCACTGCCGTCAACCGCTTCAAAATTGGGGAAGCGGCCCAGCAGTTTCACAGCCATCTCTCTCATTGCCTTGTTGGGCTCTACTGCATATACCTTATTCCCATTGTCGAGGAAGGGTTGAGATGAAATACCTGTTCCTGCGCCGATATCAGCAATAATGCTGTCTTTCTTCAACCGGATCTCTTCCTGTAAAAAAGGGATCACAGCTACCGGGTAATGCGGCCTGTATTTTACATAGTTCTCTACTCTGCTGGTAAACCTTTCTGTGTTTTTCATATTTATAAATGTACGGCTATTCACCTAATCCTTTAGGCTTTTTCTGTTCATTGCCATAGGTTTCCAGGTCGGCCAGTTTCTTTTTACCATAAGAATACTTAGTGATCAGTACATACAGCACCGGTACGGTAAAGATACCCAGCAGAGTGGCTGCCAGCATACCTCCTACCACCGTAAACCCGATATTGACACGGGATGCGGCGCCAGCGCCTTTGGCCAGGCAAAGCGGGAGCACGCCCAATATGAACGCGAAGGATGTCATCAGGATAGGACGCAAGCGGAGTTTTACCGCTTCGATCGTTGCCGCTACCAGCGGCATTCCCCTGTCGACACGCTCTTTTGCAAACTCCACTATCAGGATTGCATTTTTTGCAGCCAGACCAATGAGGGTGATCAATCCGATCTGCGAGTAAACGCTGTTGGCCTGTTTGGAGATGAACAATGCGAAGATAGACCCGAACAATGCCAGCGGTACGGCCAGCAATACCGAGAAAGGTACAGACCAGCTTTCGTACAACGCCGTCAGCAACAGGAATACGAAGAGGATAGACATGCCGAAAATAAGCACGCTCTTGTTACCGGCTTCAATTTCCTGGAGTGAGATGTTTGCCCATTCGTAGCCGAAATTATCCGGCAATACCTGGGCTGCTACCTCTTTCAGGGCATTGATCGCATCGCCAGAACTGTAGCCTACCTGGGCGTCGCCGTCGATCTCCACGCTCCTGTAAAGGTTAAAGTGGTTGATAACGGGCGCCCCTGCAGCTTTTTTGGTAGTGATCACTGCGCTGAGCGGCACCATTTGCCCTTGCATATTCCTTACATAGTAAGTGTTCAGGTTATTGATAGAAGAACGATAGTTGGAATCTGCCTGCAACACTACCCTGAAACTGCGGCTGAACCTCGTAAAGTCGTTTACATACACGCCGCCCAGGAAAGTTTGCAGGGCTGTAAACACATCACTAACGGGAACGCCTAATTGTTTACACTTGTCCCTGTCTACATCCAGGTTGAACTGGGGGGTGTTGGCACTGAAGAACGCGTAGGCCCTGGCAATTTCAGGCCGTTTATTTGCCGCCATGAGGAACTGTCCCATCACCTGCATGAACTGGTTGATATCCGGATCGCTGCGCTGCTCCATGATGAACGAGAAACCGCCGGAGTTACCCAACCCGCGCAGGGTTGGCGCCGGGATACAGATCACCGTAGCTCCCAGGATGCGGCCTGTAGCCGCCTGTAGCCGGCCTACTACCTGGCCGATGTTATCGCCTACTTTATAACGGTCGTCCCAGGGCTTCAAGCTCACGAAGAAAGTACCGGAGTTGGGTTTCGTAGCATTAGCCACGAAGTTGATACCTGCAATTCCGAAGAAATGCGAGACTGCGGAATCTTTTCTAAGTATATCCCCTATCTCGTTTACCACTTCCTTGGTACGTTCCGTAGAAGAAGCTTCCGGCAATTCCAATGCGATGAATAAGGCGCCCATGTCTTCCTGCGGTACGAAAGTGGTCGGCGTTTTCTTAAACAGGTAGAAAGCCGCTACCAGCAGGATGGCCATTACGATAAGGATAACCGGCGTGCGTTTGATCGCATGCGATACCAGGTTGCCGTACCTGTTGGTGAAACGCTCGAAATATTCGTTGAACTTGGCGAAGAACTTATTAATACCCCTCGGCTCTCTTTTATCCTTCATCAGGTCGGCCGGCCGCAACAGGATTGCGGTTAGTGCAGGCGTAAGCGTTAGCGCCAGGAAGGCCGACAACAATACCGAGAAAGCGATCGTTAATGCAAACTGCTGGTATAAGCGGCCCGATACGCCCGGGATAAATGCCACCGGCACAAACACCGCCGCCAGGATCAGGGCAATGGCGATCACCGGCGCCTGGACTTCCGACATAGCTTTGAAAGTGGCTTCCAGCGGCGACATCAGGTCGGCGTCTATATGGTGTTGCACCGCTTCCACTACCACAATGGCATCATCCACCACTATACCGATCGCAAGTACGAAACCGAATAATGTTAAGGTATTGATAGAGAAGCCCAGCAACTGGAAGAAGATGAATGTACCGATCAGGGATATAGGGATCACCAGCACGGGGATCAGCGTAGCCCTCCAGTTCTGCAGGAATATAAATACTACTACGATCACCAGCGCCAGCGCTTCGAGGAAAGTGTGTATTACTTCGTTGATGGATATTTTCACGAAGGAAGTGGTTTCAAAAGGCACCAGCCAGTTCACATCTTCAGGGAAACGTTTGGCAAGTTCGGCCATCTTGGCCAGTACCACGTCGTTCACATCCAGGGCGTTGGCGCCTGGCGAGAGGTAAATTGCCATACCGCTACCTGTTTTTCCGTCTGCCTTGGCTTCAATGGCATAAGTGAATGAGCCCAGGTCTATTTTCGCCACATCTCTCAGTCTTATCAGTCCGCCGTTCGCACCGGTCGCCACTACTATGTTCCCGAATTCTTCGGAGGTGGCTAAACGGCCTTTTACGCTCACGGTATATTCAAATGCCTGTTTGTTACCCATGGGAGGCGCGCCAACGCTACCGGCGGGCACCTGCCTGTTCTGTTCTGTAATAGCGGCGGCAATATCGCCAGCCGTCAGGTTAAGGGCAGCCATCTTATCCGGGTTCAGCCAGATGCGCATGCTGTAATCCTGCGAAAAGGCGTTTACGTCGCCTACTCCTTTGATACGGGCAATTTCAGGTTTCAGGTAAATGTTGACGTAGTTGTCCAGGAACTCCCTGGTATGCGTTCCTTTGGGCGAGTTGAGGGCAATCACCATCAACATGTCATTGGACCTTTTTTTAACGGTTACGCCTACCCTGCGTACTTCATCAGGCGTGCTGGGTAAAGCCAGGCTAACGCGGTTCTGTACATCGAGGGTAGCAATATCCGGGTCGGTGCCCAGCTGGAAGGTGACGGTAATACTCATTGAACCGTCGTTTGCACTCACCGACTGGATGTACATGGCGCCGGGAGTACCGTTCACCTGGTTTTCAATAGGCGTGGTCACGGTTTCTTCTACGGTCGTAGAGTTGGCGCCTACGTAGTTGGCCCTCACGTCGGTTACCGGCGGCGCAATATCGGGCAATTGCGCAATTGGCAGGTTAAACATGCATATGAGCCCAACGATCACGATGATAATCGCAATTACAATCGTCGTATTTTTCCGCTCTATAAAGGTTTTTGAGATCATATCCTGTTGATAATTTTGTTAGGATTATTTACCTCCTCCGGGCGCCGGCGCAGGTCCTGCTCCCGCCACATTCACAGTATCTCCTGGTTTTACTTTTTGTATACCATCCACCACTATCCGGTCGCCCGCCTGCAAGCCTTCTTTCACGATAAGCATCGTGTCGGAAACTGGTCCGGGTACGATATGTTTGGATGAGGCGACATTATCTTTAGACAGCACCCATACGCTGGTTTCAGAGAGGTTCTGGACAATGGCCTTATTTGGAATGGCCAGTTGGGTGGCCGGTGTGGCATATTCCATCACTATTACAATGCTCATCCCGGATTTCAGCATCCCGTCCTTGTTCTGGAATACCAGGCGGACTTTCATCGTTCCGGTAGCCGGATCTACGATATTGTTGAGCGTTTCTATCCGGCCAGGTTCGCTGTAGCGGGTACCATCGCCGAATTGAATAAAGAACTTTTGTCCATCGCCCTGCCCTTTCTGCATCCTGGTGAATTCGGGGAGCCTGGCCTGGGGTACATCCATATCGGCGTACATGGGATGTTCGTTCACGAGGGTGTTGATCACTGTTTGGCCTGCGTTCACGATATCTCCTACTTTGATCTGTACGATACCGATCTTGCCGGCAACGGGCGCTTTCACTATTGCGTGGCTGACGTCAGTGCCGGCCCGGGCAACGGAGGCTTTGGCCGCGGCCACATTGGCCTTGGCGGTCAATACGGCGGTATATGCCTGGTCTACCGTCTGTTTGGAAATAGCATCGCGTTCCAGCAGGGTTTTATATCGTTCGTAGTCGCGCTGTTTCTGGGCGAGGTCGGCTTCGGCCTGTTGCTGGGTTGCAGCTACCTGGCCGTATGCCGCCTGGTAACGGCTCATATCAATATCATAAAGGGGCTGTCCTTTTCCAACGGTGCTTCCATCGGCAACCCGGATCCTTTCCAGGTACCCGGTAACGTCTGAACGCAGTTGAACAATATCATGGGCTACCAGGGTAGCAGGGAACTTCTCATCAACCGTATAGGAAGAGGGCTGTACGGTGTACGTAGTTACAGTTGGCTTCATCATAGCCATCATGGCTGCCTGCTGTTGCTGTTTCTTACTGTTTCCGCAGGCTACACAAAGTACCATTCCAGCTATGTAAAGGGTCCGCTTATAATTGAATAGATACATATAAGAGATTAATTGCGTATTTATGAATGCTGATACTTATCTGATTTTACCCATGGCCTTATCCAGGTCGGTTTTACTGATCAGGGTGTTGAGTAACGCGGTTACATACTGCACCTGTGCATTTTTCAGTTCACTTTCAGCCGATGTCACATCGAGGCTGGTAGCAACTCCCTGTTCAAACTTCAGTACGATCCGTTCGTAAATGCCCTGGGTTAGCTCCATATTCTCTTTCTGGGTATTATATAGCGCTTTGTTGTTCAGGTATTGGGTATTGGCATTGGCCACTTCCACCTTGATCTGCTGGCTCAGGTAGGCCAGGTTGTTCCTCGACTGGTCGAGGGTAATTTGCAGCTCCCGGATCTGGTGTATCCTTTCCGTGCCTGTAAAAATGGGCCAGGAAAGGGATAACCCTAATGCAGATGCGCCATAGCCGTGTTTATAAAGGTCGCCGAATGAACCGGCGAAATAGTTCCAGCCATAGTTGATATACCCGCTTAAAGACGGGAGGTACTGCATTTTTTTGCTCCGGAGGTTCAATTCGTTCAGGGCGATCTGGGTATTTTGAATCCCGTATTCGATCCTGTCTTCCACCCGGTAATTGACCGTATCTTCTATATAATTACTGTTAACGGAGAAATCCTGGACTGTTTCCGTTAATTCCAGCCTGGCTTCCTGGGGCATGCCCATCTGGAACTTCAGTAACTGTGTTGAATACACGAGCAGCCGGATATTATTTTCAATATCGGTGACCACGTTGTTATAGGAAACCTGGATCCTGTCTACATCTATCCTTTCAGCTACCCCCACGTCATACCTTGCTTTGGTATCTTTCAGGGTTTTGGCCAACTGCTCCATATTAGACCTGGATAAACGGATGTTTTCCTGGTTGGCGAGTACGGAGTAGTAAGCCTTGGTAATGGCTACCCGGGTATCGATCTCGGTACGTTTATAGTTCCGCTGGGCGAGATCTTTATACACCCTGGAAGCTTTTAGCCCGATAAAATAATCGCTGTTAAAGATGGTTTGGTTGATCTGGCCGGTAGCGGAAGAAGCGAACCGGGTACCAAACTGAACGGGGATCTTGACATTAGGATCAGGCCCCGTGAAATCGGGTATCAGCTGGGTGGCCAGTTTCAGGTTGTCCACGAAGTTGGCGTTGATCTCACCATGGGGAAATAACCTGGCGGTAGCTTCCTTTATCTGTTCCTGCGAATACCTGACATCCAGCCGGGCATTCACCACATCGTTCTGATGTTGCAATCCATATTGTATGCAGTTGGCCAGGTTGAAGGCATAGTTTCCCGGTGTCAGCGTATCTGCCTGCCCGTAGACCACTGTTCCCGACAGTAAAAGAAGGAAGGGAAATAGAAAAATACGACGATGCATACTTATTATTTGAAAGAATATGGTGATCGATAAAGACCTAACAAATAAGCATTAAAAAGGTTGTATGGGTTAGCTTATTCATTCTGTTCACAAGACCGGATTTTCGTATATTTCAGGAAAGTTCATGTTAACTAATGTCTATGTCTGTTATTAAGGAGCCCAAGGCATCGCACCGCGAGTTTGAACTGGAGCGACTGATCCTATTCAGCGATGCTGTATTTGCCATCGCCATAACTTTATTGATCATCGAAATCAAACTACCCGCTTTCCCCGCCAGGTATTCATCCCAGGACTATTGGGAATTATTGAAACCCACAGCAATGGAATTCTTTGTTTTCACAGCCAGCTTTGTTTTTATAGGGAATTTCTGGATAAGGCACCTGAACTTATGTCGTTTTCTTCAACACTATGATAACGGGTTAATTCACAGGAATCTTTTCTTCCTGTTCTTTATCGTGTGCTTCCCTTTTTCGACCAGCGCCCTGTTGAAAACCAACGCTCATTTCATGCTGCCGTTCTTTATTTACCTGTGCAACCTAGCGGGTTGCCTGGCCGCCCTTTTCTGGATCAGTTACTATGTTTTCCAGCGGAACCCCGACCTGGCGGCTCCCGGCCATCAAACCGAAAAAGAATTGTTATACCAGCGGTGTAAATATGGTTTCCTGACAATGGCAACCGGGTTTACCTGTATTGTGCTGATTTATTTCTGGTATCCTGAAAATGCCGCCTACCAGCGGGCCAGCTACTTCGCCATTCCTTTACTGGCTGTTTTCAACCACTTCCGGCTAAAGATCAAAAAAAGAAATACCCTGAGACTTGTTCATAAGATGAGTTCTTCCCAGTAGCTCTATAAACGAAACGCCTATGTTGGAACTGAACAAAAGAGATGCAGAATTAATTGAAAATGCCATCAGGTCCTGGCAACAGGAGTCCTTGATCAGTGAGGAACAGGGCAGATCATTAAAACAGTCTATCAAGGTAGTGAGCGCCGACTGGCAATCATTATCCCTTTATATTTTTATAGGGGCGGTATCCTGCGCCCTGATGTCTTTTGGCGCATTGATCCTGGACGAGAAATGGATAGAGATCTTAAAACGCAAGCTGTCGTTAACCGATGGGGTGATAGCAGGGTTGTTCCTGTTACTCAGCGCATTTCTTTGTTACCAGGGTTGGAAAAGGAATAAACAACAGTCTTTTTATTCCTTCAACCGGGAGCTATTCTGGTTATTGCCGGTATTGAGTATAGGCGTTTTCGTTGTATACGCCGGTAAAAGTGTGGGCTATTTCGATAAAAACTATGGTCTTTTCTGGTTGCTGGCAACATTTTGCTATGGCATAACGGGGATCGTGTTCAGATCCAGGCTCTTATGGCTGGCCACATTACTGTCGCTGATCCCTTCCTATGTGAAGTTAAGCACCTGGATCTCCCACGATGAGCATTTGTTCCTTGGCATGAACCTGCCCTGCCGCATGGTGTTGCTGGCGGCGCTGATCATTTTGCTGGGCTGGGTCCTGCGCCGGCAGCGGGTATATCAGCCCATCGCCGACATGACCTGGAACGGGGGCTGGCTGTTATTCCTCGTTTCCGGCTGGCTGATCTCCATTTTTGGCAACTGCGGCACCTGGGAAGAATGGCAGCAACTCCGGCAGGTTCACTTATTGCAATGGGTGGTATGGTATACTATCCAATGCATAGCGGTACTGCTATTGGGTTCCAGGCTGAAAGACGAGTTCCTGCGCGACCTCGGCATGCTCTTCCTGCTGCTGGACCTTTACACCAGGTATTTTGAATACCTCTGGGACTTTACCAATAAAGGACTATTCTTCGGAGTGCTGGCATTGCTTGGATGGTGGACGGGCAAACTAGTGGAAAGAAGAATGCGCAAGCGGAGCTGATACCGCCGGCAACTGGTACCTGCCGGTATCTTTGATACTCCAGTCTGCATTCCCGGTGATCCAGGCATGTAACACCGCTACGAACCTGATCAACTCATAGTCCGACTCCAGTCCTGTGAGCGGTAATAATTTCTCCAAAGCCACAAAAATTGCAGTTTCTTCCTTCAACATTCCCCAGGCTTCGTTGATGGCTTCCTGCAAAGAGCATTGCCTGTGATGCTGCAGCACCAGTACCAGATTATGTACATCTCCCTGCCTGCTTTCTTTGATGCAGGAGAAGATGTCGTTCGTCCAGCAAACCAGGTTATTGCAGGCCTGGATCATTCGTTGCAACAGGGCCTGTTCGGCAATTGCCCTGGGTAAACTGATCTTTTCGATGATCTCGACAGCTTCGATATCGGCCAGTAAAGCGCCGGTATAAGGGCGCATGCGGGTGTAATCTTCCACTGATGGAATTACGTCCCGCTCCCTGTTTTCGGCTTCCCAGATGCAGGCGGTAAAATAGTCTTTCACCGTCTGGATGAAACGCAAACGCCAGCCGGGAGTGCTTAATGCGCGCATACGTTCCCAGATGCTGCTGAGAGCAGCCGATAAAGGCTGTCCGTCGCCGGGCCTGCAATACGCATTGGTTTGCAGGATGTCTGTTAACCCGGCCATGATGCTACGGAGGTAATCCGACTTCCGGCCTTCTGCAGCTTCATCACATTTGTCGTCGAGGATGAAAAGCCAGGTGTTGAAATCTGCTATCAGGCAGAGTTCATGCAGGGCCGCATCGGGGAATGCCCTGGCTGCCAGGTAGGCAAATTTTGCTTTGTGAAAACGCTGCCAGGCTTTTTCTGTGTTCAATAAACCCATTTCCTGCACCCATGCGGTAATGTGCTGCTGTGCAGCTTCAGCATGTTGATTAATACGTGACGGAAAGGGATAGCGGATTGCTGGCATTTGAATGTTGGTCATAGTTTTGAGGGTTTATTGGTTAACTTTTGGGCAATACATGGTCAGGTCGTTTCCGACAGTTGGGGCGCAAACCTGCACAAAAGATCATTCTCTATGCCGTTAGCATAAAAGGTGCAAAGTATCCGGTTAACGGTGATTCAACATCAGTTGCTAAAAGTAAAGCGCAGGACTGTTATACTTTGGCAGTTCCAACGTTAACGTCTATATGTTGCAGTAAAAGCGGCCAGGCATGATGAAACCAGGAGGTAAAGGAAGAAGGATCGTTCTCTATTTCTTCCATGATGCGGGATACGGAGAGGTACCGGTAATCGGCAACCTCGGCGGGGTTGGGTTGTATATTCCCGTTATAAGTGCCCAGCAGCACATGATCGAACTCATGTTCGGTAAGGCCATTGTCAAATTCTGTCCGGTAAGTAAAAGAAAATAATTCAGTTAACGCGCAATCAAATCCCAGTTCTTCGTGTAATCGGCGATGCGCGGCGGCGGCTACAGATTCACCGGGAAAAGGATGACTGCAGCAGGCATTTGTCCATAAACCGGGAGAATGATATTTATCAAGCGCCCGTTGCTGCAGCAATATTTCACCGGCATCATTGCGGATAAAAACTGAAAATGCGCGGTGCAGCAATCCTTTGCGATGAGCTTCCATCTTCTCCATCGTGCCTATCTCCTCGTCATGTTCATTCACTAATATTATTTCCGGTGAGTTCATAGCAGCGAATTTACGAATTTATGTGTTTATGTATCAATGATTTTTGAAGTACGGCTCTGCATCTGCAAGCCGTAAAGTGCCATGCCTGTAAATGAGAAATTTAAGACTTATTTTTGCATTTTAATCACAGGCAGATATATGGCGGAAGACTTACATATTGTCAAGGGCGACAAAACAGAACAATACACTTCTTTACTACCACAAATAAAAGGATTGCTTACAGGAGAACCGGACCTGGTAGCCAACCTTGCGAATATGGCCGCTGCACTGAAAGAGCAGTTCGGATGGTTCTGGGTAGGCTTCTACCTGGTAAAGGGCGACGAACTGGTACTGGGCCCCTTCCAGGGACCGGTAGCGTGTACCCGTATCCGTAAAGGGAAAGGCGTTTGCGGCACCAGCTGGGCGCAGGCTGCAACCCTGATCGTACCGGACGTGGAGCAATTCCCCGGGCACATTGCCTGCAGCAGCTTGTCGAGGTCCGAGATCGTTGTTCCGCTGATGAAGGATGGCGAAGTATGGGGAGTATTGGATGTAGATAGTTCAGACCTTGCAACTTTTGATGAAACAGATAAAAAATACCTGGAAGAAATTGTAGCCTTGTTGCCGGGGAATTGATTTATGGCACTGTATATGTGTGATTAGGACATCAATTCATCAGTAATTTTAAGCTATGTTCCTTTTCAGCAAGCGCTCTGCAAAACCAGATGCACTGTCTTCTGTTCTGTCGTTCATGCATACCGACATTCATTCTCACCTCCTGCCGGCGGTAGATGACGGGGTGCAGGATGTGGAAACTTCTATCCGCTTTATCGAGAGGTTACAGGAAATGGGTATCCGGAATGTTATTACCACTCCGCATGCGATGATGGATAGGTATCCTAATTCCAGGGATACGCTTGCCGGCCCGTATGCAGCAGTGGTGCAGGCGCTCAGGGAAAAGAAAAATTCCATTCCCGTGCAGTTTGCCGCAGAATACTACCTCGATGAACAGTTTGTACCATTGCTCCAGGCGCCGCTCCTGACCATTGCAGGCAATAAAGTATTGGTAGAGATATCTTTCATTTCTGCACCTCCGCAACTGCACCAGTGGCTGTTTGATATACAGGCTGCCGGCTATCAGCCTGTGCTGGCCCACCCTGAAAGGTACCGGTACTACCACGAAAATACCAGGCAATATTATCAATTGAAAGAACTCGGCTGCCTGTTGCAGGTCAACCTGCTTTCGCTTACCGGTTATTACGGTAGAAGTATAGAAAAAACAGCTCACCTGTTATTGGAAGAACAACTGGCCGACCTGGTTGGCACCGACCTGCATCATGAAAAACATATGCAGGCCATTGAGGCGATCGCCCAGAATAAAAGGCTGAGAAAAATACTCGATTCCTATCCTTTCCAGAACGCAGGTTTACTGGATCAGTAGCACCGTTCCCGTTTGTTTACGGCCCTGTTGCTTGCTGTCGGTATATGTAAGCACCCATACATAGGTACCCGGCGACTGCAATTGTCCATTCACTTTCCCATCCCAATACCCGTAAGGGTCTGTAGTTGCAAATACCCGCTGCCCCCATCGGCTGTATACATCCAGCCTGTAATCTGTTACATCATCATGCACTTTTGCCCTGAAGTAATCATTCTGCCCGTCGTTATTCGGCGAAAAAGCAGTTGGCACAAATACCGCACATTCCCGGATGTTGCGGATGATGGTAGCAATACTGTCGATCTGGCAACCATTGGCATCTTTCACTTTATAGAAATATTCGCCTTCATTCAACTTGCTGAATACGCTGTCGCTTTGCCAGGCGCCATTGTTCAGGTTATAACTGTAAGGAAGGGTACCTCCCCTGGGGATCACCGTTATTCGTCCGTCCATCACCGTTGTGCAACTGATATCCCGGCGCCATACCTGGTCGAAAGCCAGTTTATCAGGTTCCCGCACAGCGATCGTCGATATGGATTCGCGGCATCCCTCTTCATCCATCACCAGCACATTGTAATCACCCGGTGTGAGTTTTTCGAAAACATTGCTGTAGCTGGCATGCTGCGAATGGTTGAGGTAATACCTGTAAGGCCCGGTGCCGCCTGTTGTTTCTAACCTGATACTATTATTATTTTCCCCGTAACATGCGGAGGGGGTTACAGTAACATTGCTTCTCAGTTTCCAGTCTTCCACGGTTACATTCAGCACGGCGGTAACGCCGTTCGGATGCTGTACAGTTGCAGTGTAAGTACCTGCAGCCAGGTTTTTCAGCTCTGTAGCGTTGCTGTTGATGGGGCTCCAGCTAACAGTGCAGGGCACACTGACGCCGGCTATCTTTAGTTTGATAGATCCCTGTTTTTCGTTTTCACAGGTCTTATGCACATCCGCGCTCAGCTGGGGCGTTTCCCTCAGCGAGGCAGAAAGATTATCCATCAGCACCGCGGAACCGTAGGGGCTCTGATCGCAGGGCAGGTCTACTCCTGCCATGAAAACGATGTATTTGTATTGTTTTTTGGGAATGACATTGAAAGTATATCGCCTCCAGCTGGTATGATACATGGGGACTGAACTCCAAAGCCTTTCCAGCGTATCGCGGGGCGAGTTGGCGCCATAAACATTGAGCAGGCCATAACAGGCTTTATAAGCGTAATTAGGTGCATAGGCCAGGTCGGCCGACAGCTGGTAAGACTTGCCTGCCTGCAGGTTCACTTCCTGGCTTACAGATTCCAGGTAGGTAGGTCCGCTATGCAAACCAATATAAGATTCCCCGTCCGTAGGTTGCTGAGTGATATTTAATGCGCCGGGCTGCACGTCAGGCGTATTGCGGCCCAGCCACTGGGGTGGCACTTTACCTGCCCCTCGCTCGCCTTCCAGGGAAGGGTTTTTCAGTATAATATCTTGCGCGCACAGGGAAAAACAGGTGCATAGTAAGCAGCAGATAAATATAGGATAGCGCAAAAGTTTCATGGATATCTGTTTAAAAAAGCATTGCCTGTTGGCAATGCTTCATGCAGTATTGGATTTGATCACAGAAACAACTTTTGCCAGGTCCGCCTCCGACAAATTGGAGCCGCTTGGCAAACAAAGTCCTTTATCGAATAGTTCTTCTCCAACTCCGTTCACATACGCCGGGTGGTTGGCAAATACCGGTTGCAAATGCATTGGTTTCCATAATGGCCTGGATTCTATATTCTCTTTCTCGAGGGCCAGTCGTATCGTTTCCCTGGTAAGGCCTCCCGCTTCCGCAGGATCAACCAGGATGGTTGTCAGCCACCGGTTGCTGAAGTAACCTTCCGGCGCTTCCTGGAAACTGATACCCGGCAGCCCGCTCAACTCTTTATAGTAATATTCAAAGTTCTTTCTTCTTTCAGCCACTCTTGCATCTATTACCGTCATCTGCCCACGGCCAATTGCAGCAACAATGTTACTCATCCTGTAATTGTAGCCGATCTGGCTATGCTGGTAATGCGGCGCAGCGTCCCTGGCCTGGGAAGCAAGAAAACGGGCCTTGCTGATCAACTCCCCGTCATTCCCCAATAAAGCGCCGCCTCCGCTGGTAGTGATTATTTTGTTCCCGTTAAAGCTAAGCACACCAAAGTTTCCAAAACTGCCGCATGCCTTGCCATGCAACTTAGACCCTAACGCTTCAGCAGCATCTTCTATTACAGGGATCTCATATTTTTTTGCTATCGCCATGATCTCCTCCATCTTTGCCGGCATGCCGTAGAGGTGCACCGGAATAATGGCGCCTATTTTCTTCCCTTTCGCCAGGCGTTCTTTGATCGCTGTTTCCAGCAATGTAGGATCCATATTCCAGGTATCTCTTTCACTGTCTATAAACACAGGCGTTGCTCCGACATAAACAATAGGATTTGCGGAAGCGGAAAAGGTAAAGCTCTGGCAGATCACTTCATCGCCGGGCTGTACGCCGGAGAGTATAAGCGCCAGGTGTAAAGCCGCCGTACCGGCAGACAACGCCGCTGCATGCCTGGTGCCGGTGTAATTGGCCAGCTCCTGTTCAAACCCATCTACATGAGGCCCCAGCGGCGCAATCCAGTTAGATTCAAATGCATCCTTTACCAGCTCCAGTTCTGATCCTTCCATGTGAGGAGATGATAACCATATTTTTTTGTTCATCTTTTCTTCTTTTAAAAATTATTTAATTCTTGCAGGATTACCTGCTACAACTGTTTCAGCAGGTACCGGTTTGGTTACAACCGCCCCTGCTCCTACAACCGCCCATTCGCCTATTGTTATTCCCGGCAGTATCACCGCGCCTGCGCCAACATGCGCGCCTCTGCCCACTTTTACGTTGCCGCAGAGCGCCGCGTTAGGAGAAATATGTACAAAGTCTTCCACTACGCAGTCATGATCTACGGAAGCATTTGTATTGATAATACAATGTGCCCCTATCCTCGCATCCGCATTGATACTGGCTCCAGCCATCACCACTGTTCCAATTCCCAATTGCGCAGTAGGCGAAATATTGGAAGAAGGATGGAAGGCAGTACTAAACGCAGCGCCTAAACGCGCTACTACTTTTTCCCTGATCCTGTTGTTGCCAATTGCCACAATGAAGCAGTCATCCGCTTTCGCCGAAGCGAGTTGCGTAACCGGGTACTCCCAAAGGTTTTTCACATTGGGATTATCATCAAAAATGCCGGCGATCGTGCGCTGGTGTGATTTCAGTATTTCTATGATCACCTTCGCATGCCCGCTGGCTCCGAATATGTAAACAGCATTACTCATTGCTTCCTGTAAATCGTTCCATGGTAGCGCTGCCTTCCGCATTAATGCCTTCCGGCTTCACCACCTTTAAAATTGTTTTCGCGAGGATCTTGGCATCCAGAGCCGGGCTCAGGTTATCGACATAATAAACATCGTAATTAAACTTCTGCTCCCAGGAAATAGCGTTACGCCCATTCACCTGCGCCCACCCGGTGATACCGGGTCGTACCTCATGCCTTCTGCGCTGTACATTGTTGTACAGGGGAAGGTATTCAACCAGCAAAGGCCTTGGGCCAACCAGGCTCATATCTCCCTTTAATACATTGATCAGCTGGGGGATCTCATCCAGGGAGGTTTTTCTAACAATCTTCCCGATGGCGGTTAACCTGTCTTTGTCGGGCAGCAACTGGCCATCCGGGCCTCGCCTGTCGTTCATGGTCTTAAACTTGATCACCCTGAACACCTTCCCGTTCCTGCCAGGTCTTGGCTGCGTGAAGAACGGCGTTCCTCCGTTTGCAATACCCAACAGCAGCGTAAGCAACAGGAAAACCGGCAGCAATAGCAACAAGGCTACCAATGCCACCAAACGGTCGATGAATGGTTTAATTAGATTCCTGTACCAATTCATGGGTTGAGAGAATTTTACCAGTTATCTTTTTCTGTATCTCTTCCAGATACCGGTCAGCCAACACCTGCCTGTCGAAATGTTTTTTTGCATAATTGAAACCACTCTCTCCTTCCCGGATAATCCTTCCAGGATCGTTCAGATACGCCCTGATGATGGTATTATAGGCCTCCGTATTTTCAGGTTCCACATAACAACCGGCTTCCGCGGTTTCCACCAGCTCCCTGGATACCCCGTCAATAGCCATGAGTATAGGCTTTTTGCATGCCATATAATCGAATGTTTTGTTGGAATAAACTGTCTTGAAAGTATCTACCCGTTTCAATACAGATGCGCCCATTTCAGAAGCAAGTATATACTTGAAGACCTCCTGTTTCGGTACTGCATCCAGGAAGCGGACATTCTTTACATTCATGGAAGCGGCGAGCGACTGCAAGCGGGCTTTCTCCATTCCCTGCCCTATCAGTTGAAACAATACAGGGGTATCTTCCAACACTTTTCCTGCTTCCAGTATCTGCTCCAGGTGATTGGCCACGCCATGCGCGCCAACATAAGTGATCACAAAACGGCCATCCAGTCCGCGCTCTTTCCTGAACGCTTCCCTATCAAAGGTTTCCAGGAGGTGATCGGAAAGAGAGAAGTCGGCCGCATTTGGTACGAAGATCAATTTCTCTACCGGCACAGACTTTTTATCTCTCAATGTATTATAGAACGCAGGAGTCAGCACATTGATGAGCGCCGCTTTGCGGTAGATAAAATCCTCTACCCAATACGCCAGTTTAATGACCAATTTATTCTTCAATACGCCTGTATCGATAGCTGATTCAGGCCAAAGGTCCCTTACTTCAAAAACAAAAGGCACTCCTTTGATGCGCGACAGCAAATAACCTGCAATACCAACAAACAAAGGCGGGGAAGTAACTACCACCACATCAAATTTTCCTTTCGTTTTAAAAAGGCCGGCCCATAATGCAGAGAACATGAAGGAAAAATATCCCCATAGCCTGCCCAGGAAATTCTTGTTATAGGATTCAGAAACATGGCAGCGCCAGACATCTACCAGCCCCTGTTTCTTTTTCACATAATATTTCCCTTTGTATTCAGGCCGCTTCTCAGACCCGTTGTAATGCATCATCCCACCCAGTACCGTTACTTCGGCGCCCTGGCTGGTCCATTGCTTGGTGATCTCGTTCCACCTGGAACCGCCCGGGTCGTCCTCTTCCAAAAAATACTGGTGTATCAATAGAATTTTCATAGTCAGTTAATTGTGATTTCCGTGATAATGGTATCTACTTCCGAATTGAATATAGTTGTGCTGTTCTCTTCTTTAATACCGTAGAGCGATGCATGCATACCGGGCTTGCACAGGGGCTGCAAAATAGCGCCGCTGCTGTCTTCCGCCTTCAGGATCAGCCTTCCGGGCTGCGTGGTATGCCATAACTGGCGCATTAAAGTATGTGATGGTTTATGCTGGATATGGTCTTTTACAATCCAGTTCAGCTCATTCTTCTTTTTCCTGACCTGCCTGATATGTACGATATCTGCACCCAGCTGCTGGAACGCTGTAATAGCTCCTTCCCATATATACTCATCCGTTGTCTCGTATAGCCGGGCACGCGAGCACTGCGACCAGTTGTACCAGATAAACCTGGGGCCTTTCTGCATCTGGTCATAATCGTCGAGCATCACCGTATTATGCGAAGCGGTGCCCATAAAATAGCGGAGCGTGTTTTCGTCTGTATTGTATTTATACGAACCCGCATCCATCAATATATTTTCGTTCTTCACCCAGATGTCGAGGTGCAGGTTATCTGCCTGCGAAGGTCTGTCTTTATGGCTGCCGCATCTGAGGAAAGTAAGCGTATCATTTTCCCTGCAAACAAAATATCCTCCATCCGGGAAAGAGTACATATGCTTATCTTTCTCCAGCAGCTCCCCGATATTTCCCTGGTCCGGAATCCCGTACCAGTCAGCATCTTCGTAGGTTCCGTGAAATGAAGGATCTAACTGCAGAAGCTTTGCAAGGGCATGCAGCTGCGGCCTGTAATCCCTGTAGGGGTTATCATTCAGTTTAAAGAACAATGCGCCATCGTTAGCCCCGTAATTAGGCAACCAACCGGTGGCATCGTTCATGCATACACGCAGGAAACGCAGCGACTTCTCCGCCTTGTTTTTTACTACCGGCGCAAAAGTTTCTCCGTTCAGGGAGGCTAACTGTATGGCCCAGGTCAGCAACTGGATCACCACGCGGTGGTAGTTCATGGAGAACTGGAGGAAACTGCCGTCGTCGTAGATCTGGTAAGCCACTTCTTCTTCGAACCAACGCTTGCCATGTTCTTTCCAGGTGGCAGCGCCGGGCAGCGAAGGATAGAGCAACCCTCCCAGGTACAAAGCCAGCGTTTCGGTGATCGCATGGTTATTCCGTACGGCGATCCTTGAAAAATTGATATTATGATAAACATGGTGCAGTTGCCAGTAAATAGCATACTGTATTTGGTCGAACACTTCGGTGGTCAGCGCAGGAGAATTGCGGTAGAAGTACAGGGCGAACGTCCAGTTCAGTACCCGTAAACTGATCTCCTGGCTGCATTTGTAGTGCGGACCGGTATTTACTTTATTGCTGCGGATCCACGACAGGATATCTTCAAATACCCAGCTGGCGTTATCCTGCTCAAAATGATAATCATACCTGATGATATCGTACAGGTAGGCGAATCGTGCCTTTTCCCACACGAACTTGATGTCGCCCGCTTCAGCAGAGAAATCGTTCACCATTGTCCAATGCAGGGTTGCATCGTAGGTATATCCTGAGTCGGGGTTCTTGAACCATCCTTCCACGGGTTTTATTACCCCATTGAACAGGGGCAGTAATCCTTTTTGCAGGAGTTCAATCCGTTGCTTCAGTTCCGGGCTGGGATTGCGTTTTATTTTCAGGGCTTCCCGGCTCTGGAAAAAGAATAAAGCCGGTTGTTGTTTCCATTCGTCTAACGACAAATAACGCTGAAACGGCGGATCTTCGGGGAAACGTTTTTTCAGTCTCCCCGTTCTCCGGTTCAGCTCATGAACAGTACGGAATGCCACATATCTCCATCCCATGTTCTTCATTACCTTCAGTCCATTTATTATCGTATTCAAACTACTCATACACCACAACTGGTTCTTGCTTAACAGCGAATAATTCAATTAATTTTTGAGTGATCCTTTTAGCAGTATTCCCATCCCATAATGCGGGGATAGCGCCTTTTTTCCATTGGCCGCTGAAGAGTTTATCCATTGCCGGGGCCAGCGCTGCAGGATCGGTACCCAGCAGTTCGTTGGTTCCTGTAATGCAGGTTTCAGGCCGTTCGGTAGTATCCCTCAAAGTCATGCAGGGAACACCCATTACGGTAGTTTCTTCTGTAATACCACCCGAATCGGTAACAACAGCTTTAGCTCTTTCCACCAGGTAATTGAACTCGAGGTAACTTAATGGCGGAACGAGGAAAAGGCGTGGATGGTCTACCGCAATTTTTTCCAGGTTTTTAGCAGTACGCGGATGCACCGGGAAGATAACAGGCAGGTCCCTGGTGTTTCTCATGATCTCTCCTATCAGCAAAGCAAGGTTGGCTTCTTCATCCACGTTGGCAGGGCGGTGAAGGGTCATTACAATGTACTCCTTCGGCTGAAGTTTAGCGGCTTCCCAGATAGGAGGCGCAATAAACCTGGCGCGCTGCTGAAGCAATGTATCGATCATGGTATTGCCCACGAAGATGATCTGCTCGTTGGTTTTCCCTTCCTTCTGCAGGTTGGTATTAGCGATCACGGAAGTGGTAAAGAAATAGTCGGTGATCGAATCGGTGACCAGGCGGTTGATCTCCTCCGGCATGGTAATATCGCCCGACCTGATGCCGGCTTCCACATGCGCAACTTTGATCTTCAGTTTTTTGGCGACAATAGCGCAGGCCATTGTTGAGGTTACATCACCTACTACCAGGATCATATCACATGGATTTTCTATCAACTCCTGTTCAAACCTCACCATGATACTGGCTGTTTGTTCGGCCTGGGAACCGCCGCCGGCAGAGAGGTTAGCGTGGGGAGCGGGAATGCCCAGCTGTTCGAAAAATGAATCGCTCATGTTCTTATCGTAATGCTGTCCTGTATGCACCAGGCGATAGCTGATACGATATCCTTCGCGTTTTTTTTCTTCAATAGCCGCGATAATGGGCGCGATCTTCATAAAATTCGGACGCGCCCCCGCGATGATGGTTAACTTCATTTCGATATGGTTTTAATATGTTTGCATTGCAACCCTACAGTTGCAATGTGGTTTTTCTTCTATGCTACTATCTTCCTGTAAATTCCTAACATGGCTACTCCGCCGTGCGATTGTTCAGCTACATCAGCAATCACCTGCCGCTCTTCCAGCTTGCTGATAGCCGACCTGATGGCCGCTTCATTCAACGGCACCAGCTGTGTTCCTACCGGCCTGTCTACCACATCAGTGGCAATTACCTGTTTGTTCAGGAACAACGCCTCTTTAACAGATAACGCATCTCCGTCGGTTGTCGTGATCCGCAGCAAGACATCGGAGAGTTTCAATATCTCGAAAAACGACTGCGGCCCGCTAATCAGCAGTATATTCTCATTCATCCTGCAACCCTGCTGTTCCAGGTAGCTGGCATACCTGCCTGTTGGATCAACGATCAGCAATCCGGCCTGTACTTCATTGAATATCTTCACCAGTAATGAGATCTGGTAGGTTTCCCGTCCTTCTTTATCAAACGATACGGTAGATGCATTGGTGGCATAGATCCTGTCGTATCGTTGCCGCAACCCGGTTATAGCCGCTTGCACATCAGTTGTCAACGTTTCTGTTACCTGCGGCGGTATAAAAGCGCTGATCAACTGAGTGCGGCTGTTCCATCTCAACCCTTGTTCCAGGCTTTTCCTGTTCAGTACAACAGGCAGGTAAGATAACCTGAAAGAGAACTGGTCTAACAAGTTCAGCGCCCAGGTGTGGCGACCTACATTTCCATGAAATGTAAAGAGCATCTTTTTACCAAAAATTGTACCTAAGAGAACCAGCAGGAACCTCACAGCCGGATGGTATATATGGAAGTGGATAAAGCGGTGTTTATTGATCTGCGCGAGTATCTCCTTCTTCGGCGTTCTGCGAACGTCAACGAACGTATACCCGTAACCGTTATTATCAAGGAATTGTAATAACCGCTGGATATGAATAGTCACCCCGCCGATCGGAGGAGGTATGGTTGCCAATATCAAAATTCCCGGACGCTGCATCTTCTTTTATTTTTCTAATGCTGATATAATATTTTTTCTTGCCTGTTCTCCTGTATACGGGTTACCCGCGTTGCTCAGCACTTCGTTGCAGATCTTCAAAGCCGCGCCGTTCCCGAATTTCTTTGCATACGCCTGCAACAGTATATAATCATCTACCCCCGCCTTAAATGCCTCCCAGCGGCGGCTGCTGATAACGGCGGGGCCGTTGTCGTACACCACGTTATAATCGGCCGATTGCCCATCGAAATCATCCCACAGCGAGGTAGCGCCTTTGTCGTGCCCCGCGTCTGCATATTGCCAGAAACCAAATCCAGTAAGGCCGGAGGCAAAAGCCTTCCAGCCCATCAGGCGGTAATAGCTGTACGGTGGTAGTGATTTGGTAGGTTTCTTTGTATCGTACAACCAGATCTGCTGACCCGGGCGTTGGTTGGATTTTGCTGCGGCAATGAGCTGGTTATTGTTATAAACCTGTACGATATCTGTAAGCGGCTGTACCAGCGACAATGATTTGATATCGGAAATGGTTGCAAAGAAACGGGCATCCGGAACGCCGGATTTCACCCACTTCACAAAATCTGCATACAACGCTCCCTGTGCAGGTTTCACTTCATCAACCGGGTAGAGGTAAATGTTGGAAGAAGCAATACCCTGCTGCCCTAATGCCCCAACCAGCGATTTATACCAGGCGATGAACCGCTGCCTGTTGCCGGGAGTCCAATAGTCATCTTTTCTTGCAGGAATATTAAGGAAGAGCAATACCTGTTTGAAGCCTTTTACCATTGGCAGCATGTCTGTTAACCTGCTGTTTTGGTTAAGCGGTTTTTCAGGAGCGAGGATGCCTGGATGGAAAACAAAGGTAGTAGCACCATGCGCCAGCAGGTCTTTCTGCGCAGCGGCTGGCCGGTCTTTCAGCAATGGATCGTTAAAATAAGCCCATACGTTTACATCCGGTGCATATTTAGAATAGGCGCTGAAAGACGAAGGATTTACAGATAAGGAGACGGTTTGTTCCATGGAACCTGCCTTCAGCTTTAATTGCTGGTTGCCGCTTTTTGAAGGTTTGATCTTCACTACCAGGACCGCCGATTCTCCCGGTTTCAATTGTAACGACTGCCCGTTGTCTATTGGCATCAGCGCGTCAGGAACTGTTTTGAAATCGCGGCTTCTTACCGGTTTAGCCCAATACACAGCGGTACTTCCAATTCCACCGTCCGTAAGGGTTACGGGTATTTGCTGCGCTTTGCCTGTTGGGTTACTGATATTGAAAGTAGCATAAGTTGTTAGTCCTACCATTGTAGTAACCGTTGCCTGTTGCCCGCTTTGATCAGGATTTGAAAACGCCGTGATCAAAGGACTCAATGTCAGGCTTCCGCCTCCTGCTATGGCAGCGCCTTTCGGGGCGGCAGCAAAACGCCGGTCGATCATTGCCGTTCTGCGGCTTTTCACAACCGTATCAATAGCGTCTGTCGACATATCCGGCTGTAATGCCCGGGCACTATTACTTTTCGCAAAAACGGATATTTCGTCGGTGAAGAAGTAAGCCCCATTTGGCACTACTACCAGTTTAAGGTAGCGTAAAGACCTGTCGACCTGTTGAGTCAGGGAGATGATATTATAGTAAGCATCTTCAACTTTGTTGTTGTCCATCATATCGCCTAACTGCTGCCACGACTGCTGGTCTTTGCTGCCAAATACCATGATGCTGAGCGGCAGGTTCACCTGGGCTTTCTGCCCGGTAACTGTGTTCAGTTTAATGAAATCAATATTCGTCAACGCCGGCAGGGTAATATTAATAGTGATCTTATTTACATTCTGCCATCCCAATGTTCCGGCATCTTTCCAATACATAGTCCCGGTAGTGTACTTGCCATCTGTCAGCGAAGCAACATTGCTCATGCTTTTGGTAAGGCTGTAATTCGGAGCCGGAGCCACATCTGCACGCAGTCCTTTCATGGGCTGTTGCCCGATAGCCGATGCCACCAGCAACAGTAAAAAGACCTGTATTTGAAATATCCTCATCATCTCCTGCATTTTATTTTATGAGAGAATAAGTAAGTATCAGAACCGAATAGCCCAGCAAACACCCTATTACCAATCGTTTCCGTTCGCCCAGCGACCTGGATAAAAACGCGCCCGCGAAAATGACATATACGACGGGATATACCGCCATGATCCTCCTGGTATCGGCATTGGAACTGGCGCCCAGTATCAGCAGTACGGCAACCAGGAAAAGGAACCTCCATTCCTTTACCTGGAAAAGCGGGTTTTGAGGTTTGAATACCAGGCTGTAAATGATCACACCCCATATTACAAACCAGAACAACGCAGCTATCGACCATGGGAAAAAGAAAGGCTGATCTTCCAATACCGCGTAGAACGGGAAAGGAAGGGTTTGCGAGAAAAGCCCTACCGCTACATGTCGTACGCCAAACGGCAGCTTTAACAACATATTTCCGAAAGATCCCAGCCCCGCGTTAGACATGGAAGAGTCCAGGTAGTTTTCGCTGGTCGACTGGATCGTATTGAGGCCCTCCTGCAATACCACCACCTGCGTAAGCGCACATAAACCGAGCAACACAAGGATGGGAATTTTCAGTTTATTCAGTGTCGGGTATTTGGCATCTGTTACCAACAGGTAAACATACAGCAACAGGAGCGCTGCCGAGAAATAGCCGTGCTCCGGTCTTACAAAATAGATCATCACCGTAAGCATCAGCGCCAGCAGGATTCCTGCAAATCCTTTACGGTTAAGGATCAGCAGGAAATACAAACCAAACAGCAGGCCTATATGCACATCCCGCAGGTAAATAGCAGAGAAAAAGAAATTGTAGGAAAAACAGGCATAAACGACTGTGAGCTTCTCGCTGTAATCTTTCCTGATGTAGGAAGATAACATGCTGAAAAGAATTACCAGGGTAAACGAAGTGCAGAATACTATCTGTAGTTTCTGCAGGATAATATTGTTATTATCGATGGCTTTGGCCGCATAGCCGATGATGCTAGACAGCCAGGCAAAACCTTTCCAGTCGGACGAGAAGAAATCGGTACTGTAAAATTTCGTGATCTCTTCTATACTGCGCATACTGGCGGCCCGGTCTATATAGGTAAAGAAGGTGATAGAGTCTTTTGCATAGAAAGTGTCGCGGAACGGGTCCTGCACATAAATGGCATTAGTGACCATCATGAATATGCCATATACCAGGAAGAACACCAGGAAGAGTTTCAGCCCCGTCTGCCGGCGCTCTGTTTCTTTAAACATCAGCGTGGTTCCTACTGTTCCGATAGCCAGCAGCAGCACGTTGAAAATGAAAGTGGCTACGCTCACCGACACGAGGCCGGCGATACAAGCGAATATAAAATTCAGCAGGTACAACAAATTAATATAGCCGTTTCTTTGTCTCATTTGCACATTAACTTACAATTCTGGCTGCCATCGCCGTATTTGAAAATGATCCGAGCGCCCGTTCATAAGCCGCAGCCGATAATTTGTCTCTCAGTTTATCATCGTTCAGCAGGGTAACGATCCTGTCTGTCAGCGCCGCTCTTGAGAACGGGTCAATGAGATAACCTGTTTGCTTGTCTGCCACCGCTTCGCTGGTGCCTCCCCTGTTGCCTGCAACAGCGGTTTTGCCGCATGCAGCCGCCTCCAGGTATACCAGGCCAAACGATTCCTGGAACTGGCTTGGCAAAACGAATACATCGCAGATGGCAAAATATTCTGACAGTATGGTCCGGGGAATCCCTCCTGTAAACAGTACTTTCTTTTCCAAGCCCAATACTTTCACCTGCTCTTTCAATGCAGGCAGGTAGTTGCCGTCGCCGGCAATGATGCAGAGCGTATCAGGGCTCTGTAACAGGATATCCGGCATGCAGGCGATCAGCAGTTCCTGGCCCTTTTGTTTCACCAAACGGGAAGCGGAAAGAATGATCTTCTTGCCCGGATCAATCCGTAGTTTTGCTTTGATAGCCGATATTTCGGCAGGCAGTCTTTTATAGAATATCTCGGTGTCGATACCATGGCGTATCAACTGCAGTTTCTCCTTCAGGGGGCTATTCTCCCACAAGTCGTATTCCGACCTGCTAACTACCACTATGCGTTGTTGCTGCGACAAAAACCGCATCATTTTGCCGGCAATACCCGATAGTTTCAGCAACCTGGAAGGTTGATTAAAGAAGCTGTTTTGCTCGCCTCCATGCAATACCGCAACAGAGCGGTCTGCAATCCGCTGCAGGGAAGACGAGAACAATGCTCCCATCTTCTTGGCACGGGCGTCGCTAAAGATTATCAAATCAAATTGTTGCTGTTTAAGCAGGTTAACAAGCCGGAGATACAACTGGTAAAAATGTATGACCGGGGTACCCGGGATGGTATGACAGGTAATATTGTAAGTTGCTGAAAATTCGGCCAGGAACTTAGCATTGGCAGGGGTTCTGTAGGTCAGCAAACTTACCTGGTGCCCATTCTTCACTAAGCCAATGGCCAGGTCGTGCGCATACACGCCCGCGCCTCCGATAATGGGCGGAAATTCGTAAGATATGATTAAAATGTCTTTCATCTCCAATTGATGGCTGTTAACTGTCTGCTACCAGCTCGTTGAATGTTCGCCTGATCTTATGGCTGTACTCCATACTCATATCAGGTATAATATATTCTTCGTTAAATGATTTCAATTTTTGAGAGATCAGGTAAGGTTTTACTTTGCACTGATGCTTCATAGCCAGGATGAGTGCATGCATCCTTCCTGCGTATACTTCAGAAGCTTCCATGTACAGGTTCTTCAGTTCTGTGACCGTGGATAACTCGGCAACCGGAAGCTCTTTCCCGTACCGTTCTCTCACATAGTCCCTGAACAACACTGTTTCGGCGGCATCCGTGATAGTGGTATAAAACAGTTCTACCGCCAGTCCCTGGTCTTCGTACTGTTTTACGATTCCGTACCATTCATCGTAATACTCCTGTTTCGATTTTGCATTGGCGGCGTTGTAACGCAGGTATACTTCCTGGTAGCTGGTAATTCCTACCAGCGCTTTCCTGTTCGTATTGGCCTGTTCCATGCTGTTCCTGCTATTATAGAACGCGATGTCGGGCGTCAGGATAGCGGAGATGCCGAATTTCTCCTTTAATACGGATTGGGAGAAGGAATCGCGGACCCAGGCGATGTCGACCCTCGATAATGCCTTGCTGAACAACTCCTGTTCCTGTTTATTGAAGGACGTGCCAACGCCTACGCCTATGAGCCAGATCTTCGCTTTACTGTGTTCTTTGATGAGGCGTGTCCACCAATCGATCGCTATTGCAAACCGGCTGGTGAACGAGCGGCGCGACGATTCTATCAACTGTCCTCCTCCTATCACTACTACATCATAATTTCCTTCTTTCAGAATTTTCACCATGGCTTTATAATTCCTGGCTATCCAGTACCAGCGTGAAAATTTCAGTTTAGCTAACTGCAGCGCCGAGAGTTCTTTCTGGGGAACGGGTACTGCCGTCAGGTAATCGTATGATGGCAGCTGGCGAATGCCAGGATTGGTGAAATAGGCAAAATTGGTGATATAACCACTGTCCTGCAACAGGTTGGTCATACTCTCCCTGATCGCCTGGTCGCCCAGGTTATTAGAGAAACCTTCGTTTATAATAAGCGCCTTTTTCATATATACTTTCTTATCAGTTTAAGGACCAATGAGCGGTGTTCCTGTTGCAGGGTCACAAACCATGCAAAAGGAATACTGCATATCCCTATTACTATAGCCCACATAAATAAGCTGAACCAGGACCCCGGAACAACCAGGTGACGGGCGCCCCACGATAATATCAATACCCAGATGAACAACGCCGTTCCGCGCATGATCGACGGGTAGTACAGCCACGCTGGTTGGCCCAGCGTTTTAGCTGCGTAGGTTGGCGTAAACACCAGGTTCTTCAACGTCAGCAATACAGCCGAAACAATAGCCACGCTGTAAATTCCCCAGTCGAAAAGTTTGATGACCGCGATGCCTATCACCAGGTTGAACACCCCGCATACAAAGGAGGTTAGGCCCGGAATTTTTACTTTGTTGTAAACAGAATTGATTGATAAAATGGGAAGGACGGCAAGGTTAAAAATGAGATGCCCTGTTAACAGGATCATCAGGGGGTAGAACTTTACGAAATGCGATCCTACCCAGAGTTTCAGGATTACATCGGAGTATGCAACCACGATCCCGATAGGTATGGCCAGCACCAACCCCATCACCACTACAGAGTACTTGGAGAACTTCAGCAGGTTGCTGAAATCCTTGTCTGCGTAAAACTTGTATACTACCGGCGTGAAGATGGCGACAAACACCCCCGCGAAAGAACGCAACAGGGTATGCCACTGCGCCACGGTGCTGAATTCACCGGTCATGGTTGGACCATAATAGTGGTTCAGCAGGATGATGTCGATATTGATGAAGAGCAGCGTACCTATCTGATTTAGTACCAGCCATAGGCTCATAGAAGCCATATAGCCTACTATCTCTTTGTTAAAGGACGCTGCCTTCAATCGCAGGAAAGGAAACTGACGTTTGATCCAATACAGGGCCGCAGTGAATGTGACAACGGAAGCGGCGAGAAAGGCGATGCCGATCCAGCCGAGATCTCCCGAGATATTCAGCAATACAAATACCAGCACAGTTCTCACTACGATCTCCATTATGGCAATAATTCTCTGGATATAGATCTTGTTGGCTGCGAAGGCCGGCACCAGGAACAGGCCTCGCAGGAAGGTGAGTACATAGGAAGAAATGATAGCGGCAAAAACCCATCTCATTGCTCCTGTACTCTGCCCGGTGTAGGACACCATTTTATCAATATCCCATAAAAACCAGGCTAATAGCGGCGTTAAGGCCAGAATAAGCAGGGAGGCTGCGATCACGGAAGACGAATAAATCGCGTTCGCCGTGTTTTCATCGTTGCCCCTGATAGCCAGCGTAAAATTCCGGCCTACCGCCGCGTCGATGGCAATGGTAATGATAGACAGGTAGGAGCTGAAAGAAGTGGCCAGCGCGATCACGCCATACCCATCCACACCAATCCTGCTGATGTAGAATGGTACCACTACCAGTCCGAGAACGATATTTAAGATCAGGGCAAGGAAATTAGTTGCCAGGTTTAATGACATCTCATAGCTCACCCCTTTCGTTGACATTGCTATCAATTAACACAAAATTTATATGTATAAAATTATTTACTAGAGTCGGCCATCCACAATCGATCTGTCTACACACGCCTTGGTATCAAAGATGACCCCATTGTTACGGCGGTATTTGAGATAATCGAATTGCTGGAATTCTTTATGAGCCACCGCAACAATGATGGCGTCATAAACGGCGCTGGCATCAACGGTATTGGAGATATGCAGTCCATATTCTTCCTCTACCTCCGCACAGTCAGCCCACGGATCATAGATATCCACGTTGAGGCCGAACTGCACCAGTTCGTGATAGATATCTACTACCCTGGTATTCCTTACATCCGGGCAGTTCTCTTTAAAGGTGATACCCATGATGAGCGCCCTGGAGCCTTTGATCTTATGATCTTTATCGATCATCAGTTTCACCACTTTATTGGCAACAAAGTGGCCGATATGGTCATTTACCCGGCGGCCGGAGAGGATCACCTGCGGGTGATACCCAACGGCTTCGGCTTTATGGGCCAGGTAGTACGGGTCTACGCCAATGCAATGACCTCCTACCAATCCCGGTTTATATTTCAGGAAGTTCCATTTTGTTCCTGCTGCTTCGATCACATCGTTTGTGTCGATCCCTATCCTGTCGAAGATGAGGGCCAGTTCGTTCACAAATGAGATGTTTACATCGCGCTGCGCATTTTCGATCGCTTTAGACGCTTCCGCCACTTTAAGGCTGGGCGCTTTATGCGTACCCGCTTCTATGATAGAGGCGTATAAAGCATCTACCTTATCGGCGATCTCCGGTGTTGAACCGCTGGTTACCTTTTTAATTTTAGTCAGCGTATTCACTTTATCGCCCGGGTTAATTCGTTCGGGAGAATAGCCGACAAAGAAGTCGGTGTTGTATTGGAGCCCCGACACTTTTTCCAGGACTGGTACGCATACTTCTTCCGTACAACCCGGGTAAACTGTCGACTCATAGATCACGATATCTCCCTGTTTCAGCACTCCTCCCAGCATTTCCGATGCTTTCACCAGCGGACGCAGGTCGGGCGCCTTAAACTCGTCGATCGGGGTCGGAACGGTTACAATGAATACGTTATATTTTTTCAGATCATCCACAGTTGAGGAGAAGCTCAGTCCTTTAGCGCTATCCGTGCTTTGGCCAAGCGCTATTACAGCGCTCAGGTCTTCCAGGTTGGCT
Source organism: Chitinophaga terrae (ex Kim and Jung 2007) (assembly GCF_900107795.1). Classification (GTDB taxonomy): domain Bacteria; phylum Bacteroidota; class Bacteroidia; order Chitinophagales; family Chitinophagaceae; genus Chitinophaga; species Chitinophaga terrae. The sequence continues at coordinate 99,343 of NZ_FNRL01000006.1, forward strand.
TCACGGGTCCTGTCTGCACCGGCAGCCAGTTCTTTCACCCTTTCCTTGTTGATATCAAATCCCAGTACTTTATACTTCTTTCCAAACTCGATGGCCAGCGGTAAACCAACATAGCCAAGCCCTATCACTGCCAATTGAACATTTTCTACGCTGTCGCTATTCTTAAATGTCATATTTTGATCTGTCTTTAATCTCTTTTTTACTTTTTTTATGGTTTTTCCTCTCTAAACCCTTTCTTAGAGCGGATATATACACGAATATACATCTATTATCGCTACCTTATCAGTCGTTCAGGGCCGGCTTTTTACGCCACCTGCCCATAAAGCGTTTTTTGGCTGGCTGCGTGCCGTATCCGTACCCATAGCCGTAGCCATACCCGTACCCGTAGCTGCTTTGAGTTTTGACGTCGTTGATGACGATATTGATCCTTGGCAATTTGTGTTGTAAATACATATCCTTGGTGATTTGTAACTGCTGTTTGAAGGTCACGCCATGCCTTACCAGGTAAAGGGTAGCATCCGCGTACCGGGCCAGTACCTGGGCATCTGTTACCAGTCCTATAGGCGCCGAGTCGATAATGATATAATCAAATTGCTCGTTCAGGAACTTGAACAGTTCCTCCGTTCTTGGCTGCAACAATAATTCGGTCGGGTTCGGAGGCACCGGGCCAGACGTGATCAGGTAACAGTTATCATGAATACCTGATGGCTGTATGAGTTTTGGTAAAGGCGTTTTACCTATTGCATAGGTACTGAAACCTTCCCTGTTATTCACTCCCAGGCGCTCTGCGATCTTGGGTTTCCTCAGGTCCATTTCCATCAACACCACTTTTTTCCCGGAAAGCGCCAGGATAGACGCCAGGTTGGTAGATACAAAGGTTTTACCTTCCCCGCCCATACTGGAGGTTACCATTACGCATTTGCTGGTAATGTCTGACAGTACGAACTGCAGGTTGGTACGCAGGGCCCTGAACTGTTCGGCCACCGGGGTACGGGCTTCCACGCCTGTAGTTACCAGCACTCCATTGCCATGCCCGATCTCTGCCAGCACCGGCACAGGGGTATTGTTGGTGACATCTTTCTTCTTCAGTACCCGCCTGCTGAACAGTTCTCTCAGGTACAGCCAGGCGGCCGGTATAGCTACTCCCATTATCACTCCCAGCAGGAGGATGAGGATGCGTTTAGGCTTAAATGGCAGGGCGTCGCTCTTTGCATCGTCTATTACCCTGGCAATAGCCATGTTGGAGGTTTTAGAGATGGCAGATTCCTCTCTTTTCCTTAACAGGAAAAGGTAAAGTTCCTGCTTGATAGATTGTTGCCTAGAGATATCCAGGAAGATCCTTTCCTTGGCCGGTACCTGGCTTATCTTCTGGTTAATGGCTGTTGCGTTCTTCTCCTGTTCGTTGATGGTTACCTGGATACTTTGTTTCAGCGAATTCAGGTTGCTCAGCATATCGCCCCGCAAACTGCTCAGTTGCTGATCAATATTCACCACCGCAGGGTTGGCAGCAGTACTCGACATCATCAGTCTTTCCCGCTCCAGTTGCAGGTTATTATATCGTTGTACCAGTCCTACAAAGGTCGGGTCCTGAACGACGAGGGAAGAAGGAACCACTCTTTTATTATTGGTTTCGTCTCTGATATATCCCAGGAGGGTATTCACTACATTCAACTGTACCTGTTGTTCCAGCAACTGTTTGCTCGCCTCGCCGCTGCCTTCTACCAGCAATTTGGACTGGGCGGCGATATCGGCAATTTCGTTCGACTGCTTGAATTGCTGGATATTCTTTTCGACTCCCGACAATTCCTGTGTGACTATTACCAGGCGGTTATCGATAAACGCGATAGTGCTGTCGGCTATCCGGTTTTTATCTTCCACGCTGGCTTTCAGGTAAGTGTTCAGCAAAGTATTCAGCACCTGTTCGCCTTTTTTCGGAATACGCGTATTCAGGCTCATGTCAATGGTGCTCACCTGCTTATTCGGGATGCGTACATCCAGTTGCTGCTGGTAGCTGGCCACTGCATCATCGATAGATGTTACTTTTACCCGGTAAGCATTATATAAAAACGGCAATCCGCTCTTTTCCACTTTTACCACCCCTTCCGGCAGGTGGAGGGTATCATTCCATGAGGCTTTTCTGCTGTCATTACCTCTTGTCAGTTCAAATTGTCCCTCACCTACCGGTGCGATGGTATAAATGGTTTTCTGAATACTGTCTTTCAGTGAAAGCCAGTGTAACGTAAAAGGCAGGTTTCCGTATTGTTCGCTTTCTTTTATGCGCCCTTCTACAAAATAGGTAGTGTTCAGTTGCAGACCTGTTACCACTTTTTGCATGAGAGTGCGTGATTTAAGTATTTCAACTTCGTTATCTACGCTGCTTTTATTTGAAAATACAGCCAGTTGCTGGAGTATCTCCTGGCCGGGAATATCTCCGCCCTTTTCATCGTCTTTCACGAGGATCTTGGCGCTCACCTTATAAACCGGGGTGCTGTACCTCAGGTAGCCCCAGGCAGCGGCGGTACATAGCACCACAAAAATGAGGAACAGGTACCAATGCTCCAGGAGAGCGTCCAGTATATACCTTGGGTTAGGTCCGTTGTCTTTTTCGGGTTCACCGACGATATAACCGTTCCCCCTTGTAAATATTTGATCTGCCATACTTCCGATTTAAAAGGTTAAAAACTGATTCTCGACGCCGCCACTATCAGGAGGGAAAGAATGGATGTCATGATAGAAATCCTTTTCACCTGCGCCATATCTGTACTTGCCACCTTCGACTTGTTAGGCTCCACATAGATCACGTCGCCCTGGCGGAGGTAATAATACGGAGAAGTAAAAAGGTTGCTTTCGTTCAGGTTAAATCTTACAAACTCTTTAGCTCCATTCTTTTCTCTGATCAACAAAACGTTTTCTCTTTTACCGTAAATCGTCAGATCCCCGGCCATACCGATAGCGTCGAGCAACGTAACTTTTTCGTTCGGCATTACGTAGGTAGAAGGTTTTGCAACTTCTCCCAATACCGTCACTTTAAAGTTGGCGAAGCGTACGTTCACCACCGGATCTTTATAAAAAGCTGCTGCTTTGGTTTGAATTTCATCCCTGACAGCATCTGTTGTTTTACCTTTTACCTGCACTTTGCCTATCAGCGGCAGGATCACATATCCGTCTTTATCCACCAGGTACCCGCTTGTTGGCGCAGCTGTGGGCGTAGCAACAGTACTGCCTTGCGGGGCGGGTTGATTCAGCATGGCGGTTGCAGCCGGGTCCAGCGTCTGTACAGTTACCTGCAGGATATCGTCTGGCTGGATAACAGGCGTATAGTATGCAGCCTGTTGTATTTCTTTTTGTTTGATCGTATCCGGTACATCTCTGAAATAGGTTATATTCTTTGGTGCAGAACAAGCTGCCAAAAGCCAGATCATTACTATTCCAATAACTCCCTTTAACCGGGTATATGTGCGCTGCTCCATAGATCGCTCACCTATCATCATTACTTATATTTTATTTAGATAATCATTGTGCCTTTGTCTAGCTCCTCGTACGCTGAATTTTTGCTGATAAATTCAGGCACCAGCTGTTTCATCTTGGCCACAGTCGGCGTTAAATAATGTTTCCTTGCCGATTCTATCAGTTGGTCTACCTGTTGATTCACCTCTGTAAAATCTGCCGCTCTTACTTTGGCGATCATGATCTTTTCGTGGTAGGTAGGCATTGTATTTTCAGCATTGTTCAATAACTCTTCGTAGAGTTTTTCTCCGGGTCTTAAACCGGTGTATACGATCTGTATATCCTTACCGGGTTCTTTACCTGCCATGCGTATCATTTTCCTCGCCAGTTCAGCGATCTTCATGGGCTTACCCATGTCGAACACGAAGATCTCTCCTCCTTTGCCCATTGCGCCGGCTTCCAGCACCAGCTGGCAGGCTTCCGGAATGGTCATAAAGTAGCGGGTGATCTCGGGATGGGTAACGGTGAGTGGTCCGCCCTTTTCCAGTTGCTGTTTAAACCGCGGGATCACCGAACCGTTGGAGCCCAGCACGTTTCCGAAGCGGGTAGTAATGAAACGGGTTGGAGGCGTTTCGTATACAGGTCCGTGTTGCAGATACCGTTCGTTCAGGTAATTGTTATAGGCCTGTGAGAAGATCTCTGCAATACGTTTGGATGCACCCATTACATTAGTCGGGTTCACCGCTTTATCTGTAGATACCATTACAAATTTTTCCGCTCCGTGTTCTACCGCCAGTTCCGCCACTACTTTGGTTCCCAGCACGTTGTTCATCACAGCGATGGAAGGGTTCTTTTCCATCATGGGCACATGTTTGTATGCAGCGGCATGATAAACGATGGCCGGTGCATAAATTTCAAACAGCTGTTGCATGCGTATGCGATCGCAAACGTTTCCAATGAAAGGAATGATAGGAATGGAAGTACCTTTTTCTGCTATTTCCAGTTCCAGTTCATGCAGGGGCGACTCGGCCTTGTCGCAGAGCACGATCACGGAAGGTTCGTAGTTCAGCAATTGCCGTACAATTTCGCTGCCGATAGAGCCGGCGGCTCCTGTTACCAATATGCTCTTGCCCTTCAGTTCCTTGCTCAGCTGCTTATTCTTAATATTAATAACAGATCTTTCCAGCAAGTCTTCGATATTAATATCTTTCAAGGCGATGCTTTTATTGTTATGATTTCCTTCAGCCCACTGGCTTACAGGGATGATTTTCTTAACACGGATATTCAGCTCCATACAGGCTTCAACCAGGTCGTTGAGCACAGCCGGGGCTATGTGCTCGTCGGGGATGAGCAACAAACTGGCTTTCGCATTTTTCACGAGCTTATACATTTCATTTCGATGAAAACCGTATACAGGCAAGCCTTCCAGCGATTTACCGTGGATGTTCCTGTCTGTAAGGAATGCAGTGATGCGGATATCGCTATCAGGGTTATCGCTGATAGCTCTTCTTAATACAAGGCTGGAGTGGCCTGTATAATATATGACTGCTCTTGCCCTGTTAACTGCTTTAAAGTTGTTATAGTATTTGAAGGTCCATTTTACTATCAGCCTGTAGGACAATAATAAGCTGGTGTTAATAAAAAAGTTGATGAGGACAACAGATAAGGGGAACAATGGTTTACCGGGGATGGGTTCGTAGCTGGAATCAGCTACCAGGTAAACAGCGCTGCTGATCAGGCACAAAGCGGCTATCCTGCTGATATCGGCGAGACTGGTGAATCGTACGATGCCGCGATACGTTCGCAAACATAATGATAAGAATACGCTCACTGCACCGGAGATCAATGCAATACTTGCCAGGGGAAACGTTAAGTATTCTTCTACATCAAAATTTAACCTGAGTAAAAAGGCAAGATTGATAGCTATGACGGAGCACCCCAGATCTAACAGCAGTATAAGCCATGAGGGGGTAATCCATGATGAATTACGCACCATAGTTTTTCAATAATAAGATATGGTTATAAAAAAATGAGAACGTTCTTCTGATTAACTAATCCACAAACATCGTAAAGCTCATTAGCCACAGCTAAAAATTCGGAACGTTGGGTTTCTTGATATGGTTCTAGGTTTTCAAAGTTATTGCAATGTAATAACTAAATTTGATATGTACTGTTATCAAAACGTAAAGTGTGGATAATTTTTTTTATTCGCACACCCAGGTATGACAACGACATCCCCGAACCGACTGATTCAATCGATCTTTCGTTCGCTTACCCCTTCAGCTTGCTGGCTATTCCCGGTAACTAATAAGACTATACGAATATTGAACGTTGCTACTTACATGCTGTTGGTGACAGTAAACAAAAATCATTACTGCTAACAATACCTTTCTTTGTTAACGATGACGACAATAAAGAATACAATTGATTCCCGGGCTCTAAAGTGATTAAATCCTGATACATGGTCTTTCAATTTTCGGTTAACGCAGTCAGATATGGTGGTTAAAAAGCTCCTGCGCTTTGATTTTTTAGTTCGCGAGATTCGAACAAACATTATACCAATTTGGTACAACTTATTTAATACGCGACTATTAAATTAAAATATTTAAAATGAAATGAAGAAAATATTAATGGTTAACAAATTCAAAGTGATGCCCTAAAGGCGCAAAACAGCAATAGCATTGATCTATATTTTGCCCATAAGATATTCATGCTGCCTTACGCCTCTGAAGCACTACGCGGGTAAATTTATTGGGTGATAAAAACAGTTAAGCTTTTAGCGCCGTGAGCGCCCAGGACTAATGATTGTTCTATATCCGCAGTTTTCGACGGCCCTGCAATAAACACACCGAAGCCGGTATTGATCACGCCGATCACATCATAAGCATCATGCATGGTAGCCAATATATTAGCGGCAGGAAGAACGATCGACAAATGCTGGCTGATAAAAGGCAATACCCTTGCATGCAGGTCTTCTTCCGCCAACCATATCGCGCCATTCTCTGCTACGCCCCATTGGCCATATACGATAGCCATATCAATATCCGATAGCTGATGCGGATCTTCGTGGGCCCACGACCGTGGTGTTTCCTTTGTATCGATCACCCGTTGCAGGTCCGGGAACTGTTCTTTCAAAATAACAGGTATCTCTGTTAACGCTCCTATCTCATATACTTTGCCGCCTAATCCCTCCAGGACTTTTCTATAAGCCGCTACAGTAGCGGCCATACTTCCGGAAAGTCCGTCCAGCTTCGGCAAAGCGGTTGACTCAGGCTGGTTCTGCTTTATTGCCGCCAGTATTTTCTCTCTGCTCATTATTTGGACTGCTTATTTTTTTGATACCATTCAGAAAAGGATTGTGCAGGCGGCGCGGGCATTTCCCTTTGTTTTGCCCATGGGTTCAGCCGGTTATTGGCCATCGCCGGGAACGCCTTTAATACCCAGCGTCCTACCTTCCCGGCTGTACGATAAGCAGCGGGTTTAGACAGCACACCGGTCATCAGCTTCATTGCCATCGTTTTACCGGTTGGCGTATAGCCTTCCTGTACCAATACCTGTCGCCACTTATAAAGTTGCTGATGGATGTCGATCTTTACCGGGCAAACATTGGAGCAGGACCCGCAGAGCGTGGATGCAAACGGCAGATCTGCATTCGCTTTCATGTCGAGGTTCGGGGCCAGGATAGAGCCTATAGGACCGGCAACCGCTGTATGATAGCTATGCCCTCCGCTTCGCCTGTAAACGGGGCAGGTGTTCATACAGGCGCCGCAACGGATACACTTCAGCGAGTTCCTGAAGTCTTCCCGCCCCAGCTGCCTGGACCTGCCATTGTCTACGATCACGATATGCAGCTCCTGCCCTTCCCTTGGCTTGCGGAAATGACTGGAATAAGTGGTAATAGGTTGACCAGTTGCGCTGCGTGCCAGCAAGCGAAGAAATACGCCCAGGTGTTTACGTTGTGGAATTATTTTCTCAATGCCCATACACGCAATGTGCACGTCGGCCAGGTGGGCCCCCATATCTGCATTTCCTTCGTTGGTACATACTACCATCTCCCCGGTTTCGGCTACGGCGAAATTCACGCCTGTAATAGCCGCTTTTGCCTGCAGGAATTCAGCTCTCAGGTGCGCTCTTGCCGCCGCTGTAAGAAACTGCGGATCGGCGTTGCCGGCGGGCGTTCCAAGGTGTTCATGGAACAACTCTCCTATTTCCTCTTTCTTTTTATGGATGCAGGGCAGAACAATATGACTCGGCGGTTCTTTCGCTAGTTGTACGATCCTTTCTCCCAGGTCTGTATCTATTACTTCAATCCCGTTGGCTGCCAGGTGCGGGTTAAGATGGCATTCTTCCGTGAGCATGGATTTGCTCTTTACGATCCGTTTGGCGCCATGACGTTGCAGTATTTCCGTTACTATGCGGTTATGTTCTGCTGCATCGGCCGCCCAGTGTACCTTAGCGCCATTCAGGATAGCATTTTCTTCAAACTGTAACAGGTAATCATGCAAATTACCCAACGCATGACGTTTGATATGAGACGCCGTTTCTCTCAGCAACTCCCACTCCGGGATAGTCCAGGCCATGCGGTCGCGTTTTGCCCGCACCCACCAAAGTGTTTCATCATGCCAGTTCACTCTCGGCTCGTTGGCATTGAACCTGTCGGCCAGCGTTGCGTGATCAGCTGTTTGCTTGTTCATGGATCGGATTATTGAGAATTTCAGCGATATGCATTACTTTAACGGGAGAACCCTGCCGGCGCAGAATTCCTTCCAGGTGCATTAAACAACTAACATCCGTACCGGTGATCACCTGTACGCCATGTTTAACGTGATCGGCTATACGATCTTTACCCATCTTAACAGATACTGCTTCTTCCGTTACACAGAAAGTTCCTCCAAAACCGCAGCATTCATCCTTACGGTCGAGTTCTACTATTTCAAGTCCTTCAACCATCTTCAGCAACTGTTCGGGTTTGGAGAATGGCGATGCTACCAGCTCGCTCATCTGCGCCAGCCCCAGGCCTCTTTGCCCGTGGCAGCTCTGGTGCAGACCGACCTTGTAAGGGAAAACGGCGGATAAGTTCTTTACCTGCAATACATCTGTCAGGAACTCCGTCAGTTCGTAGATGCGTTGACGTATGCCTGTTGCTGCGGCTTCTTTTTCCGGATCATGCAGATGATCTTTGATATGAAGCACGCAACTGCCCGAAGGGCCAACGATATAGTCGTACGATGCAAAATGATCAATAAATAACCTGTTGCAGGCATGGGTAAGATGCTCATACCCCGAATTGGCCATAGGTTGGCCGCAGCATGTCTGTCCTTTCGGATAATCAACTTCGCACCCTAGTTTTTCAAGTAACTGTAACGTGGCGATACCTACCTGCGGGTAAAACTGGTCGATATAACAAGGTATAAATAGTCCTACTTTCACTGTTAAAATTGTTTAATAGTCATGCAGCCGTGCAAATTTAGCTGCCAACACCATAGTATTCCTTCCTCTTTTTTACCGGTTAATGGCTCAATTTTCACAGATAAAAATAAAAAACCGGGTTGTTGGCAGCAACCCGGTCTGTCCTGCTTCCTGCGAAGCGATGTGTTATAATCAGTTATCGTTCATTATTTTCTCTTCCTGTTTCTTTTTAAGATACCATTGTACTACCCGGATTTCCGCGTAACTGGCGGCATCGCCTACCCGTTCTTTGATAGGCCCGGCAGCCGTGGCTCCCAGTTCTCCTATATGTTTCAGGATAAGCCGCATGGTATTTTCTGACACAAATTTATCGATATCCATTTCCCCTGCTTCTATGCATTGGGCCAGGTGGCTTTCGATGGTGCTGACTGCCAGCTGCCTGCTGGCGGCGATATCGGCAATAGATTTCCCTCCCAGGTAAAGTTCCAGCGTTCCACGCCTGCTGCTGCCTTTTTCCAGCTTCCCGGATGCTTTTTCCTTTGCCGGTGGCGTTGCCGCTTCGGCGGCGCCCTCCCTTAGTTGCAGGTAGTTTTTAAGTCCTGTCGTAAAATCCAGGTCTGCATAGGCTATTTCCCAGATATGCCGTAGTTTGTTCCAGCAATCGCCTTCCAGGGCCATTAACTGCAGAAGGTATTTCTTTGCTTTGGCCTTCCGGGTGGCTGCAATTTCGGCCTGTACCGGAACGATAAGATCTTCGTATATGCTTTGTGTGAAGTAGCCGATCGCTTTGTTCACCCTTTCCCGCAAAGGCTCCATCTCTCCTGTTTGTACAGCGGTATCCAGCAATTGTTGCAGCTGCAATACGAATTTAGCGGCGACTTCCGACTGTTGCTCCGTTTTTGCCGCCAGGGTCCGGCTGAGTTTAAGGGCGGCTTCGAAATCCGGCAGTTTTTTGTCCTGGATCCACACGGCAAAACTGCGGACAGTGGTTTGCATACGGTACCAGTCGAACGATTGCAGCAAAGCGGTTGCCTGGTACTTCTTCTTCTCCATTTCCAGCAACACTACCAGTTCATTAGGTTCATTTTCCTTTTCTGCAAAAGCTACTACCTGCCTGTCGGTCCTGATACTTCCGTATCCTATCCTGGAATGCAGTACCAGTCCTTCAAGCGAGGTACACCGGCTGAGGGCTACATACACCTGCCCCGGTGCAAAAGCCTGCCCTGCATCGATGATCGCCTTTTCGAAAGTAAGCCCCTGGCTTTTATGTATGGTAATAGCCCAGGCCAGGCGGATAGGGAACTGGGTGAAGCTGCCTATTTCTTCTTCTTCAATACTATTATCTTCCGGGTTATAGGAATAGCGGATATTTCGCCAGGTTTCTTTACCCAGTTTCAGTTCTTCGTGCGAGCCGGCCAGCATCAGGGTGATCTCTTCTTCCTCTATGGCCTTTACAATGGCCAGTTTGCCATTGTAATACCTGCGTGGCTGGGCCAGGTCGTTTTTCAGGAACATTACCTGCGCGCCAACTTTCAGTTGCAGCAGCAGTTCCGTAGGCAAGGCCTTGTCGCTGAAATCTCCTTCTATCTTGCCTTCAAAGCGATATACTTTGCCCGGCATATCGGCCAGGCGGCGGGCGTTGATCTCATCAGCTTTCCGGTTATGGGTAGTAAGCACGATATACTCCTCATTTTCCCCTTTAAAGGTTGGCTGGTACCGTTCGTTCAGCAGTTGAAGATCGGTATGCAATACTTCACTGTTGCGCACCCGGTTCAGCACATCGATAAACAGTTGTTCGTTCTGGCGGTATATCTTTTTCAGCTCTACATACAGCGGCGGATGTTGTTCGATCACTTTAGCGGCAAAAAAGAAGATGCTGCTGTAATATTCAGACAGCATGCTCCATTCGCTCTCCGGCACTACGGGCGGCAACTGGTAAAGGTCGCCTATATACAGTACCTGTACGCCTCCGAAAGGCAGTAAAGGTTTGTTCCTGAAATGGCGCAGGATCACATCGATGGCATCCAGCATATCTGCTCTTACCATACTCACTTCATCGATGATGAGCAGTTCCATTTCCTGCAGCAATACCTTTTTTTCGTTGGTGAAGCGGATATTCCTGAACAGGCTGTGTTTATCAGTGGTATTTACATCGTCTGTAAATCCTCTTTTGGTACCGGGAATGAAAGGTCCAAACGGCAACTGGAAGAAGGAATGCATGGTTACGCCGCCTGCATTGATCGCTGCTACGCCGGTAGGCGCTACTACGATAGTATTTTTCCTTGTATGTTCCTTGATGTATTTCAGGAACGTGGTTTTTCCTGTGCCGGCTTTGCCAGTCAGGAATATATGGCGGTTCGTATGATTTATGAAGTCTGCCGCCAGGTGAAAGATGATATTTGAACTATCTGGTTGGGGCATTATTGGTCATATTTGAAAACAGCGAAGATACGAGGTTTCACGCAAAGGCGCAAAGAAGCAAAGTTCGCAAAGGAATTTTTTTAAGGAAAATAAGAAAGCTAAGAAGCGGAGATTATATATTGTTATATTATTGATAATTATTGTATAACAAAACATGATCTTCGCTTCTTAGCTTTCTTATTTTCCTTAAAAAAAATTCCTTATGCCTCTTTTGCCCCTTTCGCGTCTTTGCGAGAAACCTTTGCGTGAAAAAAAAGCGAAGACTGTTTAAAAACAATCTTCGCTTCGATCGAAAAACTTATTTTATGTTCTCCCTGCTTTTTAAGAAGCAGAGAATATACTAAGCTAATCTTACGTTTACAGCATTAGGTCCTTTTCTACCTTCTTCGATATCGAATACTACTCGGTCATTCTCACTGATGCTTTCTTTGATGCCAGATACGTGAACAAAAATTTCCTGTCCAGAACCTTCGATTTTAATGAATCCAAAACCTTTAGTTTCATTAAAAAATTTTACTACACCTGTTTGCATTGTATTATTATATTTAATTGTGAACACATTGTTGTGTGCCTTTTGATAAACGGGCGGCAAACCTAGGGCAACTAGAAGAAAAACTGTAAAAAAAAGCTGAACGTGAGAGAAATCTTACAACAGAATTGAAATACAATATCTTTAAGAAGCGCTACGAAGATAGGTTTTTATTAATTACCGCCCAATTTATTTTTCCTTTTTTTCCAACCCTGCTTCAGGCTGGCGTATAATTCCCTATTAAAATATATTTTAGCGTCATATATGAAACATCCTGACGCCTGGCGCATAAAAGCTATTTTGACCGGCTCTGCCGGCAACCTTGTGGAGTGGTACGACTGGTATATTTACAGCACTTTTTCGCTGTATTTCGCCCCGGTTTTCTTCCCGAAAGGCAATTATACCGCCCAATTACTGAACACTGCAGCCATATTCGCCGTAGGCTTTCTCATGCGCCCTATCGGCGGCTGGTTCTTTGGCAGGATTGCAGACAGGAGCGGAAGAAAAGCAGCCATGATATTATCTGTTTTTTTAATGTCGATGGGGTCCCTGCTGATCGCTTTCACCCCATCGTTTGACACGGTTGGCGTATCAGCTCCTATACTGCTGCTGGTCGCACGATTGATACAGGGGCTCAGCGTAGGCGGCGAATACGGCACTTCCGCCACTTACCTGAGCGAAGTGGCAACCAGCGACCTGCGCGGCTTTTACAGCAGTTTCCAGTATGTTACCATGATAGGCGGGCAACTTACCGCCCTCGGCGTGCAAATGCTCCTGCAGAAGCTGTTCCTGACCCCGGACCAGTTGCATGAATGGGGCTGGCGGATACCATTTGTTATTGGCGCCGCCCTGGCATTTTTTGTATTATATCTCCGCCGCCACATGCAGGAATCGGCGGCTTACGAAAAGATCAGGAATGAGCGGGATAAAGGCACCCTGAAACGGCTGTTCAAGGAACATCCAAGAGCGGTATTGACAGTGGTAGGCCTCACCATGGGCGGAACCCTGGCGTTTTACACCTATACTACTTACATGCAGAAATTCCTGGTGAATACGGTTCATTTAACGATAGAACGATCAACTACCATTACTTTCTTCCTGATGCTCATTTTTGCCTGCCTGCAACCGCTTTTCGGATGGATCTCCGACAGCATCGGGCGCAAACCGCTGCTGATAGGCTTTGGCGTAGCAGGCATCTTATTCTCTGTTCCTATTTTAACAGCCGTCAGCCATGCTTCTTCCGAATGGACAGCTTTCTGGCTTATCCTGGCGGCGCTGGTGATCGTAAGCGGGTATACTTCTATCAACGCGGTAGTAAAGGCAGAGATGTTCCCTGCCGAAGTAAGGGCTTTGGGAGTGGGATTCCCTTATGCTATTACCGTTGCCCTGTTTGGCGGAACAGCAGAATCTGTTGCATTGTATTTTAAGAAGATAGGGCACGAACCGCTTTACTATTGGTACGTGACCGCATGCATCTGCTGTTCGCTGCTGGTATACGTATTTTCTGTAGATACTAAAAAGACTTCGTTGCTGGATAAGGACGTGTGATCTCTTTGATGGTGCCGTCTTTATACCCTACGATCACCGCACTGGCGTAGTTGAGGAACAAACCATTTTCCACTATGCCGGGTATTTCTTTCAATTGCGTGTTCAGTTCCACTGCGTCTGTTATCTGCCCGAAAGAGCAATCCAGGATATAGTTCCCGTTATCGGTAACAAAGCGCTCGTTGCCCAGCATCCTGGTAACAGGATTAGCGCCCAGGGCAACCAAATGACGGAAAGTCAACTCCCATGCAAACGGGATGATCTCAACCGGCAGCGGGAATTTACCCAATGTCTTCACCAGTTTATTTTCATCCACTACTACTATCATTTCTTTGGAAGAAGCTGCAATGATCTTTTCACGCAGTAAAGCGCCGCCGCCTCCTTTAATTAATTGCAACTGGTCGTTCACTTCATCTGCTCCATCTATGTCTATATCTATAACCTCCACCTGGTCGAACGGTACCAGCGGGATCTGTTCCAGCTCTGCCAACCTGGCCGATTCTTCGGAAGTTGCAACGGCCCTGATAACCAGGCCATCCCTCACCATGCCGCCTATACGTTTGATGGCGTAATAGGCAGTACTGCCTGTGCCCAAGCCCACGGTCATTCCCGGCTGCAGGAAGTCGACAGCTCTTTCCCCTGCCGCTTTTTTACCAATATTTATATCCATAATTCAACTGCGTGTTTATTGCATTACAAAAATATAACGATCTCCAATTTATTTTCCCGGAACCTGATGAATAAGCGAATTCCGACAAGGTTCCCGATTAGTTTTGGAATTTAGTACGAACTCCCCTAATTTTTACAAAATAAATGTACCACAACTTTGAAAAGATCGATATTCTTTTTAGCCATTACAGCAACTATCTACAATTCCTGTGCAAATGCACAGAACAATGAAGCTGTAAATGCCATTAACGCCGGCAACCTGTCTGCCCATATCAAAGTACTGGCCAGCGATGCCTTTGAAGGAAGGAAACCATTTACAAGAGGGGAAGACAGCGCCATCAACTACATAGCCGCTGAGTTTAAAAAAATGGGATTGCAGCCGGGCAACAACGGGAGTTATTTCCAGGAAGTACCCATGGTCAGCATCCTGTCGAAACCCACCGACTTCAGGATACAGGGAGAAAAAGGCAGTCTTACTTTCCGGTATGGAACTGATTTCGTGGCAGCTACCCGTCGCATTCAGCCACAGGTGCAGCTGGAAAACAGCGAACTGGTATTTGCCGGCTACGGGATAGTAGCCCCGGAATACGGGTGGAACGACTATGCAGGTCTTGATGTAAAAGGAAAAACAGTGATTGTACTGATCAATGATCCTGGCCAGCTTTCGCCGGGTCAGTTCAGGGGAAAGAATATGACCTATTATGGAAGATGGACATATAAATTTGAAGAAGCTTCCAGGCAGGGAGCCGCGGGGGTTATCATTATCCATAACGAGGCCGGCGCCAGCTATCCCTGGTCGGTGGTGCACAACGGATGGGCAAACAGCAAACTGCACCTGGAATCGGCCGATGGCAACACGCACCGGACAGTAGTAGAAGGCTGGTTTTCGCAGGACGCCGCAAAACAGTTGTTTGAACTGGCAGGCGTATCTCCTTCCATCATGGAACAAGCCAGGGAAAAAGGCTTCAAACCAGTGGACCTTCACCTGAAAGCATCGGTGCTGATCAACAATACCATACAGCAATCCACTTCCCATAATGTTGTGGCTACCCTACCCGGCAGCAAACAACCCGACCAATGCATTGTTTACTCTGCACACTGGGACCATTTTGGCATAGGCCCTGTGATCAACGGCGATTCTATCTACAACGGCGCCGTAGATAATGCTACCGGAACAGCAGGGCTGCTGGCCATTGCCAAGGCCTTTACCAGCTTAAACAAGCGCCCTGAAAGATCTGTCGTTTTTCTTTCAGTGACCGGTGAAGAACAGGGACTGCTTGGTTCTGAATACTATGTTCAGCATCCCGCATTTAAAATGGAAAACACAGTGGCAGATATCAACCTGGATGTTTTAAATACTTTCGGCAAAACATCGGATGTCACTATTATCGGTTATGGACAATCGACCCTGGATGAATATGCCAAAGCGGCAGCTTCAAAACAAGGCAGAATTATTGTACCCGAAGCGCATCCGGAAGGCGGCTGGTTTTTCCGTTCAGATCATTTCAATTTTGCCAAGAAAGGGGTGCCGGGTTTATATATAGGCCCCGGCACAAAAGTGATTGGCAAACCTGAAGGTTATGGAGCAGAACAGATCAAACAATATAACAGTACCAGGTACCATACTCCAAAAGATGAATACAACCCTGCAACATGGGATCTTTCAGGAATGGTGACAGATGTAAGGTTATTATTCCTTGTAGGCTACAGGCTATCGAACGAAAACAGCTTTCCTAAATGGAAGTCCGGTTCCGAATTTAAAGGAATACAAAAGAACAGATAATGGTACTATTTGGGTTGATCTTAATTGCGTTGATATTATCGGCGTATGCTGTCAATATTTTTAAAAGAATCAATAAGAAGAAAATAGCAGTACCTGACGATTTCAGGTCATTATTGCAGGAGCATGTAAGGTATTACCAGTTGTTATCGGACAGCGATAAAACAAGGTTTGAAGGAATGGTACAACGATTCCTGAAAAGGACCAGCATAGAAGGCGTAGGCACAACGGTAGAACCCCTGGACCGGGTGCTTGTTGCCGCCAGCGCCATCATTCCCATCTTCGGGTTTAAAGACTGGGAATATTTCAACCTGACCAACGTCATCCTCTACCCGGATACATTCAATGAAACCTACCAATACGAGGGTAATCGCAGGAATATCCTGGGAATGGTCGGCAGCGGGCCGCTGAACGGGCAGATGATACTCTCCCGCTCCGCACTTAGGGAAGGCTTCTCCAACACTACAGATAAAAGCAATACCGCTATACACGAATTTGTACACCTGCTGGATAAAACAGACGGCGTAATAGACGGGTTCCCCAGCAAGCTGATAGAACATAGCTACAGCATTCCGTGGATGCAGCTTGTACACAAAACCATCCAGGATATTTCACACGGCCATACAGATATCAATCCTTACGCGGCATTGAATGAAGCTGAATTCTTTGCAGTTATTTCAGAATATTTCTTTGAACGTCCTGATCTGCTGGCAGAAAAGCATCCGGAATTATACCAGATGCTGACGAAAATATTCAGGCAGGATCCGGAGAAAATGGTAGCGGGGAATTAAAACATCAGTCTATAACAATAAAAAAAGAGTCTCTGATCATCGACCGAGACTCTTTTTTCTATACTATTCTTCTACAACGTTTTCACCCTGATATTCCTGAACCTCACTACAGAACCATGCCCGAGGAAGCCGATATGCCCGGTTTCATTTTTAAGCCCCGGGTGATCCTTATGATCCAGCGTGCCATTTTTACGCGCCTCTGCGATATCTCCATCCAGGATCACTGTACCATTCAATATCACTTTGATCTTTGTACCGTTCACAATCGCTTCTTCCGTATTCCACTCTCCCACCGGTTTCAGGAAACCGCGTTTGGCAGGAATAACGCCGTATACAGACCCGTGGTATTGATAGACATTCAGGTCCTTGTAAATATCTGCTTCGTTGTCGAGGATCTGCAATTCCATTCCCTGGTAAGCGGCATCGCCTTCCAGCGGAGCGCGGATACCCAGGCCGTTATTGGCGCCGGGAGTCAGCTGGAACTCGAAACGGAAAGAGAAGTTTTTATACTCGTCTTTCGTATAGAGGTTACCGTGCCCTCCATTAGTTGGGTAAATAACCAGGTCGCCATTGTCTATCACGTAGTCTTTGGTATTACCTATCCATTCGTGCATGTTGGTACCATCGAACAATACCTTGTAGCCGGCTTTCTTTTCTTCGTCGCTCAACACGAAAGGTTTAGGACGCGGAAGCTCCTTGATATACAGGTCCCTGTACGCTACATAGGTACCATGCGCCTGCAGTTCGATCTGTTCTTCCGGGAAGATTGGCAGTCCCCTGTCCCAGTAATTTTCAAGGATGGTATTGTCGGTAACCAGCTGGCCATTCAGGTAAACAGTTACCCTGTCGCCCTTCATGATGATATGGAAATGGTTCCACTCACCGATGGCGTTATCAGCCAGTACCAGCGGTTTGCTTTCATTTTTCTGGTTGTTGTATAAACCGCCCGAACCTACCTGGGCGCCCACATCGCGGCGGGAAGTATCCCAGATCTGTACTTGCGGCGTACCACGCAGGTAGATGCCGGCATCGCCCTGGGAAGTGATCTTCCAGTCGACCAGCATTTCAAAGTCGCCGTATTTCTTTTCGGTGCAGAGGTTATCGCCATGCCCGTTGAATACCAGCAGGCCATCTTTTACTGACCAACCGGTGCGCATGGTTTCATCCGCTTTCTGCTGCGCTTTAGCCAATGCCTGCGCATTCATTTTGCCGCGGGCGATGGGGTTTTCTACCAGCCCTTTCCAGCCGCTCAGGTCTTTGCCGTTGAAGATGGAAACAAAGCCTTCGCCGGCAGGCATTTCGGCAAGGTATTTCTTAATGGCCTGGCGCTGGTAATCAGCATCTCCGCCTTTTAAAGCAGCAGACGTTTTTTCCAGCAGGTTGCGAACAATTTGCCCGTTATAGCTTTTATCGGCCAGGGCGATGTTCATTACCGCGTTGGCTGCTGCCTGTTTGGTAGCCTCGTTGTCGAGGTAGTTACCTGCAAACAACAATGCAGGCAATGTTTTACATTGTTCAACATTGCGAAGGATCTTCACCTGCAAAGCCGGAGAAGTAGCCAGTTCCATAGCATTTCTCAGCATCAGCAATTTCTGATCGGCAGGAAAAGCAGATTTACGGGCAAGTTCCACGTACCCTGCCACGGCGTCTTCACGGCTGTCGCTGTTCTTGCGGGCGATATCCAGCAGTACAGGAGCGGCTTCGTTGTTCTGCCAGGAAGAAAGGGCCGCAACGGCCGCTTTTTTCGTAGCTGCATCACCGTTATTAAAGGCAGCGGCAACGGCGTTCAGGCTTTGCTGTCCGCCAATCCCTGCCAAAACAGGAAGATAGAGCGCCTGTTTATTTGCGCCTGCCTTTTGGTATTGTGGCATGATCTCATTTCCGCCGGCGCCGCTATTGATGATTGCAGCCTGAAGACCGCCAACATCCGCAGCGTTGCTGCTGTTATCCAGCAATTCAAACAAGGAAGGCAGGATATTTTTTGAGGATACATCTTTCAATGCACTTACCGCCGCAGTTCTTACTCCTGCGTCGTTGCTCCGTGCCAGCGCCAGTACCTCAGCGGCTTTGTTGTCGGCCTGGCGGGAAGCCAGCACATTCAACAAGGCAATCTGTGATGCAGCAGGTACTGCAGGTAAAGCTGCGGCGGCCTGGTTAACCACTTCGTCGCCCGGTATTACCAGCAAAGAATTTTTCACCGCCTCCACAGTGGCGGCGTCGCCTGTTTTCAACAAGCCTATCAAAGCGCCGACAGCTGCTGTGCCGCCTGTTTGGCCGGCAGCTTTAATGGCTGCAAGTTTTACGTCTTCGTTCTTACTTGATAATGCTTTCTGGATAAGGGGGAAAGCGGCAGCTACTTTATTATTTCCCAACATTCCTATTACGGCGGCTTTATCGGCATTATCAGCGCCTGCCAGCTTCTTCAGCCAGGCCGGGTTAGCAGCCAGGCCATACTGACCAGCAAATTTCAGGGCCGCATCGCGGTATTCGGCGTTTTTATCATTAGACGCCGCCAGCAATAATGGAAGGGCTTTTTCACCATCGATAGCCGTCAGCAGTTTCAAAGCAGCGGTGCGGGTATAAACCTGCCCCGGCGCTTTGGCTTTCGCCAGCAACTCGCGGGCGATTTTCGCAGCGGCGTTTTTATCGTCCAGCGACTCAGCATATACCAGGTAAGAGCTGGTTGCATTGGTAGTTTCGTATGAATAGTTGCTTTTCGCAGCTGCAGCGGCCAATACCGGCGCGGAGGAAGGATCAGCAATATGAGCCAATGCATAGAGGGCTACCTTTGCCAGTTTTTTATCCGGAGATGCAGCCAGGGGAGCGATCGCTGCAGCGGCAGCTGTATATTTCGCATCGCCCAATGCCTCTGTCAAAAGGATCTTGTTTTCTGTTGAAGCGGATGATAAAGCATTCAATAATGCAGCTTTAGCGTCCGGCGTATTTATTTTAACCAGTGCCCGGGCAGCAGGGTCGCATAAGCGGTTATCTGCCAGGTAAGGCTGCAATACGGCTACCGCACTGTTGTCGCCTACCGTCTGAAGTTGCGAGATAAGGAAATCCTTTATTTCAGGAACGGAAGCTTTGGTAAGGGCCTTGCAAAGAGAGGTCACCGCCGTTTTACGGGCGCCTTCCTTACCGGGTTGAGTAACGTAATAGGCGTAGCCGGAGATGGCATATTCCAGCTGGGTATTATCGCCTTTCCCCGGAGCCACCATCATACCAGCTATGGTTGTCAGCCCGTCTTCACCCAGTGCCGCAATGGTTTCCATATTAGCATTGAACTGGGTTTTATTCTGGGCTGGCATCAAAGCCAATACATCGGCGATTTTGGTATTAAAGGCCCGCTGATCCAGTGGCCCCTGGGCCATTAGCCCGGTGCTTATTCCGATCAGCAAGGCTATAAGCGCATAGCGTATCTTTTTCATACTTGTTTACTTGTTGATGTTAGATAGTCCAGGGACCACGCATTGGTTGATATATCAGGGCGTTTGCGCCTGCATCGTCTATGAACTCCTGTTTTACCGGGTCAAATTTCAGTGAGCGGTTCAGTTTCAGGGCGATCTTGCCCATGTTCACCAGTGTTGCAGAACGATGCCCGTTTTCTTCGTTCAGGGCAAATTTGCGGCGGCGTTTTACGGCGTCCACGAAATCTGTTTGCTGCGGGGCAGGATCGGGAAATGCTGCCAGCTTTTTCTGCAGATCCGGGATATCTGAACGGAAACCAGGATATAGTTTTCCTTTAGGGCCTTCTATATAAGCTGCTTTTTCATCAGCTCCTTCGCCATCCAGGATGATCTGGCATCCGTCGGCATAGGTATAGGTGATCCTTCTCCAGGTTCCTACAGCGTCAAAATGCTGTTGGGGAGCGTCTACTTCCACGCTTACAGGACTGGTATCATCTTTACCCAGGAAATACTGAACAGGATCTAAATAGTGCTGTCCCATGTCGCCAAGGCCGCCTCCATCGTAGTCCCAATAGCCGCGGAATGTGCCATGTACGCGGTGCGGGTTATATGGTTTATAAGGAGCGGGGCCCAGCCACATATCATAGTCCAGTTCTTTTGGAACTGGTTGGGCTTCGAGGTTGGTTTTACCAACCCAGTAGAATTTCCAGTCGAAGCCGGTATGTTTGCTGATGGTTACTTTCAGGGGCCAGCCGAGCAGGCCGCTTTCAACCAATTTCTTGATAGGCTTAACAGTGGTACCCATCCCGTAGAAGTTATCTTCAAACCGGAACCAGGTGTTCAGGCGGAAGATCCGGCCATGTTGCTGCACGGCTTCCACGAGTCTTTTGCCTTCGCCGATAGTGGCAGTCATAGGTTTTTCGCACCAGACGTCTTTCCCTGCGCGGGCGGCATCGGCGGCAATAATGCCATGCCAGTGAGGAGGCGTGGCAACGTGTACGATGTCTACCTCGGGGAGGGTAATTACTTCCCGGTAATCTGAAAAGGTTTTCACTCCTTTACCTTTGTCGCCAAGGGTAGATAAGCCCAGTTGCAGGTGTTTGCTGTCTACATCGCAAAGCGCTACAACCCGCGTACCTGCATAGCCGAAGTGATTACGGCCCATGCTGCCCGTACCTATTACCGCTTTGGTTAACTGATCACTCGGCGCCAGGTAACCACGGCCGAGTACATGCCGGGGCACAATAGTGAATGCTGCAAGCGCTCCAAGGGAATTCTTTAGAAATGCCCGCCTTGAGTCGCTGTTTTGTTTAGCCATATATAAATGATAATTGTATTTCCGATGGAAAGACTCTTGTTCACTGAATTTTCACGCGTTTTTCATTCGTAGAATCGGATAGGGCATACCGGCCTACTTGTAGCGAAAGATAGGGTGAAGACGGGGTAAATGCAAGACAGCCCTCCTAAATATTGATAAGCGGTAAAGTGTAAAAAGTACCGTTACAATACCTGGGAAAGGCCTGGGGCGCTGTACAGTAAGTAAATTAAAGGGATTTCCCTGTTTTGATCTTAAACAGGAAGAAGTGAAGATAATATTGGAGATTAATAAAATTAATGCACCCTGATCTCTTCACTTCTTACTTACTTATATGCCAGTTAAATAGTTTGCAGATCATACCAAAGGCTGGCAGCGCCGATCAGCGCGGCAGCTTCGCCCAGCGAGGCAATCTTCACAGGAATATCGAAACCGGCGTTCTGCAATGCCTTTTTTACCTGCGGAAGGAAATAATCTGCCGCGTTGGCGATATTACCGCCTATAACGATAGCTTCCGGCTTGCCGGTTTTGACAAAATCAAGGAGGAAATCGCCCAGGTTCGACGCAAACTCGTTGAAAAGCTGCATTACTTTAGGATCGGTATCTTTCAGGGCAACCAGGGCTTTTACATCAGCTACGTCCGCACCGCCAACTTCTTTGTAGCGGTTAACAAACCAGCGGGTCGACAAGTAATCTTCCGCTATTTTGCCCTTAAACGGCGAACACCAGAGATTCGCATCCTGCGCCACGCCATCGGTGTAAATGGCAGATCCCAAACCAGTGCCCAATGTAAGGCCTACTACCCTTTCGTAACCTTTGCCGGCGCCGCTGAAAACTTCTCCCTGCAGGAAACATCCGGCATCGTTAATAAAGCGGATCTGGGAAGGATCTATTTCCAGGCTTTCCGCCAACATCTGTTTTACATTCAGTCCGTACAGCGAATCGAATTTATGCTGTCCTTTCATGAGGCTAATGCCTTCTTCATAATCGAAGGGGCCGGGCATGCCTATACCTATATGCTTCACCTCTCCCGGAGCTTTGCTAAACACTTCCCTGATTACTGCTGCCCAGGCTTCAATGATTTCGGTTGCTTTGGCTTGAGAATTTACCCTGGTGCGGTTCCATGTGCCGTCAATGAGGGACCTGGATTGCAGGTCTACCAGTGCTGCTGTGATGTGTGAACCGCCAATATCTATTCCTAACGCCGTGGAATTACTCATTAAAAATTGTTTAAGGTATGCTAAATCGTTTAAGCAAGACAAATATATAAAAATATTTTCTGGATTTAAGAAAATGAAAATTTATTGGCAAAAGGTGTTCGGTTTCAGGCAAATGAATGGAGGCAAGCGTAGGCGCAAAGAACTTTTGACCGAAGGGGATTTAAAGAAGCAAAGACGGTGACAACAAAGATTTTTATGCTACAAGCTTTCCTTCCCGGGCCTTTAAATTCCTTACCTCTTTGCCTGCTTTGTTGCTTTGCTGGTACATCGTACTTTTGTAATCATGAGAAAAGAGACTTCATCCAATGCGATCAACAGGCGGCAATTAAGAGGCGATTGCGGGACTGCTTATACCCTTTCGCTGATCGGAGGGCGATGGAAAGCGAGCATCCTATGGAAGCTGCTGGACGGAAGATTAAGGTTTAATGAACTGAAGAAATCCATTAACGGGGTATCCGAACGGGTGCTGGCTTTGCAGTTAAAAGAACTGGAAAGAGATGGATTGATCACCAGGATCGTATATCCTGAGGTGCCTCCAAGGGTGGAGTATGAATTAACGCCGCTGGGGCTCAGTATGGAAACAATGTTGCGGGCGATTTCTGACTGGGGAGTAATTCACCGGCAACAACCTGCGGCGCTGCTGCCGGCGATCACTGAAAATTAGATTTTTAACCCGGCATCCTTCATTGCACCGGTTGCCAAAGCCAGCCAGTCGGCGTCTTTTACGCCCTGTGCCAACACAGTGGTCAGGCGGCTATGTACCAGGTCGGCCATTGGTAAAGGGGTCAGTGTATTCCTGCCTGTTTGCAATACTAGATTGATATCCTTTAATCCCAACGCCGCATCAAACGATGGATTCCCGGCAAACTGCCTTTCCAGTATCATCCCGCCGTAGTTCCTGAAAATAGGACTGGCAAACAATGTAGAGGTCAGCATTTCATACACGGTTTTTACTTCCAGCCCGTTCTTCTCCGCCAGGGTAAACGCTTCCGACATCAGCTCAATGGAAGCGGCGATCATAAAGTTGCCTATCAGTTTCAGTACATTGGCATGCCCGGGGTCTTCTCCCAGGTCGAAAATATTCTTTGCAAAACCGGCAGACAACAAAGGTTTAATACGTTCTTTTGCACCTGCATCGCCGGAGATGACCGCGTTTCCAACTTTATTGGCCGCTGCATTAGGGCGGGCAAAAACGGGAGCCGCTACGTAATGTACCCCGGCGGCTTTACATTTTTCCGCCATTTTTCGGGCGCCATCCGGAGAAATGGTACTCATGGAAACATGAATTCCTCCTTCTCCCAGTGCTGCCAGCAGGGCATCGGTATTGATGGCTTCTACAGCCCTGTCGTCGGCCACCAGGCTCATAACAATCCCCCCTTTGGATGCGGCAGCCTGCGGGCTGTCGACCAGTTCGGCGCCCAGCGCTTCCAGCGGTTTGGCTTTGGAAGCAGTGCGGTTGTATACTTTCAGTTTATAACCTGCCTTCAGTATATTTTCTGCTATCGGGTAGCCTAAGTTCCCGGTTCCTATAAATCCGATCGTTTCCATACGGTTAAATTTTAAACTAAAAAACAAGATAGTATTTGAGATTGTTGATAAATCTATGCGAAGTTAAGGTTCGTATATACTTAAACGATGTGCCTCAACCGAATATAGCCCAGCCCCTGTCTGCTCGCACAGAGACAGGGGTTTTTCTTTTTCTCCGTTTCATAGCGGCGTTGCCCTTGCTTACAGCTGATTTACTTACTCATATCCAATAGGCTTTTACGTTATACGTTCAAACCTGGCCGCCGGGTCCGGGTGAATTTTCCTGGCGCCTGACCGGAATTTTTAGTAAATTAAGTGTAACTAAACATACCGCGCTATGAAAACCATCAACGACTGGTTGGATGAATATGGCAGCAGTCATCGTAACCATACCAATAAGCTTATACATTGGATCTGTGTTCCTGCGATCTTTTTCAGCATAGTAGGTTTCCTGTTTGCAGTGCCTATCCCGCTATTCCCCAACGCCGAACTTACGCTGGCCCATATAGTGTTACTATTGGTAATTCTTTACTATACGAGATTGTCGGCTTCCCTGGCGGCCGGGATGCTGATCATAGGCGTTGTTTGCCTTTGGCTATGGCGCTGGCTGGCAGGCACAGGCATTGTGGTCTGGCAGCTTTCTCTTGGCATTTTTGTACTTGCCTGGATCGGCCAGTTTATAGGCCATAAAATAGAAGGAGCCAAACCTTCTTTTTTTAAGGATCTGCAATTTCTGCTGATCGGCCCAGCCTGGTTGCTGAGTTTTATTTACAAAAAAGCGGGTATTCCTATCTGACCTATGCTGCCAGGTATAACCTGAGTACATATGAAAGCTCGTAGATGAAGAACAGTACTACCAGCGCTCCGTGAAATGCGCGGTTGTTGATCCTGATGGCCAGCAGGCAGAGAAGGATATGGGTAATGTTGCGAACCGGGTATTCCCAGCCAAAATGTTTATAATATACTTCGCCCTTTATCAACGTATCTACAACATCCGCCAGGAAGAGGAAAGCCAATACGCCAAAGAACCATTTGCGCCTGCTGAAGAAATAATCCTGGTACCCCGTGTAATCCTTTATATCGTCGGGATACAGGAGGGCGCAAAGAAGAAAAAAAGTGGTGATGAATATCACGACAAAGAGATATTCGGGGAAAGTCCAGCGATGCAGGTTATGCAACGGCATCTCCCACCACCAGAAATGCACCAGCATGATAAAAATGTAAGCTACCCAGGAAAGATGTATCCAGTAGGGTTTATCCCTGTTCGGGTGCTGGATGAATTTAGCGCTGCCCTTCAACAGGTGCGCAAGACTAAGGCTGAGTATAAAGCCAATGACCATACGAACGTGTCCGAATGTTTCCATAGCGAGGGGGTCTTTCAACGGAAATTACTGAAATTATCTTCAAAAAGAAAGCCCCGATTAAAATCGGGGCTTATTTACCTAAACCTACAACTGTTACACTGTTATTGCAACAATATTTTATGTTGAACCGTTCCCGTTAGTGCATAGCTGACGGATCCAGTTTAGCTGTTTTCTTCGCTTTTACCATTAACACAAATGGGATACAGATCAGGAACATGATACCGAGATACAGGAATACATCCATGTACGACATTACCGCGGCCTGCTTGGTTACACTGTAATCAATCGCCTTATAACCGCTGTTCAGCGCTGTAACCTTATCCATTCCTTTGGCGGCAAAGTTCTGAGCCATCCCATGTACCCTGTTGATCACATCCGGGTTGTTTACGTCTAACTTCGCTACCAGGTCGTTCCTGTGCACCATGTTCTGACGGGACATGAAAGTGGTGATCAACGCAATACCAAACGAACCGCCTAACTGCCGCATCATACCGGTGAAAGCCGCTCCCTGCCCGATCTGTTGTCCACGCAGGGAAGACAGCGCCAGGGTAGTAATAGGAATGAACAACAATCCCATACCCACACCACGAACGATCAGCATCCAGAAGAAGGCGTCAGACCCGGTATCAGAAGGGGTAAGAATGTAGTATCCCCATAAGCTGTAGACAAAGAACAAGAGCATCCCGGACGCTACAAGGTATTGTTGCGGCACTCCTCTTTCCAGGAGCTTACCGATGATAGGCATCATGAAAGCTGTGGTCAGCGCCGCCGGGATCATCAGCATACCGGATTGGGTGGCTGTCCAGCCCAGTGTACTCTGCGTATATAATGGAATAATGAAAGTTGATCCGTACAATCCGAAACCGAGGATAAACGAAAGTACCGTTCCTACCCGCAGGTTCCCGTTCTTCAATACCCGCAACTCCACTATCGGGTTCTTGTAGGTGAGCTCTCTCCATACAAAGAAGAACAATCCTAACGCACTTATAATGGATAAAAGAGTAATAAGCGGGTCATTGAACCAGTCGTCTTCCTGTCCGCGTTCCAGCACATATTGCAGGGAACCTACGGTGACGGCCAGCAGAATGATCCCGAGGAAATCGATCTCGTTCATCGCTTTCTTCTCCGCATATTTCGGACTGCGTACGAACTGTAAAGTTAACAGGGTAGCTATTACCCCGATCGGGATATTGATATAGAAGATATAAGGCCAGCTGTAGTTATCGGTGATATAACCACCCAAAGGAGGTCCCAAGGTTGGACCGATAATTACGCCTAAACCATATATAGCTTGTGCGACACCTCTTTTCTCTGGCGGATAACTTTCAGTGATGATGGTCTGGGAGGTTACCAGCAAGGCGCCTCCGCCAATTCCCTGGATGAACCTGAAGAGGATCAGTTCCCACATGGTAGTGGATTGTCCGCAAAGGAAAGATGAAACGGTGAATATAATAATGGAAGCAGCGAAGTAGTTACGACGACCAAACTGTTGAGATAACCAACTTGTCATTGGTACGATGATCACGTTACCGATCGCATAAGCTGTTACCACCCAACCAATCTCGCTGAGGGTAGCGCCCATATTACCACGCATTTCGTTCAATGCCACATTCACGATAGTGGTATCCACTATTTCCAGCAGCGCGCAGAAGATAGCGGTGATCGTGATGATCACCCTGCGCGAGCCGTATTCTATCAATGATTCTTGTTGCATGTAGCACGTATATTTTGAATGAACGGCAACGAAGCCCGGAGTTAATAATTAACGAACAACCTCCTGTCTGTCGTTGATCTGTTGTTACTAATGATTAGGTCCTTTGCGTAAAGTTTGCATGGTTCCATTAATTATTAACTCCCGGCCTGTTGCGTTCATGTATAATTAATCAAGATGTACATCTACCACTACGTTCATGCCCGGGCGCAGTTGTTTAACTACTGCATCGTTAGGATCATTGAACTCGATTTTAACAGGCAAACGTTGAACAACTTTTACGAAGTTACCGGAGGCGTTATCCGGAGGCAGCAGTGCGAATCTTGCACCGGTTGCAGGAGCAAAGGAAGTTACTTTGGCTTCCAGTTCTTTACCGGGATAAGCATCAACATGTACGGAAACTTTCTGGCCCAGTTTCATTTTAGCCAGCTGGGTTTCCTTGAAGTTGGCCACTACCCATGGAGTGGTGTTCAGTACTACACTGAACAAGGATTGACCAGCAGCAACATATTGACCAGGTTGAACGTAGATCTTTGAAAGTACGCCATCTTCAGGAGCGGTGATCACGGTGTAAGACAGGTTCAGCTTAGCATCTTCCACTTCGGTTTCGCGTTGTTTGATACCTGCATTAGCGATATTGATCTGTTTTGAAGTAGCGCCGCTTTGAGTAGATACTACATGCGTCTGGCGGCTGGCGGCAGCTTTTTGTTTAGCCAATACATCCAGCTGACGTTCAGCGGTTTGTTTGGCGGCTAAAGCCTGCTCATATTCCTGTTGGGTGATCGAGTGATCTTTGATCAGGTTAGCATAGCGTTCGAAGTCCTGGGATGCTCTCCAGAGGTTTACTTTCGCTGCTTCGATCTGGGCGTCGATAGTTCCGATCTGGGCCTGTGCAGTACTGATGCCGGCTTCGGCGGCAACGGTGCTTGCTTCAGCTGCGCCTAAGTTAGCCTGGGCAGCATAGAGCGCGTTTTCAGCTTGTTGTACTTTTAATAAGAAATCACGGTTGTCTAACACGACCAATGTATCACCTTTCTTAACAACCTGGTTATCTTTCACCCTTACCTCTTTCACATAACCGGATACACGAGGGATCACAGGGCTGACATTTGCATCGATCTGCGCGTTGTCAGTTTCTTCATGGTGTTGCGCATGAATGTATTTAGTGATACCAAATGCGCCGCCACCGAGTACCAGCGCTGCCAGTACTATGACGAACCCTTTACTTCTCTTTTTAGGCGCGGTAGTTTCCTGCATGTTTATATTGTTAGTAGGTTTTGTTTGAGTTTGCGTTTCCACAGCTTTGATATTTATTAGTTTGGTATTATTTATTGTTGGATTCGAGTAATCCTGCCGCTTCTAACAGTTTGTTATAAGCCACCAGCGCGTCTGCTTTTGCATAAGCGTAGTTGAGGTGTGATTGCAGTTTGGCTACATCAGCATCCAACAAGTCTGTAGTCGTAGCCAGGTTGTTGTCGTGTTTGTTCTTGGTAATACGATAATTCTCTTCTGCCTGTTCTATTGCTTTAACGTATGTATCCATTTTTTTACGGCTCAACAGGTAATTCTCGTATGCCTGGTTTACTTCCAGATGAATATCGTCTACCAGTTTCGCCTGGTTGGCTTCCACTTCTGCTAACTGCGCTTTTGCGTTAGCGACCTTGGAACCATTTTTCCAGAGAGAAGACAGGTTGTACTTCAACCCTACCCCTGCGGTGATAGCATTGGTAATGGTTACAACATTCGGAATGTAAGCCGCTACATAACCGCCGGTTACAGCTAATGAAGGATAATATTCCCCCTTCGCTCCTTTCACCCCTGCATTGGCTGCTTTAGCTCTCAGGCCCAGCGCCGCTGCATCTTTACGATTCTGGTAAGCCAACTGCTCAAATTCTGCTGCTCCCCTGGCATCCATCGCATTATCAACCCTGAAAACAGTACTGTCAACTTCAAGGATGGTGTTGTCTGGAAGTCCAAGCATGATATCCATGTTCAGGTTGGCAATTTTCAGGTTGTTTTCAGCATCCATCAGCGCCAGTTGGTAGTTGGATTGTTGCAGTTCTGCTTTTAAGAGATCGTTCCTGGCTAATAATCCATTCTTTTCTTTGTTGGAAAATTCCCTTACCCGTTCGTCTGACTGCCTGATGTTTTCCTGCACCAGCGCTACAGCTGCTTTAGCTTTATACAGGTTGCTGTAGGCAGCGATGGTGTTCTGGATAATTCCTTCCTTATCATTTTCCACGTCCAGTTTGGCAGCTTCCGCCAGGTAACGGGCAGATTCTTTACCGCTCTGGATCATCATTCCGGCAAAAACCGGGATCGATACATTGGCTGTTCCGTAGGCCGCGCTGTTGACTTTGGGAAATTCAGATTTGTTTCCGCCATTTCCTCCATTACCGGAGGTATTGAGTTTAAGATCGATGTTTGGTTCAGTCACACGTAAATAAGACCCACTCACACTTACGTCAGGTAATTGACGCTCATTGGCTGTTTTAAGCGATGCAACTGCCTGGTCGACCCTTGCACGGCTTACTTTTAATTGTTTGCTGTTTTGTATACTCAGCGATATGGCTTCATTTAACGAAAGCGGTTTAACGCTCTGTTGAGCAGATGCTGACTGAAAGAAAAAAATCAGCATGATCCCCGATGCAAGCGCATATAATCGTGCGTATATGCTTTTAGAACTCATGTGTTAGGATTGCTTTGAACAATTTTTTTAAATGTATACTTAATCTCTGTTTGAGGTTTTCCTTAAAAGTTGCTTCATCAAGGTCACTGAATTCAGGATCATTCCGCAGCAATTTTTGGGCTGGAATGATTTGATGAATAGTGCCGAATAACGATGTCATCAACATCACTACATCTATATCTTTATGAAAGATGCCGGCTTCCTGGGCATCAGTTACTATCGGCTGCATCAAGCCCAGCATTTCCCTCTTCAACTCCCAGATCAGATCCCTCACCGGACTTTTTTCGCTATTCAATTGTTCCCGGCTCATGATACACTGGAAGTTCTGTTCTCCCATCATCTTATTAATGAACCGGTCTATCATCGCGTATATTTTATCAAGGGGCTTCATCGTATCATCCACCAACAGGTCCTGGATAAACTTCTGGGAAGCCTTCATTCTATATTTGACAATTGATTCCAGCAATTTGTCTTTGGAGCCGAAATAATAGGAAATCATGGCAATGTTAACGTCTGCTTCCTGAGCGATGTCTCTTACCGATGTGCCATGAAAGCCCTGATCGGCAAATAGCCGCTCCGCAACCTTTAAAATCGAGAGCTGTTTTTCACTAATTTCTTCCATGTTCCATTTTATTTGACGAAGCAAAGTTAAACAAACGTTTAATTTAAACAATCGTTTATTCAGCCATTTGTTTAAATTATTTATTTAATAATTTTTATAATAATGAATATCAATTCTTTAGAAAAATATTTTAAGGAGATTTTAATAATTCTTAATAATTAGGTAACACTTATTAATCATTTTTAGGCAGGTAAGGGGAACAATCCTAAGAAATATGTTAAATTCATTTCACCAAAATCTGATCGTATGCCCTCTTTTATCAAGTCCGTCGCCCTTACCGGCTTCATAGCCGGCACGCTGGATATTATTTCCGCCACCATCCATTTCCTGGTCCGCCATCCCGACATGGGTATTTCCGATCTGCTTGTCCGCATTGCCAGCGGAGCCTTTGGCAAAGAAGCATTCAATGGCAGCCCCCTCATGCCCTGGGTAGGCCTGCTCTTCCATTATATCATTGCTTATTCATTCACGCTCCTGTTCTTTATATTATATGGGCGGATAGCGTTGATCAGGAAACAACCGCTGATAAGCGGCCTGTTATACGGCATTGTTGTATGGAGTATTATGCAGTTCATCGTGTTGCCGCTGACCTATATCCCAACCGGCACACTGAACCTGGCTAACATCAATACCCTCATTGGTATTGTTATACTGATGATCATGATAGGAATCCCTGCTGCATTAGGGGCTAAAAGGTATTACGGGGCTGGCTGATATCGTAAAAAGAAAAAGGGCGGGTGCTACATCGCTCAAAGAACCCGCCCCTGCACATCTCGAACCATTACAAGATGTTTGTGCCTGTTTATCAACCGTTTCTTTAATACATTAATTATTTCTCTCTTATTTATAAAAAATCCACTATAAATGATCAAATAGCTTATAGTGCGTTTGATACTAATATATATTTAACAGTAGTCAGGGAAAAATGTTTAAAAAAGGATAAAATCTGTCTAGCAGCCACAAGAAAAGTATAGAAATCATCAAAAAAATAAGGCCTGGTGCGATCTTCATCACACCAGGCCTTTTAAATTTTATACAGGATCTTATTTCAATGAATTGATCCAGGTAGCAATTTTCTGGGCGTCTGCATCCGGCACCTGAGGTAACGGAGGCATTGGCGTTGCATAGCCAGGCCAGTTTTCAGGTTGCGGATTTTTGATCAGCTGCATGATCTTCGCAACAGAATAATTTCTTTTGGCAACATCTTTAAATGCTGGTCCTACCTGCTTCTTATCTGCATTATGGCAGGAAGAGCAGGTCCATTTATTCAGCAATGGTTTTACCTGTTCGTAAGTTACCGCCGCAGGCGCTTTGGTAGCCGCTGCAGGTTTAGCTGCTCCTGCTTTCGCATCTGCCGCTTTTGCGCCAGGCTTAGTTGCTGCTGCCGCAGGTTTGGCTGCACTGTTTTTAGTACTTAATGCAGATGCAGGCAGTTTTTCGCCATCCGGGATAGCATTCAGGGTATAATACACATCCGGGTGAACCAGTGAGTAAGAACCTTCCTGGGCGCGGATGCCGTTCAGGGTCAGTTTATGAATATAATACTGACGCAGCCCATCGATCACCAGGCGAACGCTCATACCGTCGGCAGCCACTTGCACACCTTTAACGGTTGGTTTCTCCATATTCACGGTTGGACTACCATACACAGGATGGTATTTATAAGTGAAACTTTCTACTGCATAAGAAGCAATATCTTCCGCCTGTTTTTTATCAACCGGCATAGTGAAAGTGATCTCGAAACCATCAGGACGAGCGCTTACTGTTCTCATTTCAAATGGTACGCGGTTGTTCCATACCAGTCTTTGCAAGCCCTGGTTGGCATCGCCTGCAGAACCCCATCCCCTGTTGGTTTCACCAACGAACAGCGATCCATCAGGAGCCCAGGCCATACGCAGAACGCCAGACTGGAAACCGCTTCTGAAATCCCATGCCGCTCCCTGGTACTCGCCATTCACTTTTTCAAGGAACACACGCATGATCTTACTCTGACCCTGATCGCCTACCAGTACCTGTTTTTCGAAAGGTCCGAAAACGCCTTCAGGAATAGACAGGGGCTGAGAGTTAGAAATACCCAATACGCCGTGAGGCAGCCATACTGAAGGCAATTGTATCTCAGGGAAGAATTTCTTCATATCGAAAAGCGTATAGAACTTTTCGTTCTCCACGTTTTCTGGTTTAATGGCGCGGCCATTTGCATCCCTGCGGAAACGGGGATCTACTTTGCTGTACAGTTGCTCTGTCGTCAGTTTCACAGGCGAGTTAGGCAGGTTGGTCCAACGCAGACCCGCAGGGTGACCTACGAAGCTGCCTTTTTTTACGTGAGTTAAACCACCGGAACCCATCCAGTCGCCCTGGTTCTCTGTATAGAACAGTTCACCGTCAATAATACCTAATCCGCAAGGAGAACGGAAACCGGTTGCCCATGGCTCCATTTTACCGTTTTCGTTGATGTGCATCATCCAGCCTCTCCATGGAACGCGGCTTTCACCTCTCCACCATTCTTCGTCGCCGAATGCAACGTTGCCTGAAACAAAGAAAGTACCGTCCGGCGCCAGAACAGGACCGAAGCTATATTCGTGGTAGTGTCCTGAGATCGGCCATGCATATACTGTTTCGAACTTGTCGATTTTGCCGTCCATGTTCGTGTCAGTCATTTTGGTCAACTCACCTCTCTGCGCACAGTAAAGAGAACCGTCTTTGTATGCCAGCCCTAACACTTCGTGCAAGCCGGAAGCGACTTTCCTGAAGTAAGGTTGTTTGCTGGTCGGGTTCTGAACGATATAGATATCGCCTCTCCGGGTAGCGATACCCAGGTCGCCGTTTGGCAGAGTACATAAACCACCCACTTCAAGTAACGTTCCTTCAGGAGAAACAACGCGGGCGATGCGGAAGAAATCTTCCTCCTTTGGCGATTCCTGCGCTTTCAGCGGACTGAAAGCAGCGCTCATCATAAATAAACCGGCTGTGATGCCTGCTGTAATGCTTTTATAATTCAGTTTCATAATGTCGTTAGTATTGCTGCTTAGAAGATAACCGCATAACCTATTTTAGCCTGGAGAGGCATGATCAATTCTGCACGGCCGTTCTGATTGCGGATGATGGTATTAGCTTTAGCATCGTCCATCTTCACATAATAGGATTTATCTCCTACGATGAATAAACCCGGAGCTACCCGCTCAATTTTATCTGCAACGGCTATACGTAAGTACAGGTCGCCGGCTGGAGACTGTGCAGTGATAGAACGGTAGATACCCTGGTTTTCAGGTAATACGCTGATATCATCGTTTACGGATGTTCCGTAAATGGTATAACTGAAGGTTGGTTTGCCCGCAGCATCAATTGAGTAACCGTTCGGACGGTAACCGGTACCGGCAGTGTCGGCAGTCCATGCTGCATCTTTATCCGACAGCTTGGCAATTGCCATACCCGGTTGAGCAGCCAGGATCTGTACAGCGCCTAATGGACGAGAAGATCCATCGCCGCGTTCATGCCACATCGGGGTAGTGTTCAGGAATTCGCCGCGCCATACCTGGAAAGGAAGACCATTGTCCATGTCGTAGGTATAGTTCACTTTGGTCGGGCTTCCGACAGAAACCGCGTGTACTACCCTTCTCTGGCCCCGGATATCCATAAAGCTGCGCAGGATGGTGTTTTCAGGCGCCATTACCAGGATGGGATCTGCTTCTTCATCGGTTGGCACGTTGGTATCGGCCAGTGAGAATTCGCGCAGGCTGGCTTCTTTTACTGTCAGGCCGATCTCTTTCTTCGCCCAGTCGGTATTTTTATAATACAGGATCTCTACGTTGTGAGCGCCTGGCTGTAAAGTGATACTGCCTTGTTTATCCCACCTGTTG
Source organism: Chitinophaga terrae (ex Kim and Jung 2007) (assembly GCF_900107795.1). GTDB lineage: Bacteria > Bacteroidota > Bacteroidia > Chitinophagales > Chitinophagaceae > Chitinophaga > Chitinophaga terrae. The sequence continues at coordinate 133,646 of NZ_FNRL01000006.1, forward strand.
CGGTAGCTCAGCACCTCCTGGTTATCGATCTTCAGGGCGCCCGGACCGCCGTTGGTACGGAGGCTGAAGGTATAGTCGCCGGCTTTTGCAACATTCAGCGTAGCGGTATAACGTACGAGGAAATCGTTTCCTGGCAGTTCTGCCATGTTAGCGCTTAACAGTTTTTGAGTGCCGGTAGCATTAGGTTTCAGCGTAGCAAAGTTCGGCTGGTTGTCGAAACGGCCGTTGTAAATGCTGTATTTTACGTCCTGCAACTGAGGTTGCGGCGCGTCAAAGTTGGTAACAACGATGTTGCGGAATGCAACGGTTCCGTGGTCGCCCTGGATACGCAAAGGACCCTGAGGAACTTCGTCGTTGCCGATTGCACCGCGGGTAGGACCTGCCAGTTCAACATGATCCTGGATGGTTACGCCGTTCAGCTCAATGCGGAGGATCACTGCGTTGCTGATCTTTTTTCCGCTGGCGTCGAAGCGCGGCGCCTGGAAAGAGATCTTCATGTGTTGCCATAATCCCGGCGCTTTGCTGGCATTCTGACGTGGGGCGTGTCCATCATAGCCTTTCTGGCCTTCAGGTTTGCTGTCGTCCCATCTTTCATAAATACCGCCGTTATCAGATGCTTTAGGCGCTGTAACACCCCAGCTGTCCAATAACTGTACTTCATACCTGCCTTGCAGGTAGATACCGGAATTAGATGCTTTAGACATCAGGTAATCAAATTCAAGATCCAGATCGCCATGTTGAAAGGCGCTGAAAAGATCTTTTCCAGGCGCTTTTTTGTCTGGAAGATTAACCAGGATGCCAGTTCCTGATGTTGTTTGCAGTACATTATTCTGCTGCAGGTCGGCAGCTACACCACCGGCTATACGCCAGTTGGGAGAAGCCTGCTGAAAAGCAGATAAATCTGTTAAAGGCAGTTTGTTTTGAGCAAAAATTTGCTGACAACTGCCAATACTTAAAATCAATACCAAAGTTCTCCTGTCGTACGCACGTAACTGTTTCAACTTTGGACGGAACATGTTCCATCTAAGCATAGATCTGGATTTTTTATAAAGTTTACATTGACTTGCTAAATGCATTTAGCGATTTACGTCCTGCATAGGTTTATTATCTACTTTTTTGAACCTCAATTTGAATGGAGATTATTTCAACGATAGCTAGACGTGGGACCATGCATTATTTCAAACCGCGTGGCAAAATAGAAATTAATTATAAGAAAGTGAGTATTAAAGGCCGAAAATTTACACCAGCGGTAAAAATCGGGGATATGGCAGTAATCTTTTGCAAGAAAAAGATTCTCAATCGATTGTAAAATTGACGGCCTTTCATTCAAAAGCATTTAAAGAACAAGTCCGTGCGCCGCCAGTTGTTCCACCGTAGATTGATAGCTCTGGTGGCAAATAGCATTGATGCCCAGTCCTTTGGCAACATCCACGAACATTGACCTGTCTTCCAGGTAAATGACTTCCGCCGGTTTCACCTGGGCAATGTCCAGGGCTATTTTATAGATATCTGCATCCGGTTTGCGGAAATGTACAAAACAGGAAGAAATATAGAAATCGACAAAGCGGTTGAGATTAAAGTGATGGATACGATGTTCGTTCAGTTCCCTGCCTTCGTTATTAACGATAGCGATCTTCAGTTTGTATTTTTCTTTCAGCCGAACGATCAGGTCTATCATCTCGGGGTAGGGTGCCGATTGGGCCAGCATAAATTCTTTGAACTGCTGCCGGGTAAATGTTCTTTCTTTATAAAACACTACCCTGGTAAGGTATTCATCCAATGTAAGTTTGCCTTCTTCATAGGTATCGAAGGTGAGGTGATGCCGTTCTTCTGTTTCCAGGGCTTCCAGTCCAAAAAGTTCTATTGCCTGTTTCCTGGCGTTCCTGTCCCAGCCATTGGTCAGTAAAACGCCGCCGATATCAAGGAAAAGCGCGTTGATATTACTCATAAATGTTACAAAAGTTTTCTCGTAAAAAGAGCGTAAGAAAGCAAAGAAACATAAGAATTCTGATGATTGCTAATTTGCCTTATGCTTCTCTCCTGCTCTCTTACGCTCCGTCAGAGAAAACTATCTCCTTTTAGCCGGAATCGCCTGCAGCGTACCGTTAAAACTGATAGCGGTCCTGTCGTTGCTGGTAACCTGCAGCGTTGCATATCCTTCGCTGGAAACAGTGAGGTACATGGTTTGCACCGACTTGTTGTCTTTAGGTTTGATAGTTATTGCCCAACCATCTTTTTTGCCGGGTGTTACCGTATAGTCGAAAGAGGTAGAGGTAAAGTCAAGCGGCGACCTTGTCACATTATATTCCGCTGTATAAGCCCTGCCGAAATAAGGCAGGTAACTGACAACAGAATCTTTTTTCACGACCAGGTCGTAATTGGAAGTAATATTGCGCATACGACCACCTATAGGAAAAGCAGTTTGTGCGTTGAACAGGTAATAATGACTATCTATTAACGCTTTTACTTCGGCTGCTTTTTCTGCTTTTTTGTCTGATCTTTTTTCCGACCTGGTTTCCTGTGCAAAAAGAAGAGGGGCTGATAAAAGTCCTGTTGCTAACAAAAGGGATAACCTGATTACAAAAAACCGTTTCATGATATAATTATTTAACAAAGGAGTAATGCCAATTCTATACCATAACGGGCAGACCCGTCCTTTTGTTTCACTTCTTCCGTTACAAATAACGTCTCTTTAACAGGATTTAATAAAAACTATAACAAATAAGTTTTTTTATTAATATTGCAAAGATTTCATCCACGCTTAGTTCACTCCATCTCCCTATGACCTTATTTATACTATGAAGACCTATGCAGCGACTCTCATTCCAGGATCTAAAACGCAAAGTAAGAACCAGCCAGGATCCGGATGAAGTCATCGCCTGTATCGGCCAACACCTGACCTTCCTGACCAGGGACGAACGATCGGAGCTGCTATGCGACCTGCTGGAGTACCAGGAGATCTTTTTCGAAGCGGCAGAATTATTAATAGAGGAAGGAGGCGCAGATATTCATTATAAGAAGGAAGGCGTTATTCCTATTGTTTTTTGCGCGGTTGGCGCCAATAAGCCCATAGCCGTACAATATGCCATCAAGAAGGGAGCCCGGCTGGTTGTCGACAATCCCGATTATCTTTTTGCCATTGCCTATATATTCAAACATCACCGGCTGGCGGCGATCACAGACATGCTGTTGCTGCTGATCGAGCACAATATAGATTTCAATTTTGTGCTGGCCAGCCAGGAAACGCCGCTGCTGCTGGCTACCCGGCATAATAATAACCGGGAGGTGATACAATATTTACTGGGTGAAGAAGTGGACAAGTATGTATATGATGAAGATGGTTTTACCGCCATTCATTATGTGCCGTTTGCCAAAGCGCCCAACCTGTATAAAGACATGATCGTTTGTATGGACGACATCCTTGTGCGGCCGAAATTCGCCACCAGCATGGAACCGGTGTTTGAATGCGTGATAAAGGTGAATGAAGATCATACCTTCGAAGAGTTTATTTACGAGGCGCTGAATGCGTTCCTGGAAAACAGGCACCGGATGTACGACGATATTTTCGAGAAATATTATTACCGATTGCACATGATAGCAGAACATATTTCCCTCATCCGCTCGGGCGCAGAGAGCTGAAAACTAGTGCTTGCAAATATTAAAACTATTTATTACTTTAGAAAGATATACCATTATTTATCCTAAATTAACCGAGACATGCTCACAACACTCGCTGTACTAGCCGCCTTGTTTTTCGTTGCCCACGTTTACCTGCTGTTCACCTCTTTTGGAAAAAACGGGTTCCAGAAACAGAAGTACTTATGGTCGCACATTACCCTATGGATCACGGGCGGACTGGCCTTTTTAATAGCATTGCTGTTTGCCGGCAAATCTGTTTCCTCCGTGATAGATGTATTTGACACCCCGGCCAAAGCGGCCCTGCTGCTGTTGCTGGCCTTCGGTTTATCGGCCATTGCCCATACCATCGTTAAAACGCTGGTACTGCCCAGGTATACCAAAGCGGCGGCCTGATTAACGGCAAAAGTTATACGAAAAGCCCTGGACCGCCCGTTCAGGGCCTTTTTTATGATGTGTATAAAAAAATAATTGCAGCTAATGAATAATTCCTATCTTTATAACAGTTGATCCTGATTTCTTAAACCCGACAGCCAAGACGGGATTCGCAATCACTGCCAAACTCCGCAGCATCTACACATGATCTTCACAGAGTTATAATTGCGATGAAATCATCTTCATAAACCTTAACAGACATTATTAGTTTATAGACATAGAGAAGAATCTTGTATGAACAAAAAAGAAATCTGGAGATATAAATCTTTGGAGCAGCTCGAGAATAAAAAATGGGAACCCAATACAGCAGAAAATTCAGGACTGGCACAGAAATGCCTGGCACTAACCAAAGTTCCACTGGTGAAGCTTTCCGCCAATGAACTGAGTATGCTGATTGGCCAATCTTATAACCCCCATTATCTCGTGCCGCTCGCACTGGAAATTCTCAATAACGACATCTTGATCACCGCCGGTTTATACCCGGGCGACCTGTTGAAATCTGTACTGGACGTGCCTTCATCTTTCTGGGAAGAACATCCTGACCTGCATAATAAGCTGCAGGACCTGATGAGAGAAAGGATGGAAGAGGTAGAATCTGAACTTGACTTACCTGACTATTGGAGATAACCATTGTTTGTTAGTAGTAATTCTCCTGACTATCCGGACGGCTGGCACAACGGACTTCTATAACCTTACCGGTTATATCAGCAATATTATGCTAATCGAATAACGACAGCTGGGTGACCTGGTTGGCTTTATCTGTATCAGTCATTTGATTATCCTGGAAATTGGACAACGTAATACCTAGTAACCTGATCTTGTGATCATCGGCTAACGTGGCGGCCAGCAACTGTTTGGCTGTAGCCACTATGGTTTCATAATCCCCTACCGGGAAGGGAAACGACTGGTTGCGCGTTATCTGCCGGAAGTCGTTATACTTGACCTTTAATGTAATTGTACGGCCTTTCAGCTGGTAACGCTGCAACCGGTTATACACCGTTTGCCCTATTTTCTCCAATTCAACTTCCATTTCCTCCAAAGTGGTGAGATCTACAGGAAAAGTATCTTCAGCGCCTAACGACTTGGTTTCGCGATGGGGTTGAACAGCCCGGTTGTCGATACCCCTGACGATCTGGTAGTAGAAACTGCCTACCTTCCCAAAGTAGTTCTTCAACTCCTGTTCCGATAGCCTTTTCAGGTCAGCGCCGGTATACAGGCCCATTTTTTTCATTTTATCGGCAGTCACCTTTCCCACCCCATGGAACTTTTCGACCGCCAGTCCTTCCATGAAGTTTTTGATAGAAGAAGGACCAATAAATGTAAAACCATCCGGCTTATTCAGATCACTGGCAATCTTTGCTACAAACTTGTTAATGGAAATACCCGCCGATGCGGTCAGCTGCAACTCGTCCCGGATCGCCTGTTTGATCTGCCGTGCTATTTCAATGGCCGATCCTATCTGCAGTTTATCTTCTGTCACGTCCAGGTAGGCTTCATCCAGCGAAAGCGGCTCTATCAGGTCGGTATAGCGGCTGAAAATTTCACGGATCTGTGCAGATACCGCCTTGTAAGCATCAAAGCGTGGGCGTATAAAGATCAGGTGAGGACATAACTGCAGGGCTTTTTTAGATGGCATGGCCGAACGCACCCCGAATTTACGGGCTTCATAACTGGCAGTAGCCACCACTCCTCCCCGGCCCTCGGGCGAACCTCCAACCGCAATCGCTTTCCCACGGTAAACCGGGTTATCGCGCTGCTCTACAGATGCATAAAATGCATCCATATCTATATGGATTATTTTACGGTGTGTAATATGTTGTTCGCTGTCCATCTCCAACCTTCCCTGTTTAGCCATTCAAAGTTAGTAGATTCCGGTACAAGAATCAGCATAAAAAACACTGAAAATCCTGCACGCTTTTGTTAATTTACCATCATAAAAATATCCATCCCTTAAAGTATATTGTAATCAATAATTCTACGGAAAAACCAGTGAACAATGGATTGGGCTATCCCAACCGATAACAGCTATTACACTGCACCATGACAAGGAAGAAAAAAGAAGGATTCAAAGGGCAACAGGCCATCGTTCTGCCACGAAATATTCAAAATGCCTGTGCCCGGGATGCCGCTACCAAACAACTTTACATCACCGACATCGGGTATTACCCGAAAGCTGAACTGCATCACAGGAAAAGAGAAGAAGGCGCCGCCGAACATATCCTGATCTATTGCCAGGATGGCAAAGGCAGCATCACACTGAAAAAGAAAACCTATTCCATAGGGCCGGGCGATTGCTTCCTGCTGCCCCGCAACCAGTTCCATGAATACGCGGCCGACCTGGAAGAACCATGGACCATTTACTGGGTGCATTTCCTGGGCGCCAACGCTGATGCGCTTTTCAATACTGCCGTCAAAACCTGGAAGGGAAACAAAACCTTCATTCCTTTCAATGCAGAAAGGATACAATTGTTCAACCGTATTTACAGGCAGCTCGAAAGAGGCTACCGGCGTGAGCACCTCGCATTTGCCAACATGAATTTCTGGAGCTTTCTCACTTCCTGTTTTTACCCTGATCTTTATGCCGCCAATCATAACGCACCCGGCACCAATGTAGTGGATATGGCTATCGATTATATGCACCAGCATATCGACCAGATGCTCACCCTGCAACAGATGTCGGCCAGGCTAAACCTTTCCCAGTCGCACTTTTCCTACCTGTTTAAAAATGGAACAGGCTATTCGCCAATCGAATATTTCAATCACCTGAAAGTGCAGCAGGCCTGCCAGTACCTGCTGTTTACGACGTTAAGGATCAAGGAAATCGCCATCCAGCTGGGGATAGACGACCCTTACTATTTTTCCAGGATGTTCACGAAAGTAATGGGTTTATCGCCCAATCAATACCGGCAGAAAAAGGTGACACCGTAATATTATCCATCATATTCAGCAGATGATCTAGCAGCGGTCTCTGGATCTCAGCTTAACTTTAATGGGTCAATTTATAGCAGATGTTGTATCATTCCGCGTTGAGGATAACTGTAGTCCTCTCAACTGCCATTGCCATAGGCAGCGCTTTTTCTGCCTGTCAGTCTAAAAAGAAAGTGAACTTCAGTACAGAAGTAAAACCTTTGCTTAACAAACATTGCATCAGCTGCCATGGAGGCGTTAAGCAAAGCGGCGGCTTCAGCGTATTATTCAAGGAAGAAGCCCTGGGAGTCACCAAGTCAGGAAAACCCGCCATCATTCCCGGCCATCCGGAGAAAAGCGAATTTATCAGGCGGCTCACCTGTAAAGATCCCAAGGAAAGGATGCCTTTGAAAGGAGCTAAACTGAGCCAGGAAGAAATTGACCTGCTTACCCGCTGGGTGAAAGAAGGCGCCGAATGGGGCGAACACTGGGCCTATATCCCGCCCGTTAACGTACCTGTTCCGGATATCAAGATCGAAAAGGGGAATGATATAGATAAATTTATCAGGGAACGGCTGGAAAAAGAAAAACTGCCCGTTGCCCCCGAAGCCGATAAAATGACCCTGCTGCGTCGCGTCAGTTTTGACCTCACGGGGCTGCCGCCTTCTCCGGAACTGGCAGCCAGCTTCGCTGAAAGCAAAGACCCGCAGGCATATGAAAAGATCGTGGATACACTCCTGCAATCCAAACACTACGGCGAACACTGGGCGGCCATGTGGCTGGACCTGGCCAGGTATTCAGATACCAAGGGCTATGAAAGGGACGACAGCAGGACCATCTGGCGGTACCGCGACTGGGTGATAGACGCTTTCAACAATGATATGCCATATGATAGTTTTGCTATCAACCAACTGGCGGGCGACCTGCTTCCCGACGCCGGCAACGACCAGTTCATTGCAACCGCCTTCCACCGGAATACCATGACTAACGATGAAGGGGGTACGCTGGATGAAGAATTCCGTACTTCCGCGGTGATGGACCGGGTAAACACCACGATGGAAGTATTCCAGGGAATGACCATTGGCTGCGTCCAGTGCCACAGCCATCCTTATGATCCGATAAGGTTTGAAGATTACTACAAGCTGATGGCCTTCATGAACAATACCCGCGATGAAGACACGCACCTGGACCATCCCAAACTGCGGTTATACGACAGTGTCAGCAATACAGCATACCGCCAGATCAGCGACTGGGTAAGCAAATACGACAAGTCCCAACTTAAAGACGTACAGGAATTTATGCGGGTGCTGGAACCTAAAGTCCACGTACACGACTTCGATCAATACATCAACGGCGCTTACCTTGACTCGAAGTACACAGGCATCAGGCCTAATGGAAGTTGCCGATTACCCAACCAGTACCTGGAAGGCAAAACCACCATGTGGATGAACTATTGGACAGGAAACAAGGGAGGCACCATGATCGTAAAGCTGGATAGCCTTAACGGTCCTACTATTATCACCCATGCCATTGCGCCAACCAACGGTCGCCTGGCTATCGGGTTGCCGCTGCCAAAGATCAGCGGCCGGCACGACCTTTACTTTATCTTCCGCAATAACAATATCCCGCCCCAGGACCCTGTATGCGTAATGGAATGGCTGGCCTTCCGCAACGATTTACCGGGCAAAGGACAGCCAGGCTATGAACAGGTGGCAGCCGCCTTCACCAGGTTGATCAACCAAACGCCGGACGATATTCCTGTGATGATAGAAAATCCCCTGGAAATGCGCAGGCCTACCAGGATATTTGAAAGAGGGAATTGGCTGGTAAAAGGAAAAGAAGTGACGCCGGATGTACCGCATTCGCTTAACCCCTTCCCTGCCAATGCACCGCGTAACAGGCTAGGTCTTGCCCGCTGGCTGACCAGCCCTCAGAACCCGCTTACAGCAAGGGTCATGGTTAACCGCTGCTGGGAACAGTTGTTTGGCATCGGCATCGTGGAAACCCAGGAAGATTTTGGTACGCAGGGTTTTCTTCCATCCAACCAGGAGTTGCTGGATTATCTCTCTTACAAATTCATGAATTCCTATAAATGGAAATTAAAGCCTCTGTTGAAAGAGATCGTACTGTCTGCCGCTTACCGGCAGGATTCCAGGTCAACGCCCGCGCTTACGGAAAAAGATCCGGCTAACCGCCTGCTGGCCAGGGGACCGCATTTCAGGTTAACGGCCGAAGAGATCCGCGACCAGGCATTAGCGGTGAGCGGACTATTGGATACGAGGATGCATGGCCCCAGCGTAATGCCTTACCAGCCGGATAATATCTGGCAAACGGTATGGAACGGTAACAAGTGGACGGTAGCAACCGACGGGAACCAGCACAGAAGAGCAGTATATACCTACCATAAACGCACCAGTCCTTATCCTTCCATGATCACCTTCGATGGCAGCAGCCGGGAAGTGTGCCTCCAGCGCAGGATACGGACCAACACCCCATTGCAGGCATTGGTAACGCTGAACGACCCGGTGTATATGGAAACAGCCGTTGCATTGGCAAAACAGATGGCAGAGAAAGGGAAAGACGATGTAAACGCAGGTATACGCTGGGGTTATGAACGGGCCATCCTGCAACCAATCACCGACAAGAAACTGGCAGTATTAAAGCAATTATATACGAAGGCCTTAACGTCCTATCAACAGGATTCTACAGCCCTTCAATCGCTGCTTCAAACAAAAACGGCAGGGCCGGAAGAAGCAAAAACCGCAGCACTGGCTATTGTAGCCAATGCAATTATGAACCTTGACGAATTCCTTTCAAAATCCTGAGCGCTATGACTCGTTACGAAAAACTAATCAAAGAAGCCGAAGAAGAAAGGCTGAGATATATCACCCGCCGGCATTTCCTGCTCGACTGTGTAACAGGTCTGGGCGCCGCGGCATTCGGGTCTTTCCTGGCCGGTTGCAGCAACAGTAGCGCCGCTCCTAATGTAGCGGCGAACGCAGCCAACATTACAGATCCGATGGCGCCAAGAGTACCGCATTTCCCTGCGAGAGCCAAGAGCGTGATCTACCTGCATATGGCAGGCGCGCCATCGCAACTTGAATTATTTGATTACAAACCTGCTTTGCAGAAATTACATAACCAGGCATGCCCTCCTTCCCTGCTGGAAGGCAAAACCTTTGCATTCATCAGCGGGGTTCCCAAGATGCTTGGCCCACAGGCGGTTTTTAAACAACACGGCCAATCGGGCGCCTGGGTATCCGACCATCTTCCGCATTTCGCCACGATGGCCGATGAGGTTAGTTTCCTGAAAGCCGTGCAAACCGACCAGTTTAACCACGGGCCTGCACAGTTGCTGATGCAAACCGGGAGCGCAAGGCTGGGCCGTCCCAGTATCGGGTCGTGGGTCACTTACGGCCTGGGAACTGAAAACAGCAACCTTCCGGGATTCGTGGTGCTGACTTCAGGAGGAAAAACCCCTGATGCCGGGAAAAGCGTTTGGGGAAGCGGTTTCCTGCCATCCGTATACCAGGGAGTACAATGCCGCACACAGGGCGATCCTGTTCTCTTCCTCTCCGATCCTGCCGGGGTAAGCAGGGACCTTCGGAAAGCCTCTATTGAAGCGATAAACGACATCAACAAGCAATCATACGATTCATTTGGCGACCCGGAAACACTGGCGCGTATCTCGCAATATGAGTTAGCCTATAAAATGCAGATATCTGTTCCCGAAGTGATGGATATCACGAAAGAACCGGCTTACATCCACGAATTATATGGCACGCAACCAGGTAAAGAATCGTTTGCCAACAACTGCCTGCTGGCCAGGAAGCTGGTGGAAAAAGGAGTACGCTTTGTGCAATTGTACGACTGGGGCTGGGATAGCCATGGCACCGACGAAAACCTCTCTATCGACTATGGTTTCAGGAATAAATGCCGGGAAATAGACAGGCCAATAGCCGCACTGCTGCAGGACCTGAAACAACGCGGGTTGCTGGACGAAACGCTGGTGATCTGGGGCGGAGAATTCGGACGTACGCCTATGCAGGAGAACCGCGACGGGAAGGATATGCCATTCCTCGGACGGGATCACCATGTGGAAGCCTTTACCATGTGGATGGCCGGCGCCGGTATCAGGAAAGGCTTTAGTTATGGAGAAACAGACGAGATCGGCTATTCGGCTATTAAAGGTAAAGTAGCGATCAACGATATACACGCTACTATACTCCAGCAGCTGGGATTTGACCATGAAAAGCTCACGTACCAGTTCCAGGGACGGCCATTCAGGTTAACAGATACCAGTGGAAAAGTAATTACGCCTATTTTAAGCTAACGATACATGAGTAATTCCAGGAGAGATTTTATTAAACAGTCGGCCACGTTAAGCGCCGCTTTCTGTTTACCAACCCTTCCTTCATTTGCGGCTGCTATGCCGGCAGCTGCTGCAGGTTTTGAACTGATCGTACTGGCCACGAACTGGGGGTACAACGGAAGTGTAAAGGATTTTTGCGCTAAAGCGAAAAATGCAGGTTATGATGGTATCGAGATCTGGTGGCCAACAGAAGAAGCGGCACAGCAGGAATTGTTTGATGCGCTAAAAACCTACGACCTGAAAGTGGGGTACCTTGCCGCCGGTTACGACAGCGATTTCAACAAACATTACCAGCAATTTGAGATTATGCTGAAAGCCGCTACAGGCAAGCATCCGGTGACGCCGTTATACATCAATTGCCATAGTGGCCGCGATTATTTTTCTTTTGAGCAGAATTGTAAAATAATTGATACCGGTATTGCTGTCAGCAAACAATCCGGCGTACCTGTATACCATGAAACGCACCGGTCAAGAATGTTGTTTGCGGCGCATGTGGCGTCGCAGTTTATCAGCGCCAGGCCGGAATTAAGACTGACGCTGGATATTTCACACTGGTGCAATGTACACGAAAGTTTATTGCAGGACCAGCAGGCTACCGTGGCAAAAGCGTTGGACAGGGCTTCGCATATACATGCCCGTGTCGGGCATCCCGAAGGGCCGCAGGTGAACGATCCCCGGGCGCCGGAATGGGAGAACGCAGTGAAAACGCATTTCGGATGGTGGGACCAGGTAGTGGCTAAACACCGTGCGGCGGGCAAGCCCCTTACCTTCCTGACAGAATTCGGACCGGCAGATTACCTGCCTGCCCTTCCCTATACCCGTCAGCCGGTTGCTGATCAGTGGGATATTAATGTGTACATGCTTCAGCAGTTAAAAAAACGATACGGCAATAAATGAACCTACAAATAACACAGGGAAGCTGGGGCCAGTTATTTGCCCGTTCGCATCCCATATTCGTACATCTTCCTATAGGCATTTTATTACTGGCCATGATCATGGCTTTGCTGGCAAGCAAAACAAGATGGCATGCATTACGTGCAGCCATTCCTGTTACCTTGCTGGTTGGTTTTATTTCGGCAGTTGGCAGTTGTTTAAGCGGTTACCTGCTATCGCAGGATGGAGGGTATGAAGAAAAGCTGCTGCTCACGCACCAGGTATTGGGCATCAGCGTGGCGGCGGCCAGCGGGTTATTGTACCTGTTGTACAGGAAACCCGGGCGTTTCGCCAGGTTGCAGCTACCAGCCGTTATTGTTATAGGGATACTTTTAAGCATCACCGGGCATTATGGCGGCAGCCTCACCCATGGCGATGATTATCTTACCCAGGCGATGCCGGGGTTCCTGCAAAAAGTGATGGGCGCCAAAACCGCTGCTGCGAAAACCGCAGCCTATGCCTCCATTCCCGATGCAAGGCTATACGAAGACCTGGTGCAGCCTATCCTGGCAAACAAATGTTACAGCTGCCATAACAGTCAAAAGCTGAAGGGAGGTCTGAGGCTGGAAACCATCGCCCTGATAAAAAAAGGCGGAGAACATGGCCCGGCGCTTAAAGACAGCCTGCCTGAATCCAGTGAATTATTCCGCCGGCTGTTGTTGCCCGAGAATGACGAACACCGCATGCCACCTAAAGGCAAACCGGGTATCACCCCGCCGGAGTTGGCGCTGATACAATGGTGGATCGAGCAGGGAGCGCCTGAACATAAACAGGTGAAAGAGCTGCCTAAAACCGGTATGATCGCCGCCGTACTGGAAGGGTTGCAGGGCGGAGCCGATATTGAGAAGAATGAATTTGTGCCTGAAGAAGCAGTAGCCGCGGCCGACAGGAAAGCGATAGATACCCTGCAAAGCAGGGGCGTTAAAGTAATGGCGCTGGGAGAAGGGAGCAATTACCTGTCTGTTTCCTGCGTTAATGCAGCAGATTTCGGGGATTCGGATGTTCTGTTGCTGCTGCCTTTGAAACAACAACTTGTATGGCTGGATGTATCGGGAACAAAGATCAGCGATTCTGCGATGGTTAATATTGCACAGTTGACGAAGCTGACCCGGCTCAATATGAAGCAGACAAGGATAGCCGGCAAACAACTGAATGCGCTGGCAACCTGCCGGCAACTGAAGTATCTCAATATTTCAGAAAATGACCTGCAACAGGGCGATATACAGGCGTTGCAGGAAAACAAGTCATTGCAGCAGTTGTACCTGTTTGGCAGCAATACCAACGCTGATAAGGTGAAGGCGCTGAAATCGCGCATGACCAGCCTGCGCATTGATACCGGCGATGCGGCACTTCCAAAGCTGGCATCAGATACCCTGGTTTATCATAAAGTGCAGGGATGATCATCCATAGACGCTTGCTGCCTGTGCCAGCCGTTTGCTGATACGGGCGGCAAGTCCCGCGGGCGACAAAACCTTTACATGTTCTCCAAACCCCAGTATCTCCCTTTCCAGTTCAAAATTTATTACCACTTCTATACTGATCACCGTTCCCCCGGCGCCGGTGTGTAAAACCTTTTGGGAGGAGTGTAAGGGTTTGGTCAACACATAAGGAGCATTGTTTTTATCAAACTGTAGTACCACTTTCCTGGGTTGGTCCTTTTCCGTTTTTGTGACGCCTATCAGATCAGCGTAATAGGTATCGAACGGTACGCCATCATATTCCTTAAACTTTTCTCTTGTTTTTTCTGTAACGGAGGTCATCCTGTCGAGCGCCATCGTTACGAGCGCAGCAACGCCTTTCTGCCTTGCTATCAGGAACCAACGGTTGCGATATTCTTTCAGCAGGTAAGGATAACAGATATGCGCGGTATCGTTCGTTGCTTTGAACGACTGGTATTTGATCTCCAGGGCCTTTTTGTTTAAGATGGCCTGGTATAAAGGATTAATGAATTCCAATCCCTTCAACTGGTGGTTGTTTTCGAACTGGATGCAGTTACGCGCTTCGTTGTCGGGTAACAAGTTATTTTCGAGACGCATGATCATCTCGCTCATATCGTTGAAGAAATGGAAGCCGTTCAGCTCTTTCAACACGCCTACTATTTCTTTCAGTTTATCCAGGTCGGCATTATTAATCGGTGCGTTGGTAATGCTGTAAGACGGATCGTCGTAGGTATAGTATTTTTTATCTTTTACAATGATAGGCGCGTTGTATCCCAGCCTGTCGCTCCGCATAACCTGGATATCCGCCTGGATGGTACGTTTGCTGACGCCGTTGGCGATTCCTTCCAGGTCATATAATTTATCGCTGACTTTCTGTATCAGGTCTTCCAGGGTCCATTTCCGGTAGCGGTTGCGCAAACATTGATCAATGATCTTATACCTGATCAGGGCGAGTTTATTAATCGACATACACCTGTTTTACGGTCTGGCTATTTATTACTTTCCATCTGCTTAATAATATTATTAACCTCTGCTTCTGTAGCCCTTAATTTCTGCTGGCAAAAGGCGATCAATACGGCGGCCCGTTTCACTTTTTCAGACAGCAGGTCAACAGATACCTCCTCGTTCTCAATTTCGGAAGCGATTACCTGCAATTCCGTGTAGGCTGATTCATATGTTAATTCTTCATTCATGCTCATTGGTTTTACTATTGATGGTTGCCTTCATCCGGGCATCCGACATCTGTATTTCTATTCCAGCGCCCTCGCTGATGGAAGCAGCGTTGCCAACGATCTTGCCGTTATGATGAATAATTGCAAATCCTCTTTTCAGGATGTGCGCAGGGTCCATCAGCTGGCACAGTGATACATAATGCGCAATTTGCGAATTTTTACGCTGAAAGTACAGGCGCCCGGATGATTGAAGGGCGGCAATGGTCATGGCGATATCGTTCTGCCTTTTGGCCACTACCATGCGGGGTTTCAACAGCAAGGTACCTGATACGGCTGAAAGATCCTGCTTTTTATTCGCTAGCATTCCTTTTGCGGCCTGCGCAATGGTATGCTGATGCGCCACTACGTTTTCCTTTTGTGCGGTGATCAGGTCTTTGGTTGTATTGATTATACCGCCCTGCAAAGAAGAGAGTACCTGCAAATTCCTTGAAAAAAGCTGCTGGGAGCGGATGATGATCTGCTGGCGGAGCTGCGTCAGTTTTTCTTCAAACATCCTGTTATGGGCGATGATCATTTCTGCGGCCTTGGTAGGCGTTTTAACAGCCGTATGGGCCATCAGGTCGGCAATCGTTTCATTTTTCTGGTGACCGATCCCGGTGATGATCGGGATTGGGAACCGCGCTACCGCCCTACCTACCAGGAAAGTATCAAACAACAGGAAATCCGTTTGGGCGCCGCCTCCCCGGATGATTACCACCACATCGTAGGCAATGCCGCTGTTGTAAATATCTATCAGCCGTTGCTGCACCAGTTCTGCCTGCGCTTCTCCCTGTACTACCGTAAAATAATTATCTACCTGGAAAGAATACCCGAAATGATTGTTGCGGATAGTGTGGATGAAATCCTGGTAGCCTGCCGAATTACCGGATGAAACAACGGCAATGCGCTGGATCACCTGGTTCATTTGCAGTTGGTTGTTCCGGGTGATATAACGGTTACCTGATTGCCGGATGAATTCAGGATAAGTAGTTACCAGCCGCAGTAAGGTAGCCTGTTTTTGCTGTTCCAGCAATCCTACTGTGAAGTTGGTATCAATATCCAGTAACGTGATCTGCAAACCATGGATCTGGTGAAAGCTTACGGCAACCCGCACCAACACATGAATATCATTCTTAAACTGTTGTCCTGTTACGATCTCGAACTCCCTGATCCGTTCCGCTCCCGTACCCCAGGCAACTGCCGATACTTTGGCTACTATGCCACCACCCTGCACATCTTTTTCCACCAGGTCGAAATAATGATATCCTTTCTGGCTGTAGAAAGAATGATTCGTCACGTCGGCTACTACCCAATAGGTTTGAGAAGCAAATGCGTTGTTGAGCGTTTGCTGGATCTGCCCAGTGAGTTCCGACAATTTTATGGACGAAAACATATGCATATCAGGAGGGTAAATATACGTACTTTTCTTTCAGGTGCTGAAAGGCATCCCTTCATCATTTTGATGGCAGAAATTTGAAGACGAAACTATACCTTTGCGCTCATGTCGCTATTTATTACATCATTGAATTCGGGAAGTAACGGGAATTGCTATTATATTGGCAATGAGGACACGGCTGTATTGATAGATGCGGGAATTTCATGCAGGGAAACGGAAAAGCGCATGGCCAGGTTAGGGTTATCAATGATGAAAGTAAAGGCGATCTTTATTTCCCATGAACACTCGGATCACATTAAGGGGCTGACTGTTCTTGCAAAAAAATACAGGTTGCCTGTTTACATCACCAACAGCACGCTGGAACACGGAGGGCTAAAGATCGATGAGCGGCAGGTGATCAGCTTTACGCCATACGAGCCTGTAAACATCGCGTCCCTGACGGTTACCGCATTCCCCAAACATCATGACGCTGCAGAACCTCATAGCTTCGTGGTAAGCGGCAACCAGGTAACCATAGGTGTATTTACAGATATTGGCGTCCCCTGCGAACACCTGGTCAAACATTTCAAGCTTTGTCATGCTGCTTTTCTTGAAGCCAACTACGATGAAGAAATGCTGGAAAAAGGCAGGTATCCTTATTTCCTGAAAAACAGGATACGGGGCGGCAAAGGCCACTTATCGAACCGCCAGGCCCTGGAACTCTTTACTACTCACCGGCCCCCTCACATGACGCATTTGCTGCTGTCGCATTTATCGAGGGATAATAATAACCCCGACCTGGTAAAAGCCCTCTTCAGCGAGCGGGCAGGAGGAACGGAGATCGTTGTTGCCTCCAGGTACCAGGAAACCGCTGTTTACCGCATCCTGCCTGAAGGGCAATTAGCCGAACCCCGGCAAACAGTGCTTACGTTATTTTAGCAACACACATCATCAATATGTTCAGACTATTCCACAACCGGCATTAGCAGGCTGTAACTGTCAAAGGCTTGTCATACATGCAACAGGCGCCATTGGCATTATTTATGGCTTTTAAAGGTTATAAAATCCTTTAATATGGAAACACCTACCACGACCATAACCAATGAAGTGCTGAACGATCTTATTGCAATCAATAACGATCGTATTGAAGGTTATGAAAAGGCATTGAAAGAAATGAAGCACACGAATGCCGTGATTTCGGGTCTCTTTAAGAAGATGATAGACGAAAGCAGGGAATTCAGGAATGCGTTGGGAACAGAAGTGCAGGCGGCGGGCGGCAACATGGAAACCGGAACTACTGCCGCCGGAAAAATATTCCGCACCTGGATGGATTTTAAATTCGCGTTTTCAGACTCCGATCCGAAAACCGTGCTTTCCACCTGTGAAACCGGCGAAGAAGCCGCACAAAGGGCTTACAAAACAGCGCTGGAACATAAGCAGTTGCCCGAGCATATCCGTTCCCTTTTAGTGGAACAAAAAGCCAGTTTAAAAGCTTCGTTAGACCAGATCAGAAGTTATTACGAAAGTCTTAAATAATACGGCCAGAATGTTTGATGAGAAAGCCTGATGACCTGAACAGTCACCAGGCTTTTCTTATTATGCCCTGAAATTTTTACGGTATACAAACCAGCCCAGCCCTGCTATTGCCAGGAAAGGCCAGATCTGGATAAGGAATATGAATGTATTCCTTAACGCTGAAGCTCCGCTGCGGAAGGCAGACAACAGTTCGGAGCCAAAGGCTGCGCGCTGTTGCTGGTCAGGGTTTACAACGGTATAAACCTTTGCCACTTCCGGCTGGAACAATTCAATGGTAAAAGTCGAATAATTTACATCGTCGAGAATAGCCAGGTTATTCATACGCCTGTCTATCGCTTCCGATTCTTTGGAATCGTTATATCTTTCAACATCCAGGGTGCTGTCTTTAGCTCCTGGCGTTACTGCTCCTCTCCTGGCCTGCGCCTCGTTCTTCAGCACATTGGTGAGGTAAGTCAAAGTCCTGTCTTCCTCCTTCAGGGTGCGGTGATCAATAAAAGAAGCCATTGCCGTAAGCAGGTTCACTACTGTATCCAGGCTGGCTACAGGTACTTTTACTTCCATGTTCGATACGGGAGTATACAGGGTAACGCGCTTCAGGGAATCGGCTGTAAAAGGAAGATCTTTTGAGCTGACCGAAATGTTATGGATGGTACTTTGTTTCGTAATTCCTCCTACCTTTGCAACAGCAGTTTCTATAGCAAAGGTGACAGCCGCTACATCTTTTACGCCGCAACGGATATCGGCGGTCCTTACGCGCTTGCGGGAAGCGCTCCGGATATCGAGCAGGCTGGAAGAGTAAGCCGTAGAATCGGCAGATGCCAGGTAACCATCCGCGGCAGGTTTGGAATCAGCTGCTTCGGTTTCGCCCGTCGGGCGGGAATGTAAAGACGAATTGCCGCAGGCAGCCATTAACAGTACGAGTGGAATAAGGTAAAGAATGGGCGAACGCATAAACTAGGATTTTCCCATAATCCGGATTCCCTGCGAAAGGTAACCTTTAAAAAATGTTAAAATCAAAAAGCTGTTAACTTAGAAAAAAATTGACTGATGCCTAATCTTCCTAAAAAATACCAGACAAGGAAAGCTGAGATCACAGCAACGTTTATTGAAGAGATAAATAAACATATCAACTCCATCGTGGCAGGCGAAACGGACAAGATGTACCATATAAAAGATATCGCAGGCATCATGCACATACATCCCGTTCACCTCAGCAATACCATTAAGCTGCATACCGGGAAGGCGCCCTGCGATTTCTTTGAAGAACGGATCTTGAGCGAAGCAAAACAGATGCTTGAAAATACTTCTATGAGTATTACAGAAATAGCTAACCGGCTGACTTACGACAATTCCAACTTTACAAAATTCTTCAAACGTTTTACCGGATACACCCCAGGTCAATACAGGGAAAAAGCGGCGTTAGAAGTAGCGTTGTAAATAAACAGGTTTCAGGAAGTAATAGTTATTGAGGGTTTTATTATCGAACAGATCTCCATCATCAAAATAAAACCCGTTGGTAAACTCTGTACGGGAATTCATCAGGATCTTCCCCGAGGCATGTTCTACTGAAAAATATACAGGTATCACCACATAGTATTTACCTGTTTTACCGGTAAACTTATTCCAGTTTATACTCAAATCTTTCATCTTGAATAAACGGGGTTTAAGGGATGCTGCCAGGTTCGTGGAGCAATCCACTTTTACCAGCGTTCCTCCTTTGTCGACCTCCGCTCTTAACGAAAAAGCAAGGCTGGAGCTGCCTGCCTTCATAGGAATAAGCGCCGTATCAATAAACCTGCACAATAATTGGTAAGTATCGCCAAAATTAGGGTTCTGCTGCCCGCTCACAGACCGGGGTGTTATCAATTCAGCGGCAACAGTAACAATGATTATTAACCAGTTTAATCTCATGATGCCTGTTTTCAAATAACATGAATAAACGTCAATGCCTCTACTAAAAGGGTACTAGTTAAGTTACGATTTCTCGGCCTAAAAAGATTGCAGCCTGTATCTTTCTGTTGAAAAACTTTATTATAAACGGAAAAAAGCCACTTTTTATTGAGTGGCTTTTTCATTTAGTTCAACAAGATATTGATTTAATTATCAGAGCTTTATGGTTTTCCCTGTAGCTACCGACCTTCTTGCCGCATCCAGTATCTTTACTACTATCACATTATTGGCAGGAGCGTATAAACCGTATTCCGGCAATTGTTCCTGTCCGTTGATCACTGCTATAAAATACTGGAATGGATCGGTATACACATGAACATCCTTGTCTGTGACCTGGTGACCTGTTACACCGTTCTTAGACTGGTTCCGCTGCACCAGCACTTCAGCAGAGGGAGCAAGCAACAGTCCTTTGTCTCCATAAACCTCCATATCCTTCCGGTTGAAGGTCCAGTTCCAGGAGGCCTGGATAGTGCATTGCATATCGCCATAATCTACCAGTATCGTAGCATCATCTTCTACTTTCGGATACACATGGGGTTTAAAATGCCGGGCCACCGCAGTAACTGAAACGGGCATACGATTTTTGGCCAGCGCCGTCATCAGGTTAGCTCCATAGCAACCAAAATCCATCAATGCTCCTCCCCCGTTCAATACAGGATCTGTGAGCCAGGCCAGGAATTCCGGACCACACCCGATCTCCTTAGGCCCCTGGTGCCCATCATTTACCATCACCTTTCTCACCTTCCCTACATAATTGCTATCATTAACAAGTTGAAAAACCTTGGCTACGGAAGGGTACCAACTGGTTTCATAATCTGTCAGCAGATGTACTTTGTGCCTGCGGGCCAGGGAATCCATAAAAACGGCATCGGCTACGGTTGTAGCCAATGGTTTTTCCACCATGATATGAATGCCTTTAGGCGCCGCTGCCGCTACAATGTCACGATGTGATTTGATATCGCCGAACGCAACTACCGCCGTTGGTTTTACTTTCAGCAGCATTTTGTTCAGGTCCTGGTAAAAAAGGGTATCCGCCAGGTGAAATTGCTTCGCCCTGAGTTTGGCAACTGCCGGATCGGGCTCGTAGATACCAACTATCTCTATATCTCCTTTATCAGGACGCCCAAAAATAAAAGCAGCATGGCCATGAGAAGTACCCGCAACCGCGAGGCGCAGTCGTTGCTGGGCCTGTATTGTTGTACCTGCGTGGAATAGTAAAAATAAAATGAGATATCGCATTCGTTAAAACTAGCGAAAGAAATCGGCATATGCAAGGGTAATCACTTCCTTATTCAACCGCTATTTTAATAACTACTTTTCTTACCGGCCGGGGTTTATCTACCATGATATTAGGCATATGAAGATCTGTAGGAAAGAAGATAGCAAACATTCCTTCCTCGAACCTGGAAAAGAACATTGGCGTTTCTGCGAACAGCTGGAAATCGGCCTGTTCATCGTAAGCTTTGGAAGGCGCCTGGTCTTTAAGGAAATCGTGTCCGACCAACTCGGAGCCGCTTACCATATACTGCACATCAATGTATTTCTTATGCGCTTCCATCTGTTCATTATCAGCAGGCACGGTATCGTATTCGTTCACCATGGCGAATATATGTTCGTCGATGGTATACTTTCCTTTTTCCATGGTTTTGAGATCCTTCTGGGCCAGGAATTCAAACGCTTTTATAAACCTGACGCCTAAACGGTAATACAAATGTGCATTCTGCAAAGTGTCTAATATCATGCTGTAAATTTCGTATTTCCAGGCAAGATACTTTTTTTAACAGTATATAACTATCTCTTTATTAAATGCGGTTCAACGGCTTCCTCCCAGATTGCATATCCCTGTTTATTCATATGCAGCATATCGTCTACGAACAGCTCCCTGCGCGGCTTTCCATCTTTATCCAGCATCCTGGAATAGATATCTACATATACAATATTCTTTTGAGTGGAGATGTATTCGCGGATCAATTCATTGGCCGCTATAGCTTTAGGAAAGGTACTTTCGCGACTGGGACTGGGTTTCATGGAAATATACACAACAGGGATCTCGGGTAATTTTTCACGGATCACGCCGAGCAGCACTTTAAACCGGTTGAAGATGCTATCGGCAGTTGAGTTCTGCTCTACCAGGTCGTTCTCCCCAACATAGATCACTATTTCCCTGGGATGATAAGGGAAGATGATCTCGTTGGCATAGTAGATGACATCATTGGTTACGGCGCCGCCAAATCCCCGGTTCAGGACTACATATTTTGCGAAGTTGCGTTCCAGGTCGTCCCATTTCCTGATAGAAGAACTACCTATGAACAGGATGGGATTTTCCGGTGCGGCATATATCTTATCGTAGTTGCGGATCGTTTTAATATCCTCTGCAAACCGCGGTTGAGCCTGTGCAAACAGCTGCCCGCTTATGAAGAGGCAGCATAGAATAGTCCAGATAGCTTTCATCTCTTTACTGATTTATCCGAAAAAGATAGAAAAAAATCCGGCTATTTCATCATTATAAGTACCAGAACTTTTCTGCGTTTCCTGTAACATTAACGCTGGCGCCGACTTTCAGGGCGGTATCCGTTGTTCTTACTATCAAACTGAATTCACCTACCTGTACGGTTGCATCGTAGTAACTTCCAAAGTAGGAAAGTTCTTTCACCTTTCCTTTTACCACGTCTTTCCGGCCTTTGGTAATGCTCAGGTCTTCCGGCCTGATAAATACACGTTTGCCGCTTTCAATACCGGGGATATCCTTTAACAACGCTGCCTGTTCAGCGCTCAGCAGGTTATAGGCGCCGAATAAACCACCTACGTATTCATTAACGGGTTGATTATAAATAACGGCAGGACTTCCCTGCTGCACGATCTGCCCGTCTTTCATGACCAATACTTTGTCGGCCCATGGCAGGATATCCTGCGGGTCGTGCGAGCAAAGCATGCAGGTAATACCCAGCTTATCCCCTATATCCTGGATCACATTTTTCAGGATGCTTTTATGGATCATATCCAGGTTTGAATAGGGTTCGTCGAGCAGGAAAAATTTGGGAGCGCCTATCAGCAAACGGGCCATAGCGATCCGCTGCTTTTCGCCGCCTGACAACTGGTCTGTTTTTCTTTTTAAAAGATGTGAGATCCGGCAAACCTCGTACACTTCGGCAGCCGATTCGTCTGTAAGTTTATTGGCATAGGAAAGAATTTCTTCTACCCTGTAGTTATTGCGCAGTTCAAAATGCTGGGATAAATATGCAGTGCCGGGGTGGCCGGGGATCAATACTTCCAGCGCTCCTTTTACTTTGGCGCCTTCGAACATCACTGTCCCGGAATCTGCCTGTCCCATTCCGCAGGCGATCTTCATCAGTGAACTTTTTCCTGATCCTGTTTCTCCTGCTATTACCAGTTTCTCAAATTGCTGTTGTGTAAAGCTGACATCCTTTAAAATATAAGTACCGTTCAGTTCTTTGCTGATGTGATCTACTTCAAGAAAATTCATGGTTGCAAAATACGGAGTTTCCGGGGGAAAAGTTGCACGCAAAGAGGAGAAGGAGGCAAAAGAGGCAGAGTTTTTTTTCCCGCAAAGACGCAAAGAGGCAAAGAGGCATAAGGGTTTGGTTGCACGCAAAGAGGAGAAGGAGGCAAAAGAGGCAGAGTTTTTTTTTCCCGCAAAGACGCAAAGAGGCAAAGAGGCATAAGGGTTTGGTTGCATGCAAAGAGGAGAAGGAGGCAAAGAGGCATAAGGGTTTTGTTGCATGCAAAGAAGCAGAGGTTTTTTGTTGGGGTATTGGGAGAAGAAGTAAAAGATGTGGTTTGAGTGAGAAGCAGGGATGATATGACATTATCCCTGCTTCCTGGGTACGTTAGTTAGCTCCAGGCGGAGCGGAGTAAACGGAGCCAGTTGCCGTGCATAATATTTTCGATATCGGTCTTGCTGTATCCTCGTTTCTCAAATAATGCGGGTAAGCGTTGGAGGTCGGCGATGGTTTCAAGGTCGTAAGGACATTGTTCTTTTCCAAAGGCGCCGTCCAGGTCCGTTCCCAGGCCGATATGAAGGGTATTGCCTGCCAGCTGGCAGATATGATCCAGGTGATCTATCAGTTTTTCCAGGTTGCAGCCAGTTTCCCGGGGAGTAGATTTTCCTCTTACCCACCCTGGCACCATCATCCAGGCATCCATTGCTCCGCCGATCACAGCGCCTTTCTGAATGAGGACCTTGATCATTTCGTCGCTGAACTGCCGGTTATGATTTACCAATGCACGGCAATTGTTATGACTGGCCCATACAGGGCCGTTGAAGAGATCCATGGCATCCCAGAAGGCGTCGTCGCACAGGTGAGTAGCATCCAGGATGATGTTTAATCTTTCCATTTCCTTCAGCAAGGCTTTGCCCTGGTCGTTTAAACGCCCGGTAGCATCTGTACCATTTGCATACCTGCCGGGGCCGTAGTGTGCAGGGCCCAGGGCCCGCAAGCCACTGTTATAGGCTTTTTCCAGGTAGCGCAGATCGATGATAGAATCTGCACCTTCCAGGCTGAGAATATAGCCGATGGGTTTATTGTCGTTGGGTGTGCCATCGTTCCAGCGAGCGAGGTGCTGATCAAGTTCCTCCAGGTTTCGGATCATTGTCATCTCGCCGGCGTCTTCCATGGCTTTGTACCAGGCCAGCTGGCCCTGGGTCTGGGCCCAGGCCTGCTCGGGCGAAAACCAGCCGGGTAACGGGTTATCGGGCGCTACATATCTTGCGATCTGTGTAGCTACTACTAACCCGATATTTCCCTGTCGCAGAGCGGGTAAAGAAACCACTCCATTCTCCCTGTCGGGTTTGTCCGTTTGCCCCTTCTCCCGCCGGCGGATATCCGTTACCGGTAGTCGCAGGTTCCGGTTCCATTCCAGCGCGTTCATGCTGAGATCGAGATGGGCGTCTATAGTAAAGATCATTGTTCTGGGTTTAATGACGTATATGCTGCCGGGTTAGGCAAACCGGAGTATGCTCCGCTTGTATAGTTGCCAGTCGTAAATTAATACAGTTCGAATAATGCCTCGATTTCAACGGGGATGTTATCGGGCAGCGAACCGAACCCGACTGCGCTTCTGACGCCGATGCCGTTTTCTTCGCCCCATACAGCAGCAAACAGTTCGCTGCACCCGTTGATCACATAAGGATGTTTTTCAAAATCAGGAGTACAGTTTACCATTCCCAGTACCTTGATCACACGTTTTACTTTGTCGAGGGAGCCAAGATTTGTTTTGATGGTAGACAGCATAGTGAGTCCAACCTGGCGGGCGGCGAGTTTGCCCTGGTCTTTATCGAATGCTTCGCCGATGCGGCCTATGATCAGTGATTTATCGTCCTGCACGGGGCCGTGGCCGGAGAGGTACAGGTATTTACCATCTACCAGGCATGGTTTGTAAACGCCCAGTGGAGCCGGGGCCGGGGGCAATGTCAATCCTAATGCGGCAAATCTTTCTTCAGCATTGATGTTCTGCATAACTTATAATTTGGTTCTTCTGTGGCAATAAAATTAGACATAAATATTATTTATGCAATTTTTTTGCAAATTTACCCTGCAAAGGCTGCGACAAAAATTGTCTTTTCTTATCAATAAAAGATAAATAATATATAAATATTTACAATTTGACAGTATTCATCAAAAGAAATGCTTATTTAGTGTTTTAATTACCAGTTGCTTTTTTGCGTTTTTTGCGTGAAGTAGCGGGTAAATTAACCTGAATTCTCAGATATAATCATCCAAGAACCAATAAAGTGATGGACAATACCAAGGCAACCGAACAACTTCCTCCTGTTGGTTTGACGAAGAAAGCGCGGAAGCATCTTATTATCCAGCAGGTGAATATCCACACCCGCATTACTTATAGCGAGTTGGTGAAGCTCATCAATGTATCGGAAGATACGGTACGGAGAGATGTGAATGAACTGGCGGAGAGCGGCGAAGTGGTAAAGATCAAGGGCGGCGCTATGTCTGTTGCCTATCAATATGGATCGCCGCTTCCTTATGCCCAGGGCAGCAAGGCGGTTATTGCAGAAAAGGCGCTGCAACTGCTGCGCGACGACATGGTAGTGTTGATAGGCGGCGGCACTACGATCAGGGAGCTGGTAAAGAGAATACCGGAAACGCTGAAAGCAACTTTTATAACGGTGAATGTATTTACGGCAGCGGAGTTGCTGGCCAAACCGCTTATCAAAACGATTATGATAGGCGGGCAGATCTCGGCCTACAGCCAGATGACGGTTAGCGGAGAAGTGTTTGAATACCTGTCGAATATCAAAGCGGATCTCTGCATTATCGGAACGAATGCAATAGACCCGGAGAATGGTTTGACGGATGCTGACTGGGAAACTATCCAGGTAAAGAAGGCGATGTTGAAATCGGCTGACGAGGTAGCGGTGCTGGCGATCACGGAAAAGATGAATTCATCTATGAAATTGAAGTTTGCGGACCTGCAAGATATTGATTACCTGGTAACAGAGCTGCAACCGGGCGACCCGGTTTTGGCTGGTTATCATTCCACGGGTGTGAAACTGCTTTAAAATACCAGTATGCAGATTGCTTTGCATACTGGTATTTTGTTTAGTCTTCCATTACCTGGCAATGAAAGCCGTTTTCATTCACGAGCATTACCACTTTACCGGGTTGAAAATTCTCCCCTTCTACCCTGAGTACTTTATCACAATCTTCCAGGTCAAAATTAATTTTACGCCCGGGGAAATTCTGCAAAAGGATGGCAATAATATCTCTTGCTACAGTGGTGCGTTGTACGTTTGTTTTAAATACTTCTACCATACAATTTTGAATTGAACAGTTGCGTCTGCAAATTAACCGTACTTCACTAAAGGAATAGATGCTGTTATGGACAAAGTCGGGGCTATTTGCGACAAAAAATTTATTAAGTTTGAATATCGGTTTTAAACCTTGCTTATATGCTCCATATAGGAATCCTTCTTCTTAAACACTACAAGCTTCTGAGTCTGGCCGCCCTGACAGATGTACTTGATACTGTCAACAAACTTTACCAGCAAAAAAATGAGCCGGCTCCATTCAGGATTACGTTAGTGCATTCGTCGGACACCCATCAAATGGCGCAGGCTTTCCCTCACTATGGCAATGAATGCCTGCAGACTGGAAGTCGTTTTAACCTGGTGCTGGTACCATCATTTACGGCTGATAATATACAGGAAGCAGTTGCAGAAAATGCGGCTTTCTTTCCCTGGATTCAACAACAATACAGGCAGGGAGCGGAAATAGCCAGTTTTTGCACCGGCGCCTTTTTACTGGCGGCAGCAGGAATGCTGGACGGACGTATTGCCACCACGCATGTGGATGCCTGCAAGGCTTTCAACAAGGCGTTTCCATCGGTGAACCTGTTGCCGGATAAGACGGTAACGCACGACGGCGGCATTTATACCAGCGGAGGCGCGACTTCTACTTTTAACCTGTTGCTGCATTTGGTGGAAGTGCATTTAGGTATTGAAACCGCTATCAGAACTGCCAAGATATTTGCGGTGGATATGGGCCGCGACAAGCAGCATTACTTCAGTACTTTCCAGCCGGCCCGTCAGCACAACGACGAGCTGGTAGCGGCAACGCAGGATAAAATCGAGCAGAGTTACCAGGAGGCTGGCACAATCGAGGAAATCATCAAAGACATTCCATCCAGCCGGCGCAATATTGTAAGACGTTTCAAACAGGCTACCGGTATTACACCTATCGAATACTTACAGCTTACCCGTATTGAAGCGGCGAAGAAAATGCTGGAACAAACCGGCGAGCAAATGACCTCTATCATCCTTAATTCCGGCTATAATGATCCCAAGGCATTCAGAAAGGTATTCCGTAAAACGGTAGGAATGACGCCTTCTGAATACCGGGAAAAATTTAATGCCAGCGCGCACAGGTCTTAGCGCTCGTAGAAGTAAGGAGGCTCTATGTTCAGAGCGCGTAAATACACGTACCCCTGTCCGCGGTGATGAATTTCATTATCTACAATATAAAGCAGCAGGCTGTATATTTCCCCATCATACTGGTTGAACAATGAGATCTGCTTATGAAAATCAGCTTCCGGAATTTTGTTGAACAATTCAGTTATCCGGACAGTCAATGCATCCCACAGGGCCAGTAATTCTTCCTTAGTTTCAGGATTTGCTTTTACTCCTGCAGGCGCCAGGACGTCCAGGCCTTTCCATTCGCCGGTGATCATACCGTGGAGGCTGGGAACGCCCATAGTGGTAAATTCTTTTGCCAAATCGGAGAATGGGCGCATGCCTCCAATGCTGAAGCTGAACAGTTGGTCTTCAGGGAAGGCGTCAATAACCCTGCGGGTCAGGCTACGATGCCCCTGCCAATGGGCCAGGAATTCTTTTGGCGTCATATAACCTTTAGTGGTAGCGGATTTTTCTGATAAAACATTGTTTTCCATAAGTCAGTAATTTTTAGTGTGATACAAATGTAAATAGGGGGGTATGACAACCCTATGTCAGCAGGAAAATGAAAAGTCGAATTTTTTTTATAAATGTTGATTTACCAACTTTGCGATCGCGAAATCAATGTTGCATTTCCAGTTTCAGAGACCTCCTCGATCTGAGAGCTACTCATTTCAGATTCATTAGATATTGCTTGATCCATAAAATGAATATGCATATTGGATATTTTAGCATAGGGTATACAAAACACACCCTGTGGCTCAATATTCTTTTTTTCTTCTTCTGTAAAATCTATTTCCCCGCTATCACTTTTCTTGCTAAACAGCCTTTTACTTGCATTGGTGAGGTAAATGCGATCCAACACCTCCCCATCGGCTATCCAATCAAATAATATTCCTTCGTATAATATACTTACGTCTTTCCCCTCATACAAAACAGTGACGAAGACATTAGGGTTCTCATTGCGGAGATATGCATAGGCCGAATGATATTTGTATAAATTAAAATAATACCACCATTTATTAAAATACCTGAGATTATTTCCGTGCGCTTCATTTCCCCTTAGTTTACGAACGATCCACAGCGATCTCAAACGTTTTGACCTGACAATAAAAGAAACCACAAAGCCGGCAATTGAACTGCAACCGCACACGCCGGAGATGTAAATTATAAATTGGAAAAAATATGAGGGCATTTTTGGCCGGATCTCCACCATGAATTTTTCACTCATATTCCCAGAAAGTATCCGGAACAATAGTTCAAAATCAATGTCCAGGTTTAGCAGACGGATAACTGCGCCATGAACCACCAGCGATATCACTGCTGATGAAAGCAAGTACTCTACTATTGAAAATTTAGGTACAGATTTAGAAAAGGCCCCTGCTTTATAGGAATAATAAAAGATCAGGGGAGGAATTAACAAAATAGCAATTATTATTGCTCCAAGTGCCAGGTTCACGGGTTAACAATTTATCTATTAAAACTAATAATTTAACAAACGCGTCGTCTCAATCTATCTTTGATTTACCGGAGAGTTCAACGCCTATTATATTCTGTAAAATCCGGGGGTAATTCATCGGCTTCTTTCGTATCTCGCACAAATACGGCACTTATGGTATCAGTATCTTCCAGCTTTTCTTTTTCAGTGCGCCTATCCGGACCTATTATTATTCGCAATATTAATCCTTTCCTGATTTGAATTTCGAAATAGCCTCTTCTTTTTTCTTTTGGGGTCAGTTTATATACTTTATCCATTATATACCGTATCAGTACGGGGTTACTGGCTACAGCCCAACCTAATTTAGAAAACTTTACATTAAACATATCTCATCATCTTTTCCTAAAAATACTCCCATCTATTCATAAGAGTACCAATTCTTAACATAAATATTTTTTACAGCAGAGCAGCAAATTCAAATCGAAAATGAGGCATTTAAATTGAGCCGATATTATAGAAAATAATAGCCTCAGTAGCACTGAACAGAAGTTATATTATATAAAACGAACGATATGAAAACAGCATTTAAAATAGGCGATCATGTGACCTGGAATTCTGAAGCTGGTCACGTTAACGGAGTGATCATTAAAATCCATACTGCAGATTTTAACTTTAAAGGATATACCCACCATGCTACGCCGGAAGACCCGCAGTACGAGATCAAAAGCGACAAGACCGATCACATCGCAGCCCATAAGGGACAAGCTTTGAAGCGAATAAAATAATTCTGGCACTATTTTGGCAGGCAGCGGTTGTTTAGAGAAAAAAATTTAACCATGAAACAGTTTTTTATAGCTGTAGCCGCTGCGGTCGTATTAGCTTCCTGTGCTGGCAATGCCAATAATGAAGCGGCTATAGAAGCAGCAAAAAAAGCAACGATAGACTCTATCAATAACGTAAACGCTATCAAACAACAGGTAGCCGACTCTATCAACGCGCTGAACAGGCACCATTCTTCCCGTTCTTCCTACAATGAAAATGTAGCAGCAGCTCCTGCCAATGAAACAGCAGCTCCTGTTGCCGCCACTCCGGCAGAAACACCGAAGAAAAAAGGATGGAAATCATGGAGCCATACTGCTAAAGGCGCTGTAGTAGGCGCTGGCGCAGGCGCTATAACCGGGGCTATCGCGAATCCCGACAGGGTAAAAGGCGCTGCCATCGGAGCCATTATCGGAACAGGCGTAGGAGCCGGAACAGGCGCCATCGTAGATCACGCAAAGAAGAAGAAACAACAAAGTCAATAAATTCTTAAAGCTGGCTTATCGGCCAGCTTTTTTTTTCTGCCTGAAATTTCAACATAGTAAATGTTCCCCGTCACCCGTCACTCTCCTTTGCACTCCACCTCGCATTAAAACAACATTAGAATTTATTTCCCGCCCCCGCTCAATCGCCCAACAAGCCTAGCTATCCTCCCGCTCCTTACTTTTCAGATATATTATCTGGCACATAACGGCATTATCTTTGGGGCATCGCGCGGCATGTGGAATCAAATTTTAGAAAGAACAGAACACCTGCCCGATTTCCTATGGAATTTGATTTTAGCGGGCATTGCAGTCATCCTGGGATGGCTGATCAAGTATTTATTGGCGATCTTTTTACGTCAGTCTGTGAAAAACGGGAACCAGTTTTCCCTCATACACAGTATCCTGTTACGTACCGGCAAGGCTTTCAACTATTTGCTGCCAATACTGTTGCTGAACATGGCTTTACCGATGATGCGGTTAAAACCAAAATTTGAAATGATCATCAGCAAAGTACTGGAAATTGCGCTTACCCTCTCCTTTGCCGCATTGGTTATTGGAATCATCAAAGTACTGGAAGATTATATCTACCATACTTACGACCTCAACAAAGCGAATAACCTGAAAGAAAGGAAGATCCGGACGCAATTGCAATTCGTTCGCAAATTCGTAGTATCGTTGATCTTAATCCTCACTGCGGCAGCCATTCTTCTCAGCTTCGACAGTATGCGCAAACTAGGCGCAGGGCTTTTAACCGGTGTGGGCGTCGGCGGTATCATCATTGGTTTTGCTGCGCAGAAATCGCTGGGTAACCTGCTGGCAGGATTCCAGATCGCGTTTACGCAACCCATCCGTATCGACGATGTACTGGTAGTTGAAGGCGAATGGGGGCGAGTGGAAGAAATCACGCTAACCTACGTGGTACTTAACATCTGGGACCAACGAAAACTGATACTCCCCATTAATTACTTCATTGAAAAACCCTTCCAGAACTGGACGAGAACAGGCTCGGAAATTTTGGGAACGGCCTTCTTCTACCTGGATTATACAGTACCGGTAGATAAACTGAGAGCAGAATTTGAACGGCTTCTTTCCCTTTCCCCGCTTTGGGATAAACGGGCCAAAGCCTTGCAGGTAACCAATATCACAGAACGCACAGTGGAAGTCAGAACGCTGATGAGCGCTACTACCTCAGGGAATGCCTTCGACCTGCGTTGCTACATGAGAGAGAATATGCTTAAGTTCATCCAGGACAATTATCCTGAATGCCTGCCTAAAACAAGGGCTGAAATACAGGCAGAAACAGCAGTAAAAAATATTACCTAAACTAAAAAAGGCCTGGTGTAAAAACCAGGCCTTTCTATTACTATTAAAAAATTCCGTTTACTGAATTTCAATATACTGCCGCTGAACATTATGACCATATACTTCTACCTGCGCTTTCCCTTCTTTTACTACATTCTCTCCACTGATCTCTATCGTTTTCGTT
Source organism: Chitinophaga terrae (ex Kim and Jung 2007) (assembly GCF_900107795.1). GTDB lineage: Bacteria > Bacteroidota > Bacteroidia > Chitinophagales > Chitinophagaceae > Chitinophaga > Chitinophaga terrae. Next base: position 165,595 of record NZ_FNRL01000006.1, read on the forward strand.
TCACCAGGTAAAACTGAAATATAGTTATCGTCGTAAAATACTGGTAATATTCTTTCATGTTGCGCATTCACCAGCGATACGCGGTTAAAGAAAGCAACTGCGCCATCAGCAGGGTTCTTCAGCGTTACACTGATCACACCAGGTTTAATGCGTTTGGCGCTGCACTGCAGGCCGGCCACCGGCAACTGGGCCAGGCCATTGTATTTCCCATCTTCGTTGGGCAACCAGTAAAAGTTGTCTGAAACGATTTGCCCTCCTGCCTTCACGAGGCGAAGCGAGAGGAAAATCCCTTCCTTCTTTCTCAACTGATCTATCATTGGTTTTACAGACAAATACTTCTGGATACTGGTTGGACCTATTTCCACGAATACTTTTGTCAATACAGAATCATGTCCCAACCGGTCAAAAGTTCTGACTTCCAGCATCATATCCCGCTCATAGTTGAAAGTATTGTTCACTCCTGTCACCATTCCATCTAATGGGTTGTACATGATGTGCAGCGGCTCCGCGCCTTTACGGGTTCCGTACAGGCAGGCGTTTGGATCGAGATAGTAATCATACATCTGTCCGCGTAACGCAGTCCATGGATTCTGTGTTTTCCAGATGATCACGCCCGTATACCAATCCCACATATGCGCGCTGAAACCTTCCATGAGCGCGCGATACTGGTCGTAGTTCACCAGTTGCGCCTTGTTGGCCCATTCTCTCAGATCATTGGTTGCCCCGTAAGGGTCTATATGCTGGTTATAGGAAATGTATTTATGATAATCCCAAACCGGGTCCAGTTTCCCTTTGCCGGTTGCCGGCACTACCAGGTTTTCCTTTGGCAGGAAACGTTGCAGCGATTCATAATCGCCGGTTCCAACCGATCCCACTTCCGAGTTGAAAGGAAAAGTACGTTCGCCCCAGAAAACAGAAATTGGCTGAATGCCGTATGGCCCATCTCCGTTCCCGCCGATGTGGTTATATGACATACTATCGGAATTCGAGTAATCGAAAAAGTAACGGGTCCCGTCCAGCTTCGGTATGAGGCTATCTTTCATGGCAGCAAGGATATCGGCTGGGGGCGTGATCTCGTTTCCTCCGCACCAGAACGCCAGGGAAGGATGATTGCGGATCATTTTGATCTGGTCGGCAACGCTTTCCAGGAAGAGGTTATGATCATCCGGGTATTGGCGCCGGGTCCATTGATCTTCTTTCTTCATCGGATCCAACCAGCGCCCGTTGCAATCGCCCGACATCCAGAAATCCTGGAAGACCAGCAATCCGTATTTGTCGCAGGCGGCAAAAAACTCAGGCCTTTCTGTGAGGCTTCCTCCCCAGATCCGGATGAGGTTCAGGTTCATATCGCGATGGAAGCGCGCTTCCGCATCATATCGTTCGGCCGAAAAACGGAAAAGCGCATCGGAGGTGATCCAGTTACCGCCTTTGATAAAGATCTTCTGGCCGTTCACTGCTACCTCGCGGCTGTTGGTATGCGGGTTCCAGGAGGTTTGTATCTCCCGGATGCCGACAGGGATAGTATTTGCAGATTGCTGCTTACCCGCCGCATCTATGAACTGAAGGGATGACTGGTAAAGATATTGTTCTCCATACCCGTGCGGCCACCAGAGTTTTGGTTGCTTCACCTGCAGGCCAGGTAAGGCAACTGTTACAGTGGCGTGAGCCGGCAGCGTCACTTTAGCGCTTGCCGTAGTATTATCGATAGTATATTTCAGCGTACCGCTGATAGAGCGGGAAGAACTGTTTTCCAGGGTTGCCGATACTTTAACATCGGCAGGCGCCTGGGCAAGGCCGGGTTTACGCACTCCCGGAACCAGGGTAACGATATGCGGATCTTTAATGCGCACAGCGCCTGTTCTTTCTATAAATACTTTATCCCAGATACCGGTGTTCCGGTCGCGCATGGGCTGTATCCAGTCCCAACCGGCGGTGTACTGTGGTCCTACTCCTTTGGCAATGGCGCCGTCGCCGCCCTGGCCACCATTCGGGTTGCCCGGGAATGGCGGGGGATATACGATAACAGCTACCCGGTTATCGCCATTTTGTTTCAGCCATGGGGTGATGTTGAATGACTGCCGGAGATAAGCGCCGTGATGTGTGGCAGCAGTAAGGCGATGACCATTGAGGAAGATATCGCAGCCCTCGTTCACTCCCCTGAAATGCAGCCATACCTGGCCATCTCCGGCGGGCGGCAGTTCTTTAAAATCTTTCACAAACCAATAGGTATACCGGGCATTGCCAGTATGATAAATATCCGGGATCTTTTCATTGTTCATCCCAAACATGGGATCGGGAACCTGTTTGTTGTTGATCAGGGTGGTGAGCACTGTTCCTGGAACAGTGGCCGGCTGCCAGTCGGTCAGTGCAGCTGATGGCACTGAAAGTTGTTCTCCGTTTATTTTTACAGCTGAAGCAATACTGCACTTCCAGCCGCTGCTCAATTCATATTGCTGTTGTGCGAACAAGTGATTTCCAAGCAATAGCCCGAAAAAAAGGGAAATTGTCTTATACATACTGAGGATTTACGATCGCTGCAAATATATGACTTGCAACTGTTTGCCCCTCAGAAATTCCCTTACTCCACTTCTTCTTCCAGCACCTGCCTGTTAAATTTATTCCTGTATTCCATGGGTGTAAGCCCTGTTATACGTTTGAAGATAGTCCTGAATGCTTTGGAATCGATATAGCCAACATCGCTGATCACTTCATTGATGGTTTTATCGCTGGATTCGAAATCGCGTTTTGCCGCCTCAATTTTGATCCGCTGGATGTATTCCACTACTGTGTTGCCTGTATTCTTCTTGAACCGTCTTTCAAAAGAGCGCCGGCTGATGGCTGTCATATCTGCCAGCTGGCCTACGGAGATCTTTTCCCTGAATCCTTTTTCTATAAATTCCTGCGCCATTTTTATCTTTTCATCCTTATGCGCTTTCTGTCCTTCGAATATCATGAAAGCCGATTGACCGGGCCTGTTCATCTCGATGGCGTAGGCCTTTGCTATTGCAACAGCCATATCCCGGCCTGCATATTTTTCTACCAGGTAGATGAGGAGATTGAGATAAGAGAATGCGCCGCCACTGGTAAATATCCTTCCATCTTCTGTGATAATCTTTTCATCGCGCAGTTCAATACCAGGATACATCTTCCTGAAAGTTTCCGCCCATTTCCAGTGAGTGGTACATTGTTTTCCGTTTAACAATCCTGTGTCTGCAAGCAGGAAAGCGCCGAGGCATAGGCTGGCCACGGAAGCGCCCTGGTGATAGTGTTTCCTGATCCAGGGAACCAGTTCCCTGTTTGCATCGAGCATATGTGGAATTTCACCTTGCAGCGACGGGATCAAGATCAGGTCGGTGTGCGGAACTTCGTCAAGATGCCGGTCTGGGGCTACCATAAACTGATCGTCGCGTTGCGGGATCTGGTCTCCGTTCCCCACTAATTCAATTTTAAACAATGAATTGCGTTGCTGTGCTTCCAGGACTGAATTGACTTCCGAAAGGATCTGGTAACTGCTCTCGATATTGGCGACGCTACAACGGCCCAGTGGTACTAAAATGGAAATGTGTATCATAGCTCTTATATATAGTAAACATTGGCAAAAAATGCCTGTGAATTGTCGCTATCTCCCCCCGTCAGAACGCCGGGCTATAACGACCTTTGTACTGATCAATGAATGATAGCATGAGCTGTATCTATACTTATTTTACGTTTAATGGTAACTGTCGGCAGGCGCTGAGTTTCTATAAGTCATGCCTGGGCGGGGAATTGGTCCTGCAAACAGTGGCGGATTCACCGATGTCGGACGAGTTGCCTGACTATATGCAGGATTTCGTGCTGCATGGTTGCCTGACAAATGATGCGCTGGTGATTGCAGGTACAGACATGGTGCCCGACGCAGGGCTGACATCAGGCAATAGCGTGTCGCTATATCTTAACTGCAGCTCTGCAAGTGAAGCAAAAGTCTATTATAAAAAACTATCAGTAAATGGAACTGTTACTTATCCATTGCAGCCCACTCATTGGGGCGCATTGTTTGGTACATTAACCGACCAGTACGGACATCACTGGCTGATAAATTTTGAGGGAGAGAAACGCTAACCGGCTATTCGCCCTTATAAGCTTTTTCCAAAACCGATATATCTATTTTTTTCATTTTCATCATTGCCTGCATTGCCCTGCCGGCTTTTTCTTTATCACTGTCTGCTATTAACCTGTTGAGGATGGTAGGAACCACCTGCCAGGACAGACCAAACTTATCTTTCAACCAACCGCATTGGCTTTCTTTTCCTCCATCTGCTGTCAGTTTCTCCCAATAATAATCCACTTCTTCCTGTGTTTCACAGTTAATGGTGAAAGAAATCGCTTCGGTAAAAGAAAAGACAGGCCCGCCATTAATGGCAACAAATTCCAATCCTTCCAACTGGAAAGTGGCTGCCAGTAAGGTTCCTTTAGGCAGTGGCGCATTCTCTCCGTAGTAGGATGAGTTAACAATTTTACCTTGCTTAAATACGGTTAAATAGAAGTCAATCGCTTCCTGGGCATTGTCATTAAACCAGAGAGAAGGAGAAATTTTCTGCATAATTCAAATTCTTGTAGGTGAACAATGAACGATGACACAAAGATATCTAGCTGGGAAAAATTCAGGAGGTGCAAAAGCGACAATCTTGATGGTGAAATACGACAACAATCACATAACAATTTGATAATCAATAAATAACCATCTGTCGTATTTTCCCCTTACCGGGTTAAGCCTGTAAAACCTGCCTGACAGGACTCGTATGAAATCACCTAAAATTACTTTATTTTGTTTCAATTATAACCACGATATGAAGCTAAAATTCCACTCACTCACCTGTTTGCTGGCAGGCTTACTGCTTTTCACTAACGTACATGCACAAACGCCCAAATTCAATGTAATCGCTTTTTACACAGGGAAAAGCGACCAGGCGCATATCAGTTTTGTGCATGAGGCTAATAAATGGTTTCCTGAAATGGCGGCAAAGTATAATTTCCGTTATGATTCAACCAACAACTGGAAAAACCTGAATCCCGAATTCCTGAAAAAATACCAGGTAGTGATATTCCTGGATACCAGGCCGGAAGACTCCGCGCAACGGGCGGCATTCCGGCAGTACATGGAAAATAACGGCGCCTGGATGGGTTTTCACTTTTCCGCATTCGCGCTTACTCCATCTATGTTCCCCCAGAACTGGGACTGGTATCATGAAACCTTCCTGGGTTCGGGGCAGTATGGTTCCAACACCTGGCGTCCAACCAGCGCAGTACTGAGAGTTGAAAGCAAACACCCTGTAACAAAAGGGCTTCCCAAAACTTTCAGCGCATCGCCTAACGAATGGTACCGATGGAGCAACGACCTGAGAAAGAATAAAGATATACAGATCCTGCTGGCAATAGATTCAACCAGCTTCCCGTTAGGCACGGGCCCCAAACAACATGAGATATGGCATAGCGGCTACTATCCCGTTGTATGGACCAACAGGAACTACAGGATGGTTTATTTCAACATGGGGCACAATGATATAGACTACGAGCATCATACCAACCAGGACCTGTCCCATACCTTCGATAACGAAGTCCAAAACAGGCTGATACTAAACACCCTCCTCTGGCTCGGGGGTTCACGCAGAGGGTTTCACGCAAAGGAGCAAAGGAGCAAAGAAGCAAAGGAATTTTGACAGAAGCGAATTTTAAGAAAGCAAAGGGAGCGGAGATTGTATGATAACATAATCTCCGCTCCCTTTGCTTTCTTTTATCCTTAAAAAAATATCTTATGCTTCTTTGCTCCTTTGCTCCTTTGCGTGAAACCCTTTGCGTGAAACCCACCGCGTGAGCTAATTCGCGAGGAGAGCTTCTATTCGTCGCCGTTCGCTTCCGCTGGAGTATTGGCCGTACTTAGACAGGTACTCTTTCGCGACAGGAATAAAGCTGGCTTTGTCTTGTTTATTCAGGAGATAGATTGTTTTGGCGCGCAGATAGATCTCGTCTCCTGCTGCGCCGTAAGGTTTTAAGGTTTCGTATATCGCTGCCCAATCGGGATTGGCGTTTTGTTCAGGGATGGATGGTGCAATAAGATCCTGGTAAAGGAGGTTCATGATCTTAACGGTCGATTGCCGGGCGCCCATTGCCTTATCTATTGCTTCGGCGTTAGAGACGATGATCCGGAAACCGGTGTCCCTGGTGCTTCCTGTGACTTGCATTGCATAACGCAGATCATCGTCGGTGTAGGGCGGTTTTACCTGTTTGAAGTAATCCTGGCCGGCGAGGGAGGCGGCGTCTTTATCGCCTGCCTGCACGGCGTACATGGCCATTTTACGAAGGAAGGCCGGCGATTTATCTCCATCAATATACTGTTGCAACAGCTGGCTGTAAGTTTCAGTTGGATCAGTAAGGTCGGCGTCGGCGGCCGTGATGTCCGGCATTGCGCCCATATCTGGATTTAACGGTGCATGAATTTTCCGTAGCACGGCGAAAGGAATTTTTACCACTTCCCTGTCGTAGGTGATGAGACCATTCTGTTCTCCTTCCACATCGAAAGGTTGGGTATAAATGCTGCCGGAAAGGCCCTGGCGCTCCAACAGTTGCAGGTGCTGGTTCATGATGCTGTATTTTGCTTTCAGCGCTGCCGGTTTTTCTGTAATATATCCCCAGGCGCTGTTGGTGTTCCACTGATGCTCGGGGATAAACACGCCTATCCCTCCAAATTCGCCCAGCACCCGGGCCTTCCCCGGGATATGCAACGCATCCATGGGATTAGGGTAGCTGTGCACGTCCGTCATATCAGCGCTTACATAGGCGTTAGGGCTTGGACTCCGCAACTTTTCATTGACATAGAGATATTCGCCTGAATGACCGTTCACCAACCTGGAAGGATCGGTACGTTTCATCCATTCGGTTAGTCGTTGTTGATCGTACTGTCCCCATTTTTCGTTGAACAATACCCAGGTAACGATACTCGGATGATTTCGCAGCTGCGCGATGGTTTCCCTGCATTGCTGTTCGAATGCAGGTTTGGCGCCGGCCGGCAAACCGTGGTTAGGGCTAACCATATCCTGCCAGACCAGCATTCCCAGTTTATCAGCCCAGTAATACCAGCGGGCAGGTTCTACTTTGATGTGTTTGCGTATGGTGTTAAATCCCATTGCCTTGACGGCGCGGATATCAAATGCCAGCGCTTCATCTGTTGGCGCAGTATAGAGTCCATCGGGCCAGAAGCCCTGGTCGAGGGTTCCCAGGTTAAAATAAGGTTTGTTGTTGAGGAAGATGCGGTCTTGTCCTTTCCCGTCTTTTGCTACAGATATTTTCCGCATACCGAAGTAGCTTTTCACTTCGTCTGCTATTTTACCATCTTTAAGCAGTTTTACAGAAAGGTCGTAAAGCGTAGGATTGGCCGGGGTCCATAATTGAGGATCCGCAATCTTTAGCCGGAGCGGGGTATTAGCAGCGCCCTTGATGCTTCCGGCGGGCTTGCCGGCAAGGCTTGCGGCGACTTCCACGCTCATTCCCTGTGGGGCTTCAACAACCACGTTAAGGGTCTGCTGGTCGATGTCGGGGGTGAGGAGGAGGTCGGAGATATACTGAACGGGAACATTTTCCAGCCATACCGTTTGCCAGATACCGGAGCTGGGGGTATAATAGATATTGGCCGGCGCCAATACCTGTTTGCCATGGGGGCCCACTCCCTTGTCGGACGGGTCGTAAACTTTCAATACAATACTGTTGCTGCCGTTTTTCACCAGGTTGGTGATATCGAAAGAGAATTCCGTATACCCGCCGGTATGCGTTCCTGCTTTCTGATCGTTTACCCAGACATCTGTTTGCCAGTCGACAGCCCCGAAATGCAACAGTATTTTTTCGTTGCCTGATTTCCGGATATCCACGGTTGTATGATACCAAAGCCGCTGATCCGGCGTCAGTGTTTTTTTAACCCCTGAAAGGGCCGATTCCAGCGGAAAAGGCACCAGTATCTTCCCATCGTATTTTGCCGGGGCTTTTGTTGCCGTGGCCGGGGTAATAGCATAATCCCATAACCCGTTCAGGTTTTTCCATTCTTTTCTTTCCATTTGCGGACGGGGATAGTCGGGCAATGAATTGTCCGGAGCTACTTCTTTGGCCCATCTCGACTGAATGGCAACAGGTTGCATTTTGTAAGATTGCTGGGCGAGAACGGGAATTAAAGGCAGATTTACAATCAAGCAGGCCGCAGCCAAACTTGCAAAAATTCGTCTTAACATAGCTGGTTGTAGTATTTATGCTTTATGGTTATTGAGCTTGCGTGCAGATGAGGGTTGATAAGAAAACAGTAACAGGGGTATAGAAAAAGTTCGTCTGTCGATCCGTTGGTTGACAATAATTCCACGCAAAATAGGCAATTATTCCCTCATCCTGCAATATTGAAATATTTTATAATTTTCAATATGTAAACGGTGCTTAAAAGCCATATCAACAAGAAAAGGATTATAAATGCAACCAGCATGCAGGCGCCGTAGCCCTGCGATTATATCGCATGAAGGCGGCTCCCCGATTTTATTTTCTCACAGAAATGGCTAGTTTTGCGGTCGCGAAATTAATGATTGGATGCGTGGAATAATAAGAGCACTGCTACGCAAACCAATACCAGATTCCTAACAACTGTTATAATAACAACGTCACCATGCAGAGCACTTCCAATGCCGGCAGATGGGGCAAAATTGCCAATTTTGCCAGTAAGATCCCTGTGAAATACCTTTACCTGCTATTTCTTATCATGGCGGTAGCCATTTCTTTTCACTCCTGGCTTTCATCCCAGGACATGGAAAGATGGACGCGATATAACAATTTCGTCATCTTCCGCCAGTCCTTTGCTCACCTGATCCATAACCAGGATCTGTATATTTTATACCCGGCTGAATATTACGACCTGTATAAATACAGTCCTTCATTTGCGTTGTGGATGGGTGCTTTCTACTGGCTTCCCGATCTTCCCGGCCTGATCTGCTGGAACCTCATGAATGTGATCGTTTTCATTATTGCTGTCAGGAAACTTCCTGTGGCTGAGAACAGGCGTTCGCTGATGCTGTTGTTTTTAGCGATAGAAATGATGATCGCATTAACCAGCTCACAGATCAACGTGTTTATCACCGGTTTTTTCATACTGGCCTGGCATGCAATGGAGAACAAAAAACTCTGGCTGGCCGCATTGCTGCTGGTGATAACTATTTACATCAAGATATTCGGGATCGTGGCGTTATCACTGTTCCTCCTATATCCGCAACGTTGGAAAGCCGCGCTTTATACTGTATTCTGGACAGCCGTAATTGCAATCATGCCGCTTGCGGTGATTTCTGTCGACCAGTTTATATTCCTGTACAAAAGCTGGGGGCACCTGCTGGCAAATGATTACTCCGCTTCTTTCGGCGTTTCGGTGATGGGCTGGTGGCATACCTGGTTTGGCATGGAGATCAATAAGCAACTGTTTGTACTGACGGGAGCCGTGCTTTATGCGCTGCCGATCCTCTGGCTGTTCATTAAACGCGATCATCGTTATAACTTAAGCATGTTGGCATCCGCCCTTATCTGGGTGGTTATTTTCAATCATAAAGGAGAATCGCCAACCTATATCGTAGCGTTAACCGGCGTGGCCATCTGGTATTTTACCCAACCGGTCAACCGGGTCAATACCGTACTTGTATGGCTTACGCTGATCTTTACTTCCTTCTCTTCTACCGACCTGATCACTCCTTACTGGATCGCACGTACCTATGTGGAGCCTTATGCTGTAAAAGCGGTATTCTGCACCATCGTTTGGGCAAAGATAATCCTGGAGCCCTTCCTGGCGGCTAAACTCCAGGGAGCTTCAATGGGCGAAGGCTTGCAACGCATGGCGTGAGCTGCTTACAAAGGAGCTACGTCAGACTTGGGGAAATATCCACGGTTGCCTGTATTTTGGTTTTATCAGGTTGTTGGCGGCGTTGTTATGCACAAAGTTGTTAGCGCCGGCATCCCATACCAACCTTGATTGCGTCCGCAGCGCGATATTGCCTGCATGAGCATGTTTCGCCACCAGGCTGCCGTTTTCGATCGTACATGCAGGATCTTTCCGGCTTTTGATACATTCCAGGAAATTTTTCATGTGCAGCTCGTGAGATTCGCCGCCTGATTGCTTGTCAATGGGAGCGGTCTTAGGTTTCTTTGCCTGCTCATCCCATTCCGGCATCAGCTCCCACCCGTTCCGGTCTATGACCATAGTGGCATCGTTGCCTATAAACGCTAAACCATAAGAGCGGCCATAGGGGCCATTTTGCGTACCAGCGGTATGAGACCAGTTAACCAGGTAATCATTGTGCTGGTAGATGACGTTCATGGTATCGAAGGTTTCGTGATCCCGGTCCGGGAAGGCAAAGTTTCCTCCTGTAGCCATCACCGCCCGGGGCATAACGTTGATATCGCGGGCCCATAGAGCGATGTCCAATAAATGTACTCCCCAGTCTGTGAGCAGTCCCCCGCCATAATCCCAGAACATACGCCAGGAACCATGAAAGCGGGCGCTATTGAAGCTGCGCTGGGGCGCTGGCCCCAGCCAGAAGTTGAAGTCCACTCCCGCCGGCGGATTGCTGTCCGGCACTTTGGGAGCCCCGGTTCCATAATTGAAATTCGCCCAGATATCAACTTTTCTCAGCTGCCCGAGTTTCCCGGATTTGATAAGGTTCATGGCATTGATCCAGTGCGGACCACTTCTTTGTTGCTGACCTACCTGTACAACCCTGTTGTATTTCCTGGCAGCTTTTACCATCGCGTCGCATTCTGCAATGCTGTTCGCCAATGGTTTCTCTACATACACATCTTTCCCAGCTTCACAGGCATAAACAAATGGCAGGCAATGCCAGTGATCAGGCGTTCCGATGATCACTGCATCTATGTCTTTATTCTCCAGGAGTTGCCGGAAATCCTTGTACGTTCGGGGAGTTTTACCCGTTTCCCTGTTTATTTCGGCAGCCCGGTTATTCAGTATATTATCATCTACATCACAGAGCGCGATACATTCGACACCCGGCTGTCTGATCGCATTCTGCAGATCGCCCCAGCCCATGTTGCGGCAACCTATCAGTGCAACCCGGATCACTTCATTGGGGGAGTTGAATTTACCATGTACCAGGAGCGGCGACAGTACAGCGGTACCGGCCATCAGTTTAGCAGTGTTGTTAATAAACCGGCGACGAGAAACAGGCATGTGGAATTTATTTTGGTCTAACGAAAAATAATAAAAAAAAGTTGGGGCATGCCAGTTATATGATCAGCGGTAAGGCGGGAATAAAAAAGGAGCTTCAAATATGTTTTGAAGCCCCTGTTATAATATCATCAGATCGTTTTGGTTATTGAGAAGTGTATGCACCATCTACGGTATAGAAACCGCCTGTTACAAAGGATGCTTTATCGGAACTCAGCCAACCTACTATTTCAGCTACTTCGGCGGCTTTTCCAAGTCTGCCGATGGGATGTAACTTAACCAGGGCGGCCTTTACCTCAGGTTGCAGGCCGTCAAGAATGGGCGTATCAATGTAGCCGGGACATACAGCGTTCACCCGCACGCCTTTGGCCGAATATTCTATTGCTGCTGCTTTAGTTAACCCTATCACTCCATGCTTTGCCGCTACATAGGCCGGTGAGTTGGCGGTACCAACCAATCCAAGAATGGAAGAAATATTAACGATCGCTCCTCCCCCGTTTTTCAGCATTGCCGGCAATTGGTATTTCATGCCATAAAACACGCTGTTGAGATTTATATCAATCACTTTTTTATACATCTCGATGCTGTGATCTGCTATCGGGTTCAACTCGCCGCCGATACCGGCGTTATTGCATGCAATATCCAGTCGCCCGTAGGTCGACACAGTTTTATCAACCAATGCTTTGCACTCCTCCGGGTTGCTTACATCACATTTCACAAAGGTTGCCTCACCTCCTTTTTCCTTAATAGCTGCCACAATATTTTTCGCATGCTCTTCTGCTACATCGCTGACAATCACTTTGGCTCCGCCGGTTGCGTACAATTTCGCAATTTCAGCTCCAATACCGGAACCCGCTCCTGTAACCAATGCTACTTTATCTTTAAATACCTGTTCCATACCTGCAAATTTTTTACGTGTGAAAAATCATTAAATAGTAGTACCTGTTGTTCGCTTTACAAAAGTACCCATATCCGGTTTACCGGAAGCTGACCTTTATCAGCCTTTCAACTAATTTTTATCAGTATTTAATTGGTTGAAAAGACGGGTATACAACAAACAACAGTCACCCTGTAATTGTTGCTTCATAATCGGGGGCCGGGGCAAAATTGAGGGCAAAATTCAACAAAATGATGGGGCAGGTAACAAGCAGGTTATGGGGTATCGGAAGTTGTTTTCAGCAATGCTATACCTGATCCGAAAAAGACGAGGCCGATAGAAGCGGTTACCAATAGTTCCCTCCAATGCAGGGTCTGCTTTACAAAGCCATACCCAGCGTAAATCAAGCCAACTGTTCCAAGTAACGTAAGTAATACTCCGAAGAGCTTTTTTGCGTCCATACACCAAGTTTTATATGGATGGCTTCAATATCTGTGCCGTTACACCGTTGCCGTACAAACGTAAAAAAGAACAGGAAGCAAAGGTTTTTGTCCCGAAGCAATTAAAACAAGAGAGAAGAACAGGGAGATACTAAACAGCTCACTCAATAATTTAGTACTCACTGAAGATGATACTGATGTCTTAATGCTTCAATAACAAAAAACCTTTGCTTCCTGGTTCCGTTCTTACTCTATTACTTTGAGATACCTGGCCATCCAGTATGGAAGCAGGAATTCATCACCCGCCAGTTCTGATTCGCCGTTCCGTCCGCCGTCCAGCGTAAATGCATTGGCATTATGACGGTGTACAGGCTGCTCGTCTAACGGTAACAATACTTCTGTTGTCTGGTTGCGGAAGTTATGCGGTAATAAGGTGATATCATGGCGCCTTGAATTAGTGATCTTCCAGGTGATCAGGTCCATAGGAAAACCTTTCAGCCACCACATGGTTGCATCTGCATCAAAATCGCCGGCGGTAGCCATAGTGATCAGGTTCCAGACTGCGTTCTTTTCAGGCTTCTCTATCTCCCAATGGTTTCTTATCGCCTCTTTATATTTCGCTTTTAATTCGTCATTAAATGCATACCTGTATAACACCCAGTAGGTAAGGAATGCCATTTCATCATCAGAGTGGTTCCAGCTGTCGCTTCCCATATCAATGCCCTGGTGAAAATAACCTGCGGTCGGTTTGATGGTGCGGTAATCGATCATAATATTCTTCAGGTAACCATATTTATTGATCAGCTTAAATGCCTCTGTTTTATATTTTTCCTTGCCCGTAAGTTTATACGCGAGTTGCAACCCTGCCATGATCGTAGTGCTGCCTAAGCGGCGGTCGCCAATGGTTGTGGGATACCAGTTAATGTACTCGGGATTCCATCTTGCCCAGAGGGTTGGCTTGTTATCAATATCAACGAGGGTATATTTATGATCAATGATATGCGTCATGATCTTATCCACGAAGTCGGTCACCCGCTGTTTTTCTTCCGGTGTTTCTGCAACCATTTCATAGGTTACGGCGGCGCTCCAGATATGCCCTACAAATTCGTCGCTGCTGGTATGCCCTTTCCACTCCCATTCCGGATCGGGCGATTCTCTCCATCTTTCAGGATCTGAGTTCTTGTACCCTTTCCTTTCGAACGTCCTGGCAGGGAAGCCTTTGATCTGGTTCACCGATAAGATCCGTTCAAATGCCTCCCAGGTTTCCCAGGCATATCGTTTCGCTACCGGGTCGTGCGTAGTGGCGTACCTGAAAGCCTGGCTGCCAAGGTAAAAACTGCTCCATAGCCCGTCATTATCTGTATCTGCCATTTCAGCGGAGCCTACATCGCCGGGCGGGTTCAGGTGAACGTTGGCTATGAACCCATAACGGATATGACGTTCCCTGATCTTGCGTTCAAAGAATGCGGCTTTCTCAGCCAATGTATGTTTTATGAATGCAATTTTATTCAAACCTGTTGGCGTCAGGATATATACGTCACCGTTACTTACTGCGGCCATGCTTTTCACAGTATCCTGGTCTATCCATCGGCGTGACGCATAGTAACGGTAGGTTCCCTTATCGGCTTCCGCAAAGGCACCTTCAGGCGTACCTGCCCATACATGGTCGTTCACTACCAGGAGGTTTCGTATATCCGGTACCGGTACCCGCGTCCGGAGACCGGTACTGCTGTCGCCCGACTGCCTGTTCACCGTGTAATAACCGTTCGATGTACTCAGTACGATATCATCTCCTTTAAAGGCAAAGTCTGTAACTCCATTCACTTTATGCACGGGAACAAATCTGCTCTCATCAAAGCGGTAAACTGCGTTATTCGTCAGCAGGTAAAAAGTACCTTTATAAACCTGCAATTTCCTGATGCCATCCACAAATGGCAAATCCTTTAACTCCTTGCCTGTTGCCAGCGCCAGTGCGTTATTTCCTGCCAGCAACATCCTTCCTTTTTCATCTACCACTACCTTGTTAAACTTCCCGGTTGGCAGATTAATGTAGGGAATTCCTGCATACCCATTTGTCAGGCATTTATCGGGATAGAGATAGTAAAGATGTCCGCTGGTTTCCTGCGTGGTAACATCTACCGGGATCTTTTGGGCCAGGGGACGGAACCGGAGATCTTTTACCAGCTCATTGCCGCTAACACGATAGAAACCTTGCGTGGTCAGTACATGTACATTATCGTTATAATCCGTGATCACCTTGATCATCTGTAAGCCCGCAGGAACGGTGTATTTCACCGATACCGCCTGGATAAAGGGCAGATCGGGCGTGGCATAGGCAGCACACGAAAACAGCAGGCCAGCCGCTAAAAAACAAGATTTCTTCATGCCAGTAAGTTTATAGTTTGATCAGCCACACTTCGGTGACCCTTGAATGTTGTCGCCAGTTTAAATGTTCTTCATCAATACTGTCGAATGTCAGGAGCAGAGCGCCGGTCTGAGATAATGAAACAGGTACCGGGAATTCCTTCAGTTCTCCTATTCCTTTGTTATATAAGGCTGGTTGCAAACGAACGCCGTTTGCCCTCAAAAGACATTCGCCATTGCCTGTAACACGGATCATGTATCTGGCAGCAGGATCCAGGTGATCGTACCGCAACGCGGAAGGCCAGCGCATGCTCACCATCCAGGAAAGCCGTTTCCGGCTCATCCCTCCATCCCACCAATCGAAGCCCGGCACATCGCTGCGTTGCATCAGCGGATCGGTATGCCAGTCTTCAGGCCTGACCACATGCGGCGACTTGGACACATTTCCAATATCGTCATAAAAACTGCCGGGGCCTGGGTCCTCCCACCTGGCGAGCGTGTCTAACGACTTGCGTTGTTCGGCTGCGGGGAGTGTGCGTATGTATTTGAATTTATCTTCCAGCCACCAGCGGTTGTTCAGCGGCCGATCGAGGAAATCCAGTATAGTTCCCCTTTCTGGTCCGGCTGCCTTGTATTTTTTCACGCTGGTTTGAAGTGCTATAGATCTATACAGGCTGTCGCATAACGCGATGATCTTATTCCTCCATTCAGGGTATACAGGAGTATCCGCCTGTTGCAGGATCTTCTCTGCTTTTCCCATCGGATCTTTTGCAGAAAGCAGGGCTTTATTGGCGGCGGTTTCCAGGTCGGCTTCCCTGATGGCGCGTTCCCTGGTATAAGCATCGTAATAAGCTCTCAGCACCAACATCTGCCAGCGCCAGTTGCCGGACAGGGATGGATGCTCCTTTTCCAGTTGCTGCCAGAGCGCCAGCGTAGCGCGTATGCCGCCGTTATCCCTTATGGCTCCTTCCCAGTTCCTTTCCAGCGCCAGTATACCATCTGCCGCCAGCTCCCTGACCGGCGAGCTGAAAAAGAAGTTCGCATATTGTTGCAGGATAGTATGTTCATCCATCTTCGCATCCCAGCCCAACAAGCTCCAGACAACCTTGTTCAGGTCGTCGTGCGCCCCATCGGAGTAGCTGATAAACCCATCCATATACGGAGCGATAAAACGATAGACATTCGCATAGTAGACTGGTTGGGGATTAATGGCTTCCCTGCCCAGTGTAAAGGCAAAAGCTGGGTCCCACCAACTGACAGGATAATCGCATCTCACGTTGTGGGTGATATCCGGGTAGTGGCGGATCTTATATTGAGCGGGAATGGCAGCCCTTGTACTTTCCAGCGAGGGGCTGGAAGGGCCTACTACAATACCTCCCAGCCATGCCGGTTTTTTCTGATCTAAATAGGAATAGACATAGGAACATTTAATAGAATCGTACCCCTGCAACGACAACCAGATGCGCGCTTTGGGATGATAACGTTTAAGAGGAGCGGACAACTCTTCCAGCAATGGGATCACCAGTTCCGGAGGATTGTCGCCAGGGTCGCCACCGGGGAAAAATACGGCATCCAACCTTGGCGACTCCCTGAACAGGGTGTCGAACTGCCGCAGGAAGAAACTGCGTTTAGCCGTGTCGTGCAGGTCGAAAGATGCCGGTGTCCACACTGAGAAATCCAGGTCATATTTCTTGCAGAAACCACTGATCCTGGCATTCATGTCCCTCGACGAGAGTTTGAAATGCGGGGAAGCCGGCATAAAAGGGATCGCTTCTATGCTGTTCGTGCCGAAGATCGCCAGCTCCCTGATATATTGTTCGTATTGCTCCGGCGACCAGCCATCGTAAGAATTGGCCAGGTTGCGGTAGCCGATCTGGTGACCTCTCACAGGTTTATCCGGAGAAGCGGAAACATCCAGGCCGGAAGGAAAACTGACTGATTGTTCACTGTACTGCAATATGCGTAACAGGTAACCTGCGCCAAATAGCTGGCCGCGGGTATCTGCACCTTCAATAAAAACAGATCCATCATTGTAATAAACATGGTAAGACTCCGGCTTTCCTTTGCCAGTTGTGAATATGATGGTATTGCCGTTGCCAGGCCGGCGGGCAGAAATATTCCATTGCAGGCCTGTGCGTTTAAATACTTCTTCCTTCAATACCTGCGCAGCGATGTTGTTCTCTTTTGCAACAATAGTCACCTGCCGGAAATCAACAGCCCAACAATACAACGGAAACAATAATACTATAGCCAGTAGTCTTTTCATGGATCACTAAGATTTTGGTTTAGCCTGAAGCTATCTGTTCTTCAGGATATTTTCCCCGTTCGCCTGTTTTTCCAGGTCGAAGCCGTCGTATAATTCGCGTGTTGTTCTATACGAGCGATAAGCTATTTTTTTCGGTTTCCATCTGGCCGTTGGCTTTGTGCATAGCTAAACCGGGAAGTAAAGCAGGCGGCCGGCAGCCACCTGCTTTTAAAGGATTGACTCGTTATACACTTACTTCAGGTACCACATGAGGGTAAATAGTTTATCTTCTCCAAAGACCGTTAACGCTTTTTGGTATTGGTCCCTGTTCAGGTTCCATTCGCCCGACGGGTACAGATACCTGGTTGGTATGGATTTATAAGCAGCGCTCGGGCCAAGTACAAATTTTGGAAAGCCTGTGCGGCGGTGATCGAACCAGCCTTCAGCGCCTTTAAGGAAATTGGAGATCCATTTCTGTACGATCAGTTGCTCCAGGGTCCCGTTGTATTTAACAGCCGGCTGGTCGAAATACTTGTCATCATCCGCTTTCTGTTCAACGCCGTAGTATTTCATATTTGCACGGATGCCTGCGTAATAAAGCGCTTCGGCAGTTTTGCCCGGAACATTCACTTTACCTGCCTGTGCTACTTCTGCAAGCGTAAAACATACTTCGGCATAAGTGATCAGGCTGGCTTTAACCATCGGGTGCACTTTGGTATTAAACATTGCCGAGAGCCTGGATACAAATGCCGCCCCGCCGTTGTAATCGTAGGGTGCAGGAACAGCATTAGGCACGCCTACATAAAGGTTTTTATCAACAGTTCCGCCTGCCGGGTTATCCCGTGGGGCGATCCAAACCTGCAGACGAGGATCGTTTCGTTGTAATAAGGCATCTACGATCTCTTTACTGGGTTTGCGTTTGTCGAACTCGCTGAAATCGTTTGCCTCGTTGCTTCCTGGCCAGAAGTTATCCTTTGTTCCGTCTATATACGCTACTTCCGCATTGTCCTCGTTGCCTTCGAAAATGGGATATTTGGAAGGATTGTTCACAATTTCCTGCATCTCTGTGAAAGCAGAAGGATAGTTCTTGGAAATACGCAACAGCATGCGTAAACGGAGCGAATTGGCCAGCTTGCGCCATTTCATATAAACGCCGCCATACATAGGATCGTAGGCTTTCGGAATAGCAACAGTAGTAGTCGCCAACTGATCATTCGCATCCTTCAGCGTTTTTAACAATGCAGGATAGATGTCTTTCTGCTGGTCATATTTCGGATAAGGGTTCCTGTTCTCTTTCAGCTTCAGGGCATCGGTATAGGGAACGTCTCCATACAGATCTGTTAAGTAAGCAAAGTTGAACGCCTCCAGTATCTTGCCGATAGGGAGATATTGCAACTGGCCTTGCTTGGTAGCTATATCCATCATCACATAGTTGGTAGATAACCGGGAATAATAATCATCCCAGCTTTGAGGGCTCCAGCTGAATTTATCGTTCCCTTCGTTGCGCACCATCGTGATGTACCTGCCTGCGGAAGCAGGTTTATCCCAGTAAGCATCTTTCTGGTAACCATAAGCTGTTGCTATCAGCACATTGGATAGCAGGAACTCAGGGTTTGTATTCACAGATTCATTCGGGTTAATATTCATTTCTTCCAGGCCTTTCGTGCAGGATCCCAGGAATGCACCGAATAATATTATCGTTAATAAAACAGGTATGCGTTGCATAACCATAAGATTAAATGATTTAGAAATTAAATCCGAGTTTCAAACCGTAAGAACGGGTGTAAGGTAATCCCCAGGTTGAAACACCCTGAGAGAAACCGGAACTGGAAATAGCAATAGCGGTTTCAGGATCATATCCCTGCTCGGCAGCCGTCCAGGTGAACAGGTTGCGTGCAATGAACGCCACTGACAGGTTGCTAACCGGCAGTCTTCCCAATGTCTTCTTTGTAAAATTGTAGGTCAGTGATACTTCTCTCAATTTTACAAAAGTGGCATCGAAAGTTGAACGGCCTAAGAAATCCCAGTAAATATTGCCGTAATAGTTTTCCGGATCTGTGATCTTTGTATTCAACACATATTTTCCGGGGCTTTCCTCAACATAACCGTAGAGGATCATACCATCATGGCGGTCCACGGTGCCATCATTCCAGGGCAACCCGCCGGTTTTAGCGTCGCGGCCCGGAACTGTGACCTGGGTACGACCATCGCTGAGGAGGTTCCTTGCAACATAGGAGTAGAATTGGCCCCCCAGGCGCCAGTCGATCAGCATATTCAAAACGAAGTTCTTATATGATAACGTGTTGGATATACCAACCATGAAATCCGGGTTGTAATTACCAATTTTAACGTTATCTGTCAGCTTCACATAACCGTCGTCGGTGAGGAGAGGTTCTCCTTTATGCGGTCCATCCGGTACTGTCGCCCATCCATAACCATACATATCTCCCATCTCTGTTCCTTCTTTTACCAGGTAAATCAGGCTTTCGGAAGAACCAAGAGGATAGTTGTTCAAGCCATCGATCAGTTTCAGTACTTTGTTGCGGTTCCTGGTAAAATTAACCTGGGCGTCCCAACGTAGTTGCTTGTCTATTGGCGTACCATTTAAAGTGATCTCTATGCCCTGGTTCTGGATCTTACCGGCGTTTACCAGCATGCTGTTATAACCGGTTGCCATCGTAACCGGTATGCTTAATATCTGGTTCCTGTTGATCGTTTTGTAGTAGGTAACGTCAAGACCTAAACGATTATTAAAAAACCTTACATCAGCGCCGAACTCATGTGAAGTGGCGATCAGTGGTTTCAGCGCATTATTCTTCAATGAGCTATTGATAGTAGCACGTTTCAGGTCGCCCCAATCGGAACCGAACGCAAATGTATTTTCAAGTTGGTATGGGTCGGTATCGCCTCCCACCTGTGCCCAGTTACCCCTGATCTTAGCAAAAGACAAAGGACCGGATTTAATATTAAACATATCCGAAAGGATCAGGCTAAGGGATGCAGAAGGGTAGAAATAAGAATTTTCAGCCATTGGCAGGGTGCTGGACCAGTCGTTCCTGGCAGTCAGGTCCAGGAAGGCATAATTCCTGAAACTTACCTGGCCCATTCCGTAAACGCTGTTGATCCTTTTGCGATACTGCGCAGTGTTATACCTTAATGACCCTGGTTTTGCGTTGTTAATAGTGAACAGGTTACGTGTTACCAGGTTATCAGTGCTTTGGCTGGTTGTTCTAATGGTCTGATTCATCCTGTTCGCACCGCCCGAAACGGATACAAAGAAATCGGAGTTGATATTCTTTTTATAAGTCAGGAGGAAATCTGTGTTCTGCTCCCTGAACATCTCAGTTTCCAGGCCGTAGGCGCCATTCGCTACTTTTACGCCTCCGTAAGGCCTTTTGCTTTCACGGATTTCAGAGTAATAATCCATACCGGTACGCCCCATTAACGAAAGCTCCTTGGTGATCTGGTAATCTACCTGCACGTTACCATTCAGCCTATCCCTATCGTAAGCATTGATATACTCGTATGCCACGAAGTAAGGGTTATCGACACCTGGCGCAAATTGCTTTTGAGCAATACCCGCCTGTCCTGGCAACCAGTAATCCCGCAACTTTTTCATATCTACGTTAGCAGGAGTGGTGTAAACGATGTTACTTGCGCTGCCCCTGTTGAAGGTTGGCCTGTTATCACTGCTATTTTTTGAATAGCCGATATTAGTGCTCACTTTTAACTGGGGATGCAGTTGGTACATTGCCGAGAGGTTCAGTGTGTTTCTTTTCAGGTCTGAGTTCGGTACAATTCCTTCGTTCCTTAAGTTGGTATAGGATAAACGGATGCTGCCATCCTTCATGTTTCCTGTAACGGCAATATTATTTGTAAGGGTAGAACCTGTGCGATAGAAATCTTTATACCTGTTAGGATATGATACCCAGTCGGTTGGAATCCTGTTTCCATTCGCATCCAACGGGCTATCCCATTGAATATGTTTGGTGCCGATATCAAGACGCGGTCCCCACGATGCTTTGGCATAGGTATCTTCCGATCCTTCCCTGTCGCCAGCGCCGAATTCGTTCTGGAATTTAGGGAATAACCACGGTTGATCAAACATAGCGCTTGAGTTAACGGTGACGCCTAAACCTTTTTTGGCACCGGACCCGGATTTGGTAGTAATAAGTATTACACCGTTGATGGCGCGGGAACCATATAAAGCAGAAGCGCTTGCTCCCTTCAACACAGAGATACTGGCGATATCATCAGGGTTGATATCGGAGACCGTATTACCATAGTCCACTACCCCATCGCCTAACGGTTGTTTGGGGTTCCTGATGCCGGAAGCAATAGGGATACCATCTACAACATATAACGGCTGGTTATAACCAGTGAGGGAACTTTGACCACGAATGGTTATCAATGCTGTACCACCAGGATCAGAACTGGTGCTTCTTACGTTCACCCCAGCTACTTTTCCGGACAATGCATTAGCGATATTCACTTCTTTTACTGTGTTTACAGCTTCGCCCTTTAAGGTCGCAATGGAGTAGCCCAGCGCTTTCTCCTGGCGTTTAATACCTAATGCTGTTACAACAACCCCATCGAGCGCCCGGACATCTGAGATCATTTTGATCTGCAGGGCGCCGTTGCCGGCCACTACTTCCTGTTTCTGGTAGCCTACAGAACGGAATATCAATACCGATTTGCTGTTGGCTACGGTTATAGAGAAACGTCCCTGCGCATCCGTAGCAGTACCATTGTTCGTGCCTTTTTCATTGATGCTGACGCCAGGAACAGGCGCATTGTTTTCGTCCAGCACCACGCCTCTTACCTGCACGCTGGCCTGTATAACCTCCTTTACCGGAGCGGCAGCGTTGCGGATAGCAAAATCGTGATCGCTTAATTTGACCACTGATAAACCCAGTGGAGATAATATTTTATTCAGTTGAGATTCCAGCTTTCCGTCGGTGACCCGTAAAGCTTTTGCAGGTACGGATTTGTCTGCAATTTGTGAAGAAGTGTAGTTAAAGCTGACATGATAGTTTGCTTCCAGGCTGGACAGCCACTGCTGAAGCGGAACGCTGCCCGACTCGCGGGAAGCTTCTGCACTTCTAACCATTACCTGCTGCGCGGATAGCTGGTTGGCGGACAGCAATAGCAATAGCAGTCCAGCCCTCCATGGAGCGTAAAGCTTCGTAAAGCTCATTTGCATAACTGTAAATTTTAAAAAATTTTATTCAAACAGGATCATTGAGTCTTTCTTTTTCATCTTTAACTGGTGTACTGCAGCGATAGCCGACAGTAACAACGATGGATCTTCAGTTGAACAGGAGCCGGTAAATAACAGGCCTTCCAATTTTTTACTTCCAAACTGAATATGATACCCATAGATATCTTTCAGGTCCTGCGCGATCCTGGACAGAGGAAAGTCTTTATACACCAGGCGGTGCCGCTTCCAGGCGGTGAGCTGCAAAGGATCTTCATGAATCCACTGGTGCTTTCCACCAGCAATGCTCATCATATCTCCCGGTTGCATATCAAGGCTGTCATTTACCACTATCTTTCCTTCTTCCAGTAATACTTTTATAGTTTCGTGCCTGTTATATACATTGAATGCCGTGCCTTTTACTTCTATTACCGCCTGTGGCATCTGAACACGAAATTTAGGATGCAGTTGCGGCGGAGATTTCGTTACATTAAAATAGGCTTCTCCATCCAGCGTGACCATTCTTACATTTTCTTTCTTCCATTCTAAGGGATAAGACAAAGTAGAATTCGCGTTCAATTGTACTATAGAGCCATCGGGCAACTGTACGATTTTGGTTTCTCCGAATTTTGTCTGAACTATTGCCATAGCCGGCGCTGCTGGTTTCCGGAAGTACCAGCTTCCTGCCAGGATTAATATAGCCGCAGTGGCGGCAGCTGCCGCTGCATAAAACCACCTGCGCTGCTGATATCCGCTATTTTTTTTAACAGGGGTATCATCAAGCAACCGGTCTATCTGTGCTTTAATACTGGCCATTTCCTCTGCCGAAGCCTCATCGGTTTTGAATTGCAATGCCTGAACCATCATCTTCGCCTCCATCACCACATACTCTTTTTCCGGATGAGTGGCTAACCATCTTTCCCAAAACCTGGCGGCATCTGTTCGCCCTTCCAATACCCAGGCACGAAAAGAGGGGTCCGCAGCCAGATCAGCTGCGTCGTATTCACTATAGTTCATAAATAGTACTTATACTATTAATAAGAGACCGGCAACTATATAAACGCCCTCAGGAAATCTGATAAATTTTAAAAAATTTTCTAGCGGAATAAAAGCATCGCTTCATCAGGTACGAGCAGCTCTTTCAGCTCGGCGAGCGCTCTATATATCAAGGTACGGGCATATTTCACTTCTTTCATTTCCATGATGCCAGCAATATCCTCGTAAGTCATGTTTTCATAAAAGCGCAGGTAGATAGCTTCTTTTTGTCTTGGTGTGAGCGAATTAATTCGCTGTTGCAGCAATTTCGATGTTTGTTCGGCCTGCTGCCTGCTGATCATTGCATGTTCAGGCGATAATTCCAGTGTAAACAAAGCAGCGCCTTCTTCCAGCGTAGCAGGCAAATGCGCGGCTTTGTCCATATACCGGAATAATTTTCTCCTGGCAGAAACCATCAGGTAGCTCTTCATATTGGCAGGAAGCGATAACCCTTCGCGGTGCAGGAAAAGTTGAGAGAAGAAGTCCTGCAACATATCCTTTACCAGGCCACGGTCAGTAGTGAACCGGATGCAGTAACGGAACAGCATTGGAAAATACCGTCGATACAATTCCCCGAAAGCTTCCCTGTCACCCTGACAAAGTCTTGCCCAGAGGTACTGATCATTTTGCTGTGCGTAAAATGGGCTGGTTGTCATTTATAATGTGAATTAGGAATAAGGATCGTTCTCTAAACTACACATTGTCCTGCTCCCATCATAACCTCTGCCGAAAAAATAACAGCGATTTAATGTGAAGGTAATGCCGCCGCCTGTACAGGCTGGATCTGCAATCGTTCACACCAGCCGAGGAAATCCCGGTGTATCTGCTGCAATGTTTGCTTTTGCTCAGGAGTCAGTTCCAGTGCATGTGCGCGACTAATGGTGCGCACGGGGAAGCCTCTCTGCTGTAGGAAATACTTGGCGCTCATCGGGTAGGCAATATGAATAAGCGGGTCTACCCTTTGCAGCTCCGATTGAATCCAGCGAACGTCTTCCTGTTTATCTTCTTCTAATACATTCTTGCAAAGCCATACCAGTATTTCAGGATAAAAATTCCCGGAAATTGACGACATGCCCGCTGCTCCCATTTGCATAGATGCCACCGCGTTAGGCGTATGGGCATCATAAAACTCGAGGCGGCTGCCCTTCACTACGTCCAGTTTAGCCTTTACCTGTTCCACATTGCAGGAGGTATCTTTATGATAGATCAGGCGGTTGGTGGCCAATAATGTTTTCAGAATGGCGGGAGTGATAATTCTTTTATAGGGGGCCGGGCATTCGTACAGTCCTAACGGGATGTCGCCCGTTAAACTGAATAACTGATCAAATCTTTTCAGCAAAATATCATCCGGCTCGTCCACATTCGCAAAATGGCCAGTGATCATGATCACAGAATCTACCCCGGTATCATAGATCTTTTTGGTGAATTCGGCTTTATCGTTGATGGTAAGGCCAAATGACCCGGTAGCTACAACGGGCACACGGCCATTCACGTAACGTACGACATGTTGAGTCAGTTCCAGCCGCTCATCTTCGCTGATGCTGTACATCTCGGAAGATAAACAATTGGCGAAGAATCCTTCTACGCCGGCTTCCAGGTAAAAATCCACCAGGGCTTCCACCATACCCAGGTCAATCTGGGCTTTCAGATTGAAAGGCGTGATCATTACCGGAACAAATTTCTTTTGCATAACAAACAGGTTTTATTTTCAGGAAGTTTTTAGACGTTGCATGCGCGTCAGCAACATGCCGGTCAGAAAAATAGAAAGCGTACCAATTACAATTATCATATTCACATGAAGCGGGTTGCGTAACCGCTCCATGGAGGCAGGCAGGTATTTGGACAACGACATCCATAAAATAACCAGCATGCCAACTATTGTAGCCCCAACAGCCGCTGCGTTCCTGGTTTTGGAAAGAATGCCCAGCAAAAACAACCCGAGCATGCCGCCCGCAAAGATGCCGGACAACTCCCACCAGATATCCAGGATACTTTTTACCCCTATCATGGCGATACCAAATCCTATTGCCAGCAAACCCGCGATAGTCGTGCCACTATAAAGCACCCTCATCTCTTTTTGCGGGGTGATCTCCGGATCTATATACCGCTGGTAAATATCTTTCAGGAATACAGTGGCGGCGCTGTTCATGCCGCTGCTCACCGTGCTCATGGCTGCAGAAAGTATTGCGGCTATGATCAGGCCCAGGATGCCTTTTGGCACTTTCATCACCATAAACCATGGCAGCACTTTATCGCCATAATCTGCCGGCGTAAGTTCAGTCATCGGGATGCCTCTTTCGGCGGCCACCTGTTGTTTTACCGCGGCAATAACGTCGGGGTGTTGCTGCACATAAGCGAACAGGGAGGTCCCTATAAAGAAGAACAACAGGCTTACGGGCACATACCAGTATACGCATAGCCAGATACTTTTTTTAGCCTCTTTCTCAGTTCTGGCGGTGTGGTAACGTTGTACATAGTTCTGATCCATCCCGAAGTTGTTCAGGTTGATAAAGAACCCGTACAGCAACACTACCCAGAAAGTGGATGTACCGAAATCCGACAGGCTGAAACTGCCCAGGGAAAATTTCCCGTCCTGCATTCCGATCCTGAAAATATCCGACACCCCGTTATCCATTCCTGCAATCACCAGCCAAAGGATGATGGCTGCTCCTATTGTTTTTATAATACCCTGCAATACCTCGGTCCAGATCACGGCTTCCATCCCTCCTAATACTGTATAAATAATAATACAGATACCGGTGATAAGCATGATGGTTCTCATATCTATACCAGTAAGCGCTTCAAGGGCCAGCGCCACACCAAAAAACACGCTGCCCATCCGCGCCAATTGGGTAAGTATGAAACAAACCATCGCGTATGTTCTGGCCCATGGACCAAAGCGATGCTCCAGGTGCGTATATGCGCTCACTTCTCCGCTATGCCTGTAAAAAGGTACAAAGTACCTGGCTGCAAAGAAGGCAGCAGCAGGCATAGACAAACTAAATACAAAGGCATTCCAGTTGGTGCCGAAGGCTTTTCCGGGTACGCCCAGGAATGTATTGCTGCTTAGAAACGTAGCATACAAAGAGAGTCCCAGCGCCCATCCTGGAATATTTCCGGAAGCTGTTGTAAATTGTGATGCATTCCTTTTCTTCCTTGAAAACCACACCCCTACCAGTATCATACAAAGCAGGTAGGCGGCTATCACTGCCAGGTCAATTAATGGCAACTGCATATCCGGTTACGATTGGTTGATAAACGATTTCATTACGTGGGCAGAAACATTGTCTCTGCAATTCTTTTGCAAGATGAGCAAAATAGAAATGTAAAAAAATGTTGAATGTTATGAAAAGAATGGCATAAATTACTGTAACCATGAGTCAACAAATTGCCAACACGCCTGCTGCCTGGATCTTGCCGGAGCACCTGAGACGCAGGCTGGAAAAGCATCCGTTAGGAAAAAACCTATTTATCACTGCGATCGGCCTGTATAGTGAACAATTGCCACAATCATTCAGTGAACCGACAGGCGTTGCAGCTTATACGTTATTGTATGTTGCACACGGAAAAGGATGGCTGGAAACTGCCCAGCAAAAATCTGCCTTTAAGGCTAACCAGTACCTGCTGATCCCCGGCTATACCGCTTTTCATGCCTGGCCTTCGGCCGAAGCACCCTGGAGGATGTATGCCGTCCAGTTTTCCGGCCTGCTGGCAGCAGATATTTACAATTACCTTGGAACGGCATTAAAGCCGCATACTATTCCACCCCTGGTAGGAAGGAATGCACAGTTCGATGATATCCTGCATCACCTGGATCTGATGAACAACATTGAAAACCTTTTGTACGCCAATTTCAGGTTCTATAGTTTTCTTGGAACTTTCAGGCTTACCGTTTTCAATTACATGAAAAAAGGGGCGGAAAATATCATTGAACAGTGTATACAGATCATGAAGCAGAAACTGGATCAGCATTTAACGCTGGCCGATCTTTCCCAGGCCACCTGTTTATCGGCCTCTTATTTGTCGGCCATCTTCAAAGAGAAAACCAAGTACTCTCCCATCCAGCTATTCACTTCCCTGCGTATGCAGAAAGCCAGCCAGCTTTTGAAAAGTACGAGGTTGTCTGTTAAGGAGATTGCCGGAGAAATGGGATATCCTGACCAGTATAGTTTCAGCCGGTCGTTTAAATCGGTAATGGGACTTTCTCCAAAAACATTCAGGGAAAAACTGGAGCAGCCGGGGAAAATGAAATAAGAGGGGGCAGCGTCATTGGTTGCTACCCTGTACTCTATTTCATTCTTCCCATGCCTTTCGGGATATTAAAATCCAAGCCACCGGGGTTAATCCGCCAGCTTATCTACAAGTTGGGATTTTACGGTCATATAATTCCCGGCGGTAAAAAAGGGACTGCTTATACAAAACAGTCCCGTGTCAATCAAACTTATAACGGTTTTTCAACAATTAAAAGCCGTACCTGAAACCTGGTTAGACTCACGGACCATTACCACACACCACAACCAGGCGTTTATTTTTTATATTCATGCGTTGCTCCGGGAATAAATATCCTGCCAGGCTGATATGGAAGCCGGAGTTTTAGGAGAACAGGTTTTTCGTATCCCAAAAATAAATGCAACGAACAAGAAAAGAATACATCTTAGCAATAGTAACAGAAAGTTCATATATGCTAAACATGAAATAAATCAGATATATAACGTATACGCGCCTACGCTGCAACCGATAAGGTAAGGATGCCTTCCTAATAATTCAAAAAAAAACGGGCAGTACAAAAGCACCGCCCGCCATCTGAAACTCCAACTAACACTAAAATCTTTCTTCCAGTATCTCCCAGTTCACGCCGGCGCCGGCTTTGGTTCCGGCGGCGATAGCCATCGAAAGCGCCCTGAACCGGGTGCTGTTATCGCCGGCGGCATATATACCGGGCACGGTAGTACGTTGCAGTTCATCAACAACGATAAGACCGTCCTTTATTTCACACCCCAGCGCTGCCGGCAGCGGGCTGTGTTGCGTACTGGATGGACGGATAAATACCGCATCCAGGTCTACTCTTTTTCCGTCTGATAGTTCAATGGCGCTTAACACACCTTGCTGATGGATCAATGACCTGACAGGAGTTTCAATAATAGGGATATTGTGCTCCTTCAACTTCGCCAGTTGTTCTTCTGATAAAGTAACGGCGCCATTGGTGAATATGGTGAGGTTTGTACTCCAGTTAGGCAGCAGCCCGGCCAGGTGATAGGCGATATCGCCATTGGCAATCGCCCCCAGTCTTTTATCGCTTACTTCATAGCCGTGGCAATACGGGCAATGGATGAGGGTTATACCCCAGCATTCCTGCAGACCGGGAATAGGCGGCAGTTCGTCTTTCACCCCGGAAGCAAATATCAATTTGGCCGATGCAAATTCCTGGTTGTCGGCTGTGCCGATCACGAAACCGGCAGGAGTTTTCTCCGTCTTTACAGCCGTATTTTCAAGGAGGGCTACCGTGTTATACGCCAATACCTGTTCCAGCGCCTTTGCCTTTATACTGGCCGGGGTTTCGCCATCGTGGGTGATCAGGTTATGCGAGTGTGGGGTTTGCCTGTTGCATGGCTGGTTATTATCGATGATCAGGACGTGGCGTCTTGACCTGCCCAGGGCCATGGCGGCCGATAACCCGGCAAAACTTCCGCCGATGATGATAACGTCGTATTGCTTCTTCAAACTCATTTTTTTCTGTTTAAATGCCTTTAAAGCTCCAAAAATACAAAAATATGCAACATAGTTGCAAATAATATTATTGTTTTAATAAAAGAATAATTACGAGCGAGTACCACAATCAAAAAAAATTTAATAACATTGTCCCTATTAAATAATTTTAACCTATACATGGAACAGATTTATACCCCCCCGCCGCCTAAAAATGTTTTCAACCAACCAAACCTGAAATTCAATGGTAATGGTGGTTCCTACTTCGGAATCCTAATTGTCAACATGTTACTTTGCATAGTAACCCTGGGATTCTACTATCCCTGGGCCAAAGCAAAAAAACTGAGCTACCTCTATTCCAACACAGAACTGGACGGTTCTCCTTTCACCTGGAGCGGTACCGGTAAAGAGATCTTCAAAGGTTTTATCAAAGCGGTTGCCTTATTTGCTGCATTGTTCATTCTTCTGACAGTATTATCACGTACTGCTGGCCCGGTAGTAGCGGCCATTGTTTATTTCATCGGAATAATAGCCATCGTCCCTTTTGCTATTCACGGATCTAACCGTTACCGCTGGTCACGTACTTCCTGGAGGGGTATCCGCTTCGGTTACCGCGGCAACAGGAACGAATTCGTTAGCCTGTTCTTTAAGGAATTCTTCCTCACACTGGTGACATTGGGATTCTATGGCGCCTGGATGCTCATGAACCTGCGCAATTATATTATCGGGAATATCCGTTTCGGAAGCGGCGAGTTTAAATACAAGGGAAATGGATGGGATTATTTCGTAATGAACCTTAAAGGCTATCTGCTCACCTTAGTTACGCTGGGTATCTATGGTTTCTGGTGGCAAGCCAATATCTTCCGGTACTTTGTTGATAATACAGAATTACACCACGAAGGCAAAATGTATAAACTTCGTTCAACCGCGACTGGCGGTCAATTTGCCGGTCTGATCATCTTAAACATGATCATCCTCATATTTACACTTGGTATTGGTTATGCCTGGGTTCAGGTAAACGTACTGAAATTCGTTGCCGAGCATGTTGAAATAGACGGAGACATTGACCTGGGAGAACTGAAACAAACAGAAGAAGAATATAAGGACGCCATGGGTGATGACATTGCAGGTTTCCTGGATTTAGACATCGTTTAATACACTTATGTATCCCGGAAAGTATTATAATGACCAGACATCAGCCCTGACGCAGGTAAACATCACTTTGTTTGATACCTACCTGGAGTTTAAGCCAGTTGAAAATATAAAAGCAACAAGACATTCCTGGAACTTCGATGAAATACAGTTCCTGGAGATCAATAAAAATTTTGTAAAGCTCATACATTCAACTGATGGCGGCCTGGAGATCCGGGATCCAGAATTTATACAAACATTCAAAAAACTTTATAGCCATACCCGGGGTACCTCGATTTATTCGATGGTGCTCCGGGGAGGCACCAAAGCAGCCTTTCTCACTGCAGGCATACTATTCGCTATCCTCGTCATTTGCTATTTTTTTGTTATCCCCTGGGGAGCCGAAAAGATCGCCGGTCAGTTGCCTAAATCTGTAGACCGCGAAGTAGGCCAGGCAGCCAGGGCAGCCCTCGACGAAACCATTGACACGGCGGGCAGCAAGTTACTTACTGAATTCGCGTCAGGCATCAACTGGAAATCTGACGACACACTAAGGTTCTCTGTTGTCAAAAGTGAGGTGGTGAACGCCTATGCGCTGCCAGGCGGTTACATTGTTGTATACTCCGAGCTCCTGAAAAAGATACAGACCAAAGAAGAACTGGCTGCATTACTGGCACATGAAGTATCGCATGTTAATCACCGGCACTCTATCCGCAAACTTTGTAAGGACCTCAGCACTTCCATCCTGGTTAATACCATACTGGGAAACATCGGCGCTGTATCCGCCTCGTTATACTCCAACGCCACAACCATTTATAACCTGCGTTATAGCAGGGAATATGAAAAAGAAGCCGATATAGAAGGATTAGAGTTGCTCAGGACAAACCACATTGATCAGAAAGGAATGCTGGACCTGATGAAGATACTTTCCGGCATCGATAAAAAAATTGCAGTTCCTACCTTCCTCAGCACTCACCCGCTTACCGGTAACCGGATCAACTACCTGGAACAACAGATAAAAGAACATCCTTCCAGTTATACCGATATGCCGGCATTGAACGGACCTTTCAGGGCACTGAAGAAATTATACCACTAAGCCGTTTTGCTGTCGAGCATGATTGAATGTTCGGATGGATGGAATTCATTTTCATTCTTTGCTATTACGATGGTAGCCACCCCATTACCAATGATATTTGTAATTGCCCTGGCCTCGCTCATGAATTTATCTACCCCTATCAGGAATGCCAGTCCCTCAACGGGTATTTTATGCAAGGCTGCCAGGGTAGACGCCAGTACAATGAAACCGCTGCCCGTAACACCGGCTGCACCTTTGGAAGTAAGCATCAAAATACCGATCACTGTAAGCATTTCTGCTATTTCCAGTTTTACATTATATAATTGTGCAATAAAGATCACGGCCATCGACAGGTAAATAGAAGTCCCATCAAGATTGAAAGAATAACCTGTTGGTACTACCAGTCCAACTACCGACTTGCTGCAGCCCAATTTTTCCAGCTTCAGCATAATGCTGGGCAGAGCCGATTCTGATGAGGATGTTCCCAACACCAGCAACAACTCTTCCCGGATATAATGCAGGAATTTCCAGATGCTCATTCCATAATACCTGAGAATGCCGCCCAGTAACAGCGCCACGAATAGGAACATGGTCAGATACATGGTTCCCATCATTTTTGCCAGCGGCACCAGCGTGTTCAAACCAAATTTTCCAACTGTATAGGCCATTCCGCCGAAGGCGCCGAGCGGCGCCAGGTACATTACGTATTTCAGGGCTCTAAACACCCATTTAGATACCCAGCTTAATTTTGTTACTACTGCCTGCCGGTATTCCGAAAAACTGACCACTACACCAATCACTATAGCAGCCGCCAATACCTGCAGGGTGAGATTATGGGCAAAGAAGGCGCCCCAGTCAAAACTGCTTTCAGCATTCCGGGTATATTTTGAAGCGCTTTGCAGGGAGAGGTTCAGTTTATCTATCTTTCCCGGCTGCAGCAATACTGCCATCACTATGCCCAGGGCCAGGGAAATCGTAGATACTATTTCAAAATAGATCAGGGATTTCACTCCAATCCTTCCTACTTTTCTCAGGCTATCCATCCCGCATATTCCTAATACGATGGTCAGGAAAATAATAGGCGCAATAAACAGTTTGATGATATCAATAAAGGTTGTGCCTATTATTTCCATCTTTACGGCAAGCGCCGGCGCACGGACGCCGACACAAACGGCAGCAAGGATCGCTATCAGCACCCAGAAAGAGAGATTGGTAACCAGCCGGTGGGCGGGCCCCGGACGGTCTTTTTTTGCGGCAATGGTTGATAAATCGTCGAGCATAGAAAATAGCTGGAAATACTTCGGTAAGTAACAAAAATTCCCCGGGATTATCATGTTTCTCTTTGTCAAATATCCCTGACAGAAAAACAGTTACTTTTTAAGCTGCTCGATCAACGCCTGTATCCCATTTATACCCGGCATTAACAACCGCGCTCTTTCTGCCCATTGCAACGCCTCTTTTCGTGCAGGATCGGCAGCCGGCAAAACCTGTGCAAAGGAGCTTGCAGCTTCGTATAGCCGGCCTGCCAGGTCCCGGGAATAAATATTCACTATATATTCCCTCTCTTCTTCAAAACCCGGGGTTTTGGTACTATCTTTTTCTCCCCTGAGAAAGGGGGCCATTATTTCATCGTATCTTCTTTTGTCCTCTTTTTTGATATCAGCCACCGGGATCTCCATGGTGGTTCCTACCCGTTTATAAACGGCTGGTTTCAGCAACGAATCATTTTTAGTGATTGTGGCATAAGCTATCGTTAGCATGTTCAGATGTGCATGCTGCGCATCATTCAAGGGCTCCAGCTGCCGGACATATTCCCGGAGCTGCTCATATTCCGGCAGCCGTTTAGCCGAAACGGCAAAGTCCAGCCCTCTGTCGACCAGCTGGTTATATAAACGGGGTTTGATCTGCGCCCGGATATCCTGGTTTAAGGAGTTGTAGTTCCTCATTAGTATTTGCAGTGCGGGAGTTTGCAGACCATTTAAATACCGCCCGATAAACAGCAATGCCTCGTCTGTTCTCAAGCTGTCGGCAGGCCAGGCTTTTACCAACTCGGTAAAGGCATCTGAATTGTCCATATCCAATGCCGCCTTTGCCGCAATAAACTTCCGCAGAAACGAAAGTTGCCTGTTCCCGTTTTTAAAGGTAGCTTCCAGGTTGCCCAGCTGGTCTTTATCCGCTACTTTGCCAAGCGCTTCATCCGCTATTGCCAGGAAAGGAGCACTCGCTTTTTCTCCAACTACTTTATGCAGTAAAAACCCGCTGCTGTTTAGGAACAGGAAAGTAGGATAAGCTTTGACATTGAATTGCTTGGCCAACTCACGCCCCTCTCCTTTTTCCGCATTCAGTTTATAACAAACAAATGCCTTGTTATATTTATCTCCCACCGCCTTCTCTTTAAAAACAGTTGCATCCATCAGTTTGCAAGGTCCGCACCAGTCGGTATAGACATCCACAAAAATGGGGCGTTGTTCCTTTTCAGCCAGCGCCACCAGTTCCTGCCAGTTTCCCTGCATGAACCGGATGCCTGTCGTTTGCTGCGCCGCTGTTACTACAGTTATCAGGTTTAGCAGGAGCACAGAAAATAATCGCAAATGCATAATCCAGTCGTTGATTGTTTGAAAAAATAAGAAAAAAAGGCATAAATGCCCCCTTAATTTGTCTTTTCCTCCCTCAGGAGAAGGCGCGGTATCCGCTACTTTTGCAATAAAGTACCCACACAATGAAAACGATGCTTGATAAAGCTACTCGTGACAAAATTATCCAGAGGATACATTCATTAAATGAAAACTGCGTTGCGCAGTGGGGCAAAATGAATGTTTACCAGATGTTGAAACACTGTAGTTTATGGGAAGAGATGGTATTGGGCAGACAGCAGTATAAACAGTCGTTCATCGGAAAATATTTGGCCGTTCCGCCCTGAAATCGGTATTGAAAGACGACAGTCCCCTGCGGCGTAATACCCCTACCGCGCCGGGACTTGCCATAAAAGAAACCAACGGCAATGTCGCAAACCAGAAAGCAACCTGGATCTCTTTGTTAAGGGAGTATGAGCAATTTCCTGAATACCAGTTCATCCATCCTTTCTTTGGAAAAATGACCAGGGAGCAGATTGGGCGCATGGCATTCAAGCATGCAGATCATCACCTGCGTCAATTTGGCTGCTAACTTAATCTTTTATTACGGTGAACCCCGTCCGGAAGCCCTTCATTTCCCGCCACACAGTGTCCAGCAATGGCAGCTTAGGTTTGCCCGTAGCGGGCGGATAAGCGATGTAAAAGCGGTGCGCTGCGTCCTGCTGGTCCAGTACAATACGCGCCGCTGTTTGGCCCATTGTATTGGTGGCAAATAGGGTACAGGCAAATGCAACAGCAATTTTATGAAGCATAGTGATTGAATTATGGAATGTTAATCCATAATTTCAAATTTATCATATTCCTGGTATATTTTATCCAGCTTCCCATTTTTGAAATAAAGGGAGATAGAATACCTTTCCCTGCTATTGTCAAAAAAGACGAAATACCATCTTTCGTAGGTTTCCATTTTAGGATCATATCCCTTGGAAAGATCCTTTGCTCCCAATCCAATAGAGTAATTATCGAGGATCTTCGAGGTTTTGATAGCTTTAAGCCGTGCATAGAGTTGGTTCAATGGCAGTTCGTTGTGCAGCGCGACGGCTGAAGACAAAGCGGCTGGCCATTGCGGAACGGGTTTCAACATTGCGCTGCCTGAGTCGATGTACGATACTTTCTCTTTCCCGAATCCTATTGCAATGCGTTGCGGATAGACAACATTATTCATTTCGAGGCTGATACCGCTATAAAGGGTCATTCTTTCCCCAATCTCATCCAGCGAACTGAATTTATATTGTCCTACTACTTCAAGTCCGCTAAGGTCCTTTACCTGGCTAAGCGCCTGCACCTGGGCATATACTTCGGCGCCGGTACTTCCTATTTTAATGCCCCAACGTTCACCTTTGGTGATGGTTTCACGTTTATGGTCATTGTCTTTTTTTGTACAGGAGGCAAGAAGTAATGCTGCAGCGGTAATAAGAAGTAATCTTTTCATGATGCGGGAAGAAGATGTTTTGATTGATAATTTTCGACAGTACGGTTATTAAACGATCAGGCAAGGGATTTGTTACAGGCAGCTTCTCCCTCATTTCCTGCTAGCCCATTGTATGTACAATAAGTCCAATATGCGTAAAGAAATTCAAAGCGCCAAACAACAGCCAAACATATCCTGTGAGCATCAGAAGTGTATAAACCAGTTTGTGCAACCCGCTAAGCCTGTCTTCGTCCGCCATCCATTGTTTTAAACTAAATGGAACCAGAACCGCCGACAGCCCTACCAGCGCATAGATAATAGAAATAAACGAGGCTTCCAGCATAGGGTAAGCTGCAAACCGGCCGGATATCGGTTCTTCCTTAGGTGCGGCAAATAATTGGAAGGTAACCCCCGCAACCCCGATCCCGATAAGGGCCATACCTACGCCGTAAAACAGGTAG
The DNA here is from genome assembly GCF_900107795.1 of Chitinophaga terrae (ex Kim and Jung 2007). GTDB lineage: Bacteria > Bacteroidota > Bacteroidia > Chitinophagales > Chitinophagaceae > Chitinophaga > Chitinophaga terrae. Next base: position 201,394 of record NZ_FNRL01000006.1, read on the forward strand.
CGGGTCTGGTAAAGGTCGCCCGCCACTTCCTGCAGTGTATATCCTCCATGTTTCCGGTATTGATAGAAATAGTAAGACAGCCCGAGTAATATTACTCCAAGTGCCAGGCTTGGCTCTCCGAATATGATATTATCAAACGGGAAATATTTGGCCATAGGCCAGGTTAGCGTCATGTGCAGTCCTGTAGGGAACAGGATAAGCGCAAGAATGGCGAGATTAATACTGGCGCCCAAAGGCCGGAATCCCTGGCCTTCGTATAAACTACGCCCGATCTGGGCGATCGACAACAAGGCGGCGCCTGCGGCAACCGACATGATAGTATTGTAGGTAGGCATTTGCGTCCAGTCTATGATCAGTTTATCTGGCATAAAAAATAGTTTCAGGTGTTGATATATCTTACAAACTAAGCTGCCTGATGGTTTATCACTTCCGGTTAAAATATTCTTCTTTGGGTTAAACTTGAGTGGATTGGCAGAGAAGACACTGCCTAACGGGTAAAGGCATACGGAATTTGTGAAATTGTTTTTTCTACATATTCCGGGGGCTAACCATTTTAAAACAATACGTAGGAATCCAATACCGTCCAGCTGCCTTCCGCAATTTCGGCGTCCAGCTCCTGGTAATCCCAGCCGCAGTAACCAATAAATATTTTAATGTCTTTATCGGTCATGGTACCGGTATTCAGGGAATGCATGGCGGTTTTAAAATCTCCTCCCACGAAGATATCGCCTGTTACCGGCTCACCCCCGGCAATGACATCGCCCCGGCGATGAATGAAATAAAGATGATCGTGGTCTACCGGCCCTCCTTCCAGGAGTGGAAAGGGAATACTTTCGCGAAACTCTACCAGCTCGTTGATCTTTCGGGGAAACGGCCTGTTCACCACGAAACCCATGGCTCCTTTCTCATTGTATTCTGTAATGAAGATAACGGTGTTCGCGAAGTAGGTATCCTCCAGCAAGGACGTACTTTTTATAAATAAGCCTGCATTCATGGCGGCAAAACTAAGAAATAGGGCTGACTAACAGGTAAGATGACAACGAGATTGCCATTATCTGCCTGTTTAGCCGGCCCCGTTATTTCCTGTTTACAGGTGAAGTCCGCCGGAGGCTTCTATGCGTTGGGCTGTGACCCAGGCGCCGGCCGGAGAGCAGAGGAAAGCTACAATACCGCCGATATCTTCCGGCCTGCCCAGGCGTGGGATCGCTGTCTGGGCGATGATGTGCTGCTGCATTTCAGGACTGCTTTTCAGCCGTCCGCCGCTGAAGTCGGTAGGTATTGCTCCCGGCGCTACCACGTTAACGTTGATACCGCGGGGGCCTAGTTCTTTTGCCAGGTATTTTGTCAATACCTCGATCGCGCCTTTCATAGAAGCATAAGCGCCTGAACCGGGGTAAGTAATGCGCGTTAAGCCGGATGAAAGATTAACAATACCGCCGTTATCGTTTAAGAACGGGATTAGCTGTTGTGTGAGGAAGAATACTCCTTTAAAGTGCATATTCATCAAAGCATCGAATTGCTCTTCGGTGGTAGCTGCGAAGGAAGGGATCTGGAAATTTGCGCCGGCGTTGTTTACCAGGTGATCAAATCCTTTCGATTCGAATTTGCTTTGAAGCAAATCGGTGAATGCTGCCACAAAACCGCTGAAAGAACCGGTATCGCCAACATTCAATTGCAGTGCTGCTGCTTTAACGCCTGTGTCTTCAAGCGTTCTGACCACTTCAAGCGCTTCATCTTTTTTACTTTGATAGGTAAGTACGACATCATGACCGTTTGTTGCCAGTTTAAGGGCCATATCTTTGCCCAATCCTCTGCTTCCACCTGTTACCAGGGCTATTTTATTACGCTGTACCATAAGATAAAAAATTTGATGCAGCAAAGTTCCGTCATTCGCCCGCAGCGGGCGTTGTAAATCCCAAACCGATATTTACGAAAATCAAACCTGGTTAGTTACGGAATTGTAAAGGCGAGATCCCGTTCTGCTTCCTGAAGAAATTAGAGAAATGGGAAACTTCATCAAAGCCCAGGCAATAGGCGATCTCGGAGATATTCCAATTGGTTTGTTTCAGCAAAACCTTGGCTTCCTGCGAGATCCGGCCGGCGATAATAGTGCTGGTTGTTTTACCGGTAGCTGTTTTAACTGCCCGGTTCAGGTAGTTGACGTGTACGGAGAGTTGCTTGGCATAATCGTTCGCCGTACGCAGTTCAATTTTTTGCATAGTCGATTCTATGGGGAATTGTCTTTCCAGCAGTTCGTTGAACAGGGAAGCTACCCGGTTTATGCCGTTGCTTTTGTTGGCGCTTATTGTTCCGGGTAATAATTTCTGGCCGGTATGTATCAGTTCCAGTACATAGTTCCGCAGCAGGTCGTATTTATACAGGTAGTCGGAAGCGATCTCGGATTCCATCTTCCTGAAGATCTGTTCTATATTTGCCGCTTCCTCGTCTGTAAGCTGGAATATCGGGAAGCCGGAGGGAGAAAATATCGGCAGTTCGTCTATCGATACCCCGCTTTTTGATTTCGCCATAAAATCTGCGGAGAATATGCAGAAATAACCTGCCTGGTCATAATTGGCAGGCACCCAGTGATATGGGATCTTTGGCGTAGCGAATACCAGGGCCTGTTTTTCTATTTCTATCACTTTATCGGCATATTCGGCCCTGTTCTGCCCTCTTACCAGGCTGATCTTATAATAAGCTCTCCTGTTATAGGGCATATACCAGCCCGACTCTTTTATCCTCTTATAAATTTCAGCAGCATTAAAGATGTTGAAATGCCCGATCTCCCGGGAGATATTCGGGGGCAGCAGTGAATGGAGCTTGTTTTCCTCGTAAAACGCATCTACTGATCTTACTTCCATTGGTTTCACTTTAGAAGGCAAATTTACGACTTAACGGGCTGATTTAGCGGCAGACGGAGAAGCGTTGTATTTAATATTTAGCCTGCCCTATCTCCAGTTTACTAACCTTTCCCTGTTCGTCCAGGTGGAACCTGAAATAGGTTTTGAAATCTCCCCAGCTGTCGCTATGCCATTGCCCGTACACTGCTGTTCCTTCTTCTTCCACCTTGTCTATACTCTTAAAGTGTTCATGCCCTATGGCCGTTTCACAAAAACGTTTAAAATCCCTGGGTTGGCCGTCATCCAATAAAAGCGGCTTTTCCGTAAAGAAGGAAAGCCATTTTTTAAGGTCGGCGGCCTGCCAGGCTTCCACTGCCTGGCGTACAACCGGGTTGCCGATTAAATTGTAGTCTGTCATCGTTTCGGATTTATTCATTAAATAACCTGCCGGTTATATAAATATACCAAAACCTATCGATACACCGCAATACCAGCCGCCAATAGCGCTAATCCAAGGAGTGTATAATAGGCCAAGGGAGTGTAAGGCCTGTTGCCAAAACGTATATTGATCACCGTCACTAATAAAAAGGCCGCCGTTTTGGGCACTACTTTATAATAGTTCACATGCGGGTACTTCATCAGCACCAATAGTATCCCGGTAACCAGTATCATCAATCCCATTATCATTCCTTTACGGGATCTGGGGCCGCCTCCGCGGGTCGGCCATAGTATGCCTAAATGGCCAATATATGAGGCAAATACGAAGAAGTGCAGCAATAATACGATACTAAACAGCATAAACAGGTCTTTTAACGGTGAACAGATAATAGGCGCCAACGGAGAGGCAGATCAATATAGCTGCCAGGTGAGGATAGATATGGCTGCTGAGATGAGTGGGATCATTTAAAACCAACGTGAGATCGGTAGCGGGAACTATCGCCATTCCCAACATAAACCATCCCAACGCCCTGAATTCCTTGCCGAATAATAACAGCAGGGTAACAAGGCCGGTAGCCAGATCACGAATTCCCTTTATGTAATGGAAAGAATAATTGCCCCGGATACCCGTCTGGATACCGAATGCTGATTCTGCCAGCTGGGGTTGGATAAGAAAACGAAGGCCGATAAAGACCAGTAACAAACCTGTAAGTAAAGCGATCCAATACGCAGTTGTTTTCATGACTTTGTGTTTTTGATCATTTGATGATAACACAAAGCTATTGCGCTCTCAGAGCCTATCCGTTAACCCAGGTTAATAAATTACGTGGCCAGTCTTTTCCTGATACGGCTGAGGGAAGGAGGCTTAACTCCTACATAAGAGGAAATATAATATTGCGGAAGCCTTGATACCAGCTCCGGATAGCGGTCGAGGAACTGCAGGTATCGCTGTTCCGGCTGTTGCCTGTAGATGGTATCCACCTTCTTAATCGCCAGCACATACAGGTATTCGCAGATCAGGCGCCCGAATTTCTGTCCCTCTTCTACATGCAGGTATAACTGTTGAAGATCATCGTACGAGATGCAAAGAATAGTAGTGGGCTCTATACATTGTATACTGGTATTGGAGGGCGAATGATCAAGAAAACTGGCATAATTGCAGGTGAATTCCTGTTCCTTGTTAAAATCGACGGTCAGGTCTTCCCCATCTTCTTTTGTAACAAAGTACCTTACCAATCCTTTCTCAATAAACCCCGCTTCCCGGCATACCTGTCCTTCCCGCAGGAAGTAGTCTCCTTTTTCGTACCTGCGGGTTGCAAACCGGTCGGAGATCCATTCTTTTTCTGCGTCCGAAAGTTTTATGAAATGAGATATCTGGTTAATTAAATGATGATGCATACCTAATGTTCAAGGTTCTAAAATAGCAAAAATGCCTTACCTTTCCCGGGCAAACGACCCATACCTGTATGTTTAAACCCTTAGTACCGCTTTTGCTGGTGCTCCAGTTGCTTTCACCAGCCCTTTACTCCCAGGACCTTCCACAGCGCAATGACTATCCGGCCATTGACAGTTTTGCCAGGCGGTTGAAATACCCGGGCGATGTTTACAGGCTAACTCAGTCTCTCACTACTCCTTACCACGATAATTTGAGCAAGGCGAGAGCCATCTTTATCTGGATCACTGAACATATTAAATATGACTATAAGCTTTACAACCTGGATGATGAGGCCAAGGTCAAAAAGTTGAAATATCCAAAATGCAGGGAAGGCGAAGATTGTACTTTAAAGATGGAGGATTGGGAGAATAACTACATCAGCAAGATCCTGAGAAAAAGGAAAGCGATTTGCGATGGGTATTCTAAACTGTTTAAGCGGATGTGCAACCTCGCGGGCATCCACTGCGAGATCATCAGCGGCTATACGAAAAATAAGCACTATCAGATCGGGAAAATGGGGAAAGTGGATCATGCCTGGAACGCGGTGTATTTAGATAGCGCTTACTACCTGGTAGACGCTACCTGGGCGGCAGGCTTCTGCCAGGAAGATGAAAGCAGCGGAAAACTTAAAGGTCCCTTCGTAAAAAAATTTGACAACTATTACTGGCTCACGCCTTTTGATAAATTAAGCCGCGACCATTACCCGGAAGATCCGAAATGGTTGTTTAACTCCGGGTATACCAGGGAAAAATTTAAAAACAACCCATATATAGAACCATCTGCAGATCATAACCTGGTTATCATCTCCCCAGCTACCGGAGTGATACGGGCAAAGCCCTGTGACACTATCCACTTTGAAATTGAATATGAAAAGCCGATCACCCGGTTGCAGGTGAACTCAAATCTTTCCCGCAACCCTGCCGTTTATAGCCTGGTAAAGAACGGTAAAAAAGGGAAAGACTGGGTTTTAAATGAACCGGCGTTACGCAGGCAGCAGTATATATCTTTCAACCGCGATAACAACCGGTATTCATTTGATTACGAAGTAACAGATGCTAATTTGAACTACCTGGATATTCTCTTCAATTATTTCCGGGCAATGAGGTTCAAGGTGATCATAACTCCTTAACCAGGGTATTGCAAACAGGAAAAGCCGCCTTTCTCTACAACGTAGAAAAAGACGGCTTCAAAAAAACCAGAATGGCGGATCCTGTTATTTTTTCTCCGGCAATGCCACAAAACGAATGCAATTCTCACCGCTCAGGTAAGTCTTCGAGGCAGCGCTGATAGAACTGCCTGTGATCTTACTTAAACGCTTTTCTATATCCGGCAAAGGTTTCAATTCTTCTTTCCTTTCTATTTTGCCAGCCAGGTACTGCAACCAGAATTCATTGCTCTTTACCTGTAATTCGATCTGCTGGCGAAGGCCTGCCTTGTATTTCTGTAATTCATCTTTTGTTGCTCCGCTCTTCTGCAGATCTGCAATGTCCTGCTCTACAAGTCCTACAAGGTGCTCTACGTGTTCCGGTGCGCAGCCGAATGACACGTTTACGGAGAACCGCTGATCCGGCTCCCTGGTCATCCCGGCCTGTACGGAAGGGGTGTATACTTCTCCTGCCTTCTCTCTTAAACTTGTCAGCAACCTGTATTGCAGGATCTCGGCTAACGCCTGTAACTGGAGGTTTTCTTCTTCGCTGAATTTGCAATCCCCATTATAAACTAATAATACGGTTGCTTTATTGTCTTTACCCTTCTCTACTACCTTAATTAATTTTCCTTTCGGTACCGTTGTGTGCAGGATAACCGGTTTTTCGTGGCGGTTCAGCGCAGGCAATGCACCCAGGTAACGCGCCAGCAACGGGGCTATGCTATCGGTATTAAAACTGCCTACAAAAACGAAGTTGGCATCCGCCGCATCTGCAAAACGATCTTTATAGATCTCGAATGCTTTTTCCAGGCTTACGCTATCCAGTCTTTCCTGGGTGATAGGGCTCATGCGGTAATGGTAACCGCTTAAAACAGCGCCTACTGTGTCCCTGAATACATTTGCAGGGTCGTCGTATTTATTCCTGATCTGTTCCCTGGAACGGGCCACAGCATTCTCAAACAACACGGTGTCTTTACGCGGGGCGGTATAGCGCAGGTAAATAAGCTGTAACGCTGTTTCCAGGTCTTTAGTGGAAGAACCTCCATTGATCCCCTGGGCGCGGCCCCCGATATATACTCCAACGCCGGCAGATTTGCCATTCAGCATTTTAGAAAGCTGGATAGGCGAATAACCAGCCAGGCCGCTTCCGCTGATAATACCTATGGTATTGGAAGCAGTTGGATAGTCTTCGTTTGAATATTTATTGATTCCTCCAGGCGCAAACGACACGAACTGTATCTGGTCGTTCTTATAATTAGTTGGTTTAAGCCATACTTTCACTCCATTGCCCAGGGTAAGTTTTTCAACTCCCACTGCCGGTATTTTGGTACGGGAAACGATCTTCCCGCCTTCCGGAAGTTTCTTCAGCAAAGGATCATGCGTTTCTGTGTCTTTATACTGTTCCAGCGAAGAAGATTTCACCTTAGCCAACCAGGCATCAACCGTAGCTGAATCCGGGATATTTGCTTTTTCTTTTTCAGGCGCTACTACGAAAATATCGCGGTTGGTTTCTGTCATGTATTGGGTACCAACTGCTTTAATATCATCCAGGGTGATACCCGGTAACTCTTTCTTCACGAAATTATACTCCCAGTCAAACCCCGGCGAAGCGGCTCCCTGCAGGAACAATTGCTGGTATTCTGCTACGTAACTGTTGGACGGCGTCTTGCTCTTTTCGCGCAACCCGTTCTCCATGGTTGTCATATAACCGGTTTTTGCCCTGTCCAGTTCTGCCTGCGTAAATCCAAAACGCTTCACCTGTTCAAGCAAAGACCAGGTGCCGTTAAACGCCTCCTGCAACTTGCCTGGCTTGGCTGAAACGGAAAAGCCAAACTGCATTAAACCGCCTGTCATACCGCCGATACCTGCTTTCACTCCCAGGAACGGAGGATTAGGTTGCTGGCTCAATTCGCTCAACCGGTAGGAAAGCATTTGATTGAAAAGACCTCTTTTGATCGCATCCAGGTAATCGGTAGTAGTTTTCATCTCTGTGCCGGGGTGCTTTACCACGATTTCCAGTTCTGTAACAGTAACCTCCGGATCGGTGATCGCCAGGAACTGGTTCCTGCCTGTCAGCTCAATTTTATAATCAGGCCTTGGCCTTTCGTTCTCCGGGTTCTTCAGATCAGCAAACTGCTTTTTGATCTGTTTTTCAACCTGGTCAACATTTATATCTCCTACCACGATCAGCGCCTGCAGGTCAGGACGATACCAGTCGTGGTAAAAACGACGGATCGTCTCTGCAGGAAAGTTGACCAATATACTATCTATGCCAATAGGCGAGCGGTAATTATACCTGGAATTGTTCAGGATAACCGGCATGGTTTTATCCTGCAATCTCTTCCCCACTCCTTCTCTCAATCTCTTTTCTTCCAGGATCACCCCTCTCTCCTTGTTAATATCATCTGTTTCCAATAATGCACCATGCGCCCAATCACGCATAATATCCAGCCCCTTCATTACCAACGCGGGATTGTCGGTAGGAATAGGAAGCTGGTATACAGTTTCGTCGTACGACGTGTAAGCGTTCAGGTCAGCCCCGAACCTTACACCAACTTTCTGGAGGTAGTCGATCAGTTCATTTTTTGGGAAATGGGTGGTGCCGTTAAAATTCATATGCTCCATAAAGTGCGCTAACCCCTGCTGATCGTCGTCTTCCAGGATAGACCCTACTTTATTGACCAGGTAGAAAAGCGCTCTCTTTGCGGGCTCGTTGTTTTTACGGATATAATACGTGAATCCATTGGCTAACTTGCCTGTTCTTACGGCAGTATCCAGTGGAATAAGCTGGCCTTGGTGCTGGGCCACGGCAGGTTTCAGACTTGCTGACAGGAGCATGAGTCCTGCTGCAGCCCAATGACGGTAGTGCATAATTGTTTTTTCTTTTGTTGTAACAAATGTCCGGTCTTGATGGCTGGTTGCGGAATTTATAAAAGCTTACAGCATATCGAGTATGCCTTCATTTTCGATAATGATCATACCCTGCCTGTCGGTAGTAATACCTTTTTCGAGCTGGTAGGTGTATTGCGGTACATTATCTTTCATAACAGTTGGCAGGAACCGGAACTGGATCTGGTCTTCCATCTTATCCAGTGCATGCCCTGCTTCAAAGATATGCGTTGAAATAATGAAGAAGCAGTCAGTGAAGTCGGTGAACGCTTCGGTAACTGCCAGCGTTGCGTCGTAAGCATCTTTAACGTTGGTTCCTTTAAACAGCTCGTCGAAAATAATGAAAAGCGACTTTCCATCTGCTACTTCTTCCGCTACTTTCTTCACTCTTAACACTTCTGCATAGAAATGACTGTATCCTTTATTGATATCATCCGGTACATTGACAGAAGAATAAATACCATCCAAAACAGAGAACTGAAGCTCCGTTGCCGCAACAGGGAAGCCCATATGCGCCAGGTATACCAGGATGCCGGTCGACTTCATAAGGGTGGATTTTCCCGCCATGTTTGCCCCTGTCAGGAACAGCACATTGCTTTTTCCATTAAAGGACAAAGAATTTGGCACCGCCTTATCAAGTCCCGGGTGCCGCACTCCTTTTGCCGATAATAAATTATCGGATTTAGGAAAGGCGGTTGCATAACAAAATCCCCTCTCTCTTGCTACTCCGGCCACAGCAATGTACAGGTCTATCTCATAAGTGAGATGCAGCAGTTGGATCAACTGTCCGCGGAATTGGCCAGTCAGCAGTTCATGCAGTTTTACGACCTGGAAGAAAGAGAGTTGGTTGGCCGACCGCTCTTTCAACCTTGGATCCTGAACGATATGCCGTACTATACCCGCCCATTTTTCCCAGGGAGTATTTTTATCTCTCCCTTCTTTTTCCAGTTGTTTTAAAAGTCCTTCGGCCGTTTTTATCACTTGCAGCGTACTGTTGATCCCTGTCATTTCCAGCTGGAATTCCTCTCCTCTTAACAATACTTCCGCCAGCTTCTTCCTGGTCACCTGGAAGAAAGACAACATCAGGCTGCTTTCCCCGGCTCCATCTACGTAGGCTTCCATCCGGTCAAGCATGGCGTCGTCGAACGGGAAAGCTACGGGGTTGTCGCTGAAATAGCGGAAGATCGCGCTCCGGCTGTTGATCTTGCCGGCATCTGTCAGGGGTTGCTGGAACATAGCGTCCAGCAGTTTTTCGGCGCCTCTTGTTTTCACTTTATTAAAAAGACTGAAAACAGAATTAGGATTGTATTTCCCTAACAGTGATAAGTCGTCCAGTGTTTGTTTGTCTGCAATAAAGCTCATGTTGTCTTCTTTATTGATTTTTTCCTGCCCAGGATGTCCAGGATCCCTTCATTTTTAATAATTATCATACCATGCCTGTCGGCTGTGATGCCCTGCGTAAGTTTATGCGTATATACGGGCTTGTTGCCTTCCATTAACGTTGGCAGGTATACGAAGTTGATATTGGAGCATTTCTCCTTCAGCACATCTCCTGCTTCAATAATATGGGTAGAAACAACGAACATGCAGTTCTTCCTCCGTGCAATGGCGCTCGTTACCGCGATGGTGGCCTCGTACGCATCTTTGACGTTGGTACCGCGGAACAGTTCATCGAAGATCACAAAAAGGTATTTATCCCTGCTCAACTCCCTGGCAATGTTCTTGATCCTGAGCACTTCAGCATAGAAATGGCTGGCGCCCATGCTCAGGTTATCAGGCAGGTTGATGGTAGTAAAAATGCCATCCCGTACCGAGAATTCCATCCTGGATGCAGGAACAGGGAAGCCCATTTGCCCCAGGAACATTGCGATGCCCAGCGCTTTCATGAAAGTGGATTTACCTGCCATGTTGGCTCCCGTAAGGAAGATCACGTTGTTGGACAAAGATATATTCAGGCTGTTCACTACCGGGGCAGTGAGGGAAGGATGATAAAAATCTTCCAGTACCACTGTTTGCAGTTCTTTTTCCAGCGCCAGGGGGAATGTGAACCCGCGTTTGACCGCTACCTTAGCTACAGAGAGGTATACATCCGCCAGGTAAAGATCCTGCAGCAGCCGTTTCATGACGTCGCGATGCCGGAAGCGGAGTATTTTATCATACTCCGCTACCTTGGCAAAAGGCAATTTGTGTTTAACAGCTTCCGTTAACATGGGTTGCAGGTCTTCCATTTTCAGCAACTGGTCTATAGCTGTCAGCTCCCTGTTATCAGGGATGCCTGCCAGCTGTTGCCTCATATCGGCTGCAAACCGCGTGGTGGTCTGTAATATATTGATAAGGCTTTCCACTCCTTTCTCTATTGCTTTGTAGGCATTGTCGCCCGCAATAAGTTGATTGAGTTTCCGGCCAAGGGTATCCTGCTGGTCATTCAGGCGGCTTCGTTCGTCCGTGTTCTCCAGGTATTGCTCTGCACCGTCGAACCACGCTAACTCGTAGGGAAAGGATAATTCTTTCTCTGCAAACGAACGGATAATGCGGCTGCGGGCATTGATTGCCTGAACATCCGACAATGGGTTACGAAACATTTCTTCCAACAACTCGGCGCCGCCCCTGGTAAAGGTACTGTTATAGATCGCGTAGATGCCATCTCCATTCCCTTTCCCGAATATATTCAGGTCGGTCAGTGTTTGTTTATCGGTCATTAGACTCATACCAGCTTATTTATTTTCTTTTTCTCCTGATCAGTAAAATACTGCTTCCTATCAGCAACAATCCCGGCAGCACATAAAGTAAACTATATTTGACCACTTTCAGGCTTGCTTTTGTAAGAGTGGTTTCATTATCTAAAGAAGGCGGACGGCTAACATCAACAGGTACGGTACCATAAGACAGCCAGTGGAAAGTACCGGGGATCAGCGAAAAGTTGGCTGTTCCATAGCGCCTGATAGGCGGGGTCATACCTTCGTTGCTGATACAGTCGGCATCGCCCAGTACCATGATACGTTGTTCTTTTGCGCCTACTTTCCTGGTAAGGGCCATTACTGTTACAAAGCTATCCAGCCTTTCGCCTGCCGAAGGATCGTAAGTAGCGGAGTCGTTAACGAAATCGATGGTTTTCACCTCGTTCCAGGTTTTCATAGTATCGATGGTACGCATGATAGGGGTAGCTTTAAACCCTTTATCTTCCGCTAATTCCAGGCCCGCAGCTTTCACCATTCCAACGTACTGGTGGCGCTGTTCCATCATTTTAAATATCTCTGCCAATCCTTTGGCGGCGTTGGTAGGCACACACATTACCACGTTGCCGGCTACGTCCTGTTTGGGTTGTACCAGCTGACCCGGTACGGTTTTCAGACCAAACTGGGCGATAAATTTCTCCATCTCTTCAGACCCCGGTTTCAGCGTAAGGAAAAGGTTTCCGCCGGCGGCAATATAAGCGTCCAGCTTTTTCTTCACGGTAGAATCCATAGCTTCCTTCATATCGGCGATCACGATAATGTCCACTTCCTTAGGGATCTGTTTATCGCCTGAGAGATCCAGCGACTCAACATCACAACCCTGGTTGGTAAGCGCATAGCGGAAGGTCTTAACGGAAGAGAATAAAGTGTAATCCTTAGCCCTGTCGCCTTCGATCTTTCTTTCGCCTTGCCCATCCAGGAACCCTATTCTTGGCAATTTCATCACCATGCGTTTAAACATCGCTGAAACTTCTGCTTCGCCAGGGAATTTGAACATATCGTCATAGATCCTTAACCAGGCTTTCTGACCATTTTCTCTTTCTACCAGCCGAACAAAGGTATTTCCTTCATCTTTCAGGTTGATCTTTTTCCTGATCTCTGCCGGCGTAAGGAACATATCGAGGTCGTATTCGCCGATCTCCGCTTCTCTCTTCGCCATTTCAGCCAGTGATTTGCCTTTATAAACGAAGTTCAGCCTTGGGTTGTTGCTTGGTTCGTCGTAATAGTAAACATACTTCAGCTTCATTTCAGGCTTGAAACGGATATATTGTTTCAGGCGGTCTTTATCTTCATTCACCATGCTGGGCATACCGTTATAGTATTCCCTGTCGAGCAGGTTAACATAGGTAGTGATGGTGAGTCCGCCTGTCAGCTTAGCCATGATCGCCTGGCTGTTTGGCGTAAGGGTATTTCGTTTGGTGGCCGTTGCATCGTAATAGGCCATCAGCACAGGCCTTGATGTCGCGTACCCGAGCGCCATGGCTGCCAATACCACAAGGCTGTATTTGCCCCAAACCAGGGCAAAAGGTTGGTGCGTACGATTGGCCTGCAATTTCTGGATGCTCAGGGTCAGGAACATAACGATCACGATAACGAAGTACAGCACATCTTCACTGCAGATCAGACCGTTGATCATTTCATTACAGCGGCCGGAAATAGACAACCAGTAAGTGATGTCGCGTACAAAGCTGATATCCTGCCAAACCTTGTTCATGTAGCTGAGGGCAGCCAGCAATACCAGGGTACCTAAAGCGGCTACTACCTGGTATGAAGTAAGGGAAGACATGAACAACCCTATTGCTGCATAAGCGCACATCAGCAGGTAGATCCCCAGCAAACCGGATAATACGGAAGGCAGGTCAAAATGTTCTACATAGAACATGCTGATCACGACATATACCAGGATCACAGACAGCAGGAGAAAGCTGTAGATCATCATGGCAAGGAACTTACCCCGTATGATCTGGGAAGAGGTAACGGGAGAAGAGTATAATAATTTGATGGAACCGCTGCTGAGTTCACGGCTCATGAGGCCCATGGTAAGCAATGGCATATAGAGGTACAGGTAATTCTGTACGGCGGTTAAGAGGCCGAGCTGGCCTGTATAAATATTGGCAGTGATGAAGGCATTACCGAATCCGGTTTCCTGAGACCGCAGTACCTGTTGCAATAACCCTGTAAACACCATGCCTGTCTGGAAAGTAAAAACTACCAGGATCATCCAGGCGATGGGAGAATAGAACAAGGTAAATAATTCTGCCTTCGCTATTTTATAAATTCGTCTCATTTAATTTCTTATTATCAGGTTTTACTTGTTGTTTTTCTTTGACAACCTTGCGAATACCGCATCCAGGGAGCTTTTCTCCACTACCAGTTCCATCAATCCCCAATCGTTGGTTACCGCAGCAGCGGCCAGTTTTTGCGCCGTTTTCTTTTCGCCGTCATAACCCAGCCGGAAACGATATGGCGTCAGCTGTTCTATAGATTTAATGCCTTCCAGGTTAACTAATACTTCGTTCAGCGGTGGTGAATCGAGGGTTACTACCAAAGTGTTGGGTTCAATGTAGTTGTTAAACATCTCCAGGGTACCGGAGAACACCATCTGCCCTTCTTCAATCATTTTGATCTCGCGACAGGTAGCCTGTACTTCCGTGAGGATGTGGGTAGAGAGCAATACGGCGCGATCAGTGGCGATCTGTTTAATGAGGTTGCGGACTTCCAGGATCTGGTTGGGATCGAGGCCATTGGTTGGTTCGTCCAGCACCACGAACTTCGGGTTGTGGACAATTGCCTGCGCAATGCCTACACGTTGCTGGTAACCGCCAGACAGGTTGCGGAGCAATCGTTCCCTGAAATGCGCTACTCCGCAACGTTCAAGCGCTTCGTTCACGGCTTTCTTCACCTGCGTTTTTTCAACCATCCTCAGGTCGGCGCAATAAGTCAGGTATTCTTCAACCGTGAAATCCAGGTACAGCGGGAGCTTTTGCGGCATAAACCCAATGTTCCGCTTCGCTTCCACGGGATTCTCCTTCAGGTTAACGCCGTTGATAAATACTTCTCCTTTTGTTTGCTTCAACACACCACAAATAATGTTCATGGTAGTGGACTTACCGGCGCCGTTGGAACCCAGCAGGCCAACAACTCCCTGGCTGTCGATCTCAAAATTTATATCTCTGACCGCCCACTGAGATGCATAACGGTGAGACAAGTTTTCAACTTTTACGATGGTGTTTTCCATTCATTACGGATTATTTAATAAATAAAATATCTGGCACAGGTTTTACCTGCACGAATAATAGTGCGATTAAAGATTCAGGGAATGAATACTACCCGGCTTTTCGTTCCCGGGGGCTATAACGCCCCCGGGCGAAAAGGATAGTTAGGATCTAATATGTCGCGTTTCCAATAGCGCGAACATCTATGTGATATGTCGACTTGAAGTAATCGACCAAAAAGTCAAACTTCTGTTTGATCAGCGGGTATTTCAGATAAGGAGCCATTTGAGCATCTGTTCGGGTGGTCAGGTGCAATAAAAATGCGCTGGCATCGCTTGATTTTGCCGTAGTCCAGGCATAGCTGCCATAGAACCATTCTGACGGCGAATCATTAAAATAGCTGCTTGGCAAAAAGCCCCTTTGCCTGAATGCCTCCAGGTTAGCCGGATTAGCTGCATTTACCGGGGTAGCCGGCATATTCACATAATCTGTCAGCTTATAGAAATCGTCCGGAAACTTCAGGATATTGTTCTGAAGGTAATAATTGAAGATCACCGGTATCAGCACATTTTTCTTTGCTACTTTCTGGGCAGGCGTCATGGTACGCAATGTTTCATTCATGCCAGAAAAAGCAATGGCTTTATCAATGATCTTATAATCGAACAGGAGGTATTCCCTGCCCGGAGGATACCCTGGACGGTATTGCTTGATAGAATCAGCCAGCAACACGCGGTAAGGAATTCCCTGTGCTTTTTTAAAGGATTCGGGCAGGAATTTCAACCAGATATCATCCAGCAAATTCAGCATGTCCATTACGTATTCCGGTTTTCCCAAAACGGCGGTATCTATTTTGGCGTTTGCTCCGCCCGTAGATGGCACCCAGACGAAGTCCTTTTGCGTATAGACGTAAAGAAAATAAGAACCGTATTTATCGTAAAGCTCCTGGATCTTATCATTGGCTTCCTTGGAAGCATTTCCCTGCGGCAGCGTGTAGTCCTGGGGCACAGGAACGGGAGGTCCTATCTTGTCATCCTTTTTGCAGGCGAAGAGCATCAGACCACAGAGACAACTGATAATAAATGTATGCTTCATATTATGATCGAATTGCTTGTTTAAAAATTATTGTCCTATCCTATCGGGCATCGTGCCGGATGGATTTTGTTTCAGTTCAGGATTTCTCTGCAACAGGCTGGACGGGAACGGCAAAGTATAAGCCGGGTCTTTTTCCGCCAGTTTGAATTGCAGTATGGGTCCGCCCAGGTCTTCCTGATACCGGTGAGTAATAGCCGGCATACCATAACGGCGCAGATCGAACCAACGGAATCCCTCGAAGCAGAACTCTTTTCTTCTTTCTTCCCTTACAGCAAGCAACAAAGCTGCTTTGTCGCTGATGGATACATCGGTATAGCCGGGGATGCGGGTACGACGAAGGTCGTTCAGGTCTTTCAGGGCATCAGAGAGTTTGCCTAACTGCACATTTGCTTCCGCCCTGTTGAGGACAGCTTCAGGAGTACGGATAGTTTGACCTAGTTGTCCTCCTGTTGGCAGTTTGCTCACCAAAGGCACGCCATTGTTGGATTGCACCAGGATACCCTGGGTTATGCGTACATCGGCCGGGTCGAAAGTTGCCCGGAAAGCGGCAGCAGGAATGTAGGTCGACTGATCGCCCTGTGTATTGCCGCCAAACAACCATTCAACTTCCGGGTTGTTATAGGTCAGCCAGTTGGCATAAGGCATAGCCGTCAGATCCGCGAGCATGGCGCCTTGCGCAAATGCTTTATTGGTTTCAGACACTACGTCATTGTATTTTTCCATATAGAGATAAACCCTTGACAGCAGCATATGAATGGCCGGCTGGTTAATATGGAAATCCTTACGCGCGATCGGCAAAGGGTCCAACAATGCAGCAGCCTCGTTGAGATCAGCTACAACCTGTGCATATACTTCTGCAACAGTGTTCTGCTTCATCTGGCTTTCGGTAATGCTTGAATTCAGCTTTAGCGGAACGCAAAGCGACTGCGGGTTATGGTTATACGGTTCTCCATACATGTTTGCCAGTATGAAGTAGTAATAGGCCCTTACCGCCAGCGCTTCACCCTTTACCCTATTTTTTTCTGCATCTGTACCGATGGCTTTATCGATATTGTCCAGCACCGCGTTGCAGCCCATGATCCATTTATAGTACTGGGCGTAAGCTGTAGACCCGGGATCTTCCGAGATCAGGTCGCCCACGCCGTTCCTGTCGGCCTGCCGGGGTTGCCAGGTATAGTATGGGAAATCAACTTTAGCATCGTACTGACCTACCGGCGAATCCTGGCCGTCGGCGCGTTCAATGAAGAAGTCTACATCATCGTCCATGAAGTAGATAAAACTATTTGGTTCCTGGTAAACATCCATATAGCCAGACCCTATCAACAGTTCCCGGTAATCGATAGCTGTTTTAGGAATCACCTCGCTCTGCGATTTCTCTTCCAGGAATTTGGAACAACTGCTTAAGGTCAGCAGACCAGCAAAACCTGATATTAATAATGATTTAATTTTCATGCGCTCCAGGATTAAAGTGTCATGTTAATCGATAATGATGTCATTCTACGCGCTGGCCAGCCGGCGGTTTCCGGGTCATAACCTCTCCATTTCTTGTCGAAGGTGAGCAGGAATGGATTGGTCAGGCTGAGTGCAGCGTTCAGACGTTTGATATGCGCCCTTTTCAACAATTCTGTATTGAATTCGTAGTTCAGGGAGATAGAACGGCAGCGGATAAAATCTGCATTCGCTGTCATATAATCAGACATGTTATACAAAGTATAAGGAGAAACCGGAAGGCCAGGATTCAGCAAAGGCAAATAGATCTCGAAGTATCGGGGGTTGCCCGGCGGAACAGCTGGGATATTGGTGAACTGTTCGTCGCCTGGTTTCTTCCAGCGATCCATCAGAGAACGGGGTACATTCTGTTCGGGCGTTGGCGCACCGCTTGCGCTATAATAAGGCGGTACGCGTTTGGTTGCGCCGAATGCCATTGCAAACTGGGCGTACAAGGTGATGTTCTTCACTCTCAGGCTGGTATTGAAGCCTCCTGTAAAGTCCGGCTCCAGTTTACCGGATTTAACCAGGTAATCCAGGTCGTTGGTTGTTGGCTTGATGTCCATGTAGTTGAACATCGGAACACCGGTGTTATGATTCAGACCTGCATAGGAATAAGAGTAAAAAGTAGAATATGCTTCACCGTTAACGATAGCGGTACCGTTCAGGAAATCTTCCCTTGTATTTACTCTTTCATTCTGTTTAAGTTTGTTCTTTGCTTTACCTGTGTTTACAGATACCTGCCAGGTCACATCTTTATTCTGGATAGGGATATAGCTGATGATCAGGTCATATCCATAGTTTTCCATCTGAGAACCGAAAACGGTGGCCGAGTTCATACCTGTTTCAACAGGCACCTGGCGGGATGCCAGTACATCGCTCACTTTGCCAAAATAGTTGGCGGTAGCGCTCAAACGACCATTCAGGAAGGCGAAATCAGCGCCTAAGTTCCATGACTTGGTTTTTTCCCAACCCAGGTCCGGATACGGCAGCGATTTGATGTTCAATACATACTGCTTGAACAAATTGCTTAAACCGCCGTCTGTTGCAATGAGGTAGGGCGATACCGCTTCTACTGCGTTACCCTGGTAGCCGTAGGATGCAGAGAGGTTGAAAGCATTCATCCATTTTGCGGAGGTGAGGAAATTCTCATTCGCCACATTCCATCTCGCACCCACAGACCAGGTAGGTTGGAAACGTTTATTTTTATCCTGCCCGAAACGGTTGGATGCATCCAGGCGGGAGTTGAAGTTGAATATATAACGGGAGTCGTAGCTATACACGGCGGTGAAATACTCGCTCAGGTAATTGCTTTGCTGGTTAACGATATTGGAATTCAGTCGCATCAGGTCATTCAGTTCCGTTGCGTTGGTATTGGTAATAAGCGCAGGTTTCAGCGGTACCGGCGCATAGGTTTCTCCCCTGTAACGCAGGTAACCGTACCTGGTGCTCTTATTACTTTCCAGCAGGTTGGAACGCGCTTCGATACCGCCCTGCAATGTAATGTTATGGCGGGTTCCGAAAAAGCGGTTATAAACAAGGCTGTTCCTGAACGTATAACCTTTATTGGTAGCATTCTCCAACTGCACCAATCCTCCAAACGGCAGGCGGCTGCCTAATTCCTCAGGGGAGTTGGACAGCACGGTTCCAAACTCGTATCCCCTTGTCTGGGTGATATAATACGACAACTCAGTAGCATAGGACTTAACCGCAGAAGAAGCGGCAGTATAGGATAATAAACCCTGGTACTCCAGTCCTTTTGCCAGTTCATAACGCACATCCAAAGTAGATGCAAGCGTAGTAGAAGTGTTCTTGCTGCCTGTGTTGTTTATTTCATTTTGGATATTGTACAGGTAAGAAAATTTGTTTGGATACACAGTACTGCTTTCTCCGCGTTTTTCATGGAAGAAATAGGTTCCATCCGGGTTATACATCGGGATGGTCCTGGATGTATTGTATGCATAATCGAATGGATTTACGCCGTATGCAAAACCGTCTGTTTCCCGCATGGTTCCGTTCAACAGGAAGTTCACTGTCAGGCGTTTTCCGAAACGGAGCGTAGTATTGGAAGAAGCAGAGAAAGTAGTCAGATCGTTGCCGATTGCCTCGCCATTTTGTTTTTGCATGTTCACAGAAGTCCTGTTCGTGATCTTCTCGGTACCGCCGGAAACGCTCAGGCTATGGTTCTGGCTGAAGGGGTTACGGAACAGCAATGCAAACCAATCGGTATTCCGGCTTTCTAATTCCCTGTACTTCTGTACATAAGTATTGTAGTCGATCTGTTTATTCTGCAATTGCTGCATCAATGCGGCATAACCGATAGGCAGCAGGGTGTTGGTATAGCTGTCGCGACCATCATATATCTCCTGTGAGAATTGCATTAATTCCTGAGAGTTCATGAGATCGAACATGCTGTATTTGGGACGCTGGCCGATAGACAGGTTATTGGTATAAGAAACAGATAAAGTACCCGGACGGGCTTTTTTCGTGGTCAGTACGATAACGCCGTTGGCGGCCTGTGAACCGTAGATAGCTGTTGCGGAAGCATCTTTTAATACGGTAATAGTTTCAATATCGTTAGGGTTCAGCCAGGAGATAGCATTGGAAGCGAGTAACCGCAGCTCTTTTGCATCACCGGCCAGGGAGCCGCTACCGTCGGGTATTGGCAGCGGATCGCGCTGGATAATACCATCCACCACCCACAGCGGTTCCTGGTTACCCAGCAGCGTAGAAGTACCGCGGATACGGATCTTCGGGGTAGAGCCAACCTGTCCTGACTGCACCATTACAGACATACCGGGAACAACGCCCTGCAACATCTGGTCGATGCTGGTTTCACCGGCGATCTTAATAGAATCCGCCTTGATGGAGTAAACGGCGCCTACATATTTATCTTTGTTCACGTTCATGTACCCTGTTACCACAACGTTGTTCATCTCGTAATCCTTCCTGTTCAGGGTAATGTTCAATACCAGGTTATTTCCGTCAGAAACCAGCAGTGATCCTGCCTGTTTCTTGTTCACCGCATAGGCGGTGTAACCGTTGGCAGAACTGCGGATGCCGATCTCCATAGACTCGAAGCCCAGCATTGACAGTTGCAGAACGGCATTATCCGGAAGGTGAGTGAAATAGAAATTACCTTCCGAGGTAGTAATCGTTCCAGTTACGGTATTTTTTATACGAACGGAAACACCGGGCAATGGTTCGCCGGAAGCTGCGCGAACAGTACCGCTGATAGAAATTGGCGGCGGTGCGGCAGCTGGTGTTGGCAGCGCTTTACGCGACAGTACGATGGTCTTATCTTTGATCAGGTAAGTAACCGGCAGATCTTTCAGCATTTCATTCAGCAGTTCTTCCAGCGGCATATCCTTGGCGGAGATGCTTACGGTTTCAGATTCGCTGATGATGTTGGTATTGCTGAATACAACATAGCCGGTTTGCTGCTTGATAGCAGAAAACACTTTTTTGATAGGTATAGTTTTACCCGATATGGTAACGTTTTGAGCATAACCTGCGGCCGATACCTGCAGGATGGCAGTAATGACTAAAATGACGGTCAGACGCATAGCGAGAAAGATTTTGGTAAGGCCGCTTCGTTTCCCTACATGATCGGGAGGCCAATAGCGTTTTTTTTGCATAAATTGCATGAGATTTGGTTGTTAATAAATGAGAATTGCAATAGACCATTTTGAAATAACTGAATCGGAATCCCCGTCACGGCCGCAATCCGTGACGGTTTTTTTTCCTCTTCGGTTGGTTTTTGGCAATATTTTTCCAGGCCGGATATCCAGCTTTTAATGTTGCATTCCGATAGCGTTAATAGTTAATTATTTATTCAGTACAATCAATTTCCGTCCTTCCACTCTAAAGTCGACTTCTGTTCTCTTCAAAATCTCCAAAAGATCCGTTAAGGCTATTTGCCTGCTCATTTCCCCGATAAACCGGGTGTGAGGTATACCATTTTCATATACTACTTCAATATTATACCAACGTTCCAATTGTCGCATTACTTCTTCCAAATCTGCCCCATCAAAGTTGAACAGGCCATTTTTCCAGGCCATTACTTTGTCGAGGTCTTCTTTCTCGGCCAGGCTTACTTTCGTATCCCTAACCATAGCCTGCTGGCCAGGTTTCAGTACCAGGCCGCTGTTTCCGCCGGCTGAAGGCACTGCTACCCTCACGCTTCCGTCGAGCAGCGTAGCGCGGACAGCCTGTTCATTATCATAGGCGTTCACATTAAAAGATGTGCCCAGAACTTCTATGGCTGCCTTATTTCCTACGTTGACGAAAAACGGCTTATTTGCATTCTTTGCAACTTCAAAATATACTTCCCCTGTTACTTCCACTCTTCTTTCATTAGTGGTAAAGGCGGTAGGGTACCTGATAGAGCTGGCGGCATTCAGCCATGCTCTTGTTCCATCTGGTAAGGTTACCTGGAATTGCCGGCCTTTCGGCGTAGTCATTATATTATATTCCTGCTCCGGGCTTTTCGCCGCTGTTGGATTATATACCAGTTCACCGTCTGACAGCACGACTGCTGCCCCTTTCTGGCTGGCAATTACGCCACTGTTCATACTATCCAGCACTACCTGGCTGCCGTCGGCCAGGGTAAGTACGGCGCCCTGGGAGCCTGGCTGGATGTCGATGTGGGTACTGGCCAATTGAGTGACTTTTTCTTCGCGGGAGGCCCAATAATAAGATCCCCCGGCTAACAATATGATGGCGGCTGCTGCCCATCCCCATTTTTTCATGAACAAAACGGGGCGCATAGGTACAACCGGATCGGGCCCGAAAGCTGGTATGGCCTCGCTTATCTTGCGGCTGATCCTGTCCGAATCGTAGGCATAGTATTGTTGCAGATGGCCGGTCAATTGCTGCTGATCTGTCATCTCTGTAAAGAGATCACGGTTATTATCGGAAGCGTTGATCCATTCCTCCAGTGTCCTAAGTTCATCTTCACTTAGGCTATTGGCCAGGTATTTACCTATTAAAACGGCTATGTTATGATTCTTCTCCGTCATGCTATACTACTAAAACAACTAACCCTTCGTTTTATACCGGTCCGTCTTTAATTTTTTTTAAAAAATTTTTAACGCTCCAGGAACATCAGGGCGGAAACAAGCATGGGCAAGGAAAGTAACTGGTTTTTAAGAATGGCGGTACGTAATAATGCCATTCCTTTGGCTTTTTGATTAAGCACGGTTTGGTAAGCCATTTTCAATTCTTCGGCTATTTCCGGCGCACTGCGGCCTTCTAAAACAGATAACCGCACTACCTGCCGGCATTGAGGCGGGAGCTTTTCTATTTCCAGGAAGATGATCTGCATCACCTCCGTTTTGATATAGGCATTTTCCACATCCATAGAAAACTGCTCTCCTACCCGGCCCATGGAATGATGGATATCATCGTGGCGTTTCTGGGCTTTTAAATAATTAAGCGCCGCATTCTTAGCAGCCGTGAACAGGAAAGATTTTAGCTGTGCCAGCGAAGGGAAATCCTCTTTTCTCTGGAACGCGTTAATGAAACATTCGGATACGATGTCTTCCGCCGCTAATGTATCTGCAATTAGCTGCTCAGTGAAAAAACAAAGTTGCCTTTGGTACAATGCATATACCTGATGCAATGCTTTGCGTTCGCCCCGCTGAAATGAATTTATCAGCTCAAATTCCCCGTATGCTTCGATGGTTGACAATTCGTTTTATTGATTCAGGTGGGAGTCACAAATCAATGGCAGAAAAACAATAATGTAGTAAATAATACAATTCGTCAATTACCAATGAACTGTATGGAACTTTAAAGGTAGAACAAACTAATGAAATTATTACTGAAAATTATCTAATCATTTCAGATTTCATGTAAATTCTATCAGTTTGTAAGTTTACCCAATTTTTCAGAAACCGGGGCTGTAAATTTTTATCAGCCGCCCGGAATCAATGACAACCGGAAATATTTTTATATACCTGTACAGGACGAAAGTTTTTTTTCTCTTATTGTTTTGTAAAAAATATGCCCGGCTCGTTATATAATAACGGGAGAAAGGCGGGATTGATCCCGCCTTCCTGGCATATTACCTGTTGGCAATAAATGGCGCCTGTTGAATAAAACGGCCTGCCGATAATGTTTCAACCACAAATTCGGCTAAGCTGGCAGCGCTGATCCGGGAACCGGGGCAATCGTCCAGGCTTACATTCACCGGAACCAGATCGCTGGTCTGATCAATTAGTGGCAACCGGATCATCGTCCAGTCACTCCCGCTCTCCAATAAAAGTTCATATTCTTTTTGTTTATCGAAAGTGGTTTCAGGGTAGTTAGCCTTCATCCATTCAGTGCCCTGCTGTGCGGCGGCCGATTTCTTATCGCCGGCTGCATCCACGCTTAACCCGGTTATAACGATGTAACGTTTCATATTATGCTCTTTCATAGCCTGTAACACGTTGGCGGTAGCCTGGCTGAAGATAGTGGTTTCTCCCCCGGGCTGGCCCAGCATGCTGAGCACCGCATCGCAGCCAGTCAACAGGCGCCGGATGGCTGCCGGGTCCCTGGCGTCGCCGGGCCTCACAGTGGCCAGCGGAGTATGAATATTAAAAGCCTGGGGATTACGAAGCAGTATATTGAAATGATACCCATGACGGATCAGCGCCCGGGTTAAATATTTGCCGGCTTTACCGGTTCCGCCTATGAGGGCTATTTTATTTATAGTGTTCATTGGAATGTTTTATAAAATTCAGGCAATATGATCCAAACTGTATTTGCAGGGAGCAAACCAGTGATTCAAAAGCACTGTAAGACTTTTGACGAAGAACAACTGATATTTTATAAAACAATTTTAATGGGCTAAAGCTATAAAAAAATTTCTACCGGGGATATAACAGTTTAAGAACCTCTTAACATACATGGAACGGTTGCTAACATTTATATGCTTATATTTAAAGAAGAGTCATTATCCGGCAACTTTAACTGAGAGGTAAATTGCAAGGAAGCACAAGAATAGGTTTTCTCTATTAAACAATAAAATAGATTGATTTTGATTATAGGTTCAATACCTTAATTTTACCCCGCACAGGAAACAGTAACCGGTGTAATCTAGTGTTCACTCCCTACTCTAAACTTGTAAACATGGAAAAAGATTTGAATGACATCAGCAAATGCCCATTTCATAATGGCAGTATGAAACAACGTGTTGCCGGCGGCGGCACCAGGAATAGAGATTGGTGGCCCAACCAGCTTAGGTTGAACGTTCTGCGTCAGAACTCCTCCTTATCTGACCCGATGGGCAAAGCATTTAACTATGCTGAAGAATTTAAGAGCCTCGACCTGGAAGCTGTTAAAAAAGATCTGCATGCTTTAATGACAGATTCGCAGGATTGGTGGCCGGCAGATTTCGGGCATTACGGCCCGTTATTTATCCGTATGGCCTGGCACAGTGCGGGTACCTACCGGGTAACTGACGGAAGGGGTGGCGCAGGAACAGGACAGCAACGTTTTGCACCGCTTAACAGCTGGCCTGATAACGTAAGCCTTGACAAAGCACGCAGGTTACTATGGCCTGTTAAGCAGAAATATGGCCGCAAACTTTCCTGGGCAGATCTGCTGATCCTAACGGGCAACGTGGCTTTAGAGTCTATGGGATTTAAAACATTCGGATTCGCCGGCGGACGTGAAGACGCCTGGGAAGCTGACGAATCTGTTTACTGGGGATCTGAAACTACCTGGCTGGGAGGCGACATACGCTATGCGCATGGCTCCCCGGGCGTAGAAGAAAATCATGGCGTCCTCGTATCCGACGATGATGCGGACGGCGATATTCATTCACGCAACCTGGAGAAACCACTTGCAGCGGTGCAAATGGGACTTATATATGTAAACCCGGAAGGACCGGATGGCAATCCTGATCCTATTGCAGCCGCAAAAGATATACGCGATACTTTCGGCCGGATGGCAATGAACGATGAAGAAACAGTAGCGCTGATCGCGGGAGGACACAGCTTCGGTAAAACCCACGGCGCCGCTCCTGCAACCCATGTAGGCAAAGAGCCGGAAGCAGCAGGACTGGAAGCTATGGGCCTCGGATGGGCTAACAGCTACGGTTCGGGTAAAGGCGCTGATACCATTACCAGCGGACTTGAAGTAACCTGGACTACCACTCCTACCAAATGGAGCAACAACTTCTTCGAGAACCTCTTCAACTTCGAATGGGAACTCACTAAAAGCCCTGCAGGCGCTCACCAGTGGGTTGCCAAGAACGCGGAAGAAATCATCCCCGATGCGCATGACAGCAGCAAAAAACGCAGGCCTACCATGCTGACAACAGACCTCTCGCTGAGGTTTGACCCGATATATGAGAAAATATCCAGGAAATTCCTGGAAAACCCGGATGCATTTGCAGATGCATTTGCCCGTGCATGGTTTAAACTAACCCACAGGGATATGGGTCCCCGCGCCCGTTACCTGGGTCCCGACGTGCCTGAAGAAGTATTGCTCTGGCAGGATCCGATCCCGGCAGTAGATCACCCGCTGGTAAACGACAGCGACACCGCTTCCCTGAAAGCAAAAATACTGGAGTCAGGATTGAGCATATCTGAACTGGTAACTACCGCCTGGGCCTCCGCATCTACCTTCAGAGGTTCCGACAAACGCGGAGGCGCTAACGGCGCCCGTATCCGCCTCGCGCCACAGAAATACTGGAAGGTGAACAATCCTTCGCAACTGCAAAAAGTACTGGATGTATTAGAGAAGATCCAACAGGAATTCAACGCTGCACAATCCGGCGGTAAAAAGATCTCGCTGGCCGATCTCATCGTTCTTGCAGGCGCTGCAGGTATAGAGAAAGCAGCCAAAGACGCAGGTCATACCGTTACCGTTCCGTTCACTCCCGGCCGTATGGACGCCTCGCAGGAAGAAACAGATGTTGAATCTATGGGCTTCCTGGAACCGCTGGCAGACGGTTTCCGCAACTACCGCAAAGCCAGGATCCCTGCTTCTACAGAAGCCATGCTGATAGATAAAGCGCAACTGCTGACGCTAACAGCCCCTGAACTTACCGTTTTACTGGGAGGCTTGCGCGTATTGAATACGAACTACGACGGTTCCCGTGATGGCGTACTTACTGAACGCCCGGGCCAACTGACGAATGACTTCTTCGTTAATATCCTCGATATGCGTACCGCATGGAAAGCGGTATCCGCAGACCAGGAATTGTACGAAGGCAGCGACCGCGCTACCGGCAACGTAAAATGGACCGCTACACGCGCCGATCTTGTCATTGGCTCAAATGCAGAACTGAGGGCTATTGCAGAAGTATACGGGGCAGCAGACGGACAGGATAAATTCATCAACGACTTTGTGGCGGCTTGGAATAAGGTAATGAACTTAGACAGGTTCGACCTCGCCGGTCATAAAGCCTAACATAGTACGCAACATAAAAATAAGGAGCGGAGAATGCCATAAACATATTCTCCGCTCCTTTTGCTTTCTTAAAACCCGCTTCGATAAAAAACTTCTCTGCCTCTTTGCTTCTTTCTCGTCTTTGCGGGCAATATTGTGGCCGCCCATGATGTTGCTCATCAGTGCGCTTAAATAAAGGACCAAATTCCCTGCGAGCAAAAGTCTACACTTCTGTGTAATTGATACCCGCTTAGCCGGTATAGGCATCTGTTTGTTTGTACCAACGAATTAAAACCGCTTCTTCCACTACATCTGTTGCCGGCAAAGCAGAACAGCCATTAACCGCAGATCATGGCATACCCGGCACATGCCGGAGGGCATCATTGTTGTTGCCGACAAGGTGTAAGATCAATTGTTTAACCCGGTAAACTACCTGAGAAATGAGACAGGCTTTTCCGTTAGTCATTTCCGCTCTGCTCCTCTCCTGCGGCGGCAGCAACACCCGCTCAAATGTTGAAGCGCCGGGAGGCGGGAAGTCGGGCAAAGATAAACTGCTGAATACCGGGGCAAAAATATTACAGGACAAAACTCCGCTCAGGAAGTTCAGCGCCTACCTGGATGGTTTCCATTTCTACAATGGCAACATCAATGCGCAAATGGAAGCTCATCACTATGTTCAGCAGCTGAACGAAGATCTTTACCAGGCTATAATATTTGATGGAAATGGCGACAGTGCAAAGATCATGGGCATAGAATATATCGTGACGGCAAAACTTTTCAAGACCTTGCCGGAAGAAGAGAAAAAGCTATGGCATTCGCATGTGTATGAAGTTAAATCAGGCGAATTGATTGCCCCGGGGATCCCTGACGTTGCCGAACATGAACTGATGGAGAAACTGGTTTCTACTTATGGCAAAACTATCCATACCTGGCATACAGACCAGGAGAGAACATTGCCGGTGGGATCGCCCATGATAATGATGGGATTCACCAGGGACGGGCAACTTCACGACAGCCTGGTACAGGCGCGCGATAAAAGGTTTAACGTATCAACCGCGGAGATCCGGAAGAAAAGAGAAGATATTACGGCGCCGGCCATCGACCCCCAGGCCAACGCATGGGAGAAAGGAGAATACAGGCAGTTTGTTATAACGAATAAGATCGATAGCGCACAACATAAACACCAGGGCCAGGCACAGATAAAATGATCATCAAAAATCCGGTATAATGAATGCAGTTACATTGCTTGGAACACTTAAGAAATCGGGGCTCTCCAACACGGAAACGCTGGTATCTTTTTTTACCAGGTTCCTGAAAGAAGAGGGAGTGAACAACCAGGTGATCAAGCTGGTAGATCATAATATTCTGCCCGGCACTTATCTTAATATGGGAGCGGGAGACGCCTGGCCGGAAATATACGAACAGATAGAAGCGGCTAACATCATAATATTTGCTACGCCGGTCTGGTGGGGTAACCAGTCGTCGGAACTCCAGCGGGTAATAGAACGCCTGGACGAAGTTCATGACCAGGTGTTGGCCGGCAAACCTTCGCCCCTCGAGGGAAAAGTAGCTGGCGTTATCATCACCGGCGACTCTGATGGTTCGCAGCATATCATAGGCAACATCAGCAATTTTGTCAACGCCCTTGGTATGAGTATACCTCCTTACTGTACCCTGGCAGTACAAATGAAAGAACAGGCAAAAGGCAGCAATACAACAAAGGAAGAATTATTAAAGAAATACGAAAGCGAGTATACGAAAATGGCGAAAACCATGGCTAATGAGCTTATTAAAGTAGCCAGAATTAATTTTTTAACCAACGTTAATTCGGAAAGATCATGACTAGTTTGTCCAAAAAAACCAAAGACCACGAGGAAATTAAGAATTGGGCGGAGCAAAGAGACGGGAAACCTGCCCAGGTAGCCAACACTTCTGCAAAGAAAGAAACCGGCATACTAAGGATCGATTTCCCGCCGTATGACCCTGAAAAACTGGAAGAGATCTCATGGGACGATTTCTTTAAGAAGTTTGATGCAGAGAACCTGGTATTCCTCTACCAGGATGAGACCTCTGAAGGAGGAACCAGCTACTTTAACAAATTCATTTATGAGGAAGATGATGAATAAGAAATTATTTCTGGAATCAGCTATGTGTATGGGTAACGGCCGTCTCTATTCTTTAGAGACGGCCCTTTTTTTGAGTATCAGTTAACCCCTGATCTTCCCGGGACTGACCCCAAACTTCTTTTTAAACGCAGTACCGAAGTTATTCGGGCTGTTATATCCTAACAAATAAGCTACTTCATTAACAGGACGGTTTTCATCCAGCAACATCCTGCGGGCTTTTTGCATTTTAAGCTCGTTGATATAACCGAAAACGGTTTCCCCGAACACATCTTTAAACCCTTTCTTCAGTTTAAAGGTATTCAATCCTGCCTGGCGGCTAAGCCCCGACAGCGAATGAGCAGCGTCCGGATCTTTATCTATCAGTTCTTTCACGAAGTACAGCTTATCTATATCTCCTGCCAGGTTGGCCAGGTAATGACAAGCCTGTTGAGCTGCGCTCCTGTCGAAGAATTCTGTTTGCAACATAAACAGTTCCAGGACCCTCGATTCCAGGAAAAGTTTTTTGTAAAACCCTTTCCGTTTAACCTGGATAATATCTGCCAGCAACAGCTGCATGGCCGAGCTGATAGGCTGATGTTGAGGAGCGACCAGGGTTATTTCATCCCTCTCCATTTTTGACATGACCAGCTGGTGGACAGCGCAGTCTTCATGGAATAGCTGCCCGAAAAATGCCTTACTGAAAAGTATTTCCAGCTTAACCACCGGTTGCCGGGGACTGTTATAAATAGTCTCCGTTGTTTTATTGGCCGAAAGGGCAATGAGATTATGTTCCAGCGACGAGAACAACACCGGGCCGGGCAACGCCTTGTTGGTAGCGGTTATCTGCCCGCTCAGGGAGAAGTGCATTTCGGCCATGGGTTCCGGGGCGGTACTTTGCAGGATCAGCGGGTTGCGGGACAATATATTGCTGTAATTGATCTGTATTCCTTCCATTTCTATGGCAGTACAACTGCCTTCCAGTCCGGATTCCGGAAGCATGCTGTAATGCCGCTCTTCTATCCCCTTACTGCTTTGGCTTTCGGTCAGTTTACTGTATGGAAAAAAAGAATTGATATACATGGATGTTGTTGATTCAATACCTGCAAAGGTAAGTATCTGCCGCTTGCCGGGCTATAAAATCCTTTTTCCAGAGGTTTTACTCCTTTTTTCAAACCTCTGCAAGCGGCGCACTGCTGACTTTTGCGCTAAAAAAAAATGAATGGTAATTCAATGATCGAATATGGCTACAGGCGGTTGATCATTACCCTGACAGCCATGATCTGCGCCATCCTGGAGTTGCTGGATACGACTATTGTCAATGTAGCCCTGAATGATCTGCAAGGCAACCTGGGCGCCACGCTTTCGGAAGTGGGCTGGGTAGTGACCGCGTATGGCATCGGCAACGTGATCATCATACCTATGACCGGCTGGCTTTCCCGTCAATTCGGAAGGCGGAATTATTTTACGGGGTCCATTATTATGTTCACTGTTTTCTCTTTCCTCTGCGGCCAGGCAGGCAGTATCTGGACGCTGGCATGCTTCCGCTTTTTCCAGGGCATGGGAGGCGGCGCATTGTTAGCCACATCGCAAACTGTTATCACAGAATCGTACCCGCCTGAAAAACGGGGCGTTTCGCATCTCATCTTCATGATGGGGGTGATCATCGGCCCCGCCTTAGGCCCTTTGATCGGCGGCTATATCGTAGATAACTACAGCTGGCCTTTCATCTTCTACATCAATATACCGCTGGGCATACTGGCGGCCTTACTCTCCATGCAGTTCATAAGATCGCCCCGGTACGGCGATAAATTGCCTGCTTCCAAAGTCGACTGGCTGGGTATTTTATTGCTGGCGGCTTCGGTAGGCTCGCTGCAATATGTGCTGGAAAAAGGGCAGGAAGAAGACTGGTTTAATGATAAGACTATCCGGAATCTTTCTGTTGTGGCTTTTTTTGGCCTGATACTATTTGTCTGGCGGGAGATCACTTACCGCCATCCAATTGTTGCCGTAAGAACATTAAAGAACAGGAACCTGGCTGCGGGAACGCTTTTTTCATTTATTTATGGTTTCGGCTCTTATGGTTCTACGTTTATTGTTCCGTTGTTTACCCAATCGCAGCTGGGATGGCCGGCTACCGATGCCGGGTTGCTGGTTTGCCTTACGTCTCTTTCCAGCCTGCTCATTTTCCCGCTTACTTCATGGCTGTTAAAGACGGGCATCAAACCCCAGATCATTATGGCCTGCGGGATGGTATTGTTCTTTTTCAATTGTTACATGAGCGCCGGCATCCTCACGCCGGACACGGGGTTCCCGGTATTCTTTTATGTGCTGGTGTTCAGGTATTTCGGGTTGAACATGATCCTGCTATCGATCAGCGCTATCGCCTTTTCTTCCCTTAAAACCCATGAAATTGCGGAAGGTGCAGCATTCACCGGCATGATCAGGCAATTGGGAGGTTCTTTTGGCATCGCCATCATTACCACGTTTATTACACGAAGAAATGCACAGCACCGTATGGACCTGGTCACGCACCTGGATACCAACGACCCGCTGGTATGGGAACGTTTGCACCAGTCGCAACAGGCCTTCGTGGCAAAAGGATTCACGCCTGATCATGCTATGAGAAGCGGGTTGCAACTGATGGAACATGCAGTCAACAAACAGGCTACATTACTGTCATACATGGACGTTTACTTCACCATCGGCTTTCTTTTCCTGGCCTGCGCTCCAATTGTTTTAATGCTGAAGGCAGGTAAAAAAAATGCGATAACTGACGCACATTAAAATTTCGTTTATGGGACCTGTTGATTATAATTCATTACACCATGCAATGGTTTTCTTTGAAAGACTGAAGGAAAATGACAAGAGGCGGGAAGCCTTCTATTCTTGCCTGGAACAAAGGGGTAAAGTTTGCCTGAGAGGAAATGCGCAGAATAATGCCTGCGAATTCATCCTGTTCTTTGTCAGCGATCATTCCGAACTCTGGGAGCTTATAGAACAAGACCCGGGCATTCAATCGGGTTATTGCCGGCTAACAGACGCTTATCCCGTTTTGCTGACTGCAACCCGTCAGACGGCATCGCCTTCGGCCATTAAATAGTTTGTAAAATGGTTTTCATTGTTACATTTGCAATGACGCCGGCAGGCAACTGACCGGCATACAGTATTCTGTATCATTTGCAAAACTAACCCATAGTGAAATCATTGATCAACTTATGTGCGGCGGCGCTCATTTTCAGCTCAGCTTCGCAAGGCCAGGCCCCGGGCAAAGATCCACGGTATAAACAATATGCAGGTCGTTATGGCAACAGCAACGGTATCTGCCTCTTCGAAGACGGAAAATTTATGTTGTACGGGTATGCTACCATCGTTTTTGGCAGCTATTCATTCGACAAAGACCTGCTGCGTTTTAAACCGGACAAACCGGAACGTTTTGCCGTATACGCGCATAAAAATCCCGCTATCGGGGATAGTACCAGGATTAACTTTGCGGGTTTTGAAAGAGGGGAAACATTTGTACAGTTCAATAAAGAGCCGCTTAACAGGGTGTTTAACAGGGATGCAAACTGCTTTGACGCTCCGTTTGTATACCAACGCCCCGGAAGACCGGAAGACATCCTTCTCACTCAGACCATAGACGGGCACATAGAAGAAGGGAAACCGGAGAATTCATGGCATTACAAAAATGATAAAGGATACAACGACTTCCTTATGGTATATAACAGCCCGTCAAGAGAGAACCAGGACTTTGCAGGTGAAATATCAAACAAGGAGCCAGGCGTATTGTTACTCAGCAATTTCGGAGGAGATAAGGGCTATTCCAGGCAGGAAACGGACCGGGAGTGGAACGACATCCTGCAAATGAAAAAGGAATACGAAGGATCGGGCGCCCGGGCGGCAAATCCCGTATATGCGAACAGGCATTATAAAATCTTCTCGCCCGACCTCAGCCAATATGCCTTCGACGAAAAAACACAGCAATTTATCAGCAGATCGGCGGCAGAAAACGAAGCGCACTTCAGGAAGAACCAGTATAATGATGACCGCTACCTCAGGGCTTATGTTCTGCTGCGGCCTATTTCCAAAGCATATACAGATCAAACGGCCGGGGACGATATACCGTTTATTTTCTTTACGGTTTGCGGGGAGAGTTCGGAGAAATCTTATCGCTATACCGGCATAACGCACGAGGGTGAAGACAACAATGGGCCCATGCCAACTACAACTGCGCCGGTTTCACAATAACGGCAACCGATACCTCCGGTAATTTCGCTAACTGTCAGATATACCGTTCCGGCCTGGTATTCCTGTCATGGATGGGCAAAGCCATTGAATAATCATCCTCTTGCACACAAAAAGGGCCATACAGCCTAAGCTGCATAGCCCATTAACCAAAAGGGAGACCACGGTAATTATTTTCCGCTGCTGATCAGCTCCATTGTATAACTCATTTCAGGGTCCTTACCTGCCTGGATATACGAAATGAATTTATCCACCGGCACCTCTCTGTCAGGCATCACCCCATGCCCTTTATCAGTAGCAGCATCGAAGAAGTACAATTCCGACATCGGTACAGACAGTACGCTCTTGGTTCGCGGCAAGAGGTATTTCATAAACCAGGCTGCGGTTGTTGCTGCTTCCCCGCTGCCGGTTTCATGACCAATGATAACACCCCGCTTATTTTGCTGTACAAGTGAAGCAAAGTAGGTAGCTGCCGACACGGTACCGCCCCCGGCGAGTACATACACCTTTCCATCGAAGGCATCCTTATCCGGCGGGAAGTTCTCCAGCAGGCCATCCCGCAGGCGGGCGTTACCTACATAGATGCCGTTCTTGTCTTTGTCAAAACGCTGGTAAAGGAAATTCTTCTGGGTCTGGATATCATCGTCTGATAATCTTCTCCCGTTGTCGGCTATTGCATATTCCGGCAATGCAATGTCGATGGTGCGTGTGCGATAGTTATATACGTTCCTGAAAGGCTCGCGGGTCAGGAAAGAGTAAAGGAGCGCAGAGATCGCCGGGTTGCCGCCGCCGTTGCTGCGTACGTCGATGATCACCTGTTTGTACTTCCGCCTGTTCAATTCCCTGAAAAACTCGCTGAACTCCTTGTAAGCGTCGGCTTCGTTGATCCCAAAGGTGTTCACTGTCAATACACCGGTTTTCGTGTCGTCGTAATAGTTATTGTAAATAACGTAACTGCGTTGCAACTGGTTTAACGGGTGTACTGCCATCTTGCTGTCGTGAAACGCCTGGGTAGGATTGGCAAAAGGCAAGGTCGTTTTCTTCGTTTCCCTGCTGCCCGGCGCTATGTAACTCACCTGGAAAGTGGTTTCATGCGGCGACAGGAGGCTGTACATCACCTGGAAATTAGGATACAGGCGGTCCAGACCACTGGTGATGTAGCCATCGCTGTATGCAGGGGTCGACAATGCCTGTATAATGTCTTCTGCCGGTACGTTGTTGATACTGGTCACTTCGGCTCCAAACGGCACCACCCATCCTTTGATATTGATAAAGATCTTTCCTCTTTCTATAATAACAGGATAAGGAAACAGGTTGATCATTGAATACAGTTCCTTGGCGTTGTCGGCGCTTACGCCCAGGTTGGTATGCACATCCCTTACCAGATAGATGGGAGAATATTGCAGGCAGGATACAACGTCGGGGGCGGCAGCCGCCTTTTCCATCAACGAATCCACTTTGCGCTGGAAACTCGCTGAATCGATCCATTTGTAGGGATTCGGGTGCTGCTTCTTCAGTATCTCGGCTGCCAGCCGGAAGTCGGCTATAAAATCTTCTTTGGTAAGGTTAGAAAGCTTTTTATCCTGCGCCGATACACGAAAGCAGCACAAAGTCATCAGGGCTGCGGCGCCTGAAATTATCCATCTCTTCATGTCATTGGTTTTTGAAATTTATAAAAGCGTCAGGAGCGTATCAGCTCAAGGATCCCTTCATTGCGGATGATCATCATTCCCTGCCTGTCTTCGGTGATACCTTCTTTCAGACGGTAAGTATAACGGGGGCGGGAACCTTCCATTACCGTTGGCAGGTAAGCAAAGCGGATGTTGCTGTTTCCTTTCAGCGCCTCTCCTACTTCAATGATATGGGTAGATACAATGAAAATACAATCCTGGTATTCGGCAAATGCTGATGTTACTGCCAGTGTGCCGTCGTAAGCATCTTTTACATTCGTTCCTTTAAACAGTTCATCAAACATCAAAAGCAAACGTTTGCCGCTGGCGGCAGCTTCAGCAGCCTGTTTTACCCGCACCACTTCCGCATAGAAATGGCTGTAACCCAGCTGGATATTATCCGCTACGTTGATGGAAGAGCAGATCCCTTCCCTTACAGAAAATGTCATAGCTTCTGCCGCCACGGGGAATCCCATATGCGCCAGGTACACAGAGATACCTACCGATTTCATCAGGGTAGATTTACCGGCCATATTAGCTCCTGTAAGGAATAATACATTGCTTCCTTCCTCCATCCGGATATCGTTGCCTACAGCGCCCTGCAAGGCAGGATGACGCAGACCTTTAACGGATAAAATATTCTTTCCCTTCGGCAACGCCTCCGCATATGCGAATCCCCTGGCTTTTGCAACCCCGGCCACTGCAATAAAAACATCCAGCTCGTAGATAAACCGGAGCACCCGCTCCATTTCTTCATGCAAACGTTTCTTCAGCAAATGGTCATAGAAGGCCAGCGTGCTTATAGACAAAGGCTTGTAGATATCTATGTTCATCAGCTTGTCTACCTCCTTGTCTGCCAGGATGGAGAGTATATCTTTTACCTGGCCCGCATACCTGCCGGTTGGCGGTTGCAAGCTATGCAGGAAGAGGTAGCAGCGTTTCAGCGTTACAATGGTAGCCTGCAACCCCTGTACTTTTTTGCGGTACCTTTCGTCGCGGGTCAGGGAGGCCAAACCTTTTTTGATCAGCGTATCCACCATAGTTACGGCCATATTGCCTGCAGTACTGCCATCCAGGTATTCCCGCATCAGGCTCAGTTGTGGTACATCGAAGGGAAAATCCAGGCCGGCCTGCTGGAAAGCCTTAAATATGGCGGCCCGCTCATTGATTGTTGCGGGATCTTCCAGCGGGTTCCTGAACATTTCATCCAACACCTGTTGTCCGCCCGCTGTTTTCACCTGGTTAAACAGGTGGTATACAGACCCGTTGCGGTATTTTCCCATCAGGTTCAGTTCATCTGCCGTCTGTTTATCTATATTAAAGCTCATATTTCTTCTTTTATTGGTCCAATGCACGTTTATGACCATTCTTCAGTACATCCAGTATACCTTCGTTGCGTATGATGATCATACCATGGCGGTCGTCTGTGATGCCACGTTCAAGGGTATACGTATATTCTGGCGTCAGGCCGTTCATCCGGGTAGGCAGGTAAAGGAAACCGGTACCCGGATACTGTTTCAGGTCTTCGCCTGCCTCCACGATATGTGAAGAGATGACGAAAAGACTGTTCTTTCTTTCGGTAAAAGCGCCTGTAACAGCCACTGTAGCTTCATGTGCATCTTTTACATTGGTTCCCCTGAAAAGCTCGTCGAAGATGACCAGCAGCGATTTGCCTGCATGCAGTTCACCCGCTATCTTCTTTACGCGCAATACCTCTGCGTAGAAGTGGCTGGCGCCCATACCGAGGTTATCCGGCAGGTTGATGGTAGTATAGATGCCATCCAGCACCCTGAATTGCATTCGCTTTGCCGCAACCGGAAATCCCATATGCGCCAGGTAGACCGCGGTGCTCAGCGAACGGAGGAAAGTTGATTTGCCGGCCATGTTTGCGCCTGTCAGAAAGATCACATGCTGCGTCGCATTCATGGTTATACTGTTGCCAACTGCGTTCTTTACACCGGGATGATACACCCCTTCCAGCAAAAGCATATCTCCCTCTTCGAGGGCTTCGGGAAATACGAACTGGTTTTCTGCAGCCACATTAGCTACAGAAATAAATACATCCAGGTTGTATACATGCTGCATGAGCTTTTCTATCCTGCTGCGTTCGCGGGTCCTGAACAAAAGGTCGTAGGCCGTTACTGCGGCATACGATAATTTTCCTTTATTTTTCTCTGCATGCACCGGATCAAAAGCCGGGTCGCTCAACAGGGCGTCTATTTCCTTCCTTTCCTCTTCGTAAGCAGCAATGGATCTCACTGCCGCCGAATCAATAAATGCCCTTACCTGCTGCACCAGTTCAATAACCGAGGAAACCCCGTTGTTAACGTCCTTCTCACTCAATACGGCATTACGGGTAGCATTCCTGGTCTGCGCATCGGCATTAGCCAGGTATTTTTCAGCCATATCAAACAATGAAGCGTTAAAAGGGAAGCTCACCTTGTTTTTTGCAAAATGCTCAATGATATTGCTTCGCCTGTTTATCTGTTCCCTGTCCGATAAGGGTTTCAGGAACATTTCTTTCAATATGGCTTCGCCGCCCCTGGTACGGGTATGGTTATACAGGTCGTATATCCCTTTGCTGTCGCGCTTCCCGAAGATCCGCAGATCCTCTATTGTCTGGTCATCTGTATGCAAAATCATATCTTCCTGTTTAAATTATTTTCGTTTTCTCCTGATCAGTAAAACGGTTCCCAGCAGTAGTACAAGTCCCGGCATTACCCATACATAAAGGATCCTGAGTATGCCTGCGGCAGTAGTTCCTATCAGCAGCTTGGTATCCATTGGCTGAGGTCTTGGCGTATAAATAGGGAACTTGCCATAGTCGAGCCAGGAGTACATACTACGGCCGATAAATCCACCACCCTGGCGCATATTGCTCATAAAGTCGGCGTCGGATGTTACAATGATCCGCTGTTCTTTCTGAGCCAGTTTCCGGGTGATGGAAACGGCGGTAGTATAATGTGGAATTTTAGTATCTCCTTCCGCCGGGCTGAACGCAGGCGCCACGGAATCCGTTACCACTGCGCCGGCTTTCAGCCATGCTTTATCCGTTCCTGTTTGAAACAGGGGTTTGATCGTATATGCGCCACCGTTGGTATACTCGATGCCTGTCACTCCTGGCATCAGCATTGCGAAGCTGTCGGTTTTTTCCCTGATGGCTGTTTTCAGCAACGATAAGATCTGTTCCTGCGACAGGTCTGTTCCTTCAAGCGTAAGGAATGGCTTTACCATATGAGGCATTTCATCTTTGGAAAGCTCTATCAGGGTGCCGTCCATCATCCGTACGCCAAACTGCGCCAGCAGCGGGTTCAAAACCTGTTGCTTGCCCGGCTCGCCGAGGATGAACATGTTACCGCCGTTGTTGATATATGTTTGCAACTTTCCTGTAGTAACAGGGCTGAGGGTAGTTTTAGGATCTGCCAGTACCACCGCTGCCGCGCCGGCAGGGATCGACTGTGTTTCAGGCAGCAGGGTATCTACATCAAAGCCGATGTTGACAAGCGAATAACGATTATCCTTCGCCGTAGTATGGTACTTGAATTCCCTCTCCCCGTTCTTGTTGATATCTCTTTCCAGGTTACCTGTAAGGAATACCGCCTTAGGCATAGAGTCCTGGAGCAAACGTTTGAAGGCGGCTGCTACCTGCAACTCTTCCGGCCAGAAGGTAGGGTCGTCGAATGTCCGCAGGAAAGTAGTTCTGCCTTTATACTTCAGCTGCATCACCAGCCTGTAGTTTTCAGGGCTCAGGTCGATCTGTTTACGAACTTCCGCACCAGGCTTGAAAAGAGAAGGTTTAATCTCGTACCCTTCACACATGCGTTCCGCGATCTCCTTGTAACTTTTATGCCCCCAGGTTACAGACAGGGTACTATCGCCATCCCGCACATCATAATAATAAACGTAATTGAATTTGATATCCGGCTTAAAACGTATGTATGGTTCCCAGAGGTTCCAGAGATAGTCGTTCCTGTTTTCGGGCAGGCCTCTTGCTACTCCGCCTCCGAAAAGATTGCAGTACAGGGTTATTTCCAGGGGTTCTCCCTTCATCTCCTTAATTATGTTCTGCGTATTGACATGCAGGGTATTGGCGTTATTGGCAGTAGTATCCCAATAGCCGATATAGCCGGGCCTTGAGCTGAAATAACCTAACAACAATACGGCGCCCAGTACCAGCAGGTACCTTCCCGTTCTGATGTACCAGGGCTTCGATTCGCGGCCTGCCCGCAATTTGATCAACGTAAAGCTGACAAACATGCCTACTATCAGGATGAAGTAAACCAGGTCTTTAGTTGTGATCAGCCCTCTCAGCATTTTAGTAGTGCGGCCGGAGATAGAAAGGAAATAGGTCAGATCCCTTACCAGGTCATATTTTTGCCACAGGTTGCCAATACGGCTTAATGCAAATACGATGATAAAGCTGCCGATTGCGGATACTATCTGGTAAGTGGTAAGACTGGACATAAACAGGCCTATAGCGGTGTAGGCGCATACCAACAGGTAAAAACCCAGGGCTGCCGACAGCAACAAACCATAATCCGCGTGTTGTATATTGAACAGGCCTGTAACCATAAATATCCCTACAATGCCTACCAGCAGCAGGTTATAGATCATAATGGCCAGGTATTTACCCAGCACGATCTCGCGGATCTTCAGCGGTGAGGAGTACAATAACTTGATAGTACCGTTATTTACCTCCCGGCTGATCAATCCCATTGTCAGCAATGGTACGAACAGGAAAAGGTTCTGTAATACATTCATAAAAATGCCATCAGGCGCCAGGAAGAGAGAAGTTGTAAGCGCCAGGCCCAAGTCCTTAAACTTCGGCGTATTTTCCATCAGCACTTCCTGCCATTTGGCCAGCGGGTACAATGGGTAGGTATAATATATCCCGCATTGCACCATAAAGGCAATTGTCAGAAACCACGCTACCGGAGAATAGAAAAGATTACGCAATTCTGTTCTCGCGATCTTGAATATCATGTTCATGTAAGAAGATTATTGGAGAGATTGAATAGATAGTTGCTTGAAAATATCGTCCAGCAGGCCTTTGTCGAGGTTGATCTCCCGCAGCCTCCAGCCTTGCTGTACGCTGGCTGTGATGATCCTTTCTGTAATATCCTGGTCCCCGTCGAAATACACGCGGACCTGGCGATCGCTGAGAAATTCCACTTTTGTTGCACCGGGTATTTTCATCAGTTCCGCTACTGAAGGCGGGTTCTCCATGCGCAACAACACGCTGTGCGGCTGCACATAGTTATTGAATGCATCCATGGTATCCGAAAAGATCACCCTACCTCCTTCTATCATTACCACTTCCCGGCAAAGCAGGTGTACTTCGTTGAGGATATGTGAAGAAAGCAGTACCGTATGATCCTGTCCTATTTCGCGGATCAGTTTGCGGGCTTCTATCAGCTGGTTAGGATCCAGCCCATTGGTTGGCTCGTCCATTACCACCAGTCGCGGTTTATGAATGATAGCCTGTGCAATGCCCACGCGCTGACGATACCCGCCTGAAAGGTTTTTGATGAGCCGTGAGCTGAAATGCCCGATGCCGCAGCGTTCTTTGGCTTCTTCCACGGCTTTCCTTATACTTCCTTTTTCCATCCTGCGCAATTGGGCGCAATAGGTCAGGTACTCATCAACCGTCAGGTCGGTATACACTGGCGGATATTGAGGAAGGAAACCGATCTCCCTTTTGGCAGCTTCCGGGTGTTCCCGCATACTGATGCCATTGATATACACATTGCCTTCTGTTGGGTTCAGCACACCGCAAAGGATATTCATGGTTGTTGATTTGCCGGCTCCATTGGAGCCAAGCAAACCAACAACACCTGTTTCTGTGATTTCCAGGTTAATATCTCGTATAGCCCATGCGCTGCTATACCGGTGTGAGAGCCGTTCAATTTTCAGTATCGTACTCATTACGGATGTTGAATGTTCTGTTTAATATTTTACTACCAGCACTTTTTGTTGCTGGTTACCTGTACCGCCCGGCACTCCGATCAGGGCCAGGGCCCTGTTCTGGTACAGCCAGGGATGCGGAAGCGGCGACGGGGCAGGATAGTGTATACCATTTGCCGTATACGTCGTTATCAGCGCATCCGAGGCTGCGTCCCGGAACTCAAACACATAATTCTCATTGTATGTATGCACAGGATAGGTTATGAAATCTGACATTGTTTTGTATGCAACGCTCGCTGCTTCCGGCGTGCTTTTCCCTTTCAGCACCACTTTCACCGGTTTGCTGCCCGGCGACAGGTTGATGAACCTGATGCTGGTAGTACTGTCTCCGGCCGGGTGATAAGGCAGATGCTCTTCCACGAACATCGCCTCCGGTTGTGCAACAGTTCCCGTTACGTACAGCGAATGGATGGAACCAACCGGCAGGTCGAGATCCAGTTTCAGCAAGGGAGCGTCCTTGGCGGTGGTATCCGGGTAGTTATAGATCCAAAGGGGTTGCATGCCGCTATAGTTGTAACGGCGGGTCACCGCGTTCGTATCTCCGTATTGCAGCAATATGGTGCGGTAAAAATCATATGGCAAACTACCTTTGAAATTGGTAGCAATATACCCGCTGCCCACCACGGCGTTCATTATATTCAGCGATGCCGATTCCTTTGGCGGTACAGATTCTTTACCACACGACGCCATCAGCGTCGTTGCTAACAGGAACGTATATATGAAAGACTGTTTCTTCATTTTAATACCCTGGGTTTTGAGTGAGGAAATGGTTTACGCTGATCTCAGGCACCGGTACTGGGTACAGCGCCTGGTAATCGCCCAGCCATGGCTGTTTGAGAGGAGTAGCCGACAACACGGCGTTCATTTTGTTGGTACGTTTCAGGTCGAACCACCTGTGTCCCCATTCTGCAAACAACTCTGTTCTTCTTTCTTTTGCCACTGCATCCAGTACCTGTTCTTTGCTGAGAGAAGCCGGCAGATCGTTCAGGCCTGCACGTTTGCGGATCACGTTAAGATCGGCAATTGCCTGGCCGTCGCCACCAGCGCCATTGGCGGCAGCTTCCGCACGGATAAGGTACATCTCTGCCAGTCGCAACACCATGTAATATTCCTGCGGCGGCATGCCCGGAACACCATTAGCGCTGCTGATCTTGTATTTAAGCGGGTAGTAAGTAACTCCCGGGCTGGTACCGGTGCCAAGTGAATTATCTGTACTGTCTGTCCATTTCTTAAACCGCAGGTCATCCTTTTCAAATGCAGCCAGCAATGAAGGTGTCAGGCAAAATTGAGCGATACCTACCTTGAGTACAACAGGTCTCATGACAAAACCTTCCGGCGTGGCGTTCTTGATAGTAAAGTCTGTCAATGCCTGTTGCAGTTGCCAGATAGCTTCCCTGCTCCCGGTCAGGAACACATTATCAGGATCGGTTTCCAGCCTGTAGTCGGCCGCATTGTTGATCACCTCGGTGGCGGACGCCGCGGCGTTGTTATAATCTCCCATGTAGAGGTATACCCTTGCCAGCATTGCCAGCGCCGCATATTTGTTAGGTCTTGTACGTTCTGTGGCCGAACCTGTAGGATAAGCCGCCGGCATTGTTGCCGCTGCGTCTTTCAGGTCTTTTAATACCTGGCTATATACCTGGTCTTTAGATGCTCTTGGCAGGTGCGCCGTCTGGTTAAAATCAACTGTTAACGCCAGCGGTACCTCTCCGAAAAAGTTAACCAGGTAGAAATAGCTGAATGCACGGGCAAACTTCGCTTCTCCTGTTAACGCCAGGCGTACACTGTCTTTCAATCCCTTTGCATCTGCCAAGCCTTCGATCACGGAATTGGCGCCATAGATAGCGTCGTAGGCC
The DNA here is from genome assembly GCF_900107795.1 of Chitinophaga terrae (ex Kim and Jung 2007). Lineage (GTDB taxonomy): Bacteria > Bacteroidota > Bacteroidia > Chitinophagales > Chitinophagaceae > Chitinophaga > Chitinophaga terrae. The sequence goes on from NZ_FNRL01000006.1 coordinate 243,894, forward strand.
GAAAACCAAATAGCCCAGGGCTTGTCGCTGTTGTAGATAGTCAGCTTGTTGGTATTTACCCCGTAGTACGACTGGTTGGCCGTGCCGGAATAGTAGTATAATTCATCCGACGACAACCCGCCCAGGATGGTCGACAATCCCGCGGCGAAGCTGTTGCTGGCAATATTGCCGATCGCCGTCATGTCCGTTCCGTTGATCATCTTGCTGTAGATGGCAACCATAGCGCTGTTTGCCTGCTTTTCACTACTGAACACCTGTCCTGTTGAAATGGTATTGATCGGATCAGGAACCGTTACCAGCTTTTTGCAGGCGCATAACATTCCAAGCAGCAGGCAACCGGACGCGATTACTATATTTCTCTTATATCTCTGCATCGCCATCGGATTTAGAAGTTAAAGGATAAACCACCGGTAATAGTCCTGGAAGGCGGCACACTTGAAATGTCCTGTACTTCCGGATCAATACCCGTAAAGTTGGTGATAGTGAAAATATTCTGTGTATTGGCAAATACACGGCAGCCCGACATATGCATTCTCTTCAGCAGCTTATCCGGCAGGGAGTAGCTTAATGCTATGTTGCGCAGGCGCAGGTAAGACGCATTTACGAATGCTGCATCCGAAGACCCTATAGGCGTTCCGTAAGTGGTAGAATAGCCAGGGTAAGAGGCAATATCTCCGGGTTTCTGCCAGTGATCGCGAAGCGCTTCAGCCGGCAGGTTGCTGAACTGACCCGGTAATATATTGTAAGGATTCTGCCCCAACTGTCGTTTGAAATCAAAGAACAGGTCCAGGTTCCATCCTTTGTAAGTAAAGGAAGTACCGAGTCCCCCGTAATATTTTGGATTCGGATCTACCATTACATACCTGTCGTCGTCTGCTGTTCCTGCCGGTACATTGGAATTGTTCTTCACCTGCCCGTCTTTGTTGTGATCTTCAAAACTGTACAGACCAGTTTGCGGATCAACTCCCAGGTAATGCAACAGGTATACGGCGCTGAGTGAATTGCCTACCTTGTAGGTGCTGTAGTAGGGCGAATATTCGATACCAGGGTAAGAAACCAGCTTATTCCGGTTTGTAGAAATATTAAAGGTTACATTCCATATCAGGTCTTGTTTCCTGATGATGTTGGCGCGCAAAGCGCCTTCCCATCCTGCGTTCTCAATCACCGCATCCCAGTTGGCCACTACAGATGGAAAACCTGTGTACCTCGGGGTAGGGATACCCGTTACCTGGTTGCCCGACCTGTTCTGGTAATACACCGCTTCCAGGTTAATACGGTCGTCGAGGAAACTAAGGCTCAGCGCACCTTCAAATTTCTTGTTGGACTCCCATCGGTATTGCTGATTTACAGCGTGTATGGGTACCAGTGGTTGCAGGTTGTTGTATTGATAAAGTGGATTGTTGGATGGTTTGGTAGACCATTGTGATAAATACTGGTAATCGCCGATCGATCCATCGCTACCCGTAAGACCGTAGCTGGAGCGGAGCTTTACAAAGCTTATCCAGTCGGGCAGCAGGCTTTTCATCCAGGGTTCTTCGGAGGCGTTCCAGGCCAGGCCTACTGATCCGAAGTTGCCGAACTGGCTTCCGGCGGCGAAGCGGGAAGACCCGTCCCTCCTGGCGTTCAGGTTAATGATATATTTATTGGCCCAGTTATAATTGATGCGGGCAAACACACCTGCATATTTATAGCGTGCATAGTTTTCGGTTGTTTGCTGTATCAGGGCGTTGTTGATGCTCGACAGAAGATTATCGTCGGAATATCCTAACCCGAAATTCGATACGCCATCAGTGATAGTAGATTGCAAAGAACCTCCGAGCTGCACTCTCAGGTCGCCTTTTGCTATGAAGCGGTTATAGGCGACCTGGGGTTCAATGATCCAGTTAGTATTTTTTGTTGTCCCAAAATTGGCAGACCCCATAGGGTTCGTCTGCGGATTCTGTGAAGCTATAGGTATAAAAAAGTTGCTGGAACCGGTCATATTGGTGTAACCGGCGGTAGTAGAGATGGTAAGACCTTTCAGCAATTCGTAGCTGATGCCCAGGTTGGAGGAAAACTGGTTTGTTTCCATCACATTCGTTTGCAGCAGGTAACCAAAAGGAAAGGAAGACCCCATATTGCTGGCATTCCATTCATCCCAGTTCAATTCCCCTTTATCGTTATACACTGCGGGCGCATTGGGAGGCAGCAGGAAAATACTCGGGTTGGCGTTCAGTGCATCTACATGGGTATAGGAGAACATTGTACCCAGGTTTACGCTCAATTTCTGGTTCTGGCTGCGGTGATTAAGGTTGGCGCCAAGGGTAGCGCGCTGGTTAGACCCGCTTTTGGTCAATACATCTACCTGCCTGTCGTAGTTGCCGCTCAAACGGAAAGTGTTGTGTACATCGCCGCCGGAGAGGCTTGCGTTTACAGAGGTTTGACTACCGGTACCCAGGAGTACTTTCTGCCAGTCGGTGTAGCGGGTAGTGTCCCAGGCGGTGAGGTCGGGTGCATTGGCCACGTTAGGTGTAATGCCATCGTTCTTGAATGCTTCCCGGCGCATTTGCAGGTACTCCTGTGTATTAAGCATATTGCGGCGGTGAGGCACATCAATATATCCCTGGCTCAGGTTCAATGAGAAATTGGTTTTACCCGGCTTACCTTTCTTCGTGGTGATCAGTATCACGCCGTTTGCAGCGCGGGAACCGTAGATAGCTGTAGCATCGGCATCTTTCAATACCTCTACGCTTTCAATATCCCGCGGGTTCATGCTGAACAAGGGGCTTTGTCCGCCGGTTGCCGACATACCTCCCTGTACGTAACCAGAAGATACGCCGCCGTTACGGTACGATCCGGGAATGTCGAGTACCGTCATCGGTACGCCGTCGATCACATAAAGCGGGTCGGACATATAATTTGTACCCAGGGAATTGCGGCCCCTGATCTCCACTTTTACAGGAGCGTTGGCATAACCGCTGGTTTGAGTGATCAGCAATCCCGGCGCCTGGCCTTGCAAAGCAAGCAAAGGATTGAGGATAGGTTGCCTTTCTATTTCCTTGGACCCTATCCTGGTAATATTACCGGTTGCCAAACGTTTGCTGGTAACGCCATAGGCCTGAACTACAGCCTGATCCAGTTCGCTGGTTGCCAACTGCAGTTTAACAGAGAAAAGCACTTTCAGTTTGCCAACGGAGATGGATGCTTTCTGGTAGCCGATGCAGGAAAATGTGACCACATCATTATCCGTTACATCTTTTAATGTGAAAAATCCTTTTTCATTTGTTTGAGTTCCTTTGCCGCTGCCGTTGATCACTACGTTTACGGCCATCAGCGGGGCGCCGCTGCGGTCGTCGGACACTACGCCCGATACTTCCTGTGAAGGAATCTTTTCATCGGGCATAATGTCTTTCGGCTTGTCTGTATTCCGGAACACCACGATGGTAGTACCTACAATATTGTACTTCACGGGCAAACCGGAGAAGACGGTTTTCAGGAACGCTTCCAATGGCTGGTTTTTGGCGTTTACCGAAACGGATACAGTAACATCTATTTGATCCGGATTGAATATCACGACATAGTTGGACTGTTTCTTTATCTCTGCAAACACCTGTTGCAGCGTTGCTTTTTTGCTGCTATAGGTGATCGTTTGCGCTCCTGCCTTTGTAAAAATACCGAGGCAAAAAGCTATCACTAGCATTACGGTCAGCTTTCTAAAAAGCCGGTTCCTGCCTGTCGACCGTTTGTGAAAACTTGATGCTGGAATCATGTTCATTCTGGTTGATTAAATAATTTGTTAGTATCAGGACAAAGCTCCGCCAATAGCTATACAGCTTTTTATCTGAACTTGATCAGATATCTGCGATCAGGTGATTGGAATAGCAGGCGACATCGTTTTACCGGCGCATCATCAGTATTCCGAACAATCAGATGATTAAATATCAGGTATGGTTCACATGACGGTGTGTTAAGGCATAATGATCAGTTTTCTGCCTTCGACCCTATAATGCACTCCCATAGTGCTAAGCACGGTGAGTGCCTGGTTAAGATCCAGGTCTCTTTTAATTTCCCCGCTGAAAAGAATACCTGGCACGCCTTGTTCATACACTACCTGTACGTCGTACCAGCGTGCTAGCTGTCGCAGTACTGCGTCGAGCGGCGTATGTTCAAAGCGGAACAGTCCTTCTTTCCAGGCAACGACCATTTCTGTGTCTGCGCTGGTGGTCACATTCAGCTGATCGTTGCTGACAACGGCCTGTTGTCCTGGTTTCAGTACGGCGGTTGCGTTGTGATGGAGCATCCTGACGCTTCCCTGCAGTAAAGTGGTGCGTATGCCCGGTTCATCGGGATATGCGTTCACGTTAAATTCGGTTCCGAGTACTTCTACCGAGGCTTTCCCGTCTATGTTCACCATAAACGGCTGGCTGGCCTGTTGTTTTATATCAAAGTATACTTCGCCGGTCATTTTCACCTGGCGGTATTTTCCGTTGAAGGCAGTAGGGAAAGTGATGCTGGAAGCTGCATTCAGCCATACGTTGGTGCCATCCGGCAGGGTAAGCCTGTATTGGCCTCCTTTCGGCGTGGTGAGGGTATGCAGTTCAGCAGTGTTGGCATTTCCTTTATAGTCCAGTTCTCCTTTATTATTATTTACCTGCAGGTCGCCGCTTTTTACGATATCTCCATATGCGCTGTCGAGCCTAATCTGCTGGCCGCTTGCCAGGGTAAGCATGGCATGATTGCCTGGTTTGGCAGGAGCGGCGATGGTATTGCCCGCCAGTGGCTGCGCTGCCTTCTTATTGCGCATAACCAGCATGGCGGTACCGGCTGCGGTCAGAAGCAGCGCTACCGCTGCGGCATATGGAATCCAGCGTCGGCGCATCGGCACTACCGGGGCGGCCGTACTTTCCATTAACCGGTCCAGGATCCGTGCACCGGCGGCAGGCGAAAGCGCCGGCGGCTCCTCAAAGGAGCGATGATACACTTCTTCCAGTAAAGATTCCAGCTCCGGGCTCTCTGCCGCCGCCGGGTTTTCCTTCAACCATGCAAACAAAGCTTCGCTTTCGGCATCCGTGATAACGCCGTCCAGAAACTTTTGTAACAGGTCTTTAACCGGAAAATTATTTGGCTCCATAACTATAAGACTAACGAGTAAAAGAAATGGGTGGATCGGATGTAAAAAAATTATGAAATTTTTTATTTCAGGGATACCAGCAGTACCAGCAACGAAATACTGCCGTTTTCCAGCAGGTAGTCGCGGATGGATTTTACGGCCAGCGACAGGTGTTGTTTAAAGGTATTACGGGAGATGTTCATCAAAGCGGCTGCTTCTTCATAACTCTTACCCTGCTGACGGCAAAGGATAAATGCCTCCCGGCGCTGTGGCGGCAGGCTGTCGATGGCTTTCTGCAGTAATTGTTCGTATTGCCTGCTCTCTACCTCGTTCATGAGCGAATGATCGTTGAGGCCCAGCGAGAGCCGGTGCATGATCTCATCCCGGATGGTATCGTACAGGGCGATGCGGTTTAATTGAGTAAGGGCGGTATTGCGGGCAAGACGGTAGAGGTATGCATCAAACGACTTCTTTATATCCAGCTGTTCTCTTATCTCCCATATTTTAAGAAATACATCATGCACCAGGTCTTCCGTTTGCGCCGGGTTCCTGGTGAACTTAAGCAGATAATTATATATACCATTATGATATTGCTGGTATATAGCTGTAAATGCCTCCCGGCTGCCGAGGGCTAATTGTTGCAGTAAAACCTCATTCATCAGTTTAGTTCCATCAGCTCCCATCTCCTGATGCAACGGTAAATTTAATACTTATTGTTTAATATAACAGGGAGGGGAATACCATTCAGTAAAGCCTGGTTATGTTTGATATTTAACATACATGAAAAGAATTATATAAAGCGAGGGCGGTGATTTTTTTTGGAAATGGGTGTTTGACCGGCTTTTTATTTTATTTTTGAAGCGGGGCATTAAATTATCTGAAATTGAGGGAGATCACAACAAACGATAACGAAAGGCGGCTGTTAGAGTTATTTACAGCCTATTTCCGTACGTACGAGAATCCTCTCTATTACTTCGCACTTAAAACCGTTCAATCGGAACTCCTTGCCCGCGATATTATCCAGGAAGTATTTATCAAGCTTTGGTCGATCCGCGAACAATTCGGCAATATCCATAATATGGAGGATTACCTCTATCGCATGGTACGCAACAAAGTGATGGATGTTTTACGGCAGTTAGCGAACGACCAGCGTTTGAGGGCCGATTATTTTGAAGGCCATACCTGGGAAGAAAGCCCCATATACGACACCATTTCCGCCAAAGAATACGAGATCGCGCTTGCGGAAGCTATCAGCAAACTGCCACCCCAACGCCGCCTTATCTACCAGCTTAGCCAGGTTGAAGGCCGCTCCCGCAACGAGATCGCCAGGGAACTGGATATCTCCCCTTCTACTGTTAAAAACCAGCTGACTGCCGCCCTGAACTTTTTACGCAAAGTGGTAGCGGGGCAGATAAAATTTTTCTGATTTTTTTTTATCCCGATAGGACATTCCCTCTTTTCATTCGTCATATTACCAGGAACGGCGATCAGCGACTGTTTATCAATATGGAAAAATTGAACCAGCAACACTTCAGGAACTTATTTGAGCTATACGTATCAGGGAAATGTACGCCTCAGCAGCGCGACGAATTCTTTGACCTGTATGCCAGGTTCAAAGACGACTCCGCGCTGGAAGCGCTCCTGGATGAGCTGTACAGCCAGATCCAGCAGGCAAGCGGTTCCGCTTCCTATATCAACTACAAGGGAGAAATTGACCTGGCGGCCGATGTGGAACAACCTGCAAAAGTAGTTGCTCCCGGAAAACGCAGGCGAGTATTTGCCTATGGCGCCGCAGCCGCAGGGCTGTTGCTGTTGGGCGTAGCGGCATGGATGTTCAGCCGGCCGGCCCAGGTTCCGGCTATTGCGTATAGCCACCAAGACAGCGCCCAGGTTAAAGTGCTGGCCGCCTACACCACCACCATACAAACAGGCAACCACGAAAGAAAAGTAATAGTATTATCAGACAGCACGAGGATCGTCCTGAACGCAGCATCCGAGTTGCGTTACCCAAGCCATTTCAATGGCGATCAGAGAGAGGTTTACCTGGAAGGAGAAGCCTTCTTCGAGGTATCGCAGGCCGCAGAATGGCCTTTTATCATTCATGCACCCGGTAATATCAAAACCACTGTGCTGGGTACTTCGTTTAATATAAAAGCCTATGCGGGACGGCGACAGGCCGTAGTTTCTGTTGTAAGCGGCAAGGTAAAGATCAGCTCCGGCAAAAAAGACCTTTCTACCTTGCAGAAAGGAGAAGAACTACGCCTGGTAGTGCCGACAGGCGAAATATCTAAACGCCGCAATATAGACAACGCTAATATTCTTGCCTGGCAATCCGGCGATATCGTATTTAATGATGAAACGCTTGCAGATATATTGAAAGATCTTCAGATCTACTATGGCGTCAATATCCAGCTTAAAAATGAGCAATTGGCCAACTTGCTCATCACCACCGGGTTTCAGAAGAATACATCTATTGAGAGTGCCCTCGAGAACATCTCTGCACTGGCCAATGCCAGGTATGCCAAAGAGAAAGAAAATTACGTAGTGTACTAGCTACTTTTTACATCAACCAATTAAAGTACAAAATGACAAGAAAAATTGTTGTAGTGCTAATGGCATTCCTATGCCTGTATCAAACCACCATTTTTGCCCAGCAAAAAGATCCGAAGGTGAACATCCATCTTGCCAATACCACCGTTAAAGAGGTATTCAGGCAAATGCAGCAACAAACAGGCAAGTATTTCGGGTACCAGTCCAAAGACCTGGAAGGCTTACCCAGACTACAATTTGATTGTACCAACAAATCATTGGAAGATGCGTTACAACAGTTGCTGGAAGGCACCGGTCTTACTTTCGACATCAGGGGGAACAACGTGATCGTGAAAAAGATCCCTGGCAACACTCCTGCAAAGCAGGTTGAAAGCGCCGGTAACAACGATGCAGCTATTGGAAACAGGACGCTGAAAGGCCGTGTTGTAACAACCAGCCAGGAAGCAGTTCCCGGAGTTTCGGTACTGGGGCTGCAATCGAACAAAACAGCCTTTGCAAACGATAACGGCGAATTTGCCATCACCGTACCCGACAACGAAACCATGCTGATCTTTTCCAGCATCGGCTTCGAAAGCAGTAAAGTGATGCTTGGCGCCTCCAGGGTTCTGAACGTAGTCATGCAGGAACGTGTGGGCAGCCTGAAACAGGTAGAAGTAGTATCCACCGGTTATGTAAACCTGCCCAAAGAACGCGCTACCGGCTCCTTCGGTGTGGTAACGGCAAAAGACCTGGAAAAGATCCCGGTTCCGAATGTGATCCACCGACTCGAAGGACAGGTAGCCGGCGTTCAGCTGAATATCGGCGAATCTGACAACAGCTTCGTATATGGCAACCTAACAGGAAGCGTACAGGGAAACGGCAGTTACGACATCATCGTTCGCGGCGCTACTACCTTAAATACAGGCGTAAATAAAAAACCCTTACTGGTTATAGACGGTTTTCCATCGGAAATGGATATCCGTACCATCAATCCCGCCGATGTAGCGCAGATCACCTTCCTCAAAGACGCTGCTGCCGCTTCTATCTGGGGCGCCAGGGCTTCTGCAGGCGTAATAGTGATCACCACCAAAAAAGGGAAGCTCAACGACGGCGCGCCAAAGATCTCTTTTTCCGCAGGCGCTGGTTTCAACGGTAAACCCAGGATCAATGCCCTGCCAATGATGAACGCTTCACAAATGATAGACTACGAGCAGGAACTGGTTTCAAAAGGCTTTATTACCGACCCCTCCCTGTTGCCAGGCTATAACCAGAGACCTGTCAGCACCGTAGTTGACTGGATCTTTAAAACTAAACGCGGCGAGGTTACCCAGGCGCAGCAAGACAGCATGTTCAATATCCTCCGGGGCCGCGACAGCCGCAGCCAGGTGCAGGATTACCTGTTACGCGCCGCGTCTACACAACACTACGACCTTAATATAAACGGCGGCACTACCAATCATACTTATTTTATTTCCGGCGCCTATGATAAGGAAAACACCAGCAGCAAAGGAACAGGCGGCGAACGTATGACCCTCTCCGTTAACCAGGATTTTAAATTCTTCAAAAACATCACTTTCAGCGCCAACCTCCGTGGAAGCTGGTTCAGGTTCACTCAAAACGCGCTGGGAATAGGCGTATATGCAAGATCCGCCACTCCGCTCATGCCCTACGACCAGTTAGTAGATGATAACGGCAACTCAGTTTCCTACGCCAGGGCGTATTACAGCGGCCGGCTCAGTTCTCTCGAAGCCAAAGGCTACCTCCCATGGGGTTATAACTATATTGATGAATTAAACGATGCAGATAATACTGTTGCAGAAAGTAATTATGCCGCCAACCTCGGACTGAATATTCCTATTACCAACGGCCTTTCACTGAACGGGCAATATATGGTAGAGCGAGCCAACTCCTCTGTCAGAACGTATTATAGCGAAGACACCTACTTCACCCGTAACCTTGTCAACAGCGCCACTTCCATAGGCAACGACGGCAAACTGGTATACGGCATTCCAACAGGAGCTATACTGAATACGAATGACGTAACGAAGAATAACTACAGCATCCGCGGACAATTGAACTTCGACAGGAATTTCCTGGGCAAACACCAGATCAATGCGCTTGCCGGCAGCGAGATCCGCCAAACGATAGATGGAAGCAATACCAACCGGCTGTATGGCTACAATCCTCAATCGCAATATCATAAACCTGTGGACTACGTGAAGCCCTATACGTCGGTTGACGGATATAGCTATAACATCAGCAACGGCCAGGGTTACTCCAACCAGCGCAGAAGGTTCCTGTCGTATTTTGGCAACCTTGCTTATACCTATGATGGGAAATATACCCTTTCAGGAAGTGCGCGGTACGATGATTACAACAACTTCGGTTTAGATAAAAAATACAGGGCCAGGCCTTTCTGGTCTTCAGGCGTATCGTGGGCTGTTTCCAAAGAGAAATTCCTCCAGGATGCCGGTTGGCTGAACAGCCTGACCCTTCGTACCACTTATGGTATCAACGGGAATATCAGCCTGTCGGCATTGCCTTATGACCAGATCTCGCTGGTTGCCAGCGATTACCGCTACCCATATGACCCTTATGCCATTATCCTCTTCCCTTCCAACCCTGCGTTGCGATGGGAAGAAACAGCAGTATACAATGCGGGCATTGATTTCAGTATGTTAAATAACCGTTTAAGCGGTAGCCTGGAATATTATTTCAAAAAAGGGAAAGACCTCTTTGCCACTTTTCCTATAGACAACACCGTAGGTTTCGACAATATCACGCGCAACACAGCTACCCTCAACGGTAAAGGCGTAGACATTGCCATCAACGGGGTAATTATGAAGAAGAAAGACTTCGAATGGAGCGGCAGGTTCCTCTTCTCTTACAACACCAACAAAGTAACAGACGCCCGCTATAACATTACCAGCTCCCTGTTGCAATCCGGCGGTGTTGGCGGCCCGATCGAAGGCTACCCCAGCGACTATGTTTTTGCCTTCCGTTATGCAGGACTGGATAAAAACGGTTCGCCGCGTGTGCTTTCAGCGAAAGGCGATACCCTGGGCATTTACCAGCAACTGGGGTCGGTAGACGACCTGAAATACATGGGACGCCTGGCCCCTCCTTTCTTTGGCAGCCTTACCCAAACTTTCCGCTATAAAGGCCTTACGCTCTTTGTGATGGCCACTTATAAAATGGGTAATGTATTCTTCCGTCCTGTACCGTCAGAATATCCCGGTCGTTATGGCCTGGTGAACTACGAAACCAGCAGCCTGATTGCAGACCGCTGGAGGAAACCGGGAGACGAGGCCTTTACCAACGTGCCGGGATTGCAGGGCAACAGTGGTACCGCGCAGGCCAGGTACACGAATGCAGATTTCAATATATTGCCCGGCGATCATATCCGCTTGCGTGAAGTAAGTTTAACCTATGATGTGCCTGTGAAAATATTCCAGCGGTTGCCGATCCGTGGTATATCCATCAGCGGAGCCGCCCGCAACCTGGGAATGATATGGGTGAAGAACGACCTGGGAATTGACCCGGATTTTCCGCCTGCTACAAGGAACCTGAAATTGCCGCCATCAGCATCTTACAATTTCTCCCTGAATGTCAATTTCTAAAACCTGATCAAATGAAAAAACATCACTTATTATACCTCGCGATCTTTGCAGCAACATCTTTGTATAGTTGCAGCAAGTTTACAGACATCCGGACAGAAGGCGCTCTCACGCCCGGCGAATACCTGAACTTCCGTTACCTGATGAATAACCAGGACCTTAAACGGTCTGTGGATATGCCTGATTATTCGGCCGATGACACAGAATATACAGATAGCGCGATGCAAAAGTCGTTATCGCCCGAATACCTGCGGGGCTACATGTGGGCCGATCAGTATTACGACGCCATCACCGCAGACCCGGACTGGAAAATATCGTATGCCTCCACCTATACGTGCAACCTTGTTATACAGGATGTAATGGGATCGGCCGGCGGCACGGTCCAGGAAAAGAACCAGGTAATAGCAGAAGCCCGCGTACATCGTGCCTATAACTATTTTATGCTGGTGAATGAATATGGCAAACAATACGATGCCGCTACCAGCAGTAAAGACCTGGGCGTTCCACTAATGCTGAAACCGGATGTGGCTGAAGTAGCCGTGCGGGGTACGGTGCAGGAGGCTTACGATCAGATCATTTCTGATCTTACACAAGCTATTCCTTCATTGCCCGATAAAAACAATTACAATATCTACCCTTCCAAAGCGGCGGCTTATGCGCTGTTAGCCAGAACTTACCTGCAGATGGGGCGCTTCGCCGAAGCCGGCGAGTATGCCGATAAAGCATTAACCATCCAGAACACCTTGTTGGATCTGCCTAATTCAACAGTTCCGCGGCATATTTACGACCCGGAAATTATCCTGGTGAAGGAAGCAGGAACCAGCCATACGTATAGCAACCTGCTGGTATTGAGCAAAGAACTGAAAGCGCTTTACCAGCCAACAGACATACGTTATACCAAGCTCACACAAGACTATACGTACAGCGGCAAAGTGTTCAGGGTAAATGCCAGTGAAATGGTGAATTACGAAACACGCAATGTTGGCGTAACGGTGCCAGAAATGATGCTGATCAAGGCGGAAACCCTTGCCCGTGCGGGTAAAGCTAATGAGGCTATGGCGATTATCAATACCCTCCGGAAGAAGCGGTTTTCAGCGGCCGATTACAGTGAGCTGTCCGCTTCAACTGCCGATGAAGCTTTAATAAAGGTATTGGAAGAAAGAAGAAGAGAACTGGCATTCAAATCTATTCGCTGGTTTGACCAGAAAAGACTGGCTGCGGAGCCGCGCTTTGCCAAACCAATCACCCGTACCAACCTGGTAAGCGGCGCCAGTTATACCCTTGCTCCTAACAGCAACAGGTATGTATACCCGATTCCTGCATACAACATTCAACTAAACCCAGCTTTAGAACAAAACCCGAGATAGGTAAACAACTGCTTATATGATAAAGGCTATCTGGAATATTATTATTGGTGCATGTTTCATGTGCCCTGCCCTTACTTCGGCCCAATATGTCAGGTTCACTCCTGAATTTACGAGGCCGGGCGATTCGGTCACCTTATTCTACAACCCAACCAATACACCCCTACAGGGGCTGGCGCCCGTACAAGGGCGTATGTATACCTTCGCCAACAACGAGTGGCAGGCCAGGGACCTCACCATGCAAATGGTAGACAGTGGCTGGGTAACAAAATTTTACCTGCCTGAAGGTTCCGCTTTTTCTGTGTTCAATTTCGAAGCAAACGGGATTGTCGACAAAGGAGGAAAAATGACCTATGCGACAATGCATACAGCAAAAGACGGGCGGATCATGGCACAGGGTTATACAACATGGGGATTTCTCCGCTCGCCCATGTTCCGGTCGGAAATGCCGCCAGTAGTAGATTCCTCAGCAATGATCGCAAAGGAAGTGACCATGATGTGGCTGAAGAACGAAATACTGCATCACCCCGAAAGCCGCCGGCCTTTATACCCTTACGCCATAAGAGTGGTGAGGGAAGTAAGAGGAAAGGATGGCGACAGCATCATCCTGCGCGAGAACAAATTCATCCTCTCGCAGCCCGATGCCACGGAACAGGAGTTGATACAGGTACGGGACGCCTACCAAAGTATGCTGGGCGACAAACAGCATGCAGATTCAGTGGATCAGTTGATCGCTGCCCGTTTTCCGAACGGTATTGCAGCCAGGGATATCATGATCAAAAAATTATTCCTTGCCAAACCGGAACAACGCGATGTCTTGTGGCAGGAATTTACCCAACGTTTCCCCCTGGGAAAACTCAGCAATACAGAGACAGAGAAAATGTATTACGGTAAAGTATACCGTGGCCGGGTATACGAAGCCGTAGGTAAAACAAAGAACTTATCCATACTGGATTCTATGATGGCCCCGGCTCCTTTTGTAGCGCTGACGGAGTTTCACCGCCTACTCATCATGAACGCATGGGAACACGACCAGGTCGGGTTCGATGAAGCCCTGGAGTATTCAGGTAAACTGGTGAAATATATAGAGGCCTACACAACAAAACGGGAAGGCGAGAACAGTAACTTCTATACGCCATTGCAATGGAAACAATACATTCTCTCACTGTCGGTACCGGCATTTAAAGGCCATGCCGTTTTGCTGCACAAAGCGGGGAAAGACCAGGAAGCGCTTACCTGGTTGGAGAAAGTAAAGGACCAGCCGGATGCGAAGCGGGCCGACTTTCTGGACATCTACGCACAAGTGCTGATGAAAAACAACAGGCAGCGGGACGCGCAGGATGTTGCAGAAGCCGCAGCCCGCAACAATAAAGCCACTCCCGCTACTATTGAGATCCTTAAAAGCGCTTATGTTAAGAAGCACGGCAACGATAAAGGGTTTGACAGCTATTTTGAGTCAATGAAAAATACTGACGATCTGAATAAAGAGCGGGAAGCGTTGAAAGCGCAACTGATCAGGAGAGATGCGCCGGAGTTCAGGCTGGAACAGATGAGCGGCGGAGAAGCAATTCTTTCCAGGTTGAAAGGCAAAATAGTGGTCCTGGATTTCTGGGCTACCTGGTGCGGTCCCTGCAAGGAAGCCTTACCCGGTATGCAGATGGTGGTGAACAAATACAAGAACGATAAAGATGTGCAGTTCTACTTTATTGCCACCCAGGAAACAAAGCCGGACTACAAACAGGCCATTAAGGAATTCATGCAATCGAAAGGCTATCATTTGTCGGTTTTGTTTGATGCAAAAGACAAGAACACCGGCAAACTGGACGCTACCTATAACAAGTATGTAAAAGCGATGGGGTTTTCGGGCATCCCTGCCAAATTCATCATCGACCAGCATGGCGTTATCCGCTGGATGGGTTCAGGATACAAAGGCAGTCCCAGCGGCCTGGCTGATGAAATATCCTATATCGTTGAGTTGTTAAAGAAAGAAGGATGATCAGGATACTGGCGTTAGTATTAAGCCTGGCAGTATTTACAGGCGCACGCGCGCAACGTTCGGTAGAAGCCAGGTTTCAGAATAAAGACACTATCCACTTTGCCGGCACATTAACCCTGCCCGACGGGCAGGGTCCCTTTACTGCAGTAGTATTTGTTTCAGGCACCGGGCAGCAAGACCGCGATGGGACTATGGCCGGGCATAAGATGTTCAAATACCTGGCAGATTCGCTGGTTCGTATAGGCATTGCATCGTTAAGGGTAGATGACAGGGGAGTGGGCGGAACAAACGGAAATTATGCAGAAGCTACTACCTGCGATTTTGCGCAGGATGCCCTGGCGGCGGTCCGTTTCCTGAAAACACAGCCGCATATTGGAAAAGTGGGGCTGATAGGACATAGCGAAGGAGGCGCCGCTGTGATCATGGCGGCAGCCGAAAGCAGGGAGGTAGCATTTGTGGTAACCCTGGCAGGACTGGCCTCCAGGGCAATTGAATCGCTGAAAGAGCAGAACAGGAATCTCATACAGCTGGCGCCCATCAGCAACTACGACAAGAAGCGTCATGAAACTATTACGCTGCGGATGCTGGATACAGCTTATCGCTATGCCGGCGACAGCCTGCTGGAAAGCAGGTTGCGGGCTACCCATGCCGCCTGGAAACAGGCAGACGACAGCGCCTTCCTGGCGGACAACCCGGGGAAGTATGATCACCTCCGTTTCTTCCTTGAATCTTATATCCATACGGCTAAGGGCAGGTGGTACCAGTACCAGATCCGCTGGGAGCCCGACAGCTTCCTGCGGCAGATACAAGTGCCATTCCTGGCCTTAAATGGAGACAAGGATATTATGGTGCCGGCAGCACTTAACTTATCGAACATCAAAAGAGTATTAACTGCTGCCGGAAACAAGGATGTAACAACAGTAGCGCTTCCCGGCTTAAACCATCTCCTCCTCCGCTGTGAGAAATGTACAAACGAAGAGCTGCCGAAGTTAAAAGGCGACTTCGATGAAACCGCATGGCTGGCGATTAAAAACTGGTTAATCCGTCACCAATATGGGATCGGCCATCTTACCGGCGGTTCGAGGATCGAATAACATAGCGGTACAGAGACAGTTCCTGCATTGTTTACCCTGCAGTATCTGGTAGTTAACGCAGCTTTCACAGCCTTTCCAGAAAGCCTGGTCGTGGGTGATAGCGTCGTAGATGACCGGTTCGAAGCCCAGGCGGGAATTCAGCTTCATTATAGCCATGCCTGTAGTGATACTGAAGATCTTTGCATCAGGGTAACGCTCCCTCGACAACTGGAATATCCGCTGTTTAATGTGTTTGGCTACGCCTTTTTCCCTCCATTCGGGACGCACGATCAAACCGGAGTTGGAAACAAATTCGCCTCCGCTCCAGACTTCTATATAGGAAAACCCAATCCAGTCGCCATCGGGGGAAGTCGCAATTACGGCGTTCCCCTTCCTGATCTTTTCGTTTATAGTCTCGGGATTTCTTTTAGATATACCTGTTCCCCTTGCCTTGGCGGAAGATTCCATTTCATTGATAATGGATAAGGTGTATTGAGTGTCGGTTTCGTTTGCGATACGGATTATAAAACCGTTGCTTTCCGGGTCCATTTTCTTTTTTGTTTTTATTTGAAGAATAACAGGCAAATACCTGTTTTCTGACTCACCCCGTGTATGGCAATATCTGTTCCCGTGAATGCTAAAAACCTATGCTCTCATCTAAGCCCTTGTTCAGCCTGGATTTCGGATTTGTTAAAATTGCAGCTGCTGCTTTGACGGCATGAAAAACCCTTCAGTTTCTGAAGCCTGTCTTCAAAAACTGAAGGGTTTTTATAGCTATCCTTTTGCCCTGTTGGGCAGGGTTACCAGGCGCCCTGTCGCTGAAGCAGGTCTTTAAATTCTGCTTCTGTTATCTCTGCGTCAAAATGATAATAGGTGTTTTTATCTTTTGCGATGGTGATATTTTCTTTAAACACCTGAAATGTTTCATAGTCGGCCTGGCGGAACAAGGTATCCTGGAGGATAACATTCCTGGCATCCTTCCCATAATTTGCATTCAGCGCCACGAATGTTGCCGGGTCGGCCTTAATTACCTTTTTACCCCGCCAGAGCAGGTATTTTTTGTCCCTCGCATAGCTATCGTCGATCCTTTCAAAAGACTCCGCATCCACACCTTTGATAGCAACGGGTTTGTAGGAATAGTATTCCATCATCCAAAGGCCGTTCTTGTCTTTTGCAAAGGAGGTTGTTTTTCTTTTCCTTCCTTCTTCATCCACGAAAAACCCGGTATCCAGTACAGTAAAGGTTTCATAATCCACCTTCTTGTCTATCCCTGCTACATTATAAATATGATTTTTGTCCCTGGCAAAGTAGATGTTCAATACTTCAAACGTTGCAGGATCAGCTTCCCTGAATGCCTCTCCTGCCCTGTAACAACGGTTCTTGTCCCTGGCAAAGTCGAGTTGCCAGACGAAAGTTTCGGGATCTGCATTTTTTACGGGGTAGCGATTATAACATATGCCTTTGCCCTGGATATTAAAATAACCATTGCCTGCGGGTATGTCTTTGTCGGATTGTAGTTGTATTGGTTTCGTCCACATACGTTTGGGGATTATAATTTTTGTTAACTACAATAGTTGAAATCAGCTCCGCAAATATACCTGAACCTGTTATTCTCACAAAATAGCCGGCGCCGGTATAACAGGAACGGCTAAATTACGTTCATGAGCTCTACATACCGTTGCCCATTTTCCGCCATTTTTTTCCCGCCATACACAACCTTGTTATGAGAAAAACTGAAACTGAGTGCTTTGAACTTGTAAGGATTGCTATATGTTCAGGAAGCATGGCTTTTGATCTGCAACCCCGAACACTTAAATATTTTTTTATGAAGATGCAGTTGTTTTTTATGGCAGGAATTATCGCCGTTTCCCTTGGCGTCAGCTCGTGCTCAGATAACGATGACGAGATCATCGACAACCCTTATTTAACAGAACATGACAAGAGCTTCATGCTGCAGGCCACCTATGGAAACTGGAGCGAGGTGGACATGGGAAAACTGGCAGATTCTGTATCCACAGATTCCAGCGTCCGGATGTTCGGAAGAAAAATGCAGGCAGATCACAGCGATGCGCAAAATAACCTTAACAGCATCGCCGGCAGCTGGAACATCGACCTGCCAGACACGCCGGATAGCGCGCACATCGCCCTGCGCCAGCAATTGCAGCAAAAGAATGGGAAGAGCTTCGACACTGCCTATATCTCAGGACAGATCAAGGATCACGCGAAAACAATTGCATTGTTTGAAGACGCCGCAGCCAACAGCAGCCAGGTAGCGCTTAAAAATTACGCGGCCAAATACCTGCCCGCCATAAAAATGCACAAGGCAATGGCAGATACAATGGCATTGAGATTGATGCGACCGTAGTTGCCAATATCATTGAACAGATTTACCAGTGGCAACCGCCCTTTGATTGACCTGTTCGTCATATAAACACCCAATAATGTTTAAAAAGGAGCTAATCAACACCGGATACCTGTTGTGGATAATATATTGCCTGTATTCCTG
Organism: Chitinophaga terrae (ex Kim and Jung 2007); assembly: GCF_900107795.1. GTDB lineage: Bacteria > Bacteroidota > Bacteroidia > Chitinophagales > Chitinophagaceae > Chitinophaga > Chitinophaga terrae. The sequence goes on from NZ_FNRL01000006.1 coordinate 262,068, forward strand.
CAGGCAATCAGCTCCTTTTAACAACACAACGCCGGCATGGTATAAAAATGAATTTATTTATAACCTGGATGTGAAAACGTTCAAGGATAGTGATGGCAACGGAACCGGCGACTTTAAAGGGCTGACAGAACAGCTGGACTATCTCCGGTCGCTGGGCGTAACCACTCTCTGGCTGGCGCCTTTTCAGCCCTCGCCCCGGCAGGATGATGGTTACGATGTATCCGATTACTACGGAATTGACCCTGAAGTGGGAGATTCCACTTCGTTCAGGGAATTCCTGGAAGCGGCGCATCGAAGACAGATGCGCGTGATCATGGATGTAGTATTGAACCATTCTTCCATCGAACACCCATGGTTCCGCCAGTCGCGCGATTCGTCGTCTCCGAAGCATAACTGGTACCTGTGGTCGGCCAGGCGGCCGAAGGACTGGGATAAGGGCTCGGGGTTTCCCGGGGTTGAGAACGAAACGTGGACCCGCGACAGTGTAACAGGGCAGTATTTCTTTCATCGCTTTTATCATTTCGAACCGGACCTGAACTTCCAGAACCCGGAAGTGGTTGCGGCTTCCAGGCAGATATTGGGTTACTGGCTGGAAAAGGGAGTGGATGGCTTCAGGCTGGATGCGGTGCCGTTTATTATTGCTGATCCGCGGAAGTCGGCGGCGCACCCGGAACATGATTTCGATATACTGCACCAGCTTGTCAGGTCGGTAAAAGACCGGCATCCTTCGGCGGTGTTATTGGGAGAAGCCAACGTTACGCCGGCGGAGAATGAAGATTATTTTTCGGAGGCCAAAGACGGGTTGGATATGATGTTTAATTTCTACGTTAACCAATACCTCTTTTACGCGGTGGCGTCAGGCAATACAAAGTTTTTAGCGGAGGCGCTTGACAAAACCACCCGGAAACCCGCAGTTGCGCAATGGGCCTATTTCCTGCGAAATCATGATGAAGTGGACCTGGGCCGGTTAAGCCGCCGGCAGCTGCAGGAAACGTATAAGGAGCTGGGGCCGGATACCAGTATGCAGTTGTATGGCCGGGGAATACGGCGAAGGTTGGCGCCAATGTTAGGCAACAATAAGCAACGGCTGCAGATGCTTTACAGCCTGCTGTTTGCTTTACCTGGTACGCCGGTGATCCGCTACGGAGAGGAAATAGGCATGGGCGACACCCTGGTGTTAAAAGAGCGGCTGGCTATACGAACGCCTATGCAATGGAACAACCGGAAAAACGGCGGTTTTTCGATCGCTGATTCGTGTATCCGCCCTGTTATCAGTACCGGCGTCTACAGCTATTATAACGTTAACGTAGCTACGCAGTTGCAGGACAGCGCCTCCCTGCTTAACCATATCCGCCGGATGGTATCGTTGCGCAAACGTTTTCCCATGATCGGCGCAGGGTACTGGGAGATAGTGAACACGCATTCCCCGCAAACGTTAACGTTGCGGTATACCGATAAAAAGTCGACACTGATAACCTGCTTTAACTTCAGTGACAAACCCGTGCAATTACGTCTTGACCTTCCCCGCGAGACAAAGCTTACCAACCTGTATACCGGCCGGAAGAATGTTGCGGGCAACCAGGCGCTTGCCCTTGAACCTTACGGATGGAGATGGTACCTGTTAAATTAAGCAATGCACTTTTAAATTGGTTATGTCCGAAATTGAATGAAAATTGTCATTTCAGACAAGTATACTAAAAGGTACCTTTGTATTACAGATTAAAATCCAATGGTATGATAAAAGTTGCAATAAACGGATTCGGAAGAATCGGAAGAATGACCTTCAGGAAACTTTTCGGTAATAACGAGGTGGAAGTTGTTGCATTGAACGACCTGAGCACCCCCGAAATGCTTGCTTATTTGCTGAAATATGATTCTATACACGGGGTATTCCCTTATACGGTAAGCAGCACAGAGAAGGCGCTGACCGTTGACGGTAAAGAAGTGGCGGTTTATGCCGAAAGAAACCCTGAAAACCTGCCCTGGAAAGCGCTGGACATAGATGTGGTTTTAGAATGTACAGGGATCTTCGAATCGAAAGAGAAAGCGGCGCTGCATCTGAAAGCGGGCGCAAGAAAAGTGATCGTATCCGCGCCTTCCGATAAAAATGTAAAGACCATCGTTTACAACGTTAACCACCAGTTGCTGAACAAGGAAGATGTGCTTATCAGTGCAGCATCCTGTACAACCAACTGCCTGGCGCCTATGGCCAAGGTGTTGAATGACAGGTTCGGAATTATTACCGGCCAGATGAACACCATACACGCCTATACGAATTCTCAACCCCTGATGGACACGCCTGATCCGAAAAATGGTTTCCGCAAATCCAGGGCGGCCGCAGATAGCATTGTTCCCTACACCACAGGAGCAGCCAAAGCTATAGGTTTAGTGATCCCTGAACTGAACGGGAAACTGGATGGATCTTCCCAACGCGTTCCTGTGCATACCGGTTCGGTAGTTGAACTGTATACCCTGCTCAGCAAAGAGACCAGCGAGAAAGAAGTGAATGAAGTAATGAAGGCTGCCGCCAACGAGTCGTACGGGTATAACGAAGATCCCATTGTATCGCAGGACATAGTGGGCATGAGTTACGGCTCCCTGTTCGACGCCACTCAAACCAAGATCACAGGGATCGGCGATAAACAATTGGTGAAATCAGTGTCGTGGTACGACAATGAGATGTCGTTCGTTTCCCAGTTAACCCGGTTACTGATCTATTTCGGCAATATAAAATAGGCTTACGCGAAACTTTTCCTGTAAGCAGCCGGGGTGGTATTAAGATGGCGGACAAACAGCCTTCTTAAACCATTGGCATCGCCCGCTCCGCATTCTACAGCAATTTCATCCAGGCTTAAACGGGTTTCTTCGAGGCGGCGGCGGGCAGCTTCCACCCTGGCTTTTTCAACGAACTTGGCAGGAGTGATTCCTGCTTCCCTGTAAAATACCCTTGAAAAATTGCGGGAGCTCATGGATGCTTTGGCGGCAAGGCGCTCTACCGACAGGTCTTCATCCAGGTGTTCCTGTATCCATTGCAGGCTGTCTTTTACCGGCCTGTAATCCGTTTTCTGGGTTCTGAGGATGTTGCTGAACTGCGACTGGTTACCGGGGCGCTTCAGGTATAATACCAGTATCCTGGATACTTCTATGGCTACTTCTCTTCCCAGGTCTTCCTCTACCAATGCCAAAGTAAGATCTATACCCGTAGATATTCCAGCGGAAGTGTAAATAGTTCCCTGCTTAATATAGATAGGGTCTTTCTCTACTTTAACGGCGGGATATTTTTCAGCCAGTTTATCGTGAAGCTGCCAGTGAGTGGTGGCGCGGCGGCCGTTCAGCAAGCCGGTTTCGGCGAGGATAAAAGCGCCGGCGCAAATAGATGCAATGCGGGTCTTTGGTTTCGTCTTATGCAGTTTCAGTATCCATTTCAGGATATGAGGCGGCGCTTCTTTCCTGTACCCTCCCCTGCCGGCAATGATCACAGTATCTACCGGGTAACGTATTCCCGCTATTCCTCCTTCACAGATCACCGGCATGCCCGAAGAAGTAGGAACAGCCATGGAATCGTCCATCGATACAAGATGGGTCGTATAGTATCTATCTCCTGCCTTCCTGTACCTGGCCATGTATTCGGATGTTTTGGAAAAAACTTCCAGGGGCCCTGCCACATCTAATATGGAAGTCTGGGGTGGCACCAGTATGACAATATGCTTTGTTTTATCCATGTTGGCAGAAATTGCATTTTTATGCAAAAATAAGACATTTACTGCCAATAAATATCCCAGGCGCTGAAAACGATAGTTTTTCCTGCTACTACCTTCTACATTTTATAAACAGGAACCTGAAAGGCGGCTTGCCGGGCATGGCGCCATGCGGTTCCTCAATCTCGAAAACCTCTCTCAGGCCCGCATGTTCAAACTCTTTCCTGGCAGCGGCTTCGTCGTAGAAAAAGAGCTCCGCGCCTTTCCCGATCCTGAAAGTATCCTCTCCCACTTTCTCCCCTTTACCATAGTTTGGGGAGCGCCTGGAAATCACGGTAAAGATCATCCAGCCTCCGGGCTTCAGCTGCCTGTAACAGTCTGCAATCATCTTCTTTCTCTGCTCAGCATTTAACAGGTATAGCAATCCATGGCAAAAGATGCCTTCATAGAGCCGGTAGTTGAACGGCATATCGGTAACAGAACCTTCATATATCCTGATACTGCTTCCGTAGTGCTTCCTCGCCATTTCAACAGCCGTTGCCGATATCTCTATGCCCGTCACTTTTATCCCGTTAGCTATAAACTCTGCTGCATTCCGGCCATAGCCAATACCGGGGATGAGTATATCTTTTATGTTGTTCTCCCGGAACCATTCCATCGCCAGCCTGGCGGAAGCGGAAGGCTGAAATCCCCACATTTCCCGGTGTTCAATAAAACTGTTGTCCCAGAACGATCTCATATCGCCGGTTGCATCTTTGCAAACAAGGTCGGGGATCACTTTGCATACATATCCCAGGCTTTCCACCGTTTCGGCGACCATGCCGGCATCTACCATATCATCTTCTATACGCAATATTTTTTCCGGGTCATCCAGGTCGAAACTGATCCTGGCGCCTGGCAACAAGCGGGCAAGCGCATCATAAACCCCGCCGGCCTGCTCCTGGTTCGTAATGTTTGTCTTAAATATCTCTATCACTTCTCAATTCATTTTATCTTTTAAAATCTTCCGTGTTCATTTTCTTCTACAGGGGCAAAAGTAACTACCTTTACTATCCAAACGATAGCGCTTCCCCATCGGATAGCGCTATCCGAAATGACAGTAAGTATAAAAATGAAATTATGGCAGAAGAAGATTGCTCAAAAGCCATGCTTTCTATTAAAGACGCCCTGGAAGCGGTAGAAGGCAGATGGAAGTTATTGATCCTCTATGCAGCGGTCCTAAACGGTTTAAAGAGCTTTCGAGGGAAGTAAGCGGGATCACAGACAAAACATTGTCCAGGGAACTGAAGAGCATGCAACTCAATAAACTGATCAGGCGGGAAGTACATGATACGGCGCCCCCGACGGTGGAATATACCGTTACAGAACATGGCAAATCGCTGCGGAAAGTATTGTACGAATTATGGAGCTGGGGCAGGGAACACCGCAGGGAAATCATCGGGAAATAAGGAACGGGACCGATTCCGCCCCGTTCCTCTGCATGTCTATCGACTCCAGTCTTCGCAGGCAGTAATAGTCGCCAGCCGTGCAAACACTGAATCCATCAGCACCTGGTGAACATTATCGTCGCGGTCTTTGCACCCGTCGCTCAATACCGTTATCCGGTAGTCCTTATCTGCGGCTTCCAATAATGTAGCCAGCACTACCCCGCTGGTAATAACGCCCGACAATACCAGGTGCCTGATACCCTGGGAACGTAAAATAACCTCAAGGTCGCTGCCTGTGAAGGTGCTATAGCGTTTCTTCACCACCACCACTTCGTTGCCTTCGGGCGCCAGCGCAGGAGCGATCTTCATCATGGCTTCGGGACTGATTCCCTGCATCCTGGTCTTTATCTGGCTGAATGCCTTATGTTCCGGGCTAACTTCCGGGAAACCTTCCCTGAAGGCCACTACGCCATAAATGACCGGGATGCCCGTTTCACGGGCATGCTTAATCGCTTTTGCAACATTTGAGACAAGCTGTTCACTGCCCGGCAGTGAATTGATCAGCACTTCCTGCATATCCATCACCAGCAGTGCGGTGTCTGTCTTTTGCTGTACCATCGCTTAATGTATTACTTGTTATGAACTAATAATTCTGACGGTTTATATTCTGTTTGTAAAAAACGATAGAAGATGCCGGTGATCAGCAAACAAATCAGTCCCTGGATGAGCATACACGTTTGCGGATGGATGCTCTTAGCTAACCAACCTACCAGCAAGGCGCCCAACGGCATAGTACCGAAAGCCGCCATGGCAAAGAAGCCTACTACCCTGCCGCGGAGCCGGGCCGACGACACCGTTTGGATCACCGTATTACAGATTGGAATAACCGACATAGTGCCAAATCCGCAGATAAAGCATAATAACAGGTACAACGACAACACCGGGGTGTAAGCCATGATCATCAACCCAACTCCTAAAACAACCAGGTTCATAAAGAGAATGCGTTTCAGCCTGCCGGCATCCTTCTGCGAGGCCAGGAATAACGTACTTGTCAACGCTCCGATCCCTGTAGCGGCATTAATAAAGCCATAGGTGGCGGCGCTGCCTTTAAACACATCGCGGGCATAAAAGGGCTGCAATGTATTGTAAGTAGCTACAAACATGCATATTAACGCCATCAGGGCCAGGATCCGGCCAATTTCACTGTGTGTACGGGTATATGCCAACCCTTCTTTAAAATCGGCCCAGGCATTTTTGCCGCGGGCAACCTGCTGTTTCTTTGGAAATTCCATGAGCGTAAGACAAATGATCACCGCCACAAAACTGACAGCGTTGGCAACGAAACAAATCGTTGCGCCATATTTGGCGAGCACGATGCCGGAAAGAGCGGGGCCTACCAACCTCGACAGGTTGTTTAAAGATGAGTTCATGGCGATAGCGCTTGGAAGATCCTCTTTATTAGGTACTATATCGTTCACCATAGCCTGACGGGAAGGTACATCGTAAGCGTTGGCCAGGCCCAGTACCACGCTAAGCCCCAGCATACCCCAGATCGGCGTGGCGCTGTAATGATACACCAATGTAAGGGCAACCGCCTGCAACGCAGAAACCACCTGCGTTGCCATCAGCACTTTATACCGATCGTGCCTGTCGGCTGCGATTCCGCCAGCCGGCGACAACAGGAAAGACGGGAACTGTTCTGCGAAAGTGGTCAGTCCAACCAGGAACACAGAATGCGTAAGGGTATAAACTACCCAGATCACTGCCGTTCGTTGCATCCACATCCCGATGCGCGATACCAGCTGTCCATAAAAGAACAGGCTATAGTTACGCGATTTAAAAGCGCTGAAAGTATGTTGAAGATCCATTTTTTTAGACTAAATTCATTTTTTGGTCGAAAAAATCGCAAAAAAATTTATTGCAACCCGCGGTGGAAAAGCTGGCAGAACGCTGTCAGCGCCTGTTCCGGCTGTTCATTTGTTCCAAACATGGTTATTTCCCTGTTCATCCCGCGAAGTGCAGAAAGGAATATAAATACCGCCTGCTCCACTCCTGCCGCTTCCAGTTGTTTGATCTCACCGCTTTCCGCTCCCTGGATCAATAACTGCTGAACGATCACTTTTTCCTTTTGCAAATAACGCAGATGTACATCTTTTTTTGCTTCATTATATCTTGAGAGCGCTTCCGCATCCATCCCTGTTTCCATAGCCCGGTACAGGGATTTTCGCTTTTTCGTCACTTCAAATTTCACCATGGCAAAAGCCTGGAGCTTGTCCAGCAGGGAGGAACGGCTGCTGATCCGCTTCATGGTTTCCAGCAGGATATCATTGATCTCTGTTTCCAGCACCGCATTGAATATTTCTTCCTTGCTTTTGAAATAATAATACATGGAACTCTTGCCCATGCCTGCAGCCTTCGCCACATCTTCCATGGTTACCATGCCCAGGCCCTTTTCCTGGAAAAGCTGCCGGGCGGTGATTAAAATCTGATTTCTTTTATCTGAAGCCATAAATAAGTACCGGGAACAAAGGTATAACTTTTTAGACCAAAAATTAAATTTGGTCGAAAATAAATTTAGAAGATGTTTTCTTCCCTCCAACCGTATCTTTGTAGCCAATAATTAAGCATATTACCGGGGCTGGCCTTTCCACTGGGCCAGCCCCGGCACCAGGCATAACCTGCAAGATCTATCACTGCACTACTTTGATCAGCGGATAACCGATACTCCTGCATCGACTTTAAGCTCAGTGCCGTGAATATAGGAAGCCTCCTGCGAACCGAGGAACAGAACAGCGTTCGCTATTTCTTCCGGCTCACCGAACCGCTTAAACGGGATAGTAGGAATAATACCCGCAATTGCCTGGTCGATCTGGCTGGCGTCCATACCTGTATTATTGAAAATATTGGTTTTGATATAACCGGGACTGATGCCGTTGATGCGGATATTCTTTGCCGTGAGTTCTGCTGCGAATGTGAGGATGAATGATTGTACAGCGGCTTTGGCAGCGGAGTAAACGGAGAAGTTTGCGGTTCCCACTTCTGTTACAAAAGAAGTATTAAGGACGATAGAGCTGCCTGGTTTCATAAGAGGCAGTATTTGCTGAACAGTAAAAAAACTTCCTTTTACGAGCATGTTGAATAGTTCGTCGAAGTGGGCTTCATCCACATTTTCTATAGGCGCAAATTTTCCATAGCCGGCATTTGCAAACAACAAATCGATATGCGTTGTAAATTGTCTTACCTGGTTGGGAAGCTCCAGGATATCCGCCATCTTCCCGGCATTTGATACAATTCCGAAGGCGTTATCTCCCAGTTGCGCTATGGCTTTGTTGACAGTATCTGCGCTTCGGCCGGTGATAATTGCTTTTCCGCCTTCCCGGATAAATTGCGCAGCGGTGGCATACCCCATTCCATTTGTTCCGCCGGTAATGAGTGCAAACTTGTTTTTAAATCTTTCCATTATTTATGTTTGAAATTCATTGCAAAAATGAAGTTCATTGGAGAGATAGAAAATCCGATTCTTGCTAAGTTTGATAGGGTGTTCAGAAGAGATTATGGAAATTATTAAACTGTTTAAAAAAGAAAAGCCCCCGGCTTATACCGGGAGCTCTTCTATAAAAAATATCAATTATCTAACGCCTTCCGGCCATACGCTTGCCTGCACATCCGCGATATGCTTTTGCTGCAACAGCAGCATGCAAAGCCTGGATTGACCGATACCGCCACCCATTGACAATGGGTAGGTGCTGCTTAACACGTTACTGTGAAATTCCATTTCTGCGCGTTGCTCGCAATTCTTTGCCTTAAGCTGTTTGCGCAGCGCGGCAGCGTCTACCCGGATACCCATCGAAGATATTTCCAGGGCGGCATTCAGGGCCGGGTTCCAGATAATGAGGTCGCCGTTCAGACCAGTATGACCATCTTCGTTGGCAGTGGTCCAATCGTCGTAGTCGGGGGCTCTGTCGTCGTGTACCTGGCTGTTACTGAGTGGTGCGCCGATGCCAATGATAAAGATAGCGCCGTATTTTTTTGCGCAGGCGTTTTCCCTTTCTTTAGGCGTCAGGTTAGGGTATTGCTGCAGCAGTGTTTCGCTATGAATGAAGTGAACGGTTTCCGGCAGCTCCAGGCCTGCTTCTCCTTCTTCCTTTAACCTGTTATTGGTAGCCACCAGGGCGGCATAAATAGCCAGCACCGTTTCTTTCAGGTATGCGATATTCCTATCGGTAACGGCAATACGTTTTTCCCAGTCCCATTGGTCCACGAAAAAACTATGGATAGGCGAGATCACTTCATCCGGTCTGATGGCTCGCATATCGGTAACGATGCCGTGACCGGCAGGTATTTCCAATTCGTGCAAACGTTTCCTTTTCCATTTGGCGAGGGATTGAACAATTTCGACGCCGCCGTTCACCCCTTTCAATTGAAAAACTACAGGTCTTTCGACGCCATTCAGGTCATCGTTCAACCCTGTTCCGGATTTAACAAACAAAGGCGCTGCCACTTTAGTCAGCGATAACTGTTTACATAACTGTGTGGAAAAATAGTCCTTAATAAAGGCGATGGCTTTTTCCCGGGCCAGCAAACTACTTTGGCTGGCTGCTTGAAGAACTGAAGACATAAATAATCTCTTTTGTCGGTTTTTGTTTTGATGATGATGTTGATTTAATAATTTTTATTAAAAACTAGTATTTATGACATAAAATTCAATAAAAACCTGAAATAATAAAATATTTGCAACAAAACTTAGCTTTTATTCACTAAAACCACAAAAAACTAGATAAAAATTAAAAAAAGAAGGGTTTATTGAAAATAAATAAACAGGTGGCGCAACAACTTCTCTATTCCCATGAAATAAAACAGCAGCGCGGCTTTCAGGCTGTTAAACCACACGATTTGAACTGCGCAATTATTGATTAGGAAATGACAAAATCAGTAAACTCATTACTTCATTTTCTCTTAATTTTCTACCCTTACCACCAACTGGATAATTTAAATTAGCGTATTATATACGCTTCTTATTATCTTTAAACCACCAGTAAACCGCCTATGCTGCATGTATTGGCCATAACGTGGTTGCCCGGCCTGATTTTCATTTATTAACAACCGCGATTATATTTGTTCACTTAGTATTATCCACGATGAAAAGAACCATAAAACTCGCTCTTGCTGTTTCTCTGCTGGCTTTCTTATTTCCTTCAGGGAAATCGTTTGCACAACAGGGAACCTCTTACAAAAACCCGTTGCCCGTGAAATTTGGCGACCCTTATGTATTACGCACAAAAGGCAATAAGTACTATATGTATGGCACCGGGGGCGCTGCAAAAAACGGGTTTGCCGCCTATTCCTCCACCGACCTGGTGAACTGGAAGGACGAAGGCCAGGTTTTCTATGCCTCCAATCCCAACGGATGGAGCGACTCCACTGCCGCCTGGAATGGTGCATACTGGGCGCCTGAAGTATACGAACACAAAGGCAAATACTATATGTTCTATAGCGCCCAATGGAAAGATAATCCCGGCAAAGACCTGGAGAACTTCCGTATAGGCGTAGCAGTAGCCGACCAGCCCACCGGTCCGTTCATCGATCTCTATAGCAAACCGGTATTTGACCCGGGATATCCCGTCATCGACGCTAATGTACTCTTCGATAAAAGCGGGAGGGTGTTCCTCTACTATTCCCGTTGCTGTTATAAACATCCTGTAGAAAGCGAAGTAGCCGATTGGGCGAGGAAACAAGGCTGGTATGATGCTATTGAAGAAAGCTGGGTATACGGCGTAGAACTGAAACCGGATTTCAGCGGTGTGATCGGAGCACCTGTATTGCTGCTCCGCCCTCCTGTAAAAATGGATGATAAGCAGGCCGAATGGGAAAGCCGCTCTGTTACCTCTAAAGAAGTGAATCGCCGCTGGACGGAAGGTTCTGTTATCTTCAAAAAAGGAGATACCTACTATATGATGTATTCCGCTAATTATTTCGGAGGAAAAAATTACGCAGTAGGATACGCCACATCCAAAAGCCCGCTGGGCCCATTCACCAAAGCGGCCAATAACCCCGTGCTGCAAAAGAATACAGACAAAGGCGGCGTGGTTACTGGCACCGGACATAACAGCGTTACCTACTCGCCCGACGGCAAAGAAATGTTATGCGTATACCATGCACGTACCACCGCAACCGGCGACGAGCGCGTAGTATTCATTGACCGGATGAAAATACTCAAGAACGGGACCCTGGTGGTGGAAGGACCTACCACTACAGCGCAATCAATCTCCGCAGGCAAATAATATAACGCTTAGCTATAAACGCCGCCAGGTGAACAAGCCCGGCGGCGTTTGTTTTTAGCTCCAAAAATGTAACTTGCGCTCATTGAAAAACTTCAACTACTGAACGATGAGCGAGTACCCGAAAGAAATAGCCTTGTTCCAACAAACGCTTGGAAGCCTGAAAGGAATAGAAAACGTTTGCAGCGGAATTGACAACCTCGATGGAATAACTGCCGATGTATTAGGCAGCCCCGAACTGGCGCACCTGCCTGTTGCCACATTGCGGAGAACAAATGGCGGCTTGCCCAATGAAGTGATGTTACAATTTGAATTTACCATAGATAGGTCTGCCGACAGCCTGCAATCGTTGGAATTCCTGTCGTGGTTTTTCAGGGACCAGGCAAGAAGCGGGGAAAGATTACAACTGCGGACATTTGCATTGCCCCCTCAAACGCCTAACGGCATACAGTTAGGACAAACGCTGAAGTTTCATATAGATTATTTTATTGAAGACGCGCCGGATACGTTGCAGCCTATACTGGACAGGATAGCGAAAATAAACGGATCGCTGGAGACGTTTATAAAGATCTATTCGCAAAATATTCAATTAACCCGTTAGCTCATTTTCTCATAATTCCAATTGTGCCAGCCACACGGTAGCATTCCCGCATTCGGGGTCATCCTCCGTGTATTGAAGAACGCGGAAATCATTGGCTTCCAGCAATGCCTTATACTCCCGTTTGTCCAGGGAACCATGATAGAGGTTAACGCCGCCATTCATTCCCCATGCTTCGCCATGTTCCTTCCCGGATGTGAACAGCAACAGGCCCTTATTCTTTAAGTGCATTTTGAAAATGAGGAACATGGAGGGTTGGTCTTCCGGCGGCAGATGAAAAAAGCTATGCCATGCAATAAGGGCGTCAAACTGCTGGTTGAGCGATAGCTGCCTCATATCGGCCAGGCGGAGATCTGCCCGGGGAAGATTATGCCTGGCGATTTCCAGCATGCGGGAACTGGCATCTACGCCTGTTACCTGCAACCCTTGTTTTAAAAGGTAATCCATTACCGGCATCCCTGTTCCGCAGCCCAGGTCAAGGACGGTCGCATTCCTGCGCGTGGTATTGATCAGCCTGTCAAGATATTTTTTCTCTATCAGGCTTTTGCCCCTGTTCTCTTCAAACCAGCCGGCTATCATGTTATAAGCTTCAAAAACCTTCTTCTTATCGCTTTGCATAGAATTACTGCTCCTGTTTTAGTGCGTAGGCGGTAACCTCCACCCTCTTTTTTCTGCTAATACTGCAAACTTACTATCGTCTTCTTCATTATTGAAAACAACATATACCTCGCTTAGCTTCGTCAATTGCTGCAGGCGTTCAAAGGCAGCAGCCGGTATCTTTACGGGCTCCGTGATCTGCAGCAGTGTCAGGTTATGCAATGCCAGGATACCTTCCATATCCGCAAACTCCGGCGTATTCACCAGGCATAGGCTTTTTAAACCCAGCGGGTTTGCGAGCGCGGGCACCTTAACCAGTTTCTTCGTATAGCCGATTGACAGGTGCTGCAGAACGGGCAGATCGGCAAGAAAATCAAAAGCCTCGATCCCCCTGGCATAGTAACATTCAAAGGAAATTAAATTGGGAAATAACGCGCTTAGTTTATGCTGCTGCTTTAGTGTATTCGTAACAGATAGATCTATCATATGCTTGTTGGGCGTAAGCTGTCCCAGGTCCAACGTTGCGACCTTCAGCCGTTCCAGCCGCCCGAGATTATTGACAAATTCTACTTGCTTCCTTCCCGACAAACCGTATTCCAGCTCCAGTTCTCTCAGCCCGGTAGCCTGCCGGATAGGCTGCAGGCTGATATCTTTCCTGTAAAATCCTTTCAGTTCAAAAGATTCCAGCTTCGTTAGCCCCGACAACAGATCAATGTTTTGCAGCCGGTGGGTCGACAAAGCCAGCAAAGCCAGGCGAGTCACTTTCTCCAACGCCTGTACGATCTGCAGGTTGGTAAGTTTATCGGGGCTTCCGGTAACTGCCGGATCAAGTATGACCACAATTTTTATATCCGAATTTTCATCCAGCATCCTGGCGATCTCGTTCAATTTATCTTTCTCAATAACATTTTCAATCGAAACCGAAAGTACCCGCCTGCCATCAATTGCTTCCAGATCACTGACACTTAATTTATTTGCATTTAAAATCATCGTTGGCTGTATTTTGGTTTATATTCTCCTGAAATCTTTTCTTACCTGTTTGAAGTCTATCAATATTGGTTCCAGTTCTTTTCCTTCGCCGGGCGCAATAAACTGAGCCGTATCCTACCGCTTTTCTGAACAAAAGAAGCTGTAAACAGTGCTCGCAGTATGGCCGTTAAAAAAAATCATTTTGTTTTTATCCGCATAAGCATTGACCAAAAGATATAAAGTGAAATGCTGATAAATCCATTTCCTATTACAAGCGGCAACCAGGAAGAAACGGACAAGTAGTACTTATATACGATTGTTAGCAAAAGACAGATTAACAAAACTATCCTAATAGTTTCCGGCACATCATTACTTTATATAGCGAACCTGTACTCCCGGTTGAAAGTTATAAAAAAATATTTTATTGAAATGCTTTTAAGAGGCTGTCTTTATAGGCTGGAGATACCTCAACCTCTGTTCCATCGTTCAGGCTTACATACCCGCCGGCGCCTTTATGATACGACTGTACGTAAAGAATATTGATGATATGGGACTTATGGACACGTACAAACGGATGAGGCAACATCTCCGAAAAATGTTTCAGGAAACGGCAGACCATTTTTTTAGTACCGTTTGTTAAATAGACATCTGTAAAATTTCCGTTCCCCCGTAAACGTATGATCTCATTCATCTTCACCACATCAAACCCATCGAGGGTTGGCAGTATCACCTGCTGCATACCGGGATTGCTTTCCCTGGCATTTTCCATAATGATCCGGTTCCTGTTTAGCCAGTGTTTCTGCTGCAGTTGCTGCTGTACTTTATTTACAGCCAGTATCAGTTCTTCTATGCTAACGGGTTTAAGAAGATAATAGGCCGCGCTCTGGTTCAGCGCCCTCAGCGAATATTCAGAGAATGCGGTTACAAAAATGGTTTCAAACTGCAGATCCTGGCATCCTTCCAGTACATCAAAGGCATTGCCGAAAGGCATTTCCACATCCAGGAATACCAGTTGCGGCTGCAGTTCATGCAGGAGCTGAATGGCTTCCCTGCTGTTTTGCGCTGTGCCTGTCACCTCAACCTGCGGACAAAATTTCCGGAGGTAATTCTGCAAGGCAACGGTAGCTGCAGCCTCGTCTTCAACGATCACTGAAGTTATTTTTCCTGTTAAGATCATGCTTATTCATTAATGGAAGTCGCAGCATCACCTTTGTTCCGGTAACGCTATCATTTGTTATTTCCTGCATCTCCAATCCGATGTGAAGATGATAGATATCGTTCAATAAATTAATCCGCTCCCTGGTATTTGTCAGGCCCCGCGACTGGTGTTCCCGCTGGTGAAACGTTTTTAGTTCCTGGCTTTTTGCCAACCCGATACCATCATCTTCTACTACTACCAGTATCGACTGTCCTTCTTTCCGGAAGCTGACATGAAGCAATCCTCTCGTGTCTTTATACCGCAATCCATGCCATACAGCGTTCTCCAGGTGCGGCTGTATCAGCATGTTCGGGATCATTACAGTATCCGGGTCCAGGGCTTCATCTATTTCCAGTATGTATACAAATTTATCGCTGAACCGCAATTGTTCCAGGTCCAGGTATCTTCTTAACTGCTCCGCTTCTACGGCCAATGAAACAAAGTCCTTGTTCGAGTGCTCCATTACATTCCTCATCAGGCCCGAGTACGAGGTTAGATACTTGTTGGCTTCCACTTCATTGTTTTCCGCAATATACTGGTTTACGCTATTCAGGCTGTTAAAGATAAAATGCGGGTTCATTTCGCGGCGCAGCGACTGCAGGGCGATCTTCTTGTTCTTAACCTTTATAGCCCGCAGGGAGCGTATAATGAACAACAACAGTATCACCATTGCCAGTACAAACGCTATCAGGAAATAATTAAGCTTATTCTGGTTATTGATCAACGCCAGCTGCAGGGCTTTTTCCCTTTCCAGGTCTTTGATCTTCCCTTCTGTAATATCAAAAAGACTGGCATCCACCAGGGAGCTGTCGGTCCGGATAAGGGAATCGAGGTTTTGCAGGAAATCGTCGTAACGCCTGAGCGCCATTGCCTCCTGCCGTTGCTGTTTATAATACCGGGTTAACGCCAGCAGGCAATCTTTGGCCCTGGAAGTATTGCTGCTCCTGAGAGCGAGCTTGTATGCTTCTTCCAGCAACTGCCCGGTTTTGTCGGGCTGCCGGCGGGTCGAGTATAAATGCGCCAGTTCCCTGATCTGGCTGATCTGCAGATCAATATTATTATCTGTTTTTGCCTTTTCAAGGATGGCTTCATTGCTGCGAATGGCTTCATCTATGTTGTTATCTGCCACATAAGCGCTGGAGATCTTTTTGCTGATTTCAGTTATATCGGCTGTTTTATCACTTTTTTCTATCGCCTTTTTATAGCTGGCAATGGCGTCTGTTTTATTATCTTCTGCCAGCAGGCTGTTTCCCAGTTGTTTGTAGGCGTCTGCCGCCTCGGCTGTTTTTCCTTCCTTTTCAAAAATATTGATGTTGGATTGCGCGTAACCTGTTTGCTTCCGGGGATCGCCGGAATTCAGCAAGCGGTTGGCATCATTATAATTGGCCTGTTCCTGGCTGCGATCGAACGACAGCTCACCTGCTGTTTTATAATTACTGATGGCAGTAGCGATCTTGTTCTGCTGTTCCTGGACCTTTGCCAGGGCACGGGCTGCCGGGGCCGCATTGGCGTGGTTTAAACGGGTATAGATATCCAGGGCTTTTTTCAGGTACTCTTCCGCTTTCCCGTATTCCTTTTTTTCTATAAGCTCGGTCGCCAGGGTTTCGTAGTCTGCAGCCGTTTGCAGTTCATTATCGTCTTTAGACAATGACTTTGTGAGGTTCCTGGCGGCTTTAGACACAGGTGTCCCTATCTTCTTCTGCGCAGCAACACTGCCTCCCAGGCACAACAGTATAAACAAGATAAGTATATTAAAGCTATAACGTGTCATACACATTGATTCAGTTGCAAAGTACGTTTTTTCGGAACGGTTTGGCGAGCCTTTCACCCATTCAAACCAGCATTTCACCAAGTGGAGCTTTTATCGTCATCTGAAGCAGGTACTTTCATAGCGTCATCTTAACTCAAGTATTTATGAAAGCTACATTCATCGCCGGACTCGGTCTGGTACTGGCATCAGGTTTCCTGGCCTGGAACTATGCACCTGTACAAAAGTACCGGGAAAAAGAAAGCCAACAGTTTACGACGTCCGCTCCTTCCGCCCCCTCTGTACGTCCGGCTGCCGCTACGGCCAAAGATAACACGCGCATACAGGTTGCCCTCCTGCTGGATACTTCCAACAGCATGGATGGACTGATAGACCAGGCCAAATCGAGGCTCTGGAATATTATCAATACGCTTACAACTTTGAAATACCAGGGTAAGACGCCCGTAATTGAAATTGCCTTGTACGAATACGGTAATGATGGTCTTTCGCCCAGGGAAAATTTCATCAGGCAGGTAGTGCCGCTGACCACCGACCTGGACCTGATCTCTGAAAAATTGTTCGCCCTCCGGACCAATGGCGGAGAAGAGTTTTGCGGCGCAGTTATCAAATCGGCCGTGAACGCGCTCGAATGGGGCCATAACGAAGCCGATATGAAACTGATCTATATTGCCGGCAATGAACCATTTAACCAGGGAAGGGTCAATTACGCTACGGCCGTTGGAGAAGCAGTGGATAAACAGATATATGTCAACACTATTTTCTGTGGAAATAAAAGAGAAGGTATTACTACTAAATGGAAAGAAGGGGCAGACAGGGGACGTGGTAAATACTTCAACATCGACTCCGACAGGAAAGTAGATTTTATTGAAACGCCTTACGACAACCAGATCGAAGCTTATAATACAAAGGTGAACGATACCTATATCGGTTACGGTTCATATGGTTTGGCAAAAAAACAGAACCAGGTATTACAGGATGCAAACGCCAAGTCTGTTTCCAAAGCCAATTCGGTAGAACGTTATGTGAGCAAATCCAAAACGGTTTATAAGAATGAGAGCTGGGACCTGGTAGATCTGAGCAAACAGGATCCCGCTGTGTTGAAAAAGATCAGCAAGAACCAATTGCCTAAAGAGCTGCAGGATAAAACAGATGCCGAGATCAGGAAGATAGTGGAAGAGAAAAGCAAAGAAAGAGAGACTATTCAAAAAGAGATGGCGGTATTGGCAAGGAAACGGCAGCAATATATTGATGAAGCTATCAGGAAAAGCCCCAAGGGAGCTGATGACCTGGGAACCGCTATCAGTAAGTCCATCGTTGAGTTTGCGGCCACAAAAGGATATACCGCCGAGAAATGATCTTTCCCCCGATCATGTTAACACCAAAAAAAGCCGCATTAACATTAGAGTTAATGCGGCAATTCGTTAGGGGAACGAGGGGTTATTTTCCTCCCATCTCTTCGTAGGTAGGCCCATACATACCCGGCACTTTATTCCCCGTAGCCCGCAGGTAAACGATCATTTCCCCACGATGATGGTAAATATGGTTAAACAGGAAACTCCTTGCCACTATACCTTTGGGCAGTGGTCCAAGCACTGTACGTTCGCCTGCCTTCATCGTCCAGGGACGCTGCATATCTTCATCAGTGGTTTGCTGTAAAGCAGCCCTGGCTTTCTCTACATTCTCTTCAAACAACCGCAGCGTTGCTTCTATGTTGTCGGGGTCGCCGCGTTCCAGCTTGTCGGCTACAATGTCGTATACATCTTTTCTGAGAGTGCCTGCATACCAATGGTAGATAGTGGCAATGTGCTGGGCCAGTTCTCCCATTGTCCATGATACAGGTGAAGGTTTGTATTGGATATCTTTTGCGGGAACGGCTTGTAACAGTTTACGGGTACTGTTGACCTCATTCTCAAATTCAGCAGTTAAAGCGTGGATAGACATGGTGGTAATTTTTTTGGCGAATATAAGGAATTTGAGAAAGGTATATTGACCATGCGGGTATTAACAAACAGAGCCCCCCTGCTACGGGCGGCCCTGTTATTATGTTCATAGTTCCAGAGAGAGAGATCCTATCGCTGCCTGCTCAGCCACTCTTCTATTTCCTTTTCAACCGGCTCTTTAAAGCGGGTATAGTCGTCCAGTATCTTCAGGCTTAACTGTTGCCCCGCTCCTGCTTTGTTATACACTGCCGATGCGTTGTTTACAATCGCCTTAACTTTCCCTATGCCATGTATCCTGTCGCGCTCCGGCGCCACTACCAGCACGGGCCTTGGAGCAACCGCAGTTAACACATCATCAAAATCAACAGGTATGCTGTTTTCCCTACCTTCATAAAATCCCAGCCTGGGTATTAGACCATGCAGGTGAGAATAATGCCGTATGCCTTCCGTTCCAACATTATCGTTGCGCAGGGAACTGAAGCCGGCCACTATTGCAGTCCCTTTTACCCGTTCGTCCAGCGCCGCGGTGAAGAGGGCTACTGTTCCGCCCAGCGAGTAGCCTGCCAGGTAGATATGACTGGTATCAACAAACGGCATCCTGGTACAGGCGTCGTTAATGATAGCCCTGGTATCTGCCACCATTTTTCCCATCAGCGACCAGTGAGGGTAACGTTCGTAAAAATGCCCGGCTTCTTCTATGCGGGTGCCGAAGCCTGCAAAATCGAAGCGCAGCACTGCATATCCCAAAGCGGTGAACTTGCGGATCAACCCTTCCATCCTCATCTGGCTGCCCGTTGCGTAGGAGTATTCATGCAGGAAGATGACCAGCGGCAATTGCCCTGCTACCGAATCGCCCGCTACTTTGCCGGCAGGGAAATAAATCGTTCCCCACAGATCTTCTCCCAGCGCATTATACGGCCCTACTTCCATTTTCTTTACAGTTTCAGGAACGGTAGGTTGCCCGATCACCTCGGCCAGGTAATCGTCCGGATATGTACGGTTGCGTGTTAACAAAGGCGAAAGGCTACGCTCAGCAGGAACTCCCGGCGGCTCGTCGCCGAGCAACCATTTGATACGTTGGCGGATACTGTCCTGCCGCTCCCGCAGCGGACCTTGCAGCTTTGTCCATTTCCTGGTATCGCCCGTTTCTCCGCTCAGCTTCTTCCAGTTATCGAACGAATAACCATGATACAACCTGTTTTCCGGCCGGCGTGAAGAACGATGGAACACATAATCGAAGAAATCGATGAAATCTTCTGCATCCCTGGCTGCATGCTGATGCCGCCCGCGACGCAGGAGAATAGCCACATTACTGTCAGCATGCAAAAAATGATATGCTTTCTGTACTGATTTATACGACTGCTCTATTCCCCAATCATTACCCTGCGTTTCTGTAATGGCAGATACCATCATCAATCCTCTCGGCGCAATGAGCGACATCAGCAGGTTCTGATCTACCGGCAACCGTTGTTCACGGCCACTGAAGAGGCGCAGGCGTGGACTGAACCAATAAGGGAACACACGCGTGATCTCTTCCACCGATTCAGACTCGAAGCGTTCATCCGAATAACGGAAAGTACTTTCACCGCCGGTGCCGCCGCTGCTGGTCACAACGGCCTTTATCCGCTCATCAAATGCCGCAGCCATGAGCGATTGCTTCCCGTTGCGGGAATGACCGGTGAGTGCAATAGCCGCCGTATCAACCTCCTGCAGGGTGTGTAAGTAATCAACCACCCTTGAAGCGCCCCATGCTCTCTTCATAAGGGTGGCAAAATCATAGCCGCTGAATATGGTTGCATAATCTTTTGTATCATCCATGTTATCGGCGCCTGCGTATATGCATCCTATATACCCCCTGCGTACCGCCACCTGGGCCCAGCCCCGGTGATTCCACTGGGTCATGAACACCGGTAAAGGCTTCTTTGAAGAGGGTATCATTAACTCTACCCTCATTTTCGCGCTCATACCAGGGCCAAACGACAATTCAACCATCCGCAGTTTCACATCGCCCGACCTGGTTTCCGAGATCACTTTGGCCGTAACATTCCCCGGAGCCGGCGGCCTGGAACCTGAAACCCAGTACTGGTATTGCTCCCTGATCCATTTCTTCCGGGCTTCCCATTGCCCTATGGTTTGCACAGGCGTGTTGGCCCCTCCTTCATCTGTCAGCAACGGGTCGGGAAGAAAAGGTAAAGCGGGCAGCTTATCTATGCGCAGCGAATCTTCTGCCAGCCGCTGCGCCTGGGTATTAGCCAGGCACAGTATATACATCATCAATAAACCTAGAAATTTCTTCATAACGCTTGTTATTTTAAAAAGCCGGGTAGCCGGGGTTTTGTACCAACGCTTTATTCACGTCCCATGCGCCCAGCGGTATAGGCAGCAGGATGGGCCTTTCGTTCAGCCAGGGTTTGGATTGTACATTGATCTTATCGTAATCGGCCCTGTTAGCCCTGATAAAGTCCATGAACCGGTTCCTCCTGTTGAGGTCCTGGAATGCGCCGGCAGGTTCCCAAACAAATTCCATACGTCTTTCATAGAAAATGGCATCCAGGGTCTGTTCACGGGAAAGGCTCAACGGTTTGGCATCAAGGCCTGCACGTTCCCTGATCTTATTCACCAGTTTCATGGCGTCTTCAGACCGTCCTTTTTCATTCAATGCTTCCGCATAGTTCAGCAATACTTCTGCATAACGTACAATAGGCGCGTTAAGCCCGGAGTTCACTATATTGGCTTTCTGCCAGTATTTGGTAACAATATACCCTGTTTTCGTATAGCTGTTAGGGAAAGTCAGGGGCATCACAAAGTCTGTCATTTCCTGGTGGTGTTCTCCCGGCCCGATGATCACGCCCCAGTAGCGCTTATCTTTTATTTTGCCATCAGGTCCTTTTTCGAATGCGTTGATCCAGTTAGTCTGCGGCACAAAGTTGCTGTTAGCTCCGCGGCCAATGAATTCAGGCGCTGCGCCGCGGGGCGCCGATCTTACATCCAGCTGGTTCCCTTCAATCCCATTGCTCATTGAGCCGTATTGCGTGGAGAATACCATCTCCTTGTTATTCTCATTTGTTTCGAGAAATACGCTTCTGAAATCGGTCAGCAGTTCATAAGCGTTGGAATTAACGATCTCTTCGCTGGCTTTGATCGCATCGTCCCATTTCTGCCGCCATAGGTACGATTTGGCAAGATATGCCAGGGCAGAGCCCTTCGTGGCCCGGCCCACATCGTTCGTGTTGGTCCAGGTAATCGGCAGTACAGCGGCTGCATCTTTCAGGTCTGTGATGATCTGCGCCCATACATCTGCCGCAGAAGCGCGCGGGATATCCAGTTTGGAAGATGCGTTCAGCTCTTCCACTACCAGCGGAACGCCGCCAAAGTAGGTAACGAGTTTATAATAGTAGATAGCCCGTAAAAACTTGGCTTCAGCAATGATGCGGCCCTGTTGTATTGCATCAATGCCGGTCATCTTCGCTACTCTTCCTATCACGAAGTTAGCGCGGGCTACACCCCTGTATAAGCCTGTGTACATCTGCCCGATATATAGATTATTTGCAGGCAGACTTAACATTTCCAGCTGTACCCTGGGCGTATTCTGGTCCTGTTCATAGAGGTCGCCGCTCATGGTCCAGTCCAGGTTGGCTGCATCCACTACATTACCAAAGGTCGATTCCTCCTGCAGTTGTCCGTAAGCGCCTACCAGCGCCGCTTCGGCATCTGCGCTTGTCAGGAAGAAGTTGGCGTCTGTCAGCTCATCTTTAGGCGTTACTGTCAGGAATTTGGATGTACAGGAAGTTAGCAAGATGATAATTAAAACCCCTATGATCTTGTTTAGTGTGTTCATGTCTTTTCATTTAACAATTAGATCAGAAACCTATGTTGATGCCTGCCATAAAAGTCCTTGGCTGAGGGAAAACGCCTGTATCGATGCCCGAGTTAAGGGGATCAGCGCTTCCTATTTCAGGATCAAAACCTGAATAACCGGTGATGGTGAACAGGTTCTGCGCACTCACGTATACCCTTACACTTTTCAGGGCGCTGCCGGTATTTTTGTGCACGAAGTCGGCAGGCAATGCATATCCTATCACCAGGTTGCGGAGCCTGAGGTAATCGCCTTTTTCCACGAAGAATGAAGAGGCGTTCACATAGTTTCCATTGGCATCTATATACTTCAATCCTGGTTGGTCATTTATGCCGCTGCCGGGAGTCCAGTGGTTCAGAACATCTTTCACCCCGTTCACAATACCATTGCCATTAAAATATTTCATCGGGTAATTGGATACTTTGTTGGCGTTATAGATGTCGCTGCCTGCTACGCCCTGGAACATCAGGTTAAGGTCGAACCCTTTCCAGGAAAGGTTCATGTTAAGGCCGTATGTCAGATCCGGCCAGGGCTTTCCTATCTGTACCTTGTCTGCATCTGTGAGCAGCTTATCGCCGTTGATATCCCGGTACCGGAAATCGCCCGCTACCGCATTTGGCTGGAAGGCTTTGTCCACTTCTGCATCCGTTTGGTAGACCCCGTCCACTATATAGCCACGGTAATAACCGATCGGTTTACCTGCCTGGGTATACGTCATGGTCATGCTGGTACCCGGCAAATTAGGCCCAACAATGGGCTGGCCTACGCCAAGCGTTGTTACTACATTCTTTAAAGTGGCGATGTTGGCGCTTACATCAAAGTTCAGCGCCCCTACCTGGTCGCGGTAGCCCAGCAATAATTCAAAGCCGCTGTTCTTTACGCTGCCCCCGTTCACTGTGGGGGCATTCTGGAAACCGGCTTCCAGTGAAACCGGCAGGCTGATAAGCATATCGCGGGTCTTCTTGATAAAATAATCTGCTGTCAGGTAAAGCCTGTCATCCAGCAACGAGGCATCTAAACCGATATCTGTTTGTTCTGTGGTTTCCCATTTCAGGTCGGGATTTCCCGGGCGGGTCATCGTAGCGCCAATGGCTATACTCTGCGCGCCTGTACCGAAAACATAGTTGTCTGAATTGCCCCCGCTGCGGATAGTGCTTAAATAGCCAAACGCAGGAATGGCGTCGTTCCCCAGTTGTCCCCAGCTTCCACGGATCTTCAGGTCGCTGAGCACATTGGAAAGCGGTTTCATAAACTGTTCTTCAGAGATGCGCCAACCGGCGGATACGGCGGGGAAGTTACCCCATTTGTTGTTGGGCCCGAAGTTAGAAGAGCCATCACGGCGTATACTGGCGGAAAGGAGATATTTGCTTTTATAGGAATAGTTCACACGCCCGAGGTAAGAGGCAAGGGTAGCGTAAGTACCGGTACCGCTGGCGGTGCGGAGGCTTACATCGCTGCCGTTGATCACACGCAGGTTCTCGTTCTGGTAGCCGTTGCCGCCTGCAGAGATCCAGTCGTTCTTATTGCTTTGGGCAGTTTGGCCGATCACTGCCGAGATATTATGCTGGCCGAAAGACCTGGAATATGATAGCGTATTTTCTATCAACTGGGTAATACCCTGATCCTGGCGTTCAGACAGGGTAGCCTGCGGATGGATATAGAAGCCTCTCACTACTTTTCCTTCCCAGGAGGAGATGCGGTTGCTGTTCATATCCAGCCCTATGCTGGTCCTGAATTTAAGCCCCTTTACTATTTCCAGTTCGCCGAACACATTACCATAGATGCGGTAGTTTTTCAACTGGTTGTCGATCGATGCTACTTTCAGCACAGGGTTGTCGCCATCCTTGGTGTAGTAACCGCCCGGGCCGAAGAAAGCAGAATCTTTGCTCAGCGTAGGGAAGAATTGCTGTGCGAGGTTAAAGATACCGCCCTGCATGGCATCGGTGTTCTGGCCTTGCGAATGGGTGCCGGCAAAGGCGAGGGAGCCCCCGAAACTAAGCCATTTGCTTGCTTTCAGGTCGGTTGTTATCCTGGCAGTATAACGCTTGTAAGAAGTGCCTATCATAGTGCCTTTCTGGTCGGTATAGCCCAGCGACATCCTTGTCTTCATCTTTTCATTTCCTCCTGCAAAGCTCAGGTCATAATTCTGTATGGGAGCATTGCGGAATATCTCATCGATCATGTCAGTACCTTTACCAAACGATTCCGGGTTCGCCCACTGCGGGTTAGGGGCCATGCCGGAGTTAGTGTAAAGTTCGTTGGCCATCCTGGCAAACTCGGTTGCGTTCATAAAGGCCGGTTTTTTCCACAACTGTGAAAATCCCGTATAGGCGTTCAGGTTAATATCTACCAATCCCTCCTTTCCTCTTTTGGTTGTAACGAGAATCACCCCGTTGGCGGCGCGGGAGCCGTAAATAGCCGCTGCCGCCGCATCTTTCAGTACTTCCACGGAAGCAATATCGTTAGGATTGATGATCGACATCCCATCTACCTTGGATGAACTGCCGGGAATGCTCATGCTGCTGCCATTTAAAGGAAAACCATCAACCACGTAAAGCGGCTGGTTTCCGCCGGTCGTGCCTATACCCCGGATGCGCACAGAAGAAGCCGAGCCGGGAGCCCCGTTCGTTTGGGAAATGAATACGCCCGGTACCTTGCCCTGTATAGCGGCCGTAAAACTGGTGGAGGCAGTGCGGGTAAGATCTTCTGCTTTGATAGACGCGATGGCGCCTGTGAGATCTTTTTTCTTTTCAGTACCGTACCCCACTACCACTACCTGGTTAAGACCTGTGTTTGTGGCAATGAGCGCGATCCGCATGGGAGCGGCGGTAACCTTTATTTCCTGTTTGCCAAAGCCGATATAAGAAACAACGAGTATGGCGTCGTCGGGCGCGGTAAGACTGAACCGGCCGTTGGCGTCGGTAGTTGTGCCGGCGGTGCCGCCCTTCACCTGAACGGTAACGCCTATCAGCGGCTGGCCATTGGCGGCATCCACTACCGTTCCCTGTACTTTTATATTATTATCGGCCACTGTTGCAGCAGGTGCAGTACCTGCCGAAGGGCGTATAAAGATCGTTCTGCCCAGTATAGTATATTTCAATGGCTGTTCCTTCAGCACCTGTTTCAGGGCCGTTTCCAGGCTTACATGATCTAACGACAGGTCAACCGGCTGCGCTTTGCCTATATCTACATTATTGTAGAAAAAGGAATAACCCGTTTGCTGCTCTATGAGCAGGAGTATTTTTTCTAGCGGGATGCTTTTACCGGAAACTGTCACAGTTTGTGAATAACCGGAGGCATTTACCCCCATTGCCAGCATCAGAAGTACGATGGTCAGCTTCATAGCGCGGAAGAATAGACGTAGGCTAAAAGGGAGCTTTCGCCTCCTTTTACCACTGTAAAAAAAATACATACTTTTGCAGTGTTTGGTTTGTGAATAATAATTGTTGCCGTTCCGGGCACGATTTATCAGGACGAACTGAATGCCGCCGGGAATGTTGCCGCATTCCCGGTTTTATTGTTCTCTCCTTTTTACTTGTTTTTCTGTACTTTATGGAAGTATCACAACCTTGCGGTTGTCTTCAATGCGAAAACGTGCATTGGTAAATGCCAGGCCGCTCAACACCTGCGACAAGGTCAGGCTGCGGTCAATTCTTCCCGAAAATTGCTGATTGTTATTTACGTCTGGTTGATAAACTATGGTCACATCGTACCATCTTGCTATTTCCCGCATTACGGTTGGCAGGTTAGCGTTCCTGAAAACAAAGAAACCTTCTTTCCAGCCAACTGCATCTGCTATATTTGTTGGTTTTGTAACGGTAATATTTCCATCCCCGGTGCAACGGGCCTGTTCGCCCGGCTTTAGTACCTTATTGGCCACTTTTACGGCGCCTTCCAGCAGGGAGGTGGTTACCGCGGGCTCTTCCGTATAGGCGTTAACGTTAAAATGAGTACCCAGTACCTCTATCACCTGCGTTTTGACCTGTATCCTGAAAGGTTTACGTGCATCCTTCACTACTTCGAAATAAGCCTCACCCGAGAGCTCCACTTTCCTTTCGCTGCCAGTAAATGCAACCGGATAGCGGAGAGAAGACGCGGCGTTCAGCCACACGGCAGTGCCATCAGGTA
Source organism: Chitinophaga terrae (ex Kim and Jung 2007) (assembly GCF_900107795.1). Classification (GTDB taxonomy): domain Bacteria; phylum Bacteroidota; class Bacteroidia; order Chitinophagales; family Chitinophagaceae; genus Chitinophaga; species Chitinophaga terrae. Next base: position 288,525 of record NZ_FNRL01000006.1, read on the forward strand.
ACAGCAACCGGAACTGCCCTCCCCTGGGCGTAGCCAGGGTATTATAACTAAGCGTATTCCCGGTACCTGAACCGGTATATTGCAATTGCCCATTCTGCCTGCGTATAGCGGTTCCTCCTTCACTGATCACCTGTTTGCCTGTGGAATCCAGTGTAACCACAGAGCCGTCAGACAAGGTAAGGGTTGCCTTATCGCTGCCCGGCATTATATCATTTTTAACCGGAGCTTCGGCCAGCAGGGGTTGTGAAGGAGTTTGGGTTTTATTGCCTGCGAGCCAGGAGCCGATCCACACCATTGCCAATACAACTGCGGCTGCCCACCAGGCATAAGCCCTAAAAAACACCCGCCTGGCGGCAGGGGCATCTTCCTCTGCCATAGTAAAGATCTTCATCAACAGTTCCTCCCGCCTGGAATCCGGCATCTCCGCCGTTCCGTCTTCCGCCTCGTAAATGTCATCGATCAGCTGTCGCAGCGCTTCGTCGTACTCGCCCGACTTTACCATCAATACGAGTTCTTCCCACTCAGCTTTAGTGGTTTCGCCGGCCAGGTACCGATCCATCAACGATTTAAACCTTGTTTCATTCATAAAAGGAACCGGGCAGCAATGCTCCCCTTAAAATATAGACGATCGAAAAATGGGTAGGTATGAGTCGCCCGAAAAAAAATTTTCAGGATTGCTGGAAAACCATTGTCAACACGTTGATGCTCACGAGGCAAACAAAGGTATCGGGATGGGTGCGGAGATGTTTCTGTATGGCCTGGAGAGCGGCGGTCAGGTGACTTTTTGCCGTATTACGGGAAATGGAAAGCGTATCGGATACTTCGTCTATCGACAGGCCCTGTACCCGTACCATTTCATATACCTGCTTCTGCCTGGGTGGCAGGCGGTCGATAGCGTGTTGCAGGAGCTTATGTGCAAAAGAAGTACGAACGCGGTGGTCTGTATCGTTGATCACCGGCTTTAAATGAACAAGACTGTCGAGGTACGCGGCTTCATGTGCCAATTTCTTAAAACGGTCGAACAGCAGGTTCCGGGTCATGGTGGCAATGAAGCTTTGCAGATGGGTCACTGATTCCAGCTCCCGGCGTTTAGCCCAGACCTTCATAAAGATCTCCTGCACAACTTCCTCGGCAGCCGAAGTACTTTTCAGCATACGCATTGCGGTTCCCAAGACTTTTCCCCGATACCGGTCGAAGATCACCGTAAAGGCATATTCACTGTCTTGTGCCAGCAGATGCAACAACTCTTTGTCTGTATAGGTCTGGTTATACATTCGTTCAATTCAAATGGTGCACTAAGTGAGCCAACGCTAAAATATAAAAAATGGGGAAGAATATTAAATCGATTGCAGATAATCTGGCAACAAAGATCCCTTTCCATAATACGGATCAGAATTTCAGCGCCTGCATAAATTTCAGGAAGATGGTATTATTCTGGTAAATACCCATAAATGCCTCGGCCCCCGGCCCATAGGCAAACACCGGTACCATCACGCCTGTATGATCGTCGGTCGAAAAATGACCGCTGACCTTCCCGGTTTTAAGGTCGCCTTCCGCGATGGTAAGTCCTCCTGTTTCATGATCAGCCGTCACCACTACCAACGTCTCTTTGTTCTTATCGGCAAAATCCAGCGCCACTTTGATAGCTTTATCAAAATCGATCACCTCTTCCGCCACATATTGCAGATCGTTGGCATGGCCGCCGTCATCGATCTTGGAGCCCTCCACGACAAGAAAAAATCCTTTTTTATTCTGCTGCAGGAGCTGCAGTGCAGCGTTGGTGGTTCGTGCAAGCTGATCGCCTCGTTTCTCTACCCTTTCTTCTTTCACCAAACCAACCAGTTTTCCCTGTTTCACCCGCACAATATCATCCATGGTATGCTTTACCTGGTAGCCTTTGCGGCTAAACTCGGCAAACAGGTCCCGCCCATCTTTCCGCTGATTGAAATGTTCGCTTCCGGCGCCAATGATCACATCAACATCTGACTTTACATAATCGGCAGCTATTTCATCATGCAGTTCACGGGATTTTTCATGGGTGGCAAAAGTAGCAGGCGTTGCATCCGTGATATCGGTCGTTACTACCAGGCCGGTTGATAATCCATGCTGCCTGGCAATCTCCATTATGGTAGGCTGTGGATTTCCTAAGCTATCGACGCCAATGGCGCCGTTGTAGGTTTTTTGCCCGATAGCAAAGGCAGTTGCCCCGGCTGCCGACTCGGTGATATAATCGCTGGCCGAATTTGTTCTTGAAAACCCGATGCACCTGAACCGCTCCAGGTTCAGCGAACCTTTGTTAGCTGTAAGGCCGGCATAGATCTGGGTTGTGCCCATGCCATCGCCTACGAGGAAGATGACATTTTTAATTTTAGGGGAAGATGACTGTTTTGACTGGGTACAGGTTAGAAAGAGGACAGGAAAAACAAGAACTGCTGGAATGATATATCTTCTCATGGAATTTATTTACAGTAAAAATACAAAGTCTGTATTAAAATCCCAGGATTTTGTGTTGAATGCAGTTAACAGGATGAACGTCAAAAGTACCTTTATTATAAAACGGATAAAGCATGATGCAGCAAAACGCTGCATCATGCTTTATGTATTCAGCTATACATTTCCTTACCAGGATAAAGTAGCCAATACGTCTTCGTCGATGTCGTCGTTCGGATCACTCGGGTTAGGCTGGATGCTGGCTGTTAAGCGATACTGGTCTCCTGCCTGTAAAGTTACCGTCACTGTTCTGTAGGTGCTTTCGCCCGGGAAGGTGGTAAATCTCATGTAAGTGCCTTTTGTCAGGTTTTCGAAAGTAACATAGGGCTGTTTGATGTTGTGCCACAGCGGGATGTTCAATGTCAGCGAAACATTTCCGTTCACTGACGCCACAAATACAGCGCTCCTGTAGGGGTCATTGGGCTGATCGTCTTTCTTCGCGGCAACAAATACCTGTCCGTTCACTTTCCTGCTTGCTTCGTTGCTTTCAACCAATGTTTGATCAACGTTTTTTTCGGGCGTCGCATTGTTTGATTGCGCCTGTAAGGTAAAAGAAGCGAATACGGCAAGGCACAACGGGAGATGCTTAAGGATCATTTTCATTTTGTTTGGGTTTTATTTAGGGTGATCAAATAGCAATTTTACTTTAAAAGCAGTGCACCGCATGGGGAACAGATCAAACTGGCAGGCATATACGACATTGTTCACTGGGTTGGCACGATAGTAAATATAGCATTAAATTTTAATTGGGAGAACAAGCGGAAAGTTGAATAATGATTTATTAACCTGGACGTATATTTTATATATTCGCTGGCGAAAGGTTAAAAAATAATGACCCTTCACCCCTGCCCTAGAAAAGAACAGACAATGGTAAAGACTAACTGGCCAGAATAACTGTTATAACTTCACAAACTTAGGCGTATGCCCCGTAAGCGGGATCAATTCATCCATTACCCAGGCGGCAGGAAGTTTCAGATAACTGGTAGTAGTGCCATCTGTGCAGCCATACCATTCTTCAGCAAGAATATCGTTATCGATCACCAGTTGTATGTGGTTGTTGCTATCCAGCAACAGCCCGAATATAGTGGCCGCTCCCACTGCCGTACCCAACATGGAGTTCAGCAATTCAACCGGTGCAAAAGAAACCCTCGGAATACCTAATGCAGCGCTGAAATCCCTGGTCACAAATGGTTTATCGGCAGTCGTAACTACCAGGTAAAAACTGGTCTTCTGGCGGTTGCAGAGGAAGAGGGTTTTTACCGTCTTCATATTCAGCCGTTGATCGATCATGATACAATTCTCCATCGTGATAGCCGGATCATTATCTACCCGCTCAAATTTTACTCCTTTCTCCTCCAACAGGGAATAAACCATTCGCTGTAACGGTGTATTAAACGTTGATGGCCCGGTTGTTTTTACCTCGCTGACAAAAAACATATCTATCTTTATTTGCTATCCGGTCAAAGATAGAGAAAAGACGCAAATCACCCTTTATATTGTCTTATCTCCCCACTGTATGATCTTCAAAATCTTTACACCTTTGTACTGTTGAGATCAACGAACAATAGTGGAGCAGCAACCACGCTAAAAACGGGCGAAACCGAAAAGCCAGATGAGTAGGAAACCAAAAAAATCTATCTTATGTCCAATAATTCAGTTTCGTTACACCGGGTGCTGAAAGCATCTCCAGAGAAAGTATTCCGCGCGTTTACAGATCCTTTGGCAATCGCTGCCTGGTTGCCTCCTTATGGCTTCCTCTGCACTGTTCATGAAATGAAAGCAGAAACCGGCGGTACTTTCCGGATGTCGTTCCATAATTTCACCACAGGCCACAGCCACTCTTTTGGCAGGACCTACAAAGAGATCAGGCCTAACGAGTTCCTGAAATATACAGATACCTTCGATGATCCGAACCTGCCAGGAGAAATGACCACTACGGTATCGCTCCGCAAAGTGATGGCAGGTACTGAAATAAAGATCACCCAGGAAGGAATTCCTGCTATGATCCCCGTGGAAATGTGCTACCTGGGCTGGCAGGAGTCTATCGACAAGCTGACAAGGCTGGTTGAACCAGAGATCCCGGATGCCTGATCATAAATCGAGTAGGAAGTGAGGGATTATTTCCCTCACTGTCCTCTCACACCACCGTACGTACCGGTCTGGTATACGGCGGTTTGTTAGAATAATTTAATCTGACTTTCTGTTTTCAGATAATAGCGTTCGTAAAATCCGACATAGCCTTCTTTCCTAAAGTATGCGTTGGTGAGGGTTCTGCATAGTATCGGACTACGAGCCGCACGGCTGTAACCTATACTCGTTTTGCTCCACATCCTTGCGTAATACTTTGATAAGCCAAGTTTTATAAGATTACGGTACCGGTTACGGATGGTTTTCCATTGCTTC
>NZ_FNRL01000019.1 GCF_900107795.1 Chitinophaga terrae (ex Kim and Jung 2007)
TTCAAAGCTTTTTTGCAATGACCTCCTTTGCGGCCTCCAAATCAAGGGCAAGATCAGCGTACATCCGCTTAAGCTTGCGGTTCTCTTCCTCCAGTTCCTTTACGCGTTTCAGCTCGCTGCCCTCAAGGCCACCGTATCGCTGCCGCCATTTGTAAAATGAGGCCGGACTAACTCCGTGTTCGCGCGTAATCTCCTGAACACTTTTACCCGCCTCGAATTCCTTAAGAATCTTACTGATCTGCTCCGGGTTGAATCGTTTACCTTTCATAATACACTGTTAAAGTTATCAATCATTTTTCTATTCTCTAACAGTCTTTTTTTAAGGGAAGCTTACAACATCACAAATGCAAATGCAACAATTGCCCGACTTAAAGCCGAAGTTGACAGCGAGAGCCTGCTTTTGGATGGACTACAAAAAGCGATAGATGATTTCAACATGGATGAAGTGGTTGCTATATGCAAGTCCTATCAGGAGCTACTGACCGACCATATTGAAAAAATTCAACAAAAACTTGACAAGCTTAATACGAATAAAAAATTAGTCAAAACTATTTCCTTAAAATATGACTTTGATTATTCCGCCGCTTGGGAGCAAATAATAAGAGACTTTCAAAGACTATTTGAACCGGCAATTCGACAGTTTACTGTCAAGGCGAAATTTGATTCTCAACCTTTAGAACAACTCCTATTCCATATTAAAAATATGGATGATCCAAGCCACGATAAATATTTGGAAGTGCTTGAGGCAGATCCTACACGATCAAATGCTAAGACTTTTTTGAAAGAGCTTTTTTCAGATCCATCAAACTTTGAATTGTTTAAATTAATAATTAAACATGCATTGCACGATTATTTTACCTATAAAAAAATACTTGTTTACTATGATGGCAAGTCGATTGATATCGCCTCTTTTGGGCAGCGATGTACAGCCGCTTTAGTTATTCTCCTTTTATTGGGTAACAATCCTATTATCATTGACGAACCGGAAGCACACTTGGACAGCATGTTGATTTCAAATTATCTTGTTGAGGTAATTAAAACAAGGAAAAATGAACGTCAGATTATTTTTGCGACCCACAATGCAAACTTTGTCATTAACGGCGACGCAGAATTGATTCACATACTGGAAGTTGATGACCATACAAACCTAACCATAATAAAAAGCACAACGATAGAAAACGATGCGACAAGAGACAACTTAGTTGCACTTGAAGGAGGACATGAAGCGTTCCAAAAAAGAGAGCATCGCTATTCCAATACACTAAAAGCATAATACAATACCTGGTTCTGATGTACCTAAAGCGCGTACGACAGAAAAATAGATGCCAACTTAGTTTGAAAAATGCTGTTTAGGGGCCAGGATAAGCGGAGCAAGGGAGAAGGCAACAATAAGCTGGTCTATTTCATAAAGCTCCAAAATCCTTTGCCTAGCATGTGCTTCCGAGAGCAATAACACATTTTCTCTACCTATTGTTTGAAACCCCTGCCGGAGATAGGGGCGGGAATGGCGCGGCAGCAGCGCCTTTCCGGTTTTTACATTTAAATAATCTAATCAGCTACTATAACTTTGGCCCAAAGTAACATCCGCTACCTTCACCGATAGGTATTTTTCAGTCTTGTCTGATAGCCGATTTCAATAAGCAGATTACATTTTTTGTTAGCGCCTACTGTTAACCAAAGCAAGTCGGTTAATAGCAATGATATTTCAATCAGCCATTCCTCGCAACTGGATTCGGCCATACCGGCTTCCAAGATAGCCCAGCTTAGCTCCGGCGAATTTGTGGGTATCGTTTCCGATAATCCCGACCAGCGCATTGAGCAGAAAATGTTCCATTGCCAGATCATAAACGATGTAGAGGCAATAAAGAAAGAAGAAGCGGCATTCGTAGACCTGCCTGTCACTAGAGATGTTACAGAAGAAGAAATACAGGCAAATTACCATGATATTAAAATGGATATGCAACTTATCATTCATACTGTGCTGGAAAAGATAAGAAATGATCCTGGTTTAGCCCATCTGCTGATCCAGCGGGAATAACATTGTTTAATACAAAAGGCCGGCGCTGAAGGCGACCGGCCTTTTGTCATTTGTGGCAAATAAGCCTGTAGAGCTGTATGCTTCCTGCAAAGTTTAATAAGAATAGCCATGACAAGAACCTATGGCTAAATAGGCAGCCAAATGATCCTTTCATTCAAAAGCCAGGTAGGCGGTAAGCTACTGCTAGCGTCCTCTGTTGATCACCGACGGCTTTGTGTACCGGTCAAAGCCTATATCTGCCATTTTTGAAATATAATCATCCACTCCGCCGAACCTTTTATTTCTAAAATATAGTAATGTCCTTCTGCAGATAGGGCCGATTTTTTGACTTGGGCAAAAATGGATCAGTGACGAGCCGCGTAACCTTTCCTAAATACGGCGGAATTTGCATTCCTTATTCATGCGATAACGAAGGGTCATATGCGCAAGAGGTCAAAAATTTTCAACGACTATATATGATAACTATGTTAGGGGTTAAAGCAAACTCCTAAATTTCACTTTTTTACGGCGCCTATATAATTAAAACATTACCTCAAAACACCGATTGTAATATATGCTGTTGGTCTAATTGTTAAGATGTTATCTAACAATTAAAGATTAACATATTTCTGTAAAAAAATATTTCATGCCGCTACACCTGTTACTAGATTTTCTGTATCTATGTAAAGTAGGAGTTATTCTTTTACTTAAGTGATTTTTATTTGCAACCTCAATCTATTTTGTATGAAACTATTGTTTGTTACCTTGATTCCCATCTCTATTATCTTACTTTCTTGTACTAAATCCACTAATAAATCAAAGGTAAAATACCATATAGCTGAAAAGAATATAACAATAAAAGTAGTTGATAATGAGAATAAAGGCACTCGCACTTTCATTTTACCAGATGGAAAAAAGATTCAAACCAAGATTCCTGAAATCAAGGACACAAGTTCTAAGGATTTATCCTATTCCGGAGTACATATAAAATCAGAATTATTTGAAGATCCTGAGAATCTGCTACAGCAGGTTATTGATAGTAATTCCTCCGGGCCTACTTTACCTAGATAGGCATGCGAAAATTCATTGAATTAATAAAGTCAAAAAATATTTGATATGCAAAAAATAGCAAGTGCTTTATATTTTGTAATGGTTATTATTTTTATTTCATGCTCTAAAAATGATTTGCCCAAACCAATAACAAAACAGCAAAAAATAGTAAGAGATACTGTTAGAGTTATTGATAATGAACAACTGGGAACCCGTACATTCCAATATCCCAATGGCAAAATAGTCACTATCCAAATCCCAAAAGATACCAACAACATGAAGGTAGTTGCCGGGGCCGGAATAGATACTACGGCAAGATCACAAATGGGAGAAGGAATAAATTTAAATAGGATCGGTTCTGTCGGTATATCGGAGACTATAAAGTTTAATAATCTTTTTTTTGACCCAGACCCAGAGGTTGACGGTTTGGGTTTTCCGCCAATACAGGTATTGTTTATAGCCGGTTTGGTGTACAATGACGAAGTCCCAACTGTTATTGACGAGGTCGAATATGCCAGGGTAGAATTAACTCCAAGATCGATGTACTATGAAGATCCATTGACTGGTGATACCAGAAGTGCAGGTGTAGCGAACCAAGTTTATGGAATAATGAGTAGTTTACCAAATAGCTCGGTTCAAATTCTTTATCATTATATTGTGACAGTAGTATATATAATTAATGATTTTCCAAGTTATCGTACATATCTTTTTGACAAGGTCCAAACATTTCCGTAATATTGTAATGGTGACAGTTACCACAATGTATAAATGAAATAGCAATCAATTCATAGTTATGATGAAAAAGTTTTTTGCAGCTACAATTTCAATAATACAGCGTCGTGCAAGAGATCGTGATATTTATATCTCGCAAGTTGATATTGCCAGTGCACTAAATTTATCTCACGAACTGTTTAACCAATATTTTGTATCGGATGAGGCACCTGAAGAAGTATTTAAACTATTAGAAAAACATTTCGGTGAGTATTTAGGTACGGGTAAGATCCGTTGGGAAATTAAGCAAGAAGAAATCGACTTACCAGATCCGGATGATGAATAAATGGAAGAGTTCGATTGTTTAATTTTATTACAACTACAGCATATTGTGTCTATTTTCGACGATTTTTATTCATTTATTATATCAGTCTCTTGGCAATTCAAGAACCATTATCTTAATAGATAGAAAGCTTTAAAAAATAATACCTGTTGCTATTAAATGCGATCATAGCAGCAGGTATTATCCAAATCTACCAGAAATATCAAAAGTTAACCTGTTATCTAAGCGCTTTCCCGGTTGTATTCGTACCCCCCTTTTAGCTCCACGTAATGCTTGTTGCTATATACCTATACATTAATGCATGTGGAAGGATTGGGAGGCGCATATGCCCGCTACACATATCAATACGCCAAGCTCAATACTTCTTTAGCGCCTTTGCCAGCATGGTTACAAGCTGATGATAAGCGTCTAACGGTGTGACCATTTTACCGGTTATCAGCGAAAACTTGCGCTGTACTGTATATTGCTGCTGTAGCTGAAGCCTGATAGCAGCAACAGCTTCGGGATCGCCCAGTCCAAACTGGGCGCCGTACCTTGCCAGAAACTGGTTATAGGCCCTTGTAGCATCCGGTTTTTTGGACTGCGACAGCTTTTTTAAATCAGCCTTTATTCCGTCCAACATAGCCCTTGCCTTCTCTGACCCGGTATCGGCCACATAAGAGAGCTGGCGAAAGCGGTTTTGCGGCAGTTTCTTATATTTTTATCCAACAAATACAGGCATTAGTATTTCGTCTACCATCATTGTAAGTCGTTTTTTAGAGATATTGGTTGGTCTGATAAGATTTTCAGTTCGTATCAGGTCGTAAGGCAGCATTAAGGTTATTGGGCTTATTTTTCTAATTTTTTCCCCTCTTTTTTCTGCGTTTGCCAAAATTTTTTTTGTTGCATTCAGGTGTTTTTCAACAGCTTGTTTGTGAATAAGAAGTTCGTTATTATCATTTTTATCTTGTGCTCTAAGAAAATAGTAATTGTTTATTATTTCAGCACCGATTTCGGTATGAACTTTTTGGTAAACGGTTAAAAGCTGTAATAAATCTTTTCGCAGGCTCCCATTGTCTTTTAATTCATCAAAAAACGCTCCGTCAAACAACTTTTTGGCTTTGTAAGAATAGATGTCTTGCAACAAGTCAAAGGGGGTTGACCATCTTCTGTATAAAACTGTTCTGCTTGTTCTAGCTTCATCAGCTATTTGCTGAAAAGTCAGATTAGTTAATTTGGTTGTCGTAGCCAGCTTCATTGTTGCATTATACAGGCTTTCCAATAATTCATCACCACGTCTTCGGCTATTTTCGGTTTTGTTCATATCCTTTTTTTACAAAGATAGAAAATTGGGAACATTTTGTATCTTATTTGATAAATCTTACTACCTTTGAGATAAGATACAAATTGAACCTTAAAGTTGAGCGAAAATGGATATAGTAAAACAACAAAATAATTTGTGCACAGACGCATTGAGAGAATTTTTCGAAAGTCATCACGATAAATTCCTGTGTACAGTCAATAAAAATGGCGAACCGTCAATCGCTTTAATGGGAACGCCACGACTAAACGCAGATGGCAATATTGAATTGGAATTGAGCGACAATCCGTCTGTCTCTTTAAATAATATCCAGGAAAACAAATCAGTGGTTTTCTTAGTATATGAGCCAGCCGCGAGAGCAAGAGATTATAAAGGTGTGCGGATTTATGCCGAAGCTATTGAAATATTGACGCAAGGCGAAAAGTTGGAAAACATCAGGGAAAAACTAAGAGCCAAATTTGGTGATGAGAAAGCAGACGAGTTAGTAGCAACTGCGACTTTCAGTATTAAAAAATTGCGTCCGGTTATTGATAGAGGCCAGCTTTGGAATGAGCCGCCATTTTGAAACATTTAATTTTTAAATGACGGATTTGCGGATCGGTTGTGTAGGCTCCTGGACACAGTATAACATTGGATGATTTGAACCTGGGCTGTCTTGTAAACCTATCCCATTTCTAAAACCCTTCACTGCTTACCCTCATGGCAAGATAGTTGTGAACACAGATCCAGCAAATGTTCACTTAAATCATTTACCATGAAAAAAATCCTGATGATTCTCACCTCACATGAGGATATGGAAAACACCGACAGTAAAACCGGCGTTTGGCTCGGCGAATTTACCGATCCCTATTATGAATTTATTGATGCGGGTTATGAAGTGACACTGGCGAGCCCAAAGGGCGGCCGTCCGCCGGTTGATCCCATGAGTACGGTGACCGAAAATATTACCGCAGCCAACCGGCGTTTCCAGGATGATACAGTTGCACAACAAAAATTTAATAATACCCTCCGGCTGGAAGATGTTAGGACCGGGGAATTTGACGCACTGTTTTATCCGGGCGGTCATGGCCCGATTTGGGATCTCGCCGGCAGTACCATAAGCGCCGAAATAATTCTGGATTATCTGGGCGCCGGTAAACCTGTTGCGGCTGTATGTCATGGGCCGGCTGCATTTATAAAAGTCGCGGAATTGCGGCCTGGATTTTTACAAGGTAAAAAGATTACTGGTTTTACCAATACCGAAGAGGTGCTCGCTTTTCGCAGTGATAACGTTCCCTATAAACTGGAAACGAAGCTCAAGGAATTGGGAGCCTCGTTTCATTCGGCTGTTGTTCCTTTTACATCCCACATTGAGCGCGACGGTCTTCTGATCACAGGTCAAAATCCTTTGTCTGCTGGTCCGACAGCCAAAGCGCTTATCGGATTCTTGGAGCGAGGGGCTTAAGACGTGGTTCGAATGTCACAAAACGATTGCTCAGAAGGAGGATGTTTCCGGGGGAATCTCTACCGAAAAAAAACTAATTTGCCCCCGACATAAAATCATTTCATGCACCAGTTTAATGAACAAATAGACCGGATCAGAACCAAATTAATCGTTGCAAAAGAAAAAGATAAGGAACTGAAAGCTTTTGGCGCCAGCTACCATAAGTATATTTTTCATAAGCCACTGGAGGAGAAGACACTTCTGGACTTTGAGACCAGGTATAAAATCTCATTGCCCGCATGTTACAAGGCATTCCTGCTACACCTGGGTAATGGAGGCCAATCGCATGCGGGTGCGGCTGCAGGCCCGTTCTACGGTATTTACCCGCTGGGCGGCTGTGTTGATGAACTCACAACTGAACCTGCCACCTATTTAAGCGAGCCGGTAACGATCTATCCGGGTATGACGGCAGATCACTGGCAGGAGCTTATAAATGATGCGGAAAAAGATGAAAGAACAAACGAGGAGTATGAGGCCGCAATAGGAAACATTTATGCAGGCATACTACCTATCGGATCGCAAGGTTGCAGCTATTTGCATGGATTAGTACTTAATGGTGAGCATGCGGGAAAAGTAGTAAACGTGGATACCGACAGGCAACAACCCAAATTCGCTTTTGAAGATAATTTCCTTGACTGGTATGAGCGCTGGCTAGACGAAATCATTTCGGGAGAGTTATTAACCGATGATCCCTCCTGGTTTGGCTATACCATGGGAGGTACTGTAACCGTATTATTAGACAAGTACCATACGACGACGGATCAGCTTACGAAATATGAATGTATCAGAGCGATCCTGGCAATACGGAGGCTTGATCCCGAAATAGGAGTATTATTAGAAAAAGAATACCTGCATGCGGATGCAGCATATAAACGTGAATGGTTGCAGGTGCTTACCAAATTCAATTATCCGGTTGCAAAACCACACTTGTTAACTTATAGTGCAACAGACCTGCTGGCTGTTGTTCAATTTGTCTGGTGGTATGCAAAAAATAAAAGCGGAGATTGGTTGGAAGTTATTGCAAGCAATCTGCCGCGTATCACTGATGATGAGACATTCAGGTTTTGTACTTACCTCCTGGTGGAAGCAAAGATGGATTACGGTCCTTTGATCGCTCCCGCTACCAACCATGAAAACGAAAAGATCCGTGTTACTGCTTTTTATACTTTGGGTAAGCTGGAAAACAAAGAAGATTATCTTGATACGTTTATCAATGGATTGAATGATCCTGTTAATTACGTAATACATGCTGCTTTGCAGGCGTTGTCGGGTGTAAAGGATAAAAAAATGTTACCTGCCTATAAGAAGATTTTGGAAAGGTTTCCAACGGAACAGGATTATATTTTATCCAACCTGGAGCACCGGTTAACCGAAATGGGATTTACTATCCGGGACTTGAAAAATTGGAATGATTAGTATAATTTTTTAACCCTGTTACCTGGCAACAATTGTCATATCAATTCAGGTGCATCAAACCGGCCCTTTAAGCTGTCAAGGTCTTTACTGATTAACGGAAGCAACTCCTCTCCAAGCTTCCAGAGCTCGGTGCTCCCTGGTTGCGGCTCATATCCAGTTGCTGCATAAGATGCTTTTGAATTTACTATAGCTGTTTCTATGGCAATAGGATGGGTGTCTGGGCTGAAACCGCCACGAATAATAGTCGGTAAGTATGGTTTCCAGCGTTTACATTTTGTAATGTCTTCTAACTCAGGAATGCCTTCCTTAGCATGAAAATATAGCCAGACCTCAAAGCATGGGTTGCTTTGCGCTACCCTCCAATGTTTCTTGGTTGCACATTCTTGCCGGATCTCATGTAGTTGGGCCCTCCATTTATCGGTGTCAATTACGAACCACAATCGGTCACGCGCTGCTTTGGCATCCAGTTCTTCTTCCTTACTTTTCGCTCTTTCTATCAGTTTTTTTGGAGCGCTGCTTCCTGCATCACTTTCGACCGATACAATCTTCACCCGTGACGATATACCATCAAAAAACCTGAAATAGTCAGGTTCCCGGTTTTGCCCTTCGCATACGATAATGAAATAAAAAGCATCCCTGAAGGGTTCTTTTTTTGCATAGCTAAACTTAATGGGTTTCGGCATATTGTTCCCAGTTTAGGTCTTTTAAGTTACCAAGAAACGGAATGCCGCCGTACCGGCCATTAAGATATCCTTTACGTATATCAATAGTGTGGTGTTCTTTAAACTCACTCAATGCATATAGCTGAGTGGCGCCTTGTTTATTCTTTTCAGCAAACCATATCTCATCAGGCCGGAAAATATCCTGGTCCAGCAGATTCGATTCATGCGTAGAGAATATCAATTGTCCTTTGGTGTTTGGATCATGAGAGAATTTGCGAATAAGCTCTTTGATTAGCAGGGGATGAATGCTTCTCTCAATTTCATCAATGAAAAAGACTTTTTCCCGGTTAACTGCATTGAAAAGAGCAGGAATGTAGTCCAATAATCTTCTTGTGCCGTCTGACTCTTCCGACAAAAGGAACTGCGTCGCCCCGTTGTCTTCAACATGCGTTAACTCAATTCGTTTGGTGACAGGCAAATTGTTCTCTAAAACAAAAACAGCCTCCTCCCATTGTGTTCGAATGAATTTTCCATTGCCTGGTCTCGCCCTCAATTCTGCAGCGATCCTCTCCGCTTCCTGTTTATTGTCTTCGCCGAAAAATTCTTCAATAGGGATTGTTTTAACCTGGATGTCATGAATACCGGTATTGAACGATCTCATTATGTCAACGGCAAATTGGTGGAATGCCTTGTCTTTCTCTAATCTGATTGCCATTCCCCCCGGCCGGGAAAAAGGCAAAATCAATTCAAGGCTTCTTTCGAACCAGTCCAATGCATTTTTAAATGGTTCGAAAATCCTGTTATGCCTGTTTCTCATATGGTACAAAACGGGAACATTCCTTTCCAGGATTTCATTCTTCAAAAATTGAGGGAACAAGGCAGCTTCGGGATCTTTGTTCACTTCATCTGAAAAGCTTAATTCCAGATCCGCCTCATCGGCCTTGTCTTTCCGCAGGAACAATGTTTTGTCCACTTTCTTATCTAACCCACTTATTTGCAATTCTTCCTCTACAATAATACCTTGATTTATAGTCAATCCATAGTAATATGGAACCTCATTTTTTATAAACTCAACGCCCAGGTACACATTTTTTTGTTTGCTTTCCGGATCGAACTTGAATGTTTCGGTGATCAGGTCCAGGGGCATTTTCCCGTCAATCAGGAAATCTCTGAAGAGGGCAAGGGCGTGAATAAAATTACTTTTGCCTGCACCGTTGGCGCCATAGATAGCATTTAACTTCAGCAGGCTAACACCTCCTCTTTCAAAAACATGATGAGGGAGACGGCTAAACCTGCCAGGTAACATATTGAATTCTGTAACCTCTTTAAAGGAAAATAGGTTGCCTACAATAAACCTTACCAGCATCTCGTGAAAATTTCACGTAAAAATAATTAAAATTATTGAAATTGCCTATAGGATAAAGGTAAAATTAAGTGCGGTGTGAATTTTTAACGTGAGGTCGTGTTTATTCCTAAAACATACAAAAAACTTCTGCCTCCCTCCAACTTTAAACATCAAGCCTGTAAATAAACTCTTCTATCTCCATCTGCCTGGCATTGGCAAAACCCCTATCGGAACCAATCCTGGTAAATCCACATTTCTCCAGGACCCTTTGTGACCCAAAGTTGTCAAATGCAACCCGTCCAAAGAGGGGCCGGATCGTTTCAATTCCGAGAAAATTCTTAAGTGCAGCCGTTGCTATGCCCTGGCCCCAAAAATCCCTGTCGAGCCAATAAGTGATTTCGGCATCGCCCTCCATTAGAAATTTTGCAATACTTCCAACAATGGTTTCCCCCACGATAATAGTCTGGTTGTTTACAGTAGGATCGCTTAATAACCTTGTGTATTTCGCAAAATAAGCCGGTTTGTCTGTCGGGTCCTGCGAGTTAAACGCAGCTAAAAAAATGGCTTCCCGGTTAAGTTGAATTTGGAACAATTTTTCTAAATCTGAAGCCACCGTCGGCCTGAGTTGTATGTCATGGTTCCCGTTCCTCATTAACAGTTGTTTTTTTAATATATTGCTATTAAGATAACTTTTTTATAGTTGAATTAACAATTTGCCGTCCGAAATTAATTAAATGTTTTTCCGTGAAAGATCAAGGTTGGGGCGGATATCGGACCCGGTTATTAAGTTGCTACCGGAGTTTATACTTCTTACATGATAAGACCATAGCTTTTTCTTACACGTCACTTACAATAAATCATTAACTTTTAAGCTACATACCTAAAATATGAAGCATATAAGTATCCTCTTTTTCCTTTTATATAGTATTAATCTCTTCGCCCAGGAATGCACCTGCAAAGAGCAATTCTTGTTTGTGAAACAATACTATGAGAATAATAATCCTGCATTTCAGCAGATAAAGGACGACAGACAGTTATATAACAAGTATAAAAGCGCCGTAGCTCAAATCACAGGTAAAATAGCAAAGGAAAGAAATACTGATCTGTGTAATATATACTTTAACGAATACCTGAAGGTATTGAAAGACCATCATAGCCATATCGACTTTAAACTACAGAAAAAAAATATGGATCTTTCTTCTCAAACAGTGTTAGATAGCTTCAAAGCCTCGCCATCCTACAGGGCATTTAAACTGAAGAAAATAGATACCAGCCAGGTAATAGCGCAGTTAAACAACAAGCCTGCTAATGATATTGAAGGTATATATGTTTCAGAAAGCGGTATAACAGTGGCCGTTATGCAGGGCGACAGGAACCATTATGAAGGTATTGTACTAAAGAAAAACAAATTGCTGGACGTTGGCCATATCTTATTTACGCTTACAAGAGAAGAAGACGGTTCCTTCCTGTGTGCGTATAACCTGGGGCTACTGGGCTTTAATTTCAATACCGCCTTTATTAATAATATGCGTATTGTAAATGGGAAGATCCCGAAGATGGGGTTTAATAAGATCAATGCCGGCCCTGATGAAAAACTGTGGGAATTCAGACCGTTAAATGATGACACCTATTATCTTTCGCTACGATCATTTGCCTATCACTTAAAGCCCCAACTGGATTCATTATACAGGGAGATTATCCCGAAAATTGCCCAAAAGAAATTTTTAATCCTGGACATAAGGGATAACGGAGGTGGCTCTGAGTCCTGTTATTTCGACCTGCTGCCCCTGATCTATACGAAGCCGATGAACGTAGATGAAGTGCAGGTTTGGGTAAGCCCTGATAATATAAAAAGCTATGAGGGCGTTAATGAGGAGTTGTTATCAAGAATGAAAAACGCGAAACCGTTTTCATTTATCCCCCAGAAAGAACACGCGGTGACTAAACTTGAATATACAGGCGCCAGGTATCCCGAAAAAATAGCGCTACTATTCAATAAAGGTACGGCCAGTTCAGCTGAAGGCCTGGTAACTTATGCTATTCAAAGTGAAAAAGTAATTACGCTGGGACAGCACTCTGGCGGTTTTATGGGCTATGGAGATGTAAAATCAACAGAAATCCCCTGTGGAAAGTTTATACTTTTTACCACAACCACCAAATACAAGGAAAATTCCAAATATGAATTTGTTGGAATACCACCTATGATACCGCTTGATAACAAAGTTGATTGGATTCAGGCAGCGTTGGCTGAATTGGCCAAGACGAAATAAAATAGCTATCTCATTTCCTTCCTGTAGCGCCAAACAAACCCGCTGGAATATCCCCGCCCGCCGATCCTGCCGCTAAATGCAGATAGGTTTTCGGTACAGTATCTGTTTCTACTACCTGCAACAACACTTTGCCTGATCGCTGTACGTTGTTGGTCAACGGCACTGTTACTGTATCATTTTCAATAACCCCGTTATTATTTAATCCCATGAATATCGTGTTGTCGCTGATCAGGGAATTGCTGAAGATATAGTGAGGCGTAAAGCCTTTCATTCCTACCCAGAAGCAACGGTTGCCGGCTATCACATTGTTATTGAAAGTGAAATCAGAATACTTCCCAAACCAGATAGCGCCTTCATAAGCGCCGTAAATAATTGAGTTGGTCAGGGAAAAACCTTTCACAGAAAGGAATAAGAGCAGTGCATTCTTACATTCGTAAAAGATGCAATGATCTACTTTAATTCCGCCGCCTTGTGCAAAAAGAGCGCCCTGGATAGGAGCGGAGTTCCTGTTGCCCACAAAAAGGCATTGTGATACTTCCATATCTTTCAACTCAGGGAAATGCCGTTCGATAGTGTAATAATAAACGACGGAAGGATTGGTGTTCCCAACAAATTTCAACCCCCTGAAACAGGTATTATTTCTTTCTACCTGGAAACCGGTACAATGGTCGAACGAGCCCCAGTTTTTGTTGTTGGGAGAGATGGATTGTATGACAGGCATTTTTGATGGCAGCCAGTTCGGATCGTCCGGCATGATTGCAGCTTCTATACTGAAGCGCTGATTGTCCTGTTTCGTCTTGAATGGCTTTAGCACTACCTGGCCGGTCAGGATATGCAAACCGGGCAAGAGCTTGATAGTAACGGGTTGTTCCCCTGTAAATTTGCCGGCCCGTTCAACTGCTTTGACAATGCTTAACAGCGGAGCTGTGATTGTTCCTGTCGCATCATCACTACCTTTTACCGGGTCTACAAATAATGTTTGCGCTGCTAAATTTATGTGGCTTGCCAATAAGGCGAATAAACCTATAATTAATTTGTACATAACGGATTATTAATAACAGGGAAAATTTTTACCCATCCTGGCTGGTAGATAAGTTGATCAGATTCTACCAACCCAATCTAAACTTTTTTTGCCATTTTTTCTTATCGCAAGACGCCCTTTTCATTGCCTGTTTTAGGCGCGTATCCGGTTATCTTTTAGACTAGCGTTTGGGTATCGGCACGAAGTTGCAACTCCGGGAAAGTTATTTTAACTTGCTGTTAAATGCCCCCGGTCCCCGACGAGCTTACAAAGGGTTTTCGAATACTGCCAGATATAATCGCTACCTAAACCGTTTTAACTACCATCCCCATGCAGCGTTTGTTTTTTTACCTCTTGGTCATTATTGCGATCGAAGCCCGGGCGCAATATGCTCCATCTGCAAAAGATTCTATCTATTCGCATCGCCTGGGCGAATTGCGTCAGATTGAAATCGTTCTGCCGGAACTTTATGCGACAGACACGGCGCATTACGACGTATGGTACGTGATTGATGGGGAATGGAATACCCGCACATTTACCAATATCCTTAGTTTCCTTACCGCGATAAAATTAATACCGGAAGTAATTGTTGTAGGTATTCCCAACCGTTATGTCAATGGCTTTAACCTGCGGGACCGCGATTTTACCCCTACCCGCTGGAAGGACGTTGACAGTTCCGGGGGCGCAGACAACTTCATAGCGTTCTTTGAGAAAGAACTCATACCTTATATCAACCAAAAATATCGTGTGAGCGGGGAGAATGGGATATTCGGCGCATCTTTTGGCGGTGTGTTCGGTTTTTATGCGATGCTTCAGCGGCCTGCTATGTTTCGCTTTTATACGCTTGGCGACCCGGCCTTCCGCTTTGATGACCAATACCTGGTACGCCTTGTGGCCCAGCAACTAAATTCTGTTCCGTTCCATAATACAGTTCTGCACATCGGGGGCCGCACCGGCTTTTCGTATGGCGATATGGCGCGCGACAAGATGGATAGCGTATTGAAAGCAAATTCGCCTTCCGGGTTGCGATGGCACTCAGAACTTTATGACAACGAAACGCATATCTCAAGCGTTTTTAAATCGAACTATGACGGGCTTAAATACGCTTACCTCGGGTACCAGACCCGCAACGCTAATTATATTCCAACTGGCGGTATTGTTGTAAAAGGTCATCCTATCCGTTTGTTCCTGCCTACAAACTATGCCGACATCCGATATACCTCCGATGGTTCATTGCCTGGCAGGAACAGTACACTGGCGGATGATCATGTGATAACAGATGATCCTTCCAGTATCCGGGCAATTTCGTTTTCACCCAGCGGACGTTATGATCGAGAGTTGCAGAAGAAACCGAAGACCGGCGACTACCTGGCGCCGAAAAAGACGCCGGGCAACAGCCGCAGATTGGATATGCAGTCCAAACCTGTTGACGGGCAATTAAGCGGAGTTGTTACCATACCCCGCGACGGCTACTACGTTTTTCAACTGACGCCTTCTGAAGGCACCCAGCTTTATTTTAATGATTCGTTGTGGGCGCAATACGATCCGGCAGAAGGCCACACCCGTCAGGTAGTGATCCTGCCGCTGCGCAAGGGAAATTATAGCTTCAAACTATTGCATCCCGCAAAAAAGGCAGGCGACCCGGCGTTGGACTTTGGATTATACTACAGCGAAAACGGGCAGGACGACTGGTGGAGAAACCCCTTACTGAGATGGTAAAAATGAAAAGAAGCAGGCATTCCGTTTTACCCGGAATGCCTGCTTCTTTGGTAGAACATAGGATACATTAAATTTAATGTAAGATACGCGCCAGCTCCTTTTGCAAACGTTCCTCCCGCAGGTTTTTTGCGACGATCTTGCCGGTAGGGTCGATAAGAAAGTTCTGTGGAACGGCCCTCACTTTGTATAACTGAGCCACTTCATTTTTCCAGCCTTTCAGGTCGGATACATGCGTCCACGTTAGACCGTCTTTCTCAATAGCGGCCAGCCAATCCTGTTTTTTCCCGGGCAGGTCCAGCGATACGCTTAACACGGTGAAGTTCTTGTCTTTAAACGCCTGGTATGCTTTAACTACATTGGGGTTTTCCCGGCGGCATGGTCCGCACCAGGAAGCCCAAAAATCTACCAGTACGTATTTTCCACGGAAGTCCGATAGTTTTACAGGTTTGCCGTTCACATCGTTCTGGGTGAAATCCGGCGCTGTTGCGCCTACAGCGAATAACCGCGCTTCTTCCAATTTGCGGGCGAAGTTCTGCCCTGTCGTGGTATTCCTGACACTGGCAGAAAGACTGTTAAACAATGGTTCTGCAGAGGCTACATCAATATCTTTTCCCGCCAGTTCCCTAAGGGCTGCCAGGCTCATATAGGAGTCCGGATGGTTGCGGATATACGCAACTTTGAGAGTGTCTGTTTTTGCGGCCGTTTCGCTGATCAGTTTCATGATCGAGTCCGTAACACCGGGCCGTTTCAGGTCTGCCTCTTTTAGCGCCGGCTGTTTCGCCGCCTCCCTGTAATATACCATCACCGCTTCCTTGTATGTTGTAAACTGGCGGTTGATGGGGCCGGCCTTGATCTTCGCCGTTTTGACACTGTCTTTTCCCTGAACGGTTATCTTCCCGCTTTCCAGGTACAGGTCAATCACATCGGCGTTTTTCTGCCATTTAGAGCCTTGCCCTTCATGATCGATAAATACATGCACCATCGCCGGTTCTTCGAGGTTGCCTTTGAACTCGGCTACGCCATTCTGCAGGATGGCCGAATCGAGCACTTTCCTGGTTGTCCAGCTATAATCGGATATAATATAGGCATATAACGGTTTTTTGACTGATTTCAGTTGCACTTTCAGTTGGTAATCGAACGATTGGGCCAACGAGATGCCTGGCATCAATAACGATGCAGCCAGAATAAAACGTTTCATCTTCTGTTTAATTTAAGTATGTAAAAATGAGAACGGGATGAATGGCGGACCATCCCGTTCTGTTGCCGGGTTATTTTGCATACCCCGGGTTAGGTGTAAGATTTGGGTTTGAAAGAATATCGTTTGGCGGAATAGGCCAGTTAGCCATATAACTCTTCCAGGTAGTAGGTTTCGCAGGCGCTACAACGTTCATCACTTCATCCAGTTTGCCTGTCCGCTTCAGATCAAAGAAACGGTGCCCGTATTCCGAGAACAGTTCTATTTGTCTTTCCTTTGCAATGGCGGCCAGGAGCGCCGGTTTCGTGGCGGGCTGGATAGAAGGCAGACCTGCACGGGTGCGGATCAGGTTCAGATCTTCAGCTGCGTTGCCTTTATCCTGCATAGCCCTTGCCTCCGCCCTGATCAGGTATTGTTCCGCCAAACGCAATGGTACCTGGTACTCTGCATTGTTGACGGATGATTTGAACTTGGCCGGGAAGTACATGGTCTTTGCAGGCTGCGTACCCGACGCAAGAATGGTAACAGGTCGAAGCCACTCGGTAAACCGGCGGTCGCCCGGTTCAAAGGCGTTTAATAAAGGGTCGCTGACCGTTGAATACACGAGGAACGAGTTAGGTCCCTGCGGGGGCATAATGGTTGCCGGCATACCGTTATTGTAAAAGTTGAATTCGTAAGCCGGGGACGCGGTTTTAGGGGCTACCGACCATATTGTTTCTTTGCTGTTGGCAATGAATACGTTGTTCAGGCCTACCGTGTCGTATAGCTGGTTGCTGATCACTGCTGTAGCCTGCGCCTCTGCATTAGCCCAGTCGCCCATGTAAAGATATACCCTGGCCAGCAGGGCAGTAGCTGCAGCGCTATTGGGTCGGACACGGCTTGTAGTTGCCGCGCCGTAACCGTTCCGGTAATTTGCCGGCAACATCGACTGCGCCAGTTTCAGGTCTGCAACGATCTGGTTATATACATCAGCCATCGGCGCACGGCTTAAGCGGTTGTTGACGGTGTAATCCGTCGATAACGCCAAGGGGACCGGCCCGTAAAGATTTACCAGGTAGAAGTAGAACAAGGCCCGCAGGAAATAAGTTTCTCCCAGCCATTGATCTTTATACTGCAGCTTTCCAGAGCTATTGTTAATGCCCTTGATAGCGGCGTTGGCAACGAAGAGCATTTTGTAGTATGCAGACCAATAAGGGCTTTCGGAAGACTGGATCGCATTTTTATAAACAATGTCTGCGAAGTTGCCACTCAGCGTACTTTTGGCCTCGTCGGTATACAGGGCCAGTACATAACCAAGGTTGCTGCCTGTGCCACCGTTAAAACCGGCGTTATTGGTAAGGTTCATGTACATGCCCGTAACAACTGTCGACGCCATGTTGTCGTTCACATACACATCTTCCGCTTCGATGGTGCCTGCCGGCAGTTGGGTGCCGTCCAGGTATTTTTCGCACCCTGTTAGTACCAGGCTGCCGGCCAGTGTAAACAGCGACAGCGACTTGTAAAATCTATGTTTGATGGTTCGTTTCATCTGCTGGTTAAACATTAAAGAGTTACGTTAATCCCGGCGGTGATCACCCGCAGGGGTGGGATCACTGAAGGGTTGAGATTTTCGGGATCCAAACCGTTATATTTCGAAATGGTAAGGAGGTTTTGCCCCTGCAGGTATACGCTGCCGTTTTTAAGATGTAGCCTTTTATTAAGGGCTTCGCTTAAAGTATATCGAATGCTCACATTCTGCAGCCGGGCATAAGTGGCGTCGGAATATGCTCCTGTACTTTCGTTGAATAACATCTGGCGACCGAAGTTGCCGAACTGCGTACTTACTTTGGGAATATCTGTCTGGTCCCCTGGTTTCTGCCAGCGGTCGAGCCACATGGTGCTGCCATTACCTCCAAATATGCCGAAAGGCAGGAGGGCATTGCTCAACAGGTTTTTGCCCATCCGGCTGGTGAAGTTGATGGAGAAATCCAATGAAAACTGCTTGTAAGTAAAGGAGTTGGTCAGGCTGCCATAATACTTAGGCGCCAGGTCAATAAACTCGGTTTTATCGGCCTGGGTGAACGAACCCGAAAAATCATCTGTTTTACCTTTGCCGTCGGTAAAGCTATAGTAGCCTGTTTCAGGGTTTACGCCGTTGTATTTGTACAACAACACTCCTGTAACCGGTTTGCCCAGAACATAGTTAGAGTTTTGATTGGCTTGTGTAGGAATTCGCAGCAGTTTGCTTTCAGGAACGGTGATGTTGAACCGGGTAGTCCAGCTGAAATGTTTTTTCCTGATATTGTTTGATGTAATGCTGGCTTCATAACCGCTGTTGCGGATCAGGGCATCAGAATTGAGCGTATAGCTCGTGTAGCCCGTAACGCTGGAAAGTGGCTGGCCAAGCAACTGGTTGCCTGCACGGTTCAGGTAATAGCTGAAATCAGCCATGATCTTATCGTCGAGGAACCCTAACTCCAGGCCTATTTCTGAATTGAAATTCCGTTCCCAGTTCAGGATAGGATTAGGCAGAGCATTGGGTTGCAAACCCGTTTTGCCATCGTAGTTTCCTGACATTGCCTGGTATGTTTCGATGTAACGGAAGTCGCCGATCGCGTCGCCGCCTACCACGCCGCTGCTGACCCTCAGCTTACCATAGCTGAGTGCGGGTAATTTATCTTTCAGCAGTTTTTCTTCACTGAAGATCCAGGCCAGGGCGCCTGAACCGAAGTTGCCAAACCTGCGGCCAGGGCCAAACTTCGTGGAGCCGTCGTGCCGGAGGTTTACGTTCGCAATATATTTCTCATTCCACACGAATTTTACGATACCATAGGTACCGATAGAGCGGTATTCATTCAGTTCGTATTTCGAAACCACGGAAGTGGCTATGGCCGGGTTAACGAGCAAAGCGTCGGATGGGAAGCCGGTACCGGTGATATCGGTCATCTGTGATACCTGGTTACTGATCTCAGCGCCTATCTTAACGCTCAGGTTACCCCGCGAGGCGATCATTTTCCTATACTCGCCGTATGGGGAAATGGTAATGGAACGGGTAGAAAACTGGTGCAGGATGCCTACCGTCTGAGTAGCCGCGAGGATATTGGAAGGATTGAAAGTGCTGGTAGGATTGCCTATCAGCTCCTTCCCGTTGATGGTGTTGTATCCGAATACGCTGTTCAATGTGATACTCTTTGTTGGCCGGTAGGTCAGTGTAGCATTGGCCAACAGGTTGTTGGTTGTGTTTTTATATTGTTTGTTGATGTTAGAGGCAAAGCTGGTACTGTTAACGTTAGTACCGATAGCATCCCAGTTAATGCTGCCGTCGGGATTGAAAGGACGGGGAGCATTGGGGACAGCCATGACGGACCCGGAGAAATCCTGCGGTACCATATCGTTCACTGAACTCAGGTAGGTACCGGTCAGCGACATGTTGAACTTGTTGTTCGTAGTGCCTGTGTTCAGGGCAAAACGCAGGGAACCATCTTTGTTGGCGCCGGTATGGCGTTGAATATTACCAGTATTGCGCAGGCTTCCGCTTATCAGGTAGTTGGTATTACCAGCTCCGCCGCTGTAAGACAGGTTGACATTGGTGGTGGCAGCGGCCTTGCCCATCAGTTCTTTCCTCCAGTTGGTATAACGGTCTTCGGGCCAGGTGCCGTTCAGGTCAAGGTCTTGTGCCGATACCTGCAGGTTATCGTTCTTCAGCGCTTCCCGCCGGAGCATAAGGTATTCCTCGGTATTCATCAGCTTAGGCGCCTTGCCCATGAGCGATACGCCCGTATATACATTGGCGTTAAAGGCCTGGCGGTTGCCGCGGGCTTTTTTGGTCGTGATAAGGATCACTCCATATGCACCGGAGGAACCGTAGATAGCTGTTGCATCTATATCTTTCAGCACATCTACGCTTTCGATATCATTAGGATTGATATAATTGAGTCCACTGCCGCCTTGCAGGAAGCTCTGGGTGCCGTACAGCGTATTGGTCGAGAGTGGAAGAGTGCCGGCAGGGAACCGTACCCCATCTACGATAATAAGCGGCTGTGTGGCCCCGGTAGTGAGGTTGGCTGCGCCGCGCATCCTTACGGTAAATGCGCCGCCCGGCTGGCCTGTCACCTGTTGGATAAAGAGGCCGGGCACTTTTCCCTGGAGCGCTTCCATGACGTTGTTCACAGGATTTTTCGCGATCTCTTTCGAGGAAATGGAACTGATGTTACCTGCGTTGAACCGTTTGGTAGTGGTTCCATAGGCCATTACCTGTACCTCGTCCAGGGGCGAGGAGCTGGGAGCCAGGCGAACAGACAACAACGCGCTGCTGCCGGAGAGCAGGCTGGAAACGGCTTCTCCTTCATCGTTGTGGTCTGGGCGCCCAGACTGGCTGTCTTTCACTACAACGAAGTTGCCGTTAACCCGTTTAACGGTTAAAGGCAGGAAACCAACGGCAGAGATACGGAGCAGGTCTCCTTCCGCTACTTCGAGCGTAAATGCGCCATTAGCTGCAGTTACAGTGCCTTTGTTCTGACCAACGATAACTACAGTCACGCCAGGCATAGGCTTTCCATCTGCCGACCGAACAACGCCGTTTACCGGCGGAGGCGCCGCTTCAACGTTGGTAGCGGGAGTTGTGCCGGCAACAGGAGTTGGCTGATTTTTTCGGGTGACAAGAATTGTCTTCCCCTGGATCATATATTCTAATGGTTGACTTTTGAATGCGAGTTCCAGGAACTTGAGAAGCGGAACATCGTTAGCGGAAAGTGCAATAGGCCTGGCATCTGAAAGAACGCCTTTCTGATTTAGCACTACATAGCCAGTCTGGTCTTTGATGGCTTTGAATATCTCCCGCAAAGTCAGTTGCCGCCCGGTGATCGACACCTGCTGTGCCCTACCGGTAGCATGCGTTTGAAGAAGCGCCGCCGATAGCAAAAGGGTGGTGAGTCGCATAATCCGTTTGATTTTTTCAATAGGCCCAGGGTCCGGCAAGCCGGGGAATGGCCAATAACGTTTTTTTTGCATAAATTGCAAATAGATTTGGTTGTTAGAAAATTGATGTAAAAGGCTTTTTTTGTCAGCTAGATCTTTTACCGTCACAGGTCGCAACTGTGGCGGTAATTTTTTGTTATCTCATATTTTAATGTTGGTCGTTATGCGTATTATTATGGTTGAACTATCAGTTTTCTTCCTTCTAACCTGAATTGGATGCCGCTGCGGCTAAGTATAGTCAGCAATCCGTTTAATGGTACATCTCTCGTCATTTGTCCTTCAAATTCTATATCTGGTATTCCTTTCCCGTATACGACTTCAATATCATACCAGCGTTCCAGTTGGCGCATAATATCAGCAAAGTCGGCTCCTTCAAAGTTGAACAACCCATTTTTCCAGGCGATCACATTATCAACATCGGCATGCTCTTTTACCGTGATGCGGTCTGCTGCCGCGCTGATCCGGGCCTGCTGGCCGGGGCGCAATACTACTTCAGCCGCTTTCCCTGAAACGGTGGCGGATACACGTACTGCTCCTTCCATTAAAGTAGTGGCAATGGTTTTCTCGTTGTCATAGGCATTTACATTGAAATGTGTGCCGAGTACCAGGATGTCCGCTTTCTTATTTACATTCACATGAAAAGGTCGTTTAGTGTCGGCCGCCACTTCAAAATACGCTTCGCCTTTTACTTCAACCTGCCTTTCTCCTTCTCCAAAAACCGTTGGGTATCTTAATGAACTGGCTGCGTTCAGCCAGACCTCTGTGCCGTCGGATAATACAACCCGGAACTGCCGCCCCCGGGGGGTAGTAATGGTATTGTAGGTGACTGTTTCAGCGCTGGTTCCGGCAGGTTGATATGAAAGTTGAGCATTGGCCAGTACCAGTTGCGCGCCATTTTGCCGGGCGATGGTACCATTGCCAAGGCTGTCGAGCACCACTTCCGAACCATCGGCAAGGGTGAGGATGGCGCCTTCTTTACCTGGGAGGATATTATGCTTCTCCGCTCGGCTGTGGGCCAGCCTTGTTTCCGCCGGGCGGGAAAGCCACAGGTAACCGCCTGCAACTATGGCAAGTACTGCGGCGGCTGCGGCAGCAGGCCAATACCATCGGCGGCGCGATGCAACCTGCATTGGCGGCCGGTCGCTGGCCAGCGCGGTATGCAGGATAGGCAGCAGCGACGCGTCCGGCGGAACGGAAATATCCAGGTCGCCCGCCAGGGCGTCAAATGCTGCCAGCAGGGCGTCATGACTCTCCGGATCCCGGAGCAGCTGTCCGAACTCGGCCTGTTCGGCCGCTGTCAGGCCCTTTTCCAGGTGTCGGCCTACCAGGTAAATAATGCGAGATTGATCCATATCCTATATAAGAGATGCGCGTGAAAGGGAGTTGTCACTATGCGTCTTAAAAAAAATATAAAAAGACAACTACAGACATCAGGTCCATAGGGAAAAGAAAACCACGGATCGTTTGCAGGGCCGCGCTAAGCACGTTTCTTACATACCCGTTCGATAACCCCAGCTCTTCGGCGATTTCTTTTGTTGTCATCCCTTTTTCGCGGCTCATCTGGTAAATAAGCCTGCGTTGGGGCGACATGGAGGAAAGGGCCTTGCTCACCGCTTCCTGTATCTCTTTAACGGACAGAGAGTGGAGCGCGTGGTTATGGCTGTCGGTCTCCATTGGGAGGCCATCCAGTTTGCTCTGGTAAACGGCGGCTTTGCGGAGGTATTGCAGGCATTCCCGGATCAGGACCTTTCTCAGCCAGGGCCCGGGCAGCTCAATTTCCGCCAGGTTGGTCCTGTTCAGCCATAATTTGATAAAAAAGTCCTGCAGCACTTCCTGGCTGGCAGTTTCGCTTTGCAGTATCCGCATGGAAATACGGGATAACGCCGCCGAATACATGTTAAAAAGGTCGGCAAAGGCGGCTTCATTCCCTTCAGCAATTCTTGAAAGAAGTTCCCTGTCACTGTATGGAGATGAACCGGACGTCAATTCACTATAGTTTGCGTGTGGGCGTGCAAGCTAATAATAATTTTAGGATTTATCAGGTAAAAGTGACGACGGGGGTGTGGATCGTTGTTTCCCTGGGCGTCCCTGTAGCTCGGAAAGTTGCTATGACGAAGGCGCACGACTCGATAAATGATTGGATGTATTGGCTCAATCAATCTCCCTCTGAAAGATTGGAAACTGTGACTTTCATAATATCTCAGTCTTTAGGCAAGAGTTGACGAATGGACAAAACAGCAGTAAATAGAAAAATGTTGCGCTAATGATTTTAGCAAAAGATTTTGAGGATTTCGTAAAGCTCATTTTACTCATCCTCCTTGCTTATTTATGCAATGCATCTTTCATCTTTTTAAAAAATGCCAGTTCCCCGCTATTTAACCGGTCCAGGAATATCACCAACCGATTAGGCATCCGCACGGTGATACGCGCGCCATTATTTATAATATCAATGGTCTGAACCCAATCCCAGCTTTTGGTTTCCGCTTTATTCGATTTCGGGTAAAAGACCTGGATATTTTCTTCACTGAATTCTATGTTAAAATTGAAAGCGCCGGATTTAACCTTGGTGCCCGCGCTTAAATAATAAAGAGGCGCCACTACTATTACCATTAAACAAACAAAGTAAAGAGCGGCTGAGAGCCACCAGGATTGCCCCGGCAGCGGCATGTAATATCCAATGATCAGCATGGCAAAAAGATACATCCATAGGCTCTTCTTTGCCAGGAAATATAATTGAGCGCGTAACATAGTGCGCCGGGTTGCAATGATCTGCCTGGTTACTTTCATATGTTCTTAAATTTACTATCGCCTGGCATTTTAACTGTATTTTTCTTCCAGCCTGTATAAAATATCAACCAGGGCGTCGGGACGTTCTCTCATTACATTGTGCGCACAATGTAATGTTTCGACCTGCCAACCGGGAGAATCTTTCAGATTTTCATATTGCTTTACGAATGGGCTTTGTTCCCAGCCGCTCAGATAAATAAATGCACGGTTGGGGATCTGCCTGTGATTTCCATTTAAACGCACACTTTGCATGAATGTTGCCAGGGGATGAGGTCTTCGTCTGTCTTCCGTCCCTTGCGGAACTTCCACATTCAAACCATCAAACTTGGCCCCCGCCACAAAACGCTCCCGATAGATGTCGCTGGTCAGGCTCCAGCACGAGTCTCCGTCTTCGGGAATATACGCATCAATATACACCAACGCATTAATTCTTTCTGGAATCTGGTCTGCAACTCCTGTAATGACTAACCCCGCATAACTGTGGCCGCATAAGATTATATTCGTAACGTTTGCTGCTACGAGCGTATCTACCACGAACCCGATATGAGTATCTAAATTTATTATCCTGTTGGATGGCGTTGGTTGAAGTTCGAGTCCTGGCAGGGTTAACGAAATACATTTCTTTCCCTGCGCCTCCAGTTTGCTGGTTACCGGGTCGTAAGCCCAACCGCCGTGCCAGCCTCCGGGAATAAAAACATATGTTCTTTCTTTTGTCATATGGCCAGGTTATACCAGGTTATTCAATAGTTAGGGAAGATAAATAAAAAAAAGTAGTTCCCCGAATGAAATCAGTTTAACAATTGATGAATATTAAATTGAGATCCTTTCCTGGAAGATAGCCGATGCCCACTCGCCTGCCCTCAGCATAATTCCAGTCTATGCTGCGCATTAATATTTTCATGGCATTAACGCTGATCCTGCAAAAACCGCATGCTTATCGTATTTTGGACAAGGTTAAATAGTTTGTTATCCTCACAACATAACCACTTATATTGCTTCAGTTCCCCAGCAAACTTGTTTCACTTATTCAACGTTTCATTTTAAAATTATGTAGAAGTTTATACAAACTATGTCCAGTGCCCGATATAATTAATTGATTTTGATATAAGCGTTTCAGTTATCTGGATAATTACTGTAACGGCACATTTGTCCATGTGCCACAAGTGTTTCCTTCAAGCTCTTCAAATTTAAATTGATTAGCTCACCACGCTTAATACTATACGCAGGAACCAAATTGGCGCATTCTTGGTGCCAGTCTAGGCAAAACCATGCGACATGTATTCAACCTCGAAGCGGCTATCTATCTTCACCTGGCATATTCACGGCAGCTATCTGTATTACCTGGCTCAGGGACCTTACGATATTTATATTCCGTATAGGGAACAGCGGGATGAAGGCTACTACGGACGCGGCGCTACATTCCCGTTCGGCGGCAATGTTCATGAAATACCATTTGATGAAGTAAAGGATCGCCACTTTGACTGCATACTTTTTCAATCGGAGAAAAATTACCTGAAAGATCAATTCGAGGTGCTGTCGGACTACCAGCGGTCGTTGCCGGCCATTTACCTGGAACATAATACCCCGGCCAATCACCCGGTTGCACAGTCGCATGTTGTAAACGATCCGAACATTGTGCTGGTGCATGTTACGCATTTTAACCAGCTGATGTGGCAAACGAATCAAACGCCCACCACGGTTATTTTGCATGGCGTAACCCCTTCTCCATTCACATTCAATGGCAGATGGGAAAAAGGCCTGGTGACCATCAATCATATCATGCAGCGGGGAAGGGCATTGGGAGGAGATATTTTCGAGAGGGTACAACAATCGGTGCCGTTAGACCTGGCAGGAATGGGCAACGGGGAACAGGCCAAAGAGATCCTGCACCCCGATCTGCCGGCTGTACGATGCAACTACCGGTTCTATTTTCATCCGGTCAGGTATACCAGCCTCGCGCTGGCTGTGTGTGAGGCCATGATGCAGGGGATGCCGGTGGTGGGACTGGCAACCACAGAGCTGGTCACGGTATTGAGAGATGGTGAAAATGGATACATACATACAGACGTTGATTATCTTATTATGCGCATGCAGGAGCTGCTGGCAGATCGTTCTCTGGCTATAGAAATCGGTAAAAATGCCCGCGAAACCGCACTGGAACTATTTGATATAAACAGGTTCACCACCGAATGGGAGCAACTCTTCCGACTTGTAGCGAATAACGAATGGAAACCCAACAACTTCAACTATCACACTCAACTTCTTACAAACTAAAGACTGTTAACCATGAAAAGGATTGCATTGATTAGTGAACACGCTTCACCCCTGGCGGTATTGGGAGGCGTTGACGCCGGTGGGCAGAATGTTTATGTAAAAGAAATAGCCAGGCAACTTACCCAGAAAGGATTCCTGGTAGATGTTTTCACCCGCCGGGAGAATACCAGCCATCCCCGCTGTATCAACTGGATGAAAGGAGTAAGGGTTGTTCATGTGGATGCCGGCCCCCCGGTGCCTGTCAGCAAAGAAACATTGCTGCCTTACATGGCCGCCTTCAGGGACGATATGATCCAGTTCATTGAAGAAGAACAGATCAATTATCACCTGGTACATGCGAACTTTTTCATGTCGGCCCTCGTGGCCATGGAATTGAAATCGATCCTTAAAATTCCATACGTCGTAACCTATCATGCGTTAGGACATATACGCAGGCTGTTCCAGGGCGATAACGACCAGTTCCCGCCCGAACGCCTGGAAATAGAACGCCAGACCATGGCGGCCGCGGACGCCATAATTGCCGAATGCCCACAGGATAGGGAAGATATGATCCAGTATTACGACGTGTCGCCTAAAAAAATAGTGGTAGTGCCTTGCGGCGTTAACTTGCAGGAAATGTACCCTATCGATAAATATATGGCTAGGCTTATGCTGAAGCTACCGCCTAAAGAAAAAGTGATCCTGCAGCTCGGGCGTATCGTGCCGAGAAAGGGAGTGGATAACGTGATCCAGGCACTTGCTCATTTAAATTGCCGCAAAGAAAATATAAGGCTGATCATCGTTGGAGGAGGCCTGGAATTCTTCCAGCATAACCATGAGCTGCAAAGATTACGGTTGCTGGCAAAATCATTAGGCATTTCCTACGCAGTTCAGTTTGTAGGGCATAAGAACAGGGAAGAACTGAAATACTTCTATTCGGCTGCCGACCTGTTCATCACCACGCCTTGGTACGAACCATTTGGTATCACGCCCTTGGAAGCAATGGCCTGCGGTACGCCTGTGATAGGCGCAAACGTTGGGGGAATTAAATACAGCGTGGTTGACGGCCAAACAGGTAAACTGGTTCCGCCCCGCGATCCGAAGGCCCTTTCGGAAGCCATCACCGAGATGTTGGCACAGCCTGAACGCCTGCAGAAAATGGGAGAGAAAGCGATCAGCCGAGTGCAGAAATTATTTACCTGGGACAGGGTAGCGACTAATCTTGGCAAACTGTACGACCATGTTATCTTTCACCACTACCAGGAAGAGCAAAAGATCAAACGGGCTATATGAAAAAGGCGGTGTTTATTGATAAGGACGGGACACTGATACAAAATATACCTTATAACGTTAACACTACACGTATTAGCCTTCTCCCAACTGTTGGGCCTTCGCTCAGGCGGCTTAAAGACGCAGGTTACCTGCTGATACTGGTGACCAACCAGGCGGGAGTGGCATACGGCTATTTTAAAGAAGCCATGTTGATACACGTTTTCAACCGTATCAACCAGTTGCTGAGTGAGGAAAATGTAATGATAGACGGCTTTTATTACTGCCCGCATCATCCGGACGCCAGGATCGGGGCCTATAAAAAGAAATGCAATTGCAGGAAACCCGGGCCGGGAATGCTGACAGATGCCGCCGCCAATTACGGCATTGATCTGAAAGGGTCGTGGATGATAGGAGATATACTGGACGATGTGGAAGCCGGTAATAAATGCGGTTGCAGGTCTATACTGGTAGATAATGGTAATGAAACGGAGTGGCTGCTTGATCACTGGCGGCAACCAACCCTGATCGTCTCATCTTTTGATGAAGCAGCCAGCTTTATTCTAAAAAATAAATAACAGAATGATGGAAAAAGTAATTCAGCAATTATATGAACATCCGCAACGCTTCTCCGTACTGGTGATAGGCGACCTGATACTGGACGCTTATATGAAAGGATACAGCAACCGTTTGTGCCCCGAAGCAACCGCCCCGGTAGTGAATATACAGGACGAAAAATATGCGCTCGGAGGCGCCGGCAACATTGCTTTTAACCTCGCGGCCCTGGGCGCTAACGTTACCTGCATGGGCATCACCGGTAAAGACAAAGAAGCCCAGGTAATGCAGGAATTGTTTTCCGATAGCAAGATCAATACTAATATAATCAGTTGCGCAGAACGTACTACTATCTGTAAAACCCGCCTCGTATCGGGCACGCAGTTACTGGCCAGGTACGACAAAGGCTCGGAAGGCTCTATAGACGACAGTTGTACGAAGATGGTGATCAGGGAACTAAATGAAATCTATCCTTATTTCGACGCTGTTATACTGGCAGATTACCGGAAAGGATTTTTCAATACAGCTATTATTAAGGCTATAGAAAAGTTACAGAAGAAATACCATCCATACCTGGCGGTAGATTCAAAGAAGCTGCAAAACTATGCTGCGCTGCAGCCGGATATTGTGAAGCCCAACCGTAAGGAGACAGCAACGTTGTTGGAAGAGAGGGAAGAAGCTATCCACGCATCCGCTTTGCTGCAACACCAGTCGCGGCTCTTCGACTGCACAGGCGCAAAGGTAATTGCTGTAACCCTGGATGAGGACGGGGCGGTTATCCTGGAAAAGGAAAAACCTGCCATGGTCCTGAAAGCAGAAAGAGTGCCGCATCCGCAGGTTTCAGGCGCCGGCGATACCTACCTGAGTGCCTTCACCATGGCCTATATGCAATGCCGCAATTCCATCGAATCTGCTTCTGTTGCTTCGCTGGCTGCCAGCATTGCCATTAAAAAACCGGTAACAGCCTTCTGCAGTATCCGGGAACTGATGTTCACTGCAGCATTAAACAGCAAGATCATCGACAGCGAAGAAACATTGGAATTGCTAAGTTCGCTCTACCGCAGCAGCGGCAAGCGCATAGTTTTTACCAATGGCTGCTTCGATATCCTTCACAGCGGCCATGTTTCGTACCTCGAGCAGGCTGCCGGCCTGGGAGATGTATTGATCGTTGGCGTGAACAACGACGAAAGCATCAAACGCCTGAAAGGACCCAAACGGCCTGTCAATCACCTGGCCGACCGGATGGAAGTGCTGGCCGGGTTAAGATGTGTAACACATATAGTTCCGTTTGGAGGCTTGAATGAAGATAACCCCGACCAGCTAATCAGTATCATCCAGCCGGATGTTTTTGCAAAAGGAGGCGACTATACGATAGACACGCTTCCGGAAGCCCCGCTAGTAGAAGCATTGGGAGGACAGGTAGAAATAATCCCGATTGTAAACAATACATCTACCAGCAATATAATCAATAAAATATCTGCCTATCAACTGCTGAACATTTGATCAATGATGCAAACAAACTGGAAAGACGTTAAAAACATTTTATGCATACGACTCGATAATATGGGCGACCTGTTGATGAGCACACCCGCTTTCAGCGCGCTGAAAATGTCGCTCGACTGCAAGCTGTCTGTACTTACTTCAACAGCCGCAGCCGCTATTGCCAGGGAAATACCGGAGATTGACCAGGTATTTATCTATGATGCGCCCTGGGTTAAGCAAAACAACATTACTACCCCCGACGACTATACGGAAATAGTAAAAACTTTAAGCAGCCAGCATTTTGATGCAGCTATCATTTTTACTGTATATAGTCAGAACCCGCTGCCATCGGCCATGCTGGCCTGGCAGGCGGGGATACCCGTACGATTGGCCTATTGCCGCGAAAATCCATACCAGCTCTTAACGCATTGGATACCCGATGAGGAGCCATTTAAGAAGGAATTGCACCAGGTGGAAAGGGACCTGGAGCTTGTAGCTGTAACAGGCGCTAATTTCCCCAGGCTCAGGCTTTCCTTGCAAACCAATGATGTGCATTGGGCTTCGGTTACTAAAAAGATCAGGCAACACGGCGGAGATCCACATGAACCATGGATCATTTTACATGCGATGGTCCAGGACGAAAAACGCCGTTACAGTTTCAGCAAATGGGTAGAAATTGCAAAACAGGTCGTTGACATCTATGGCTATCAACTGCTGATCACGGGGAACCAGCAGGAGGCGCAGGCTGCGGAGAAACTGAAAGAAGCGATCGGGGAAAAAGCAATTAACGTGGCAGGTATTTTCAGTGTGGCGGAACTGGCGCTGCTGATCAAGAAAAGTCGCCTCGTAGTATCGGTGAACACCGGCGTTATTCATATTGCTGCGGCTACCTCTACGCCTATAGTGGTGTTATACGCTATCACCAACCTGCAGCACACGCCATGGAATGTAAGGCATGAAGTATTGTATTTCGACGTACCGGATGCCCTGCAGAGTAAGAACCAGTTGTTGCAATATGCCTATAAAAAGATTGCCAAAGAAAAATTAAAGCCTGCAACGGTAGAAAACGTGTTGCAGGCAATCGACAACATCTTACAGTAAAACATATTCTGTTCTCTCCAGTAAACTTTCACACTGTTTTATTACATAGTCGTACTCCTGGTGTTTCGTCCAGTCTACCACCTGGTGCAACTGCGTATTCAGCGGGCTCCATCTGAACGCTTCTCCATCCATGCTGATCACCAGGCTTGGGGTATGGATGGCTGCCGCCAGGTGCGAAACGCCCGTACAGTTGGATACGAGTCCCCGCGCCTTTTGCAGCAGAACGGCCATACTGCCTAAAGTTGTTTTCCCGGCTAAATTGACGGCGGGGTAACGCATATACCTGAGCACTTCTTCCGCGATCCCTGTTTCGCTGGGAACGCCGGTGATAACGATCTTATATCCCTTTTCTGCCAGGTAATCAGCGATAGCGGCGAAATACGGAGTGGGCCATTGCCGCCAGGCGCCCTTGGAGCCCGGGTGAACGCAGATGTATTGATGCTCCGTCAACCCGTCGTTGATCTCTCCGAATGCTGCATAGTCAGCTGCATTCAGCGGGAATTCCAGGGCCGATGATTGCACGGGAATGTCCAGGTGTTTGAGCAGGCTGAGATGCCTGTGTATTTCGTGTAGCCGGTCGGGGTATTCCAGGAACAGGCCTTCCGTTTTATCCGGCCTGAAACCTGCCGTGTACCTGGCTTTCATGGCATGAACCAATGGGTTGACTATGGTACCTTTTCCCTGCATCTGCAACAACAGGTCAAAACGCCTCGACCGCATATCGTTAATAAATACTGGTATGCTGTCGATGTCGCAATCGCGTTCCGGTAGTCCGGGGTACCCCGGGAACTCTATCATTTCATCAATATACTGCCGGTATCTCGATTGAAAGGCCCGGCTCCAGGGGAGTCCGATCAGCGAGATCTCCGCTCCCGGGTAGGCCGCTTTCAGCGCTCTGAACGCGGGAACGGCACATAACAGGTCGCCTAGATTTAAGGCCCTGAGGATCCCGATACGTTTGATATCTGTAAGCATAAAAAAGGTTTAAAAGAATATGGTCCGGAACCTGATCAGTCCACGTATGTGCCAATAGACAGAAAGAAATGGAATGATGGCAGATGTAGCCAGCATTTCCAGAATATGACTGGTAGTTCTGCTCGTGAACTTCAGCCGTTGGTAGCTGAATTCCAGCCATAAAGCCAGCCATATCAGGATATGTATATATCCCGCAACGGGTCTGTCAATCGCAAAGTACAGTAAACCCAGCAGAAGTGTTATAATCATAAAGTAATATCTCAACGGGGGCGCCTGCCCGATGCGTGTCTGATAGAGGACGGGAAATTTTTTGTACAGCAGCGCATTGAAGTGTCCCTTGCGCTGTTCTTTCAGACTATGTCCCCACTTCACTTTCCTGATAGGATGCACAACAATGGCTTCAACTATATATTTGATGTTTATGCCGTTGGAAAGAAGATTGAACTGGAGATCGCTGTCTTCTCTGAAAGCCATGGTAAATCTTTCGTCGAACCCGCCTGTCAGCTCCAGTATCTTTTTAGGGCAGGCGCAGTTGGCGGTGATAAACTCTGCATCTGCCAGGTGTTGCGTATTAAAGTCGTGGTCCGTGATCTGTTCCGGCTTAGGAAGAGGAATGATCACTTTTCCTGTAAATGCGCAGTTGCCTTTATTGTGCAGGTATGCGGCCCAGAAGGCAGACAGCCAGGAAGTAGCGGGCCTGCAGTCGTCGTCGGTGAATACGATCAGTTCCCCGGAGGCCGAGCGCCAGCCCTGGTTCCTGGCCGCAGCCGGCCCCGACCTGGTCGGGAGCTGGCGAAATCTCACCGGTACGATGGTATCTCTTGCCATTGCAGCTACCACTTTCTGGGTGCTGGTATCCGGACCATCGCATACCACGATGATCTCGTACATCTCTCTGTCGAGATCCTGGTTTAGCAGATCATTCAGGCAATCGGCTAATAAGGTCGGCCTGTTGACAGTTGGTACTACAACTGAAACCCGAATTTCAGACGCCATAGTGAAAAAGATTTTATTTACTGATTAAATACGAACCAATGACCAAAGCATCAAAAGGAGAGCTCCAGAAGCATTCCAGTGCGTCCTGCGGCGTACATACGATAGGTTTGCCCAACGTATTGAACGAAGTGTTCACTAATACCGGTACCCCGGTAAGTTGATGAAAGGCTTTCAGCACATTATAATACCTTGGGTGCTGATCCCGGTTGATGGTCTGTATCCTCGCTGTGCCGTCGGTATGGCATACAGCAGGTATTTTGTCGCGCTTGGATGGTTTAACCGTGTTAACGAAAAGCATAAACGGAGAGGTGCCGGCGTTTTCAAACCAGTTGGCGGCTTCTTCTTCCAAGACCACAGGAGCAACCGGTCTGAAATCTTCCCGCTCTTTTATCTCGTTCAGCTTTGCCTGCATTTCAGGATGAATAGGGGAGGCGAGAATAGACCTTGCGCCTAATGCTCTGGGTCCGAACTCCATCCTCCCCTGAAACCACCCAATAATCTTGTTATCGGCCAGGATGGAAGCGGTAGTTGCCGCTACATCCTCCATTTTGGTAAAAGGTGTTTTTGTCCATTTCAGGAACTTTTCAATTTCCTCGTCTGAGAATTCAGGACCCCAGTAGGCATGATCCATTACAAACGATTTCGATTGCTGTCCCCGTTCCCTTGCATCTGTCCATAATGCGGCGCCGAGAGCAGTTCCGGCATCCCCGGCTGCCGGTTGAATCCAGCAGTGCCGGAAGATACCGGAGTCCCGGATCGCTGCGTTCAGGACACAATTCAGGGCGACGCCGCCGGCCAGGCAGATCGTATCAGACTGCGTAGTCTGTTTAAGCCAGGATGCCAGGTTAAGGACACATTCCTGGAGCACTGCCTGCATAGATTGAGCGATGTTGAAGTGAGTATCGGTGAATGGATCGTTTTTGCGTCGTTGAGGCCCCAGGATCTCGGAGAGATCCACATCCGCTATGCTATAGCTGCCGTTATCGGACATTGATATAAGATCCCGCAGCACATTCAGATGAGTGGGTTTGCCATAGGAAGCCAGGGCCATTACCTTATATTCGTCAGACGAATGAAGGAAGCCCAGGTGTGTAGTTATCTTTTCATACAATAACCCGATAGAATGAGGCATGTCTACCTGCTTCAGTCTCTCCAGCGTGTTATCGTACCCGATATTGAATGTGGTAGTGGCCTTTTCGCCTCTCCCGTCGATGGTCATTACTGCGGCTTCATGATGGGGGGATGGAAGAAAGGCGCTGGCGGCATGGCAGAGGTGATGATCCAGGAAATGCCACTGTTCCGGCTGGGTGTTCGCATGCAAAAATCTTTTCTGCAGGTGATGCGGATAGCCGTCGTTCAGCTGGCCCCTTGCGTTGGCAATAGCCTGTAAAAATAATGGGTCCCAGGGCGAGTGCCATTTTTCGGCTACGCCGTTGCTGGAAGGAAATAATGGCAATCTTATTTCAGGAGGAGTGCCCCACTGGGGATCCATCAGGATGTATGGATCGAATGAGTAAGCAAAGTGGTCAATATCATTGATATGTAAGCCTTCAGTTTTTAAACAATAATCGATTGCATGAAAAGGTAGCTCATATGCGCTGAAGGGGATAGGTCTTTTCCCGTGTTTGATATGGGTGAATCTTTCTTCTTCTGCTGCAGCTACCAATTTACCATCGGAGACCAGGCAGGCTGCCGAGTCGTGAAATGCTGCATTGATGCCGAGTGTATACATAATGGAATCGTTGGGTTTGGTGGTTTCTATTGGGTGAAAATGGGTTAGTAAGTGAAGAAGCAGGTTATTCTTCGGGCGGCTTTTTGCCTTCCCATTCTATGTTATCAGCTTCTTCCTCTGATAACCCGTTTTCTTCAAGGTCTTCTTCGTCCAGCACGGGGCTGCCATCTTCCTCGGTGTCGCTGGTCTCAGTTTCTTCCTCCGACTGCGCTTCAGACAGTTCATCTGTGTTTTCTTCGTTGATGTCTGAAGAACTCGCCGCAGCACCGCTACGGCGAGGATCTGAGGAGGAAGGGTTATTACCCGGTTGGCTTGTTTGTCTGGTTTCTTGCGTCATAACTTTATGGTTTTTAGTAAATGGTTTCAAACAACACACCATACCGGAAATTGTACCCGGTAGGGGTATTTTTTTATAAATGGATGAGTAGCCGTCTACTCACTGCTGTGTAATCTTGTAACATTATGAGTGATATTTTTCAGCTTCTACCTGCTTGGATATAACTACAATGGATATACGTTATTTTTGGGCAATGCTGATACCTTTTGCAAACAATCTGAAATCAGGTTCAATAATGCGGTTTGGGGGAATGGCCGTTTGATCCATTGATCGCCGGGACAATGTTGCTGCAGCTTTGATTCGTCTTGAGAGGCTGCTATGATCAGTATACAGATCTTCTGAGGTTTGGCAGTCCTGTATACGAGATCGCACAGGTCGTCTAACGTTATATCGGGAAGCTTGCTATTGACGATCACTACATTGGTTCCCCTGACATGCATCAGCAACTCTCTGCCCGTATGTACAAACGTAAGTTCGTGATGTTTACGCAACATATGGGTATAGAGAAAGACCGTATCCTTATCGGATTCCATAATGACAATCTTCGCCATACAGACAAATAATTTAAGCCCGCAGTTTATCGGACATATAAAAAATCGAGTTTAACTTATTTGCCGTCGAACTTGTGTGAAGCTACAAGGAAGAGTAAATATTGACATGCAATTTGTATATCCTTACCTTTTAATCTTGGGTGTAGTTAATGGTTCTTCAACCTTTTTTTCGCTTAATGGTTAATGGCGGGCTTTCTTAACTGATACGAATCAATTTGAAAGTTAAAAACCATTGGGTAAATAAAGGGCGCATCTACTGTGCCAGAAAAAAATGCGGCTGTTATTATTTCCCAATAACCTTTACTGT
Organism: Chitinophaga terrae (ex Kim and Jung 2007); assembly: GCF_900107795.1. GTDB lineage: Bacteria > Bacteroidota > Bacteroidia > Chitinophagales > Chitinophagaceae > Chitinophaga > Chitinophaga terrae. The sequence goes on from NZ_FNRL01000019.1 coordinate 35,834, forward strand.
TATAGTTTTAGTGTGATATATATTTTAAACAGGAAGTTAGCGGATAAGAGTGGTAACGGGTAATATCTACGCGTTACGGGGCGAGAGCGGGGAGATTGAGCTGCCAGGTTACTTTTAATTAAATTAGTGTTTGCATCCAAAAAGAATATGAGAATATTTAATTTATTTATTGCCTTTATCCTTATACTGAATGTTATTATTGGCATATACTTCGGGTTCGAGGACACATATTATGCTGGAAGATCTGCTTTCTTGCTGTCTGTAGTCTTGCTTTTTGTTCTGTTGGTAAATAACAGGATCACCTATATAATCCTGGTGCTGTTACTGTTTTATGGGATATGGGACATGGTTTTTTATGAACCTATTGCAGCAGAATCCACAGTAGCTATGTTTACGGCGCCGCTTGTATTTTTGTTGGACGGCGAGACAGGCCGATCTCTTTTCGGCAGGTGTATGGGTATGATCCCGCCCCTTTTCTATTTAATTTATCCGGTGCTATTGATTACAGGAAAGGGGAGACGTTTTTACAAGTGGTATACTCCTGAAATAAAACAGCACGACCAATAATGGTCATGCTGTTATGTTTAAATAAAAGACACCACTACCTTTTATATGTTCCAACTTCTGCCAGCGCAGTAAAGGTTGAATTCTTGTAATCAGAGCGGATGATCACCCTGAAGTACCTGAAGCTTTCTGTTTCTGTCAGATCCAGGTATTGTTTGTCGTTCACTGATAAGAGAGTGAATGCACCCAGCGAACGCCAGCTTGCATTGTCATTGCTGATCTCTATCTCTATCAGTTTAACAGCTCCATCTAACGGTAACCGCTGGTTGAAAGTGAAGCCTGCGACTTCGTTCACTGTTCCCATATCAACTTTAATGGTATGCGGATAATTGGAGCCTGCCGCTTTAGACATATGCCAAACGGTAGACACATTGTTGTCGATCGCGTTGGCAGGGCCACGGCCCGATGGTTCGTCGTAATCGGAGGCGGTAGCTGTCCAGCCGGTTTTAGCGTATTCCATAGGCGGACCTTTTACCGCTATTTCCTCAAATGGCGTTTTGAAAAGGTCTATCGCGTTGCTGTCGGGCAGGTACACCGTGCTATAAAGAATAGGATTGTTTTCTGTGTATTCATAAGTATCGATAGTGGTGGTATTGGAATCGGCGGGTACGCTGATGAGCTTTTCTGCGCCTGAGCGATCCCTGTACTTTATCTCCGTGCCCGATACATGCGAATCAGGCGTTCCCCAGGTGATATTCAGTACTCCATTGATATACAGGGCGCTCCTGACAGGGCGGGGAAGAAGAGATGCCAGGTAACGGTCGCCATACACCTGTCCGGTTGTTGTTACCTTAATTGATTTATTCCCTTTGCTGTCGAAGGTGAAGATATCAAAGGAGTACTGGCCTTCCTGCAGCGGCGATAATATCAGTTTAATGGTATCGATTTCATGCTGGCGTTTGAATACAAGATCCATAGAGTCGTTACTGTTATTCCAATAGATCTTCCCGCTGGTAACAGTCGGATCACTGAGCAGCCACGTGAGCTGCAAACGTTTGTTACCGGGCCAGGTTTTTACGGAGTCTGCAGACCCCGCGTATACAATTTCCCCGCCTTTAATAAAACCTTTATAGTTATCATCCATCTTGCTGCAGGAGAAAAGCCCGGCCAGCAGGATCATGACGTATATGCTGTATGCTTTCATTGTAGTTGAATTAAATGATGAACGATCATTTCACATTTCCCCAGAAGGTCAGTTCTGCTATATACATATGGTCTAATGCCCCCCATACTTTGATGGTTTTAAACCTGATGTAACGCACAGGCGGAATATCCGGAGGAAAATCAAAGTCTTCCCCGTCAGTAACCGCAAACTGTTTGTCTTCCGTGGTTACGGTGCCTTCAGGCAGCCCGGAAGGCTTTACAGATTCGAACCGTGAAAGGAGTTCCCAGTTATTCCAGCTGCCGTCGCTTGGCGGGTTGTTGCTTCCCCAGATCTCGTATATCTTCGGGTCGCCCCCCGTGTAAGGACCATCAAACGTTCCGTCCCTGTGGTGCAGTTTAAACCGGCTCAAAGAGGTCTTAACGCCCAGGTCGATAGTGAACCATTGCGGCAATCCTGTTCCTGGTTTGGTATGGAAGATATTGCCTCCCAGCTTGTCGTCCCATAACTGGTTGAATTTGCCAATATGTGGCTGATAAGTATCTGTTGGCAGATCCACTTCCTTGAATTTGCTCTTATCCAGTTTCTGTTCAAACATAGGCTTCAGCGTAGCAAACAGGGTATCGGAGTGGTTGTTCCAGCGGTCACGGACATATACGCCAAACTTCCTGCTGGTAGTATCAAAACCCCTGGCGGCAAATGCGCCTGCCTTCCTTTTCGTATAGTAGGTTTCCGCCGGTACCAGTTCCTGGGTAGAATCTGTAGCCAGCACCGTTAAAACCAGGTCTGCTTCCGCATCGTTAACAAACCTTACTCTCACTCCTCCGTAGGTATTGGTCATCTCCAGCGTTTCAAACGCCGCTTTTACAGGCGGAGTAAGCGGGTGTATGGTCACGGTAACCGGGGCCGACGCTTTTTCGCCCCTGCTTACAGCATACAAGGTTACAGTATAAGCTACTGTATCAGGGAAACCATCTACCGTTAGGGTGTTTTGATAGTAAGATGCTTTGACTTCCCTTTGCACGCCTTCCCTGATATTGTAGACTGCTTTTACATACAGCAGGCTTTCATCTTTAGGACGGTTATAGGTGATGCGCGCACCGCCGGCGATATTTTCTGCCGTTACATTGGAAACGGGTCCCGGAGCGCTATCCTGGTTAATGGGTTGCCGTTTATCCTCCTTGCAGGCAAACATTAAACTGCAGCAGAGTAGATATAGAAAAGAATAACGTTTCATGTTGAATGAGTTTAAATTGACAGTTTACCAACCTGGATTCTGATTGATCTTTTTGTTGCTTAAAAGCTCTGATTCAGGAATAGGCCACAGGTAATCGCGGGTTGTGAACGTCTGGTTATAGATCACTTTTTCCCTGTAATAAGCCGGTGCATCTTCCTGGGCAAGATCCCAGCCGGTGATCGGTTTATTCATTTCTTCAGCTGCCTTTTTCCATCTCCTTAGATCCCAATACCGCTGTCCTTCAAATGCCATTTCAATCAGCCGTTCCCGTTGTATGATCTCTCTTAACCCATCTTTTGTTGTAAACTTCGCCGGGTTGCGGGAATAGTTGGTCCACGATTCTTCGACCGACGGGATGCCGGCCCTTTCCCTTATCAGGTTCAGGTACCTGTATACATCCGCTGACGGACCTTCCGCTTCGTTCTGCGCTTCTGCATATAACAGGTACAGGTTGGCCAAACGCAGTATAGGCCAAGGATAGCTCTGGATAGTATAGGTAGTTCCATCGCCTATCACGTTGTTGAAATTCACCAGTTTTTTAGGCCAGTAACCGGTTACAGAGTAAGAAGACTGGTTCTGCGCACTGGCGGGCTGACCTTTTTTGCTGGATACGAAGAACAGGTTCGCCTTATCGTTGAACAATCCCTGTCCGTACCAGATGCCGCCGTCGAACCCGAGATCAGCGTAGAACCTTGGCTCCCTGTCGAAATGCATGGCCACTGTCTGGTAGCCTTCCTGCAGGTAATAACGGTAAGCGCGGGTGCCGGAGCGCAGTTTAAACCTGCCGCTGTAGTCATATGTTTTATCTTCTGTAATAGGAACGCCATGATTGCTGTAGAACATCTCTGCTATTTTCAGCGGGGGGGCGATGTTCCCTACGGTTGCGCTGTTGGCCACCTTGGAAGGGTCCAGCCCTCTTGGTGTAGCTGCCGCCTGTATGCTTTGGGCCAGGCTGTTGGTATTGCCCCAGATAACCTCCGGATTCCATTTCTCTGTTACCGCATTCCGGATGCTTAACTGTACGCGGGTTGTATCCGAGATGTCGTACTGGAAGAATTGAGGATTGAACGTATACAGTTTATGACCCAGGGATTCGCATAATGTTATTGCTTCTTTACAGGCTTTGGCCGCTCTTACCCATTTCTCCTGGCTCTGGGAATTAGCGAATAGCAGGGTGCCGTCTGGTCCTTTAAATCCTGCATGGTCGGGATTCCCATTAAACAAGGGACTGGCCGCTACGACCAGTACCTGTGCTTTAATGGTAAGCGCGATGGCTTTTGTCACTCTACCTAATTCTGATACTTCGTTTTCGATTTTTTCAGGCAGGTCTTTGGCTGCCAGGTCTAATTGTTCAACGATGTAATTAACGCAAGTATCAACCGGTTCTCTTGGAGGATATACCTCTTCAGGGCTTGCGCCCACAGGAATGTTTGTCCTGATCACTGGTATAGGGCCATACATCTGGAATAACCAGAAGTGATAATATGCTTTCAGGAAACGGGCTTCTGCAATCCACCTGTTCCGCTCTGTTTCTGTCATGTCCGGCACCCGGCCTACGTTGTCCAGGAAGATGTTGCACTGGCGTATGCCTTCAAAGAGGTCTTTACCGCCGTTATTGCCCTGCCAGTAGTTCATGTAGGAATTAACGATATTCTGGAACCCGCGGGCAATCTGCCAGGCGTTGGAATTGTTCACCACAGGCAGCCAGTATTCATCGCCGGAGGCGTTACCGGGGTTGCCGTCGAAATTTCCCAGTGCCGGCATATAATTGTAACAGGTGAAGAGATATCTCTCGGCCGTGGATCGCAGCCGGAACGCATAGTCTATCGTCGCCACATTATCCGGCACTATATCCAGGTATTTTCTGCAACTGAACAAAGCGGGTAATGTCAAAAAAGAAAATATTATACAAAGTTTTTTCATGAACATCTTATTAAGAGGCCAATAAAGGTTGATTTAGAAATTGGCTAACACGCCAAGGTTGAAGACCCTTTGAACCGGGTATCCCAGGCCGTTTCCGGCCATTTCCACATCCCATAGTTTGAACTTGCTCCAGGTTAAAAGGTTGGTGCCGTTGGCATAGATCCGCAGGCTTCGCATAAATGCCCAGTCGCGGATGGTATATCCTATTTCCACTTGTTTCAGGCGGATGAAGGCGCCGTTCCTCATAAACCAGGTGCTGGTCTGCGCGTTGTTGTCGTTGCCGATCCCGGTAGTGCTGAGGCGTGGCCAGAGTGCGTACAGATCCCTGTTCTCTTCGGACCAGTGACTGTCGGCATACGCTTTCAGCAACTGGTTCTGCGGGCGGCCGGAGAGCACTTCATTCGGGTAATAGTAAGTCATGAATGGAGCGGTGGCACGGGCGTCGATCCAGAACGATTCCCTTCCCAGGCCCTGGAAGAACGCTGAAACATCAAATCTTTTATAACCGACAGAAAAACCAAAACCATAGGTGATCTCGGGAGTGGTAGGAAAACCGATAGGCACCATATCCAGGGAAGTGATCTGGCCGTCGCCGTTCACATCGTGGAATTTAATGTCGCCGCCTCCGTATTCGCCGAAGTTCTGGCGCGGCGACTTCGCCGCTTCCTTATCATCTACGAACAGGCGCTCTGCAATGTAGCCCCACTGCTGGGTGATAGGGTATCCTACATGCAGCTTCCATGGCGCGCCATCGTAAGATGGTTCTTCATAGTTGGTGAACTTGCTGGTGGCATAGGTGAAGTTGGCGCGCGCCTGTATCCAGAGGTTTTTGTTGAATGAATGATTGTAATCGGCCTGCAGGTCAATACCTTTCGCTTCGGCTTTACCAACATTGGCGCGTGGCTGGGCCGACAATCCCATGGTTGCCGGGGTGGCGGTACGGGTCATGAGGATGTTGCTGCGCTTTTCTGAATAGATATCCGCCTGTATATCCACTTTGCCGAATAACCCGATCTCCAGGCCGAGGTTCGCCTTTTTCGCGAGCTCCCAGGAGATATTCGGATCTGCGTAGCGGGAGAGGGATACTCCATTTCTTGAGTAGCCGTTATCACGTCCGAAAACGGCGCTCCTGTTAGGATCATTCATATTAACGTTGGAGAGGTACATGAACCTGTCGTTGGGATCTCCGATGGCATCATTACCAGACAATCCATATGTGGCGCGTAAACGCAGGTTGCTGATTGTTCCTTTATATTCTTCAAAGAATGCTTCGTTTGAAATGCTCCACGCCAGACCGGCAGAAGGGAAGAAGCCCCAGCGATGCGATTCATGGAAACGTTCGGAACCGTTGTACCCGAAGTTCAGTTCCACGTAGTAACGGTTCTTGTACGAGTACGTGCCTCTTCCCGCCAGGCCTACGTTCCTGAAGGGTAGAGAAGCCTGCAGGTCTGCGCCGTTGCCTGTCAGGTTATTGCGCACCATGAATACGAATAAACCGCTCAGGTTATGATCTTCGTTGAAGGTCCGGTTATAGTTTAATGCAGCTTCGAGGTAAAAACTGGAACTGACTGTTTTTTGTCCCGGCACATAGTTCAGGTATTCTGTTCCATTCTCTTCATTCATCAACTGCAGTTTATACGTGTTAGTGAGTTTGTCGTACGACGCAGGTTGATACCAGAACGGCGAATACGCGCGGGTTACATCGAAATAGCTGTTCCTTGTTACGTTTGCCATAGTCCTGAAATTCAGACCTTCGGTGATGGACGACAGGTTCTGTTTGATCTCGAACTGTGCGGCCATCAGGGAACGGGAATAGTTCTTATATCCCTTAACCATGTCGGCATACGGGTTTAACAGGTAGGCGCCTCCGTCTTCATAGTTGCCGAACATGATATGTTCTACATACTGGTGGTCTGCATCTTTAGGGAAGTAGGCAGGGAAGTACACGGGGTTGGTGCGCATTACGTTTTTATAGACAGAAGATCCGCCGTCGATAGGTCCTGTATAATCATCGAATGAACCGTTCAACCTGACAGCCAGTTCGGTAGATTTGGTAACATTCACGTTGACGTTTGAACGAAGAGAATAGTTTTTCAGGTTGATGTTGCTGTTGAAGTTATTCTGTTTGTCGACCCTGAGTATCCCGTTATCCTGGTTGAAGGAGCCGGCTACATAGTAACGGGCTACGCTTCCGCCGCCGCTTACATTCAGGTTCGCGCGCTGGTTGTTGCTATAGTCTTTGAACAGGGAGCGGCGCCAGTCTGTAGCCGGGAACACATAAGGGTTTACGCCGGAAATGGTGTTATCGATCTTTTGATCGGTATAGGGGAGTTGGCCTAACGGATCGCGGGTTAAAACCGCTTCATTGTTTAGCCGCATATAGGTGATAGGGTCTGCCAGTTGCACGTTCCGGGTAGGGGCGGCAACGGAGTTCTCCAGGCGCAAAGTGATAGCGGCTTTACCTTCTTTACCTTCCTTGGTGGTAACGAGGATTACGCCGTTTGCAGCGCGGCTTCCGTACAGGGAAGTGGCGGTAGCATCTTTCATGATGGAGAAGCTGGCAATATCGTCTGGCTGCAGCCTGGCCAGGTCTGTAACAGTCAGTTCAATACCATCTATCAGGATCAGCGGATCTTTTTTGTAACCGAAGGTGGTGACGCCGCGGATGAAAAAGTCGGCGTTGTCCTGGCCCGGTTCCCCGCTTCGCTGGTAGCCGATTACGCCGGCTATGCGGCCGGCAAGGGCGGTAGTCAGGTTGCTGGATGGTATCTTTAGTTCGGAAGGATTGATGGTAGTAACAGCGCCTACTACGTCGGCTTTTTTCTGTTTGCCGAAAGCTACTACTACGGTTTCATTCAACTGGCTGGAGGAGTTCAGCAGTTTGATGTTGATGACTTCCCGGCTGGCTACGGGAACTTCCTGCGGAACAAAGCCGATCATGCTGAAAATGAGCGTTGCATTGGCTGGCACTTTCAGGATGTAGCGACCGTTAATATCGGTAGCGGTTCCGACGCCGGCTTTGTTTTTAACGCCAACGGATACACCGATGATAGGGCTGCCGGTGCTATCGGTTACTAATCCTCTTACTTCTTTGTCGGCCGTCTGGAACGGGGAGGCGAAAGCCGGAGGCCGGAGCAGCAGCAATAACATGACTGCTGCCAGGATGATGTAAAGTTTCTCTTTCATACGTTGAATTTTGCTTGATAAAATTTTCGTTCATACGTTGACGTTATAGGCAAAAAATGCCTGTACCACAGGAGTAGTTATCCTGTGGCTGAATCAAGTAAGGTGTTGTAGTCCTTTTCTAGGAAATGCTGCTTATGTTGCTGGTTGTTTTTACGGCTATTTCATGGCTTTCTTGTAATCGATTGCAATTAAATTGTTTAAAAAAAATGATGGCAATAGTTCCTGGCGTAAAGACATCGTCTTTACGGGACTGTTTTTTCTAACTCTTCCTTTGTCAAAAGCTAACGTATAACGTGGATCAACCTTAAAGGAATACTACAATACCCGGTTCCGGTCAAAAACATAACTATTATGTAAGTTCATAGGCTCGCTACAGCCTTGGACAAAGATTTTAATATATTGTTAAGGATACAAGTTTGAAGGGTTGTGTATTACAACGAAAAAGGTTGTATTTTACAAATTCAATCGATATACATTAATGTAACGCGTTGTAAATTAAGGCATTTACTATCAAGATTAGTTGTGGTTCGATTGTTTAATGTACATTAGTAAATCAAAATCTGGATACTTATGAACATAGGGCAGAAGATAGCCCGCCTCCGGGAGATCCGGGGCATCAAACAGGCAGATTTGGCGCGACGGCTCGGCGTTACCCAGCAGGCTTTATCGAAAATGGAAAACGCAGAATCAATGGATGACAAACGACTGGAAAAGGTTGCTGCAGCTTTGGAAGTTTCTCCTGATGTAATACGAAATTTTAGAGAGGAAGTGATTATCAACAACATATACGATCAAAACAATACAATCATCAACTATCAGTTCAATCCTTTTGAAAAGATAGTGGCACTCTACGACCAGTTGCTGGAAACAGAAAGAAAACGCATCGAATTACTGGAAGCCTTGCTCAAACTGCAGCAGGAAAAGAAAGAACAATCCTAACCGCGTCTGCCGCCCCGGGTAACAAAATAGATAATTAATCCAAGCACTATCGCTACTGCAATAATACCCGTCCATACACCCGCTTTAAAAATTCCGCCGACCACTTCACAACTACTCAGCAGGAATAAAATACTTACTAACAGGAAATAATTCAGCTTTCTCATCTTATTCAGTTTTAATGATATATACTTCACTTTCATAACTCGTACCAAAAAAATTTGAAGATCACCGAATAATTAATAGCTTTAAGATATCAACCAGGATCGTATGAATACAGGGAAAGCCGCTCGTACCGGCCTACATGTAGTTGCCGCACATTCCTCACTTTGGGGACTTTTTCGCCAGGGCGACCGCAACGCTTTCGAAGCCATATACGAAAAATACATCGATGATCTTTACCATTATGGTATGCACTGCTGCGCTGACCATAACAGGGTGAAAGATTGCCTGCAGGACCTCTTCCAGGACCTATGGGTAACCAGGGAGCACCTGACAGAAGAGATCCGTAACATCAGGTATTACCTGATCAGTTGCCTCAGGAGACGTTTGCTGAAAAACTCCAGGATCGATCAACGTTACCAACACCCCGAATCATGGGACGCTTTTGAGTTCGACTTCTCCCTGCCCCAGGAACACCTGCTCATACAAAATGAAACAAAAGCCGAACAACAAAGGTTGTTGCAACAGGCATTAAACCAGTTAACCCGCCGTCAACGGGAAGCTATTTACCTCCGGTTCTACCAGAACCTCAGCTACCAGGAAGTGGCAAACATTATGGCCATGCAGGTAGATTCCGTCTACAACACCATCTCCAAAGCCATCAGCATCCTTAAAAAGAATCTTCCCCTTCCTCTTTTACTTATTTTATTAAAAAGTTAAAAAAGTTTGAAAAAACTGATGAGATTTTAAAGCTTACCTGCTCTATGTAATAAAGCAAGCATTTTGGCGGGTAATAATTATCTGACATATTCGGCCAGTCAACTGGCTATGGACGAATCCTTCCAGCAATGGGTACTGCACCCCGATCTGAAAAATGTGTTCTGGGAGAACTGGGTAGCGCAATACCCTGAAAAGACTGAATTGGTGGATCAGGCGCGCAGCCTGGTGCTGGGCATACGGTTCCGCAATTATGCGCTGGCAGCCGATGAAAAGGAGGAACTCTGGGAACGGATATGGAGCGGCATGGCCGATGAACCAACGCAGGAGCAACAAACGGCTACGCCTACACGTAAATGGATGCCGCTGGCCCGTTATGCCGCCGCGGTACTTGCCGGGATTATATTAATGGCCGGCTGGCATTATTACAACACAGGGAAGCAACGCCCGGTAGTCGTCAGCGCTCATACCAGACCCGGCGAAACCAAACAACTGCAGTTGCCCGACAGCTCTGTTGTTATCTTAAATGCCAATTCTAAATTGCTGTATACTGTTAACAACAAGGCAGAAAGGGAAGTCTGGCTGGATGGCGAGGCCTTCTTCAATGTAAAACATACTTCCGCCAATCAGCCTTTTACTGTGCATACCTACGACAACCTCGATGTAAAGGTGCTTGGCACCCGCTTTAACGTTAACAGCCTGGGTAAAGAGATCGTAGTAGTGTTGGAAACCGGCCGCATTATGTTGAATATCGACAACAAAGCAGCTGCCTTATACCTTAAACCGGGAGAAATGATCAGGTACAACAAAGGAGATGGCAGCTTCGCCAAAACCAATGTGGATCCATCCCAGTACACTGCCTGGAAATCAGGCAAACTGGTAATGGAAGACTTCTCCCTCACCGATGCCGCTGTGTTTATGAAACAGGTGTTCGGCAAAACGCTCATTATTTCAGATTCACAATTGTTAAACTATAAGGTTTCCGGGTCTATGCCTATCATTTACGACCCGGATACTATGATGACTCAACTAAGCAAAGTATTTCGTACAAGATTCAACCAAAGAGGCGATGAGATCTGGATTCATAAGAAATAAAATCGCCGCTGATCATGATAGCGTTAATTCTTAATCGTTAAAACCTGACCACATGAAAAGAGGTTTACGTGCGTTGTTATTACACGCATCGGCCCTGTATTTCCTATCCCAAACGGCATCGGCCAGGGAGGCTCTTTCTCCTGTAAGCAAATGGCCGGCGGATGCCCCCAATGACAGTACGCTCCAATTGCCTGATGAAGTAGCCCTTAAAACGGTGCTTCACCAGATCGAAGAACGTTTCAGTGTGGCCATTGCCTACAAGACCAACCTGGTAAAGAACAAAACAGTTTCGCTTTCCATTGCCGGATGCCAGTCGCCCGATGAAGCGCTGGGCAAAGTGCTGGCTCCTTTCAACCTGCACTTCGAAAAGGTTCGCGACCGTTTTTATATGATCTCTGAAAAAGCCGCTCCCACATCGCCCGAAGACAATGCCCCACAACAGCAACATCCTGTAAAAGGTATTATCAGGGATGAAAAAGGAAATCCGATAGTTGGAGTTACTGTTCGTATCTCCGGCACCTCGCTGGGTACCGTAACCAATGCCGACGGTTATTTTTCCCTCACCGCCCCCGGTAAAAGCAGCGATCAGCTGGAAGTTTCCTTCATCGGTTACGAATCCCAACAGATCGCCATCGGAGGCCGGCAAACCATTAACATCACCATGAAGGAAGGCGCCAGCGCCCTGAGTGAAATAGTGGTGACTGGTTACACCACTCAAAAGAAGAAAGACCTTACCGGGGCAGTAGCCGTTGTTGATGTAGAAAACCTGCGGAAACAACCTACCGCCCAGGTTACTGAACAGCTGCAGGGGCAGGCATCAGGCGTTACCGTGATCGGATCGGGGCAGCCAGGCGAAGCCCCGCAGATCAGGATCAGGGGTGTAAACACCTTCGGTACCAACTCTCCTTTATACGTGGTAGACGGGGTACCAACTACTGATATCTCCGATCTGAACCCCAACGATGTAGCCAACCTCCAGATCCTGAAAGACGCCGGCGCCGCTTCCATCTACGGTTCCAGGGCCTCTAACGGTGTTGTGATCATCACTACCCGCCGTGGTTCCGGCAAGGTAAAAGTAGCTTATGACGGTTACTACGGCCGGCAATATCCTAAAAGAGGCAACGTATGGAATACCCTCAACCCACAGGAACAGGCAGAACTCCGCTGGCTGGCCTATACGAATTCCGGCGCCGATCCCGGTACGCCGCAATACGGCCATGGCGCCAAACCTGTCATTCCTGATTACATCCTCCCGTCAGGCGCAATGGAAGGCGACCCCGCAGTTGATCCCTCCAAGTATTATGTCAATCCGAATTATACAGACCTGAACGATTATAATAAATTCTACCAGATAGTTAGAGCAAATAAAGCAGGGACCGACTGGTACCACGAAGTGTTCAGGCCTGCGCCTATAACCAGTCATAACATTGCTGTCAGTGGCGGCGGCGAGAAGGGAAATTATCTTTTCTCCATGAATTATTTCAATCAACAGGGTACATTGATGAACACGTACCTGAGACGGTACACCATTCGTTCCAATACCCAATACAATATCAGCGATCATATCAGGGTGGGAGAGAACCTCGCTTACTCGATCACCGAAAACCCGTCTGTAGAGATCAACAGCGCCGATGCCGCCATTGGCCATGCAATGCGGGAGCAATCCATTATCCCGGTATATGATATCAAAGGCAACTTCGCCGGTTCGGCCGGCGATGCGCTGGGAGATGCGATGAACCCCGTTGCCATGATGGCCAGAACACGGAACAACAAAGGACTGAACACCCGCCTGTTCGGCAATGTATACGGAGAAGTAGACTTCCTGAATAATTTTACAATAAGAACAAGTTTTGGCGGGGAAGTAGTTTCGGGCTGGTCGCATTCTTTTACCTTCCCGCAGTATGAGAACAAAGAGAACTCAACTTTCAACTCCTATTCGGAAGGCGCCAATAACTCGCATAACTGGACCTGGACCAACACCCTTACCTTTCATAAAACCTTCAGGGGAGAACATGATCTGAAGATCATTGCCGGTACCGAGGCTTTTGATGCCCGGAGCCGGTCGGTAGGCGGAACAACAAAAGATTACTTCACTTTTGATGATTACTTCCCTGACCTTAGTACCGGCACCGGCGTACAAACCAACTATAGCAACAGGGAACAGGAAGGGTTGTTCTCTATCCTTGGCCGGGTCGATTACTCCTATAAAGATAAATACCTTATCAGCGCAACCCTGCGCCGGGACGGGTCTTCCAAGTTTATCAACAACCCTTACGGTACCTTCCCCGCCGTCAGCGCCGGTTGGAGGATCTCCCAGGAACCTTTCATGAAAAAAGCTACCTGGATCTCTGACCTGAAACTGCGTGGAGGATGGGGTATCATGGGTAACCAGTTAAACCTGGGCGTAAACAACGGTTACTTCCTCTACGGGGGCAACCGCAGCTCTACCTACTACGACCTGGCAGGCGTAAACAACGGGCTTACCGCCGGTTTTGCCGGATTCCAGATAGGCAACCCCGATGCAAAATGGGAAAGAGATATCAATGCCAACATCGGTATAGATGCGTCGCTCTTCAACGGTAAATTAGATCTCTCTGTCGACTATTACCGTAAAGACATCAAAGATCTCTTATACAATCCCGAACTGCCAGGACTGGCAGGTACAGCGCCGCAACCATTCGTGAACATTGCGCAAATGAAGAACGAAGGACTGGACCTTTCTGTTGGCTGGCACAGCAACCTCACCAAGGACCTGCAGTTAACTGCTACAGGAACCTTCACTACTTATAAAAATAAGATCATCAAGATCGCTGACGGGGTGGATTATTTCGACAGCGACGGCCGCAGGTTCGATGGCAGCAATATTATCAGGAATGCGGTTGGCCAACCGGTATCTTCTTTCTTCGGCTATAAGATCGTAGGGTTCTGGAATGAACAATCAGAGATCGATGCGGCAGATAAACTTGCGAAGGAATCAACAAAAGATAATTCGGCCATTTACCAGGAAGGAGAAGGCCTGGGCCGTTTCAGGTACCAGGATACCAACAACGACGGTATCATTACGCCGGAAGACCGTACATTCCTGGGAAATCCCAATCCCGATTTCTCTTACGGCCTGAATATCGGGCTGGCATACAAAGGTTTCGACTTCAGTATTTTCTTCTTCGGTACTCATGGCAACCAGATCTGGAATAATGTAAGATGGTGGAGAGATTTCTATCCGTCTTTTGAAAGTGCAAAAAGCAAAACAGCGTTATACGATTCCTGGCGCCCTGATCACAAGAACGCTAAAGCGCCTATACAGGAAGTGGACGGATCTACCAGTACCCAGAATGTTCCTAACTCCTACATGGTGGAAAACGGATCTTACTTAAGGGCCAAGAACCTTTTACTGGGTTATACGCTGCCATCGAAATGGCTGTCGCGTTATCATGTTCAGAAACTGAGGATATATATACAGGCGGCAAATCTTTTCACTATTACCAAATACTCGGGCCTGGATCCTGAGATCGGCGGGTCCGACATTACCGACTTTGGCGTAGATGAAGGCGCTTACCCGAATCAAAGACAGTATCTGATTGGTATTAACCTGGGCTTTTAACTATTAAACCAGAAATGATCATGAAATCTATATATCAACTTTCTTTTGGAATGATGATCTGTGTAATGATGGGCAGTTGCGGAAAGAGCTTTCTTAAACGAACCCCTCAGTCATCGTTGGAAGAATCTGCATTAACTAATAAAAGAGGAGTGAACAATTTGTTGATCGGCGTTTATGGCGCATTGGACGGGCAGGATTTTAAGGATGGCGATATGACAAATCTTTCCGGGGGTAGCGGCTATGCCGTATCCCCGGACAACTGGATCTATGGCAGCGTATGCGGGGGCGATGCACATAAAGGCAGCGATCCCGGCGATGCGCCGGCGGTATTGCAGATCGCGACCTTTGTAGGAAATCCTTCCAATGGCTTCTTCAACGACAAATGGAGAGTGAACTATGAAGGCATCCGCAGGAGCAATTTTGTACTGCATGTGCTGGCGAATGTGACCGATATGACGGAGCAGGAGAAAACAGAACTGGCTGCTGAAGCCAAATTCCTGAGGGCGCATTTTTATTTCGACCTGAAGAAGATGTTCGACAATGTTCCCTGGATCTCTGAAGAAGATGTAAGCTATTCCAAGCTGGATGTGGACCAGTTTAAAATTCCGAACGACAAGGACATCTGGCCGCTGATCGAGGCTGATTTCAAATTCGCAGCCGAGCACCTGAACGACGTGCAGGACGTGGTAGGACGCGCCAATTCATGGGCTGCCAAAGCCTACCTGGCCAAAGCTTACCTGTACCAGAAAAAGTACAGCGATGCGATGCCTATCTTTGAAGATGTGATTGCCAACGGCGTTACTTCAAAAGGGTTGAAATATGAATTGCGCCCTAAGTTCCATGATAATTTTGACGCCTTTACAGAGAATAACAGCGAAGCGCTTTTCTCCATCCAGTATAGCGCGAATGACGGATCTGGCGGTACCGGCAACGCGAACCAGGGCGAAATGCTGAACTATCCATATAACGGTCCGTTTAGCTGCTGCGGCTTCTACCAGCCATCCCAGGACCTGGTGAACTCTTACCGCACAGATGCCGGCGGTTTGCCTTACCTGGATGATTTCAACAACCATCCTGTTAAGAATGACATGAATGTTCCTGATTCTGTAGCTTTTACCCCGGATGCCGGCAACCTGGACCCAAGGCTCGATTGGACAGTTGGTCGCCGTGGTATCCCGTTCCTGGATTGGGGCAACCACCCGGGCGTTGCCTGGGTAAGGAACCAGCAATCCGCCGGCCCATATGCAGCGATAAAGAATGTATACATGCAGGCAACACAGGATAAATACTATGATGGCAATGGCTGGGCGCCGGGCAATGCGATCAACTATGTATTGATCCGCTTCGCGGATGTATTGTTGATGGCGGCAGAATGCCAGGCGCAGGTAGGAAGCCTGGATATCGCAGAACAACATGTGAACGCAGTAAGAGAACGGGCCGCCAATCCTGTTGGCTGGGTGAAGAAATACATAGATCCCGATAACCCGATGGATGGCGTAACAGACGAACCGGCCGCCAATTATAAAATATCTCCTTACCCGAATGGTACGTTCTCGGCAAAAGGAAAAGACTACGCTATTAAAGCTATCAGGTTTGAAAGAAAACTGGAACTGGCCATGGAAGGGCATCGCTTCTTCGACCTTGTAAGATGGGGTATTGCGCAAACAGAGTTGAACAGGTACTTCACTTATGAGCAGACTATCACTACGGATATTGCAGGAGCAGTGTTTGCGCCTAAGAATGTGAGATTCCCGATACCGCAACGGCAAATTGATCTGAGTGTGAAAGGAGGCCAACCAACTTTAAAACAAAATTCCGGCTATTAATAAAATGGTAGTGGCAAATTCCTGGGCAGGGTATCGCTCCCTGCCCGGATTTTTTTACCTGTTGTACGGATATTCATTAACCCAGCGAAATCCCCTGCTGATGAGGGTTGTACTGTCCCTGCTTTTCCCTTTTAATTCTACCGTCAATGTATCTTTGTTTATCAATCCTGTCAGCGTTAACCGTTGATCTTGTCCCTGCCGGTAATGCAGTTCAAGACTATCGCCTTCCTCTGCCCAGGCTGTAAATGTTTTCTTGACAGTGTCTATCTTCAGGTAATAACCGGCTATCTGGTTATCACTGCCCCTGGCGATCAGCATGCCACGGTCTTCCACGTATATCTTTTGCCAGTTGTTAAATAAGCTGAGTGATGCCGGTCTTTCTCCCGCAAATTTCTGGTCAACAATTTCATATGATCCTGCCAGTGGAACAGCTTCTTTAGGCTTCCGGGAAAAGCTGATCAGGGAAACTATATTACCTCCCAGTATCAAAACGATCAGCAGGTAACGAAACACGGTGAATGCGATCCTGGCGCCTTTTTTCCTGAATGCGGGATACCAGTAATTGGAAGGAGGAGCCGGCGAGTTGGTGATAAGCAACTTGATCATCCGGCTTAGGTCCGGCGCCGCCAAAAAACAACAAACCATCAGCAGGTGAGAGGAGAAGAGTTTTACAGGGATATCGAAACACAGGTTCATTGCTACCACGTTTACCATTACCGCCATCGACACCAGCGCGCCTAATAACGTTGTTTTCCTGAAGAGCAACAACACGCCGCCCAGTATCTCCGCTATTCCTGTAAACATCATATAGGCTTTGGAGTAACCCATGTACGTCCATGCCAGTCCCATCGGCGACATGTCGCCCAGGCGCTGGTCCAGCTGGTAGTTCATTGGCGGAACAAACTGGTTGCCTGTTAATTTTGCCATCCCGTAAGTTAGCATGGTAGTGGCCAGCGTGAAACGCAGGATGGAACGAATAAAATACTCCTGTTTTTCGTAATGGGTACGTTTTCTTTCTATCGCCCACCACACAATATTGATGAGCAGGGTGAGAATAAAAAAGCATACGATCTGCAGGTAGTTGAAAGTCGTATCTCCGCTTCCGTTAGGCCATACTTCTATCTGGTATTGAGGGGAGATGAGCAGCCGCCCGATCCAGGTAACAGGCTTGTTCCAGATCTTCATGAAAAACGAGTCGTTCCCTCCTTCGGTTATCATGATGGTCAATGCATAGACAAGGAAGTAAACACTAAAGAAACGAAACAGGATTCTGCGGGTTAGGGTCCAATCTTGCAAACGTTCGGATTGTTGCATGTATAGCAGTTTTAGGTGAATAGGTTTTTAGATTTTCATTGTCACATCTACCTTCTTATTGTTTTAAAAATAGGAATAAGGCCCAATATGTTGAGGCTGGTTTTTGTTAAAATGGATTTAAAAGTCTTTTTATCAAGATTGTTTAATTTTAGAAAGATAAAAGAGATATATGTCAAACTTGTTTAGTCCACTTCAGCTTGGAAACGTTACGTTACGGAATCGTATAACCGTGTCGCCTATGTGCGAATATTCATCGGAGGATGGTTTTGCCAGCAACTGGCATTTAGTTCATTTAGGCAGCAGGGCGGTAGGAGGGGCTGGCCTGATCCTGACAGAAGCTACTGCCGTATCGCCGGAAGGAAGGATATCCAAATACGACCTGGGGATCTGGAAAGATGAACATATAACAAAACTGAAGGAGATCACTGCTTTTATTCATGAACAGGGAGCGGTAGCGGGCATACAGCTGGCGCATGCAGGCAGGAAAGCCAGTACTGTCAGGCCCTGGGAAGGCAGCAAAGCGTTGCCTCCCGAGGAAGGCGGCTGGCAGGTGTATGCACCCAGCGCTATTCCATTCAACGACGTATATCCTCACCCGGAAGCCCTCAGTATCGACGGTATCAGGAAAGTGACCGGCGATTTCCGGGAAGCGGCAGTAAGGGCACAGAAAGCGGGCTTTAAAGTGATCGAGATCCATGCGGCTCACGGTTACCTGATCCATAATTTCCTGTCGCCGCTTAGTAATACCAGGACCGACGAATACGGCGGCTCATTCGAGAACCGTAGCCGGGTGTTGCTGGAAATCGTGGCTGCGGTCCGCGAAGTATGGCCCAAACCATTGCCGCTGATCGTCCGTATTTCGGCCACCGATTGGGCGGAAGGCGGGTGGAACATCGGGGAATCAGTACAACTGGCGTCGATTTTAAAAGAACGGGGCGTAGACCTCATCGACTGTTCGTCAGGCGGCCTGGCCGCACATCAGAAGATCAGTGTGGGGCCGCTGTACCAGGTTCCTTTTGCGGAAAGGATCAGGAAAGATTCGGGGATTATGACAGGGGCGGTAGGGCTTATCACCACTGCCGAAGAAGCTGCGTCGATCATCGACAGCGGGAAAGCCGACCTGGTGCTGATGGCAAGAGAACTGCTGCGGGACCCTTATTTCCCGTTGCATGCTGCCCAGGCGCTGGGAGCGGAGATTGCCTGGCCTGTACAATATGAAAGGGCGAAACCGAGGAAGGCGCATTAACCATTGTTGCATAAAAAAAGCAGGACTGTTACAGCCCTGCTTTTTTCTTTCTTTATAATATTCTCAGACCACTTCTTCTACCTGTATCTTAGCGGTAGGAGTGGCTTTCATATCTTTCAGCTTATTGCTGTTCTTCACTTTTGCGGGCACAGGTCTGATCTCCCAGATTATGCCGAAAAATCCTAATGTTTTCAGTACATAATAGGTAATGTCAAACTCCCACCAGTAAAAGCCCTGGCGTGCAGCGCTCTGGTAGTAGTGGTGGTTGTTATGCCATCCTTCTCCCAGTGTTACCAGCGCAAGGATAGCGCTGTTGCGGGATTCATCTCCTGTATAATATCTTTTATTGCCAATTTTGTGCATCAGTGAGTTAATAGTGAAAGTACCATGGTAGAGGATCACTGTGCTCAGGAAGAAGCCAATAAGAAGGGTCGACAACCCTGCTGTCCAATCGAACCATCCTGTCCCGTTCACTTTATTACCAACGAAATACACGGCAATTGCCAGTACAACGGCAGGAACCATGTGGTACTTGTTCAGCCATACCAGTTCTTTAGCTTTATGGTCTTTGATCAGGTCCCAACGGGTAGGTTTATATTCAGGCCCCATGATCCAGCCGATATGGGCGTACCAGAAGCCATATACGTTAGCCGAGTGAGGATCTTCAGGAGTATCGCTGTGTTTATGGTGAATACGGTGATTGGCAGACCACCATAAAGCGCCTTTCTGAAGACTGCTTTGTGCGCCGCCTGCAAGTATAAACTGGAAGAATCGCGACGTTTTAAAGGCGCGATGAGAGAAATAACGATGGTAACCCGCTGTTACAAAAAACATGCGTACAACATATAACACCCCGCACAAGATCCAGTCAAACGCTGTAGTGCCGGTAAAAAATGCTAACAAGGGCACTGCGTGGATGCCCAGGAAGTCTACTTGATGCCACCAGTTTGGTGACTTTCTGTCTTGCTTGATCGCCTTATTCATTCCGCAAAATTAATTTCCATCTATGGTTTATTCTATGATTTTAATCATCCGGGGAAATTTAAAATCATCAGACAAAGGTAAGCCCTTTCGCCGGTTTTTCCCGGTTATGTTTAAGCGAACTTTTTAACAAAGAGGGTGTTAGATGTCATAGAACTTTCCTTTTCTCACCTTAAAGTCTTAAATATGTCTGAATTCCTTTCTGCTGTTAAAAATAACGTCAAATACTGGTGGCTGTACCTGTTGAACGGCATCATATTTCTCATCGCCGGCTTCATCGTATTTTCGAACCCCTTCAGCAGTTATGTACTGTTAAGCATCTTTTTCGCTGTCACCTTCTTTATTACAGGGATCTTTGAGATAATTTTCGCTGTCAGCAACCGGCATAGCCATAACGGGTGGGGCTGGTCGCTCGCTTCAGGGATTATTGACGTAGTGCTGGGCACGATCCTTATGTTATACCCCGCTATCAGCATGGCGGTGATCCCCCTGTTCCTGGCGTTCTGGTTCATGTTCAGGGGAATAGCGCTGATAGGCTTTTCCATACAGTTGTCCACTGATCGCATACCCAACTGGGGTTGGGTACTGGTAGGAGGCATAGGGTTAATAATTATTTCAATATGCATCCTTGACAACCCGGCCCTGGGAGTGGCCGCAATACTGGGCCTTATGGCCGCCGCATTCTGGGTGACCGGCATATTCAGCATCATATTCGCATTCCGCCTGAAACATGTAAAAAGAGAGATGAGAAAACTGGGCGTATAACAGTACTTATTTGCGCAAAAGAGGCAGGCTGGCCAAACCCACGGTTTAGGTCAGCCTGCCTCTTTTAATGCCTGGCTTTGTCAGAATCGTTTCCGTTCGTATATTTAAGATTTCCTAAATGTTTTAGCCTGATGAGAATGTGCCGTCTAAGTCTCCTTGTCATAATGCTATTGCTTGGTTTTATTGTAAAAGGCAGTGCTCAGCACGCCGATAGTTCACTGACCGCGGAAAAGGTACTGCAACGATATATAGACGCGTGTGGAGGCGCTGCATCGCTTCAGGCGGTGAACGATTTCACGTTTAAGGTAACCGGCAAAGCCTACGGCAGGAAGGTGAACATTATCATTAGAGGAAAAAGACCCGGTAAATATTTGCAGGAGATCAACCTGCAAAAGGGGCATAAACCTTTTTCCAAGGTGGTGGTGCTGGGCGATAGCATCCGTTTGACCAACTACGGCAAACAGGTGCCTGTCAGCAACCGGTTGAGGAATGTGTACAAAAGCAGGAGCCAGTTCTTTCCGGAGCTGGGTTATCTCTCGCCCGACAATATGACGAAGCTGGAATTATCACCGCAGCCGGAAAATGTGAAGGGAAACCCAGCATACGTAATAACGATCGCCACCATCGACGGCGTTATACTCCGCAATTACTACGACGTGAAAACCGGGTATAAAGTATTATCTGTAATGCTGTCGGGGCAGGAAGAAGATGTGCCGGAAATATCGACAGAGCTGGACGATTACAGGACTGTTGGAAAAATAAAACTGCCGTTCTATTTCCGGAACAGCAGCAATAATAAAGTAACAGTGGAAGCCGTGTTAAAAAAAGTTGACATAAACACCGGCCTGGAAAACGATCAGTTTAAATAACGCAAGTCCGGTGAACTTCCTGGCCTTATTGCTGTTTATAAAGGCACGCTGGAATAATTAATACATTGCGCTATGATCAGAGGACATGGAGATGACAGGTATCAGTTTGATCTGCCTGTTAAAGCAGATTTTAGTTCTAATGTCTGGTATGCAGGGATGCGTAAAGAGCTGAAAGCATATCTTGCTGAACAGATCGGTGAAGTGGATCATTATCCCGATCCCGGGGCCGCCGGGCTCCAGCAGAAGCTGGAGCGATCACTGGATCTGCCGGCCGATGCCGTACTCGTTACCAATGGAGGAACAGAAGCCATATATCTCGTTGCGCAGGCATTTGCCGGCGCCACGGTAACCATAGTAGAGCCAACGTTTGCAGAATACGAGGATGCCTGTAAACTTTATAAACACCAGATCCAGTATTTATCCTGGGAGAAGCTGAACAGCGAAACAGCTTTCAGCACAGATATGGTATTTATCTGCAATCCCAACAATCCAACCGGGCAGGCCATCGACGAGCATTCGCTTGAACGGTTGATCAACCATAATAAACATACCGTCTTTATTGTAGATGAGGCTTATATCCAATTTACGCATCATACCACTTCATTAATACCTTTGCTGAAGCGGTTGCCAAATGTGCTGGTCCTGCGTTCATTGACGAAATCCTGCTGTATACCGGGCCTGAGGCTGGGTTATATAGCGGGCCGGAAACAACTGCTGGAAAGAGTACGGGCGTTCAGGATGCCATGGTCTGTTAATACCCTGGCACTTGCAGCGGGTGACTATATCTTAGCGCATCCGACAGCATTTGAAGTGAAACGGGAAACTTTATTGGAAGAAACCTATCAACTATGGGAAGGCATCCGCAAAATGCCTGAATTTAAAGTGATGCCAACGCATACACACTACTTCTTATTCGAAACATTAACAGGAACCGCAGAAGCATTAAAAATGTGGTTGCTGGAACAACATGGGCTTCTCATCCGCGACGCCTCCAATTTTTACGGGCTGGGCCCCGGTCATTGCCGGGTTGCCTGCCAAAAGCCCGAACATAATAAACTATTGATAGCTGCATTACGCAAATGGACCTTATCTTGAAATTCGTATTGCCGTTACTGTTAGGTTACCTGTTGGACCTCTGCATCGGCGATCCAAAAACCTGGCCTCATCCTGTTCAGTATTTTGGGCGACTGATCCAAAAAGGAACACAGCTTTTAAACAAAGGGAAACACAGGCTGCTGAAAGGCGCATTCCTGGCCCTGTTCTTATGTGCGGCCACTTATTGTTTCTTCTGGTATGCACAACATCTCCTGGCCAGGTGGCCGGTAGCGGAGTATTGTTTTGCCACGCTCTTCGTATTCTTTGGACTGGCTAACAAAAGCCTGCTGCAGGAAGGCGAGCGGGTGTTCAAGGCACTGGATAAAGAAGGGCTGGAGGCTGGCCGCAAACAGCTGTCTAATATCGTGGGCCGCGATACGCGGGTGCTTTCTTCCCAGCAGGTGCGGATAGCAGTATTGGAATCCATGTCCGAGAACCTGAGCGACGGGGTAGTAGCCCCCTTGATATTCTATGCTTTCCTCGGGGTGCCCGGCATGATGCTCTACAAAATGATCAATACCTTGGATTCGATGATCGGGTACAGGAATGAAACCTATTACCTGTTTGGCCGCGTGGCCGCCAGGTTGGACGATATCGCCAATTTTATCCCTGCACGCATTACCGCCTTCCTGATGATCATGTTATACGGCAGCAGCAGGGCAGGCCATTTTGTGCTGAAATATGGCAGCGCACATGCCAGCCCTAATTCCGGCTACCCCGAAGCAGCGCTGGCAGGAATACTGGATTGCCGGTTCGGAGGAGCTAATGTATACCAGGGAAGGCTGGTGGTAAAGCCATACATAGGGGAGAACGACAGGATGGTAAACGACCGCGATTTCAAAAAAGTGAAATGGATCAATCACTCCGTTACCTTTGTGGTAGTGATAATGATAGCGTCGGTAGGCGCATATTTTATATGGTTGGGAATTTAAATAACGTGCATGTATAAACGGATCAGCATATTGAGCTGCGGATGGGTAGGGTTGGCGCTGGCTAACAGGTTAAGAGATGCGGGGTACCTGGTTAAAGGCGCCAGGACAACGGAAGAAGGAGCGGCTGCATTAACGCAAACAGGATTGGAAGGGTACCGCGTATGGCTTTCGCCCGGTGAATTGCAGATGCCGGAAGATTTCCTGGAAACAGACTGCCTGGTCATCGCCGTTCCTCCACGTATGCAACGCGGAAACGATGCACATACCCGGGAAATGGAGTTGCTGGTGAACAGGTTGAAAAGCGCGGGTATCCCGCAGTTGATCTTCATCAGCTCAACGGCGGTTTATGCTGCAACGGCAGGAGTGGTAACGGAAGAAGATACAGACTGGCCTGCTACCCCTAATGGACAGGCATTAAGAACCGTCGAAACCTGGTTGCTCGATAACTTTAATGCAACGGTGCTGAGGCCGGGAGGACTGGTAGGGTACGACCGCCTGCCAAGGGCGTCGCGCCTGCAATCCCTGCCTGATACTGTTGCCCAACCCATGAACGTTGTACACCGCGACGACCTGGTTGCGGTTATTGAACGCCTGGTGGAAACGCCCCAACCCGGCGAAATATTCAACGTCTGCGCCGGCAGGCATCCTATCAGGTACGCCTATTACGAAAAAGCCGCCGCCAAACTGGGTATTGCGTTGCCGCCGTTGCCGGGTAACGGGCGTGCGGAAGGTAAGATCGTCGTCTCCGCCAAACTTTTACGAATGCTAAACTACCGCTTCAGGTATGATGATCCCATGGAGTTGGTGTAATACTGCTTTTAGCTTTTTCTTAGGTAGAAATAATTGTTCACAAATACTAAAATGCCTATATTAGATGATCTCGCTTTAGCGAACCATTAAAAGATACTGTTTATCTCAAATCTAAACCTAGTAAAACCGTGAATCTGCTGTTACTTAGCCTTTCTGTTATGGCTATTTGGCTGATGTTCTCCATTTACCGGAGTTACCGCCGCAGGAAAGCGGATATGTTCCTGCCGGTAAGATCCGCCAGCATTATCAGGATCCGCAGCTACAAATCTTTTGGTATCCTTGCCACTATCCGGTTCAAAGATGAAAAAGCGCCAAAGGTCGGCGACCGCCTGTGCGAACAGGGAAGCATTTACCAGATCACAGGAGTGGTTGCTCCTGATCAGTCTGCACAGCTTACCGGAACCTGGGACTGCCGGCTCGTTAAAGTTTAAGACAGCTGGTCTGAGGTTTGCATAATTGTGTGAAAAAACTCAGATCTTATGGACGCTTTTATGATTAAAATTCCAGGGGGCCGGTTTTACGTGCATCCCTGGTCATTAGACCGGTTTGCCGTAAATGTTGACGGCGAGGAAGTTGTATTGGAAACCGATGAAGACGGGTATGTACGCGCTCCCGGAGCTACCTGGAAAGGAGGGCGGTTCAGCATGGGGCTATTAAATAATATTGCGGCGGCAATTGACAACTGGCGACGCAAAAATTCCCCATTTTGAGGCTACCTGTAGGCGTTAAATGCATCTATATACCTGGAGACGTATTCAGATTTGCTCCTGGATTTATATTGCATAACGAAGCGGGGATGCTCCAGCGGCACAATTTCTTTGAAGAAACGCTCCTTGTCATTTAATGCCTTCAGGAACCCCGCATTTTTACCTGTGCCCATACAAAAACAGACGTCTTTGTTAATATTCCAGGTCAGCTGCTCGCGCAAACTATCCACGATAAAGCCATATGCCGCTTTGGTAAGCGCGGAGCTGTCGTAATAATTATAATTTACTTCTTTACCACCTGGTTTCAGGGACGTAAACCCCAGCGGGCATACGGAGCTGATGTAAAAATCTTTATAGAATTTTTTTACTCCTCCATAAGCCTCTATCACATCATAAACAAAAACGGAGGAAGGCTCATAGGTTTTCACTCCTTTAACTTCTATCCCGCATTTTTCTTTTAACCGCGTGGTATCGGAAAACGGAACGCCGGTAGTGCCGGAACCAAACCTGCCGGGATTAATACCCAGTATCAGCCTGCGTTCGTGCGTATCGTGATAGAATTTCCTGTAAAAAGTGCTCATGACTTCCAATATCTGCCCCGGCTCTTTAAACGGGTTCATTACCCGGATCCCTGCGGGCAGTTTTCCCGGGAAATGCAAATGACTATTGAAGCTAATGATCTGCTGATCTATCGTTATAGGGTTCATCAGGCGGTTTGGGAATGTTTATTGATCTTTTCCAGGATTTCTTCCTCCCGGTATGGTTTCGTGATATAATCATTCAGGCCGGATCTCAGGTACAGTTCAATATCTTCTTCCAAAACATTACCGGTGATGGCAATGATAGTCACGCCTGCCTTCCCCGGGTCTGGAAGTTTCCTGATAAGTTGAGCTAATGTAAGCCCGTCAATACCCGGAAGATCAATATCTGTAAGCACAAAATCGAATTCTTCCGCCTGGTAAACGGCAAAGGCTTCCTCGGCGCTGGACACGATCTTAAAGGACGCCTGCAGCTTGGTCAGCATCAGGTTCAGAAGCTTCTGGTTAAGTATACTGTCTTCTACTACTAATAGCCTTACATGGGAAGGTATTACGGTAGTACTGGGAGTTTTTGACACGGGGATAATTATTTTTTTGGTTGCCGGAACCTGGTTAGCCGGCAAATAAGTAATTTCAAAACTAAAGGTGGTGCCTTTACCCGGAAAACTATCAGCATGAATTTTACCCTTATGCAATTCGATGATCTTTTGGGTAATATTTAATCCTAATCCGCTCCCTTTCTGGTAATGGTCCTTCCCCTGGGTATAAGCGTTAAACATCAAAGGTAACTCTTTGTGGGAAATACCGGGTCCTGTATCTTTAATACTAACCTGCAACAGGCTGTCGTCTCTCAGGTAGGCGGTCAGTTTCACCTCGCCTTTATCCGTATACTTGATGGCGTTTGCCAACAGGTTGGTAACAACCTGCTTTAACCGGAAAGAATCTCCTACCACCAGTTTAGAACTCGGAAAATAAATGTTCACCTCAAAGTTCAGCCCTTTTTCCGCGGCCTGGATAGAGAGGGTATTGGTCACTTCTTCAATGGCTGTACGGGGCGAAAATTTCTCCTTTTTCAGGATAGGCTCGTTCGCCTCGATGCGGGAGTAGTCCAACACGTTGTTCACCACCTGCAACAACATTTCGGCCGAGTGCTGGATAGCTTTGATATAAGGTTGATCCGGCGCCAGCAGCCTGGCAAACCCGATCAGCGACTGTACAGGCGTCCTGATCTCGTGGCTGATAGTAGCAGCGAAATCACTTTTCTGCCGGGCCAGTTGTTCCGCCTGGCGTTTCGCTTTCAGCAACGCCATGTCATACCTGTAGAGGCGTACGATTCCGAAAATGATAATACCCGCCAGCAGGAGGATCAGAGGGATCTCCCAGTAATTATGTTTGTTAAGCTGGTATAAAGAAGTTTGTGCTTCGGCAGTGAGCTGTGTTCTCCGCTCTGCTGCAGCTACCCTTATTTCCTGCTGCAGATCCGACAGGAAGGAGAGGAGGTTGCTGAACAGTTTTTCGTTGGAAGTGACGAGAAGGTATTCTTTCTCCCTCAACTGCTGGTGACTGGTCACTGCATCTTTCAGGAACTTGTTATAAGCTCGTTGAATATCTTTCAGCTGGGCGGCAGTAAATGTTTTGTTGCTGCCCGGGTCCTGGTAGGTGATGATCTGCACCTGTTTGTTGGTATCTTCCTTCGGTTTATTGCTGATCGCATCTCTTATACGGCCCAGCAACGCCTTTTTACTCTTGCTTTGCTTTGTGATGGCCGTAACCAGGGTGTCCGCCTTCACGGGGGTGCTGATCTTCGGGGCAATGCTGCCCAGCTGCCTCAAAGGAGGAGGGATAGGAGCAGTGGTATCCCAGTTTTCCGACATAGAGAGCAGGGAATCTACATAACGTTTGGATTCCAGGAACAAAGTAGCCGCCTTCTGTTTGTTCGACAACAGCCGGTTAACCGTGTGCTTGTTGGATTGCTCCATAGCGCTGTCTATATGCCGGGCTACCCGTTGTAATTTCTGCGTATAGTCGTTGAGGTAAGTTCGGTCGTACGTAATGGTATACAAACGAAAGCTATTATCGGCCGAGTATAACAACTGTATGGATTTATCTATATGTTCGGCTTCCTGGCTGTTATTGCCTAAATTTTGTACTACTAATCCTAATTGTTGCGATTCCTGTCGGCGTACCGAGATGATCATAAAAAATGTCAGGAGAACGATCACCATTATCGTCAACATGGCGTAGCGCACATAAGCCTTTTCCTGTGAGGTGTGCATGACGTCAAATAACTTGGAATTTCCTTGTTTGTTAAGGCGCCAAAAATAACAGATTTTTCTGACGCAACTAAAAGATTATCAATCATGAACAATGCGTATGGATATGTTTTTTGGATAGAGATATATACGTATTATAGTTATTTTAATGATATTAATATTTTTTATATGTGGTGAATTTTTTAAGAGGATGACCGTTCTATGTTGTACTTTGTATTTAAATTATCCGGCATGTTGCGCTGTTTTTTCTTTATTGGATTTCTCGTTATTTCCCTTTCTGTCCATTGTCAGTCGACCTACCCCGATCCTCATTACCAATTCAGATCAAGCGGTGATAAGCTCCAGGACAGGAACTTCTATTTCTTTACTTTATTGCAGACGCTCCCTATCTCCAGGCAGCTGGAAACCGATACCGGCCTGGCCAGGTTGGGAAAGGCATACGAACAGGTGCGGCTGCTGACCTCTGAAGAAATAAAACAGGCAGGCGATGCCCTGGAAAGAGTGATGCAGCAATATCCCTCGCCGGCTGCTCAACTGATCGATGAAATGCGCAAAAGCGGGCTGTTTCAATTGTATGAAAAGGAAGAGGATAAAACTTTTCTCCGAAAGAGTTGGGAGAACACGGCAGACGCTATCAATTACATCGTCAACGGCTATGCAAATAACCTCGGTATGCGTTACCCTGCAATAGATTCGGCTTCAGCGTATGTATTATCGCCCGCCTACAAAACAACCGTGCAAACCTTGGCAGGTAAAATTAAGAAGGAGAAACATAAACTCTTTTTCCAACCTGCGATGAAAACAGCGCTGGGATTGCTCCGGTTAGCCAAAAGAACGGAAGCTATCAGCTATGAACCGCTGGAGCAGACTTTAAATAAGCAAACGATTGCCACATTCCCCGCAACGGATTGGGATAAATACCCTTATCCTGTTATGCTGGTTTTGGGTGCAAGTCCCTCCGGTACGGAAGCCATCAGCGATATGGCCAAAAGCCGCTGCGCCATAGCCGCTAAATTATACGAGCAAAAGCTGGCGCCGTATATTATTGTAAGTGGCGGACATGTAAGGCCTCCCGGTACCCGCTATGCAGAAGGAATTGAAATGAAGCGGTACCTGACAACAGAACTGAAAGTACCTGCCAACGCAATACTCGTTGATCCGTATGCCCGGCACACTACCACCAATATAAGAAACGCCGTACGCATCATGTGGCGTTCCGGCATGCCGGTCGATAAACGGATGATGTGCGTTTCCGATACCTGGCACCTCTTATACGTGAACAGCCCTTTGTTCATACAACGTTGCCAGACCGAACTGGGATATACGCCCATGAACAAGATCAAGCAGGAAGATACCAGTTACCTCACCTTCCTGCCCGACCTGACCTCTTTGCATGCAGATCCGCATGAGCCGCTGGATCCGTGATACAATATTTTGAATCCTAAACCGTCTTCTTATTAAAACCTAAAAACACTTATGGGAACAACTTCAACACAACCGCTTTACACAATACTTGGAGCCGGCGGGGTGATCGCTAACGAATTGACTAAAACGTTAATTGAAAACAATAAACAGGTACGGTTGGTTAGCCGTTCTCCCAAATCAGTGGCAGGAGTAACAGACCTGGTAGCTGCCGATCTTACCGATGCCGCTTCCGTAAACAACGCCGTTGCAGGCAGTTCCGTGGTGTTTTTAACAGCAGGGTTGAAATATGATATTAAAGTTTGGAAGCGCGACTGGCCGGTGATCATGACCAACGTGATCAATGCCTGTAAAAACGCCGGCGCTAAACTGATCTTCTTCGATAACGTGTATTCGTATGGGTTAGTTGAAGGACCTATGACGGAAGAAACGCCTTACAGGCCCTCCAGCAAAAAGGGAGAAGTAAGGGCCGCCATCGCCACTCAACTGATGAACGAAGTAAAAGCAGGAAATATTACCGCCATTATCGCCCGGTCGGCGGACTTTTATGGTCCCGGCGCCGACAAGACCGGCTTTCTCAATATCCTCATCATCGACAAGTTTAAAAAGAACAGTTCCGCCATGTGGCTGGGACGGGATGATAAGGTGCATAGCTATACCTACACCCCCGATGCAGGAAAAGGGCTGTATCTCCTCTCGCAGGACGATGCTGCCTGGAACCAGGTATGGCATTTACCAACAGCCAACCCGGCTCCCGATGGCAAAGGGTATATTGACCTGATCGCCAAAGAGATGAATGTAAAACCAAAGTATATGAAGCTGGGCGGATTCATGCTGGGCTTATCAGGATTATTTGACACCACCATCCGCGAAATGAAAGAGATGCTGTACCAGAATAATTATGATTACATCTTTGATTCCTCCAAGTTCGAGAAACATTTTAATGTACGCCCAACTCCTTACCAGGAGGGCATTAGGGCGAGTGTTAAATAATAGTCTACAAATTTTGTAGGAAATAAATTTGGTGATTTAATTTTCCTGCTTATCTTTGCACCAGTTCTTTAGATAGCTTATCAAGAAAGGAGGAGGGACATGGCCCTACGATACCTTAGCAACCATCTCTACCTGGTAGAGAAAGGTGCTGCATCCATCCGGGATACCGGGAAGATAAGTCAGATCACTGGTTTTGCAACTACTTTACCCAAGTATATCGTTTTAAAACTCATCTGGCTTCAGGTGAGTTTTTTTTATGCCCCTTTATTTCTGATCAGCTCCGCAGGAACACTGTTTAATCAATTTTTTCATCAAATTTTAAATCAAATCAAGATGAGCAATCTTACTGAATTAATCCACTCTATTCCGGTTGATCCTCAAACCGGGGCCATTGCAGTACCTATTTACCAGACCTCTACTTTTGTGCAGGAGGCGCCTGGAGTGAACAAAGGTTACGACTATGCAAGATCAAATAATCCAACCCGCGAAGCGGCAGAACATATTATCGCAAAACTTGAGAAAGGCGCTGTAGCCGCTGCCTTCTCGAGCGGGCTTGCCGCGATTGACGCCGTTATTAAACTGCTGAAATCCGGAGATGAAATTATTGCGGTAGATGATATTTACGGAGGTGCGTTTCGTTTATTTCATAAAGTATACGAGAAATTCGGTATTAAAGTGACCTATGTAGATACTACCGATACCAATGCCGTACTGAAAGCTATTACCCCCGCCACGCGCCTGATATGGCTTGAAACTCCCACTAACCCCACTTTAAAGATCTCCGATATTGCCGCTATCAGTGAAATCGCCAAAGCGCATCATTGCCTGCTGTGCGTCGACAATACTTTCGCTTCACCGGTTTCCCAACAACCCATTACCCTGGGGGCCGACCTGGTTGTGCACAGCGCTACCAAGTACCTGGGCGGCCACAGCGACCTCATTGCAGGCGTGGTGATCGCGAAAACGCAACAGCTGGGAGAGGAGATCAAATTTTACCAGAACGCCACAGGCGCCATTTTATCACCATTCGATAGTTTCCTGCTCATCAGGGGCATAGAAACATTGCCCCTGCGTATCCGGCAGCATAATGCCAATGCACAGATCGTAGCCGGGTACCTGTCGAAACATCCGGCGGTAGACCAGGTCTTTTATCCAGGCTTAACCTCACACCCGGGGCATGAACTGGCAAAGCGCCAGAGTAAAGGTTTTGGAGGTATTATTTCTTTCACCCTGAAAGACGATAGTATTGAAGCGGCAACAACATTCGTGACTTCTACCAAATACTTTAAACTGGCCGAAAGCCTGGGTGGCATCAAGAGTTTGGTGTCCCATCCGGCCAGCATGACCCACAAATCCATTCCTGCCGAAAAACGTATAGCCGCAGGAGTGAAAGACAGCCTTATCCGTTTGTCTGTTGGGTTGGAAGAGAGCGACGACCTGCTCGCAGACCTGGAGCAGGCTTTTGTTGCCCGCAAAGCAGCAAAGGAGCAAAGAAGTAAAGAATATTGTATTGAGTCGCTTAATTAGCATTATTGAAGGCGGGGAATAAGCAGTCAGCCTATTCTCCGCTTTTAATAAAATTCCTTTGCGTCTCTGCATCTCTGCTTCTTTGCGCGAACCTCGCTACCAGCATGGAAGCTACGTTGTCGCCTGTTGCGTTGAGGATAGTGGCCAGCGGATCTACCAGGGTGCCGATGATCATCAGCGGCGGCAGCGCTTCTACCGGCAAGCCATATACGCTCATCACCAGCATTTCTCCTATATAGCCGCCATTGGGTATGCCGCCTTCTACAATGCTTACCAGTACAGTGATGGCCAAGGCAAGCAGGATGACGGACGGACTGTCGAAGCCCCTGCCAAACATGCCAAAAACCACCGTCATCTTGATGATGGAAGAAATGCTTGAACCGTCTTTATGCAGGGATGCGCCCAGGGGGATCACTACATTCCCTATTTCAGGCGGAACTCCCATCTTTTTTACGGCTTCCAGGTTAGCGGGAATGGTAGCAATGCTGCTGCCTGTTCCTACTGCGGTGAGAGAGGGTATAATATTGTTTTTCCAGAAGATTTTAACGCCATTGATACCGCCTGCAACAAAGGCGTAGAAAGTAAATCCTGCAAAAAAATAAACGATGCCGAAGCCGTAATAGAGGCCCAACGAATGGGCATAAGTACCAAACAGTTGCGGACCTACGGTTCCCACTTGATAAGCAAAGTAAGCGCCCAGGCCAATTGGTCCTGCTTTCATTATCAGGGTGAGCAGGTCTTTCATTACTTCATTTCCCGCGTGCAGGAAATTCCTGAATGCCTGTCCAGCCTGGCCCGCACGCATACTGGCAAAACCGACGAGGCCGGAAAAAATCAGGAATGGAAGCATATTA
This sequence comes from Chitinophaga terrae (ex Kim and Jung 2007), assembly GCF_900107795.1. GTDB lineage: Bacteria > Bacteroidota > Bacteroidia > Chitinophagales > Chitinophagaceae > Chitinophaga > Chitinophaga terrae. The sequence continues at coordinate 68,510 of NZ_FNRL01000019.1, forward strand.
TGGCGCGAAAGCAATTCATAGAACTCGTTTACCGTAAGTAATTTGGTGATTTGCTCTCCCCAATTGCCGGGTTGTGTTATATTTGTATCGTGAGAGAGGGTAATTTCCTGGTGTATGGGAAAGATCCAGACGGCGACAATGGTTAAAAAGCCGGAGATCAGGATGGTGGCAAGGAAAACCAGCGACATGATGCCAAGAATGGCGCCCAGCTTTTTACCCGCGTCTATATTCGCGATAGCACTGGCAACGGCGAAAAATACCAATGGAATAACAGCAGTGAAAAGCAGGTTTAGAAAAATATCTCCAACCGGCTTGATAACTGCAATATGTTCCCCAAAGATCATCCCGGCAATACTCCCGGCAATGATACCAGCCAGCAGCCAGAATAAACTGCTATATGTTCTGAAAAATCCCATGAGCGGCAGAATTGTTGAAAAGGTAGAATTTTAATGATCTGTAGCCAAGGTACATGATCCGTGAACAATCAACAATAGATATTGTTTATTAGCTTATCAAACCAATACCTGTCATATGAAGAGTTTAGCGTTTTGTTTGTTGTTTTCTTTACTGCACTATCAACAACCGGCCTACACTATAGGAGAGGTAATGAGAAAAGCCCGGCAGTTGAGCAGTGACAGTACCACAGTCAAAATCACCGGTTACATCACAAAAAAACTAGACAATAACAAATACCTGTTCGAAGACAGAACAGCTGAAATACGCATCGATATTGATCCCCAGTATCTTCAACACCCGGTGAGCGACAAGGAAGCGGTAGTGATCAAAGCCCTGGTTCAATATGAAGTCAACAAGCCGATCACCCTAAAGGTAAATCAGCCTGTTGTTAATGAGTAATATCGTTTAGCCTTAGAAGTGAAGATGTGTGGAAACGAACGTGTAAAGGCTTTTCATGCTGACAATGATCACGATCACCGCAACGGCCACCATGATGGTCTTGGCAGAGATCTTATTGGATACCTTCGCAGCAATAGGAGAGGCGATCGCGCTGCCAATTACCAGTCCAAGCACTGCATCCCAGTGTACATGGCTTAGTACCGTCACAAAGGTCAGTGAACTCAGCATCGCGATAAAGAACCTGGTCGCTTTTACGGTACCTAACGAAAAACGGGGATGCCTTCCGCCGGCAATCAATGAAGACAGTACAATGGAACCCCATCCGCCGCCGCCAATGGCGTCAATAAACCCGCCGCCGAATCCCAGCAGCCCGATTCTTTTGATCTTTTTATCGACGTGCTTCTGGCGCTGCGCACGGATTGCCCTCATAAGAATAACCGTACCAAGGGTTAAAGTGTACAGGGAAACCACCGGTTTCGTATAGGCAGAATAATGCTCCAGCGACGATAACAGGTAGGCGCCTATCACCGCACCCAGGATACCCGGGATGATCAGTATTTTAAAGAGTTTTTTGTTGACGTTGCCCATTTTCAGGTGCATCCACCCGGCAATACCGCAGCTTAAGATCTCCGATAAATGCACGGCGGTACTGGCTGAAGCGGGGGGAATGCCCATCGACAGGGAAAATGTGGTAGAAGTAATACCGTACGACATCCCTATTGCCCCGTCGATCATCGCAAATACAAAACCCGCCACCAGGAAATAATAAAAGGTAGGAGGCACATCTTCAACATGCGCTCTGAAAGATGGCGATTGCCACCAGTAAATTCCTAAAAAAACAGCTAAAAGTATTAACCCCCCAACTCCGTATATCCATCTTAATCTCTTAAAAGAAGCACTTTCTGAGGCCCCGTTTACAGGGGCCGGAATAGCTTTGGATTGTTGTTTTTCCGCCACTGGAGCGGAAATCGTGGTAATGTCTTTGTTCATATACTTGATATGTGCCAGCCTAATTTCTCCACAAAATACATAAACTCTATGAAATTAGTGGACTAATTATTTAAAATTCAGCTGACTGTAGTTTATTCGCAGGTTGCATAAGGTTATTTTTCCGTGAATCCTACGTATAACAATTGATTTACCTATATTTGGGGTTGCGAACCAATTTTATCATCTTCATGCTTTGGCAACTATTCTGGACAATCATCTTAGTGCTTTTAAACGGTTTTTTTGTAGCGGCAGAATTTGCCATCGTCAAAGTGCGGTCTTCTCAGATAAACAGTAATAACGGCGCAGGCAAACGGGCAACAGGCGCGGCAAAAACTATCCTTTCCAACCTCGACGGTTACCTGGCCGCCACACAGTTGGGGATCACCCTTGCGTCGCTCGGCCTCGGTTGGGTTGGCGAGTCGGTGATGACCACCATAGTGCTGCAGGGGATGGAAAAACTGGGGATCGAACTCTCTCAAACCGCTGTACACGTTGTTGCAGTGGCTATTGCCTTTACCCTCATTACCGTTTTGCATATCGTATTCGGCGAGCTGGCGCCTAAATCAGTTGCCATTCGCAAACCGCTTCCAACCACCTTGCTGGTTGCCATCCCCCTCAGGGTTCTGTTTGTCATTTTCCGTCCCTTTATTTGGATGCTTAATGGGTTGGCAAACAGTGTGTTACGACTGATGGGCATCACTCCGGCAGGCGAATCGGAGATCCATTCGGAAGAAGAACTGAAACTCATCATTTCCGAAAGCCAGGAAGGCGGCGCTATCGAAGAAACAGAAAGGGAACTTATTCAGAACGTATTTGATTTTGATGATAGCAGGGTAAAAGAGATCCTCACCCATCGTAAAGATATTTCCGCACTGGACATCAACCTGCCTTTGGAACAGGTGATAGACCAGGTCATAAAAGACGGTTACTCCCGTTACCCGGTGTACAGCGGCTCACTGGACGAACTGAAAGGCGTCATCTACACCAAAGACGTGGTAAAAGGAATGCACGAAAAAACGCTTCATAATATTAAAGATATTATGAAGCCCGTGTTCTACGTACCCGACAGCATGAAGATCAAGGACCTCCTCCGAACCTTCCAGCTGCAACGCACACAGATGGCGGTAGTGACCAACGAATTCGGGGATACGGAAGGGATTGTGACAATGGAAGATATCCTGGAAGAGCTGGTAGGCGATATCCAGGACGAACACGACCAGGAAGCTCCGTTAGTGGAACAAAAAGATAACTACTATATCGTAAATGCACACGGATATCTGTATGATATCAACGAGCAATTACCCGCTCCTTTACCTGAAAGCGAGCATTACGAAACGCTTTCCGGCCTCATCAACTACATTCATGGCAATATTCCGCGCGAAGGTGAAGTCATACAGATCGAAGACTATGAAGTACTGATCCTGAAGATGTTCAGAAGTTCCGTGGAAAAAGCCCGTCTAAGGCTCATAAAATAGTTTTTTATGGAGAAGAAGATCCTGCACGTGCTGGAAGGACGTGAAAAAAAGATCACTGAAACGGAAGTAGTGCGGCAGTCGCTCCCTACTATGCAATTCAGGTTTGCGAATCCATTTATCGTACTGCATCATATGCCTGCAAAATACTTTGAGGCCGGATCGCCCGAAGACAGGCTGCATCCCCATCCGCACCGCGGTTTTGCGCCCGTTACCTTTATGTTGCAGGGGCAGGGGTATCACCGCGATAATGCGGGCAACGAAATGACCGTTTCGGCCGGCGATGTACAATGGATGTTCGCCGGAAAAGGTATCCTGCACAGTGAAGGCCCATCCGCCGCCTTCCTGGAAAAAGGAGGGAATTATGAGCTGCTGCAACTCTGGTTTAATGTACCGCAGGCGCACAAAAAAGAAGATCCCTGGTACCAGTATATTAAAGGCGATGATATGCCGCCGGTAGCAGAAGGCCCGGGCGTGCACCTGAAACTGGTAGGAGGCCAATACGAAGGCAAAACAGGCCCGTTAAAGAACTATACGCCCATCACCGCTATCTGGGGCAAATTAGAGGCAGGAAGCACCGCCAAACTGCATTCAACACCCGGTTACTGGACCCTGCTATACGTTGCAGATGGCCATGTTACCGTAAATGGCGCCCCCGTGAACGGTTACCATTTGCTGGTATTTGATAAAGAAGATACAGCTACCGACATTAATATCACCGCAACCGCTGATACCCGCCTCTTATTCCTGGACGCAGAACCCATCACCGAACCGCTCGCTGTGAGAGACAACTTCGTGATGAACACTCCCGAAGAGATCGACCAGGCCATCCAGGACTATAAAGACGGGCGTTTCGGTACCCTCGCTGGTTAGTTTCACGCAAAGGGGCTAAGGAGGCAGAGAGCGCAAAGGATTTTTTTTTAAGGGAATTAAGGGGCAAAGGTTTTTAGGAGAATAAAAGACAATGAGAGCGAAAAAAAGCAAAGGATTGAAAATTGTGTTACGTAACACCTTCTTCAATCCTTTGTTTTTTTAATCTCGCTTCAATCCAGCTCTTTGCCTCTTAAATTCCGCTCCGATCAAATTTCTTTGTCCCTTAATTCCCTTAAAAAAAATCCTTTGCGCTCTCTGCCTCCTTAGCCCCTTTGCGTGCAACTACCGTTTTTTGGATTTGGTAGCTTTAGCATGATGCGTAGTATTCCCTCCCTTGTAGTCCTGTTCCAGGTTTTTACGGCTGTCGAGGTTGTCCCGGATTTCGGGTTTAGGCAGATTGGAGAAAGTCTGCTGCTTGCTTTGGTGGGTGTTCTCATTTCTTGTTCCTTTCATAATCATAAGTTTTTAAGTGAGATGATATTAAGTAGTTAATATTACCCTGTTGTCACAAAACCGATGCCTCAATGGCCCTGCTGAGCGTACTTTATGATTTCCAAAACGCTTGTAACCACGGTTCCCCTAAATTGTCCAAATTCTCTACAATTAGCTGAAACCGGTAAGAAAACGCCGCGGAAAACGGGTTTTATAACTCTTGATGCCTCAATGGGTTGTACGGAACGAAACTGCCGGGATATTTATGCATGAAATATGCGTTACCTCAAGGGAACGATAAATTTTAATCTTATGAAACATTTACCTGCCACTATTGGATTTTTGGCGATACTCACCCTCTTCGTTTTCTTTAAGGGTGATCCGGATCGTGCAGTGCAGGCCGCGCCAAATACTACTTATTATGAAGGAATTTACACACCGCAGGACACCATGCGACCTCCTTCTGATACTGTAAGACAACACAAAGAAAACAGGAAAAAGGAGAAGAAAGAGAAAAAGGAGAACAAGCAGAGAAGAGACTCAACCAGGCGAGACACAACAACAAGAATTTAAAGTCTCTGATGCGTGAAGATGAAAAGGGAGCAAAGGGCATAAGGTATAAAGCGAAAAATATATTGTGCAATAACCAGGTTAGGTACCACAACATACTCTCCGCTTAAAAATACCTTACGTTTCTTTGCCTCCCTTTTTTGCTTTGCGTGCCCCCCCTTACCAGAGGGCTGCCGCCGCTTTCGAGAAAGTTTCAAAGTTTTTGTTTGCAGGTAAAGTCCAGCCGTCTTCTGCATAGGCGGCCAGGCGCGGAAATACCTTCGCATTCATAGAAGCTTCATCAGGTATCCATTCTCCCCACATCTGGCATCCGCATCCCAGGATCTTCGAATGATACTTAGGGTCCAGTCCTGCAGGGATCGGATCAAAACTATATGCTTTTTCCAGGGAAATAGATTTGTAATCGTAGTCCAGGTAAGTCATTGCATGGTACGAGTTGACTACGTCGTATCCTTTGGAAACCGCGTCAGTGATCAGGTTCAGCTCTCCTTTCCAGAATTGTACGATAGTGCCCTGCGCCAGTTTTTGCGTAGCATTGGCGTCTGATGCGTTGGTGAATTCATGGAGTTTGCTGCCCATGATCTCGTTCCAGCCCATCATCCTGCGGTTTTTACCAGCCAGGAAATTGGAAATGGCATTGGTGAAACTAATCTGCAGATCAGCAGGAGTAGCCAGGTTATGCGACTTCATATATGCCTGCACGTTAGCATCGGCTTTCCATTGATCGTATTTTACTTCATCGCCCCCGATGTGTATCACTTTTGAAGGGAAAAGTGCAATCACTTCTGTGAGTACATCCTCCAGGAAACTTACCACTTTCGGGTTGGCAACGTTGAATACATCGTAATGTACGCCGAACTTGCCGGGAACTTTGATTGGAGTGGGAGAGGCGCCTAACCAGGGATAGGCTGCAATAGCGGCGCTGGAGTGGCCCGGCATCTCAATTTCCGGTACAATGGTAATATGCCTTTGTGCGGCGTACTGAATGATGTTTTTTATCTGGTCCTGGGTATAATAGCCTTCATGCACCTTACCGTCGTATTTCGGGCTATTCCAGCCGCCGATCTGGGTAGAGTCCCTGCGTCCGCCTACTTTGGTAAGCAGGGGATATTTTTTGATCTCTATACGCCAGCCCTGGTCATCTGTTAAATGCCAGTGAAAAACATTCATCTTCAATCTTGCCATTTCGTCGAGCAGCTTCTTTACCACTTGTTCTCCTTTAAAATAGCGGCCTTCATCCAGCATAAAAGCCCTCCATCCGAAGCGGGGCTTATCCGTGATTTTAACGCCGGCAACAGTAACCTGCCCGCCGTTTTTCTCTACCAGCTGGCGAAGGGTTTGGATGCCATAAAAGATACCGGTGCTGGTAGCTGCGGTTATCTGTATCCGGTTGCTGTTCGCATCGAGCTTGTAACCTTCTTCTCCCAATGCCTGCCGGAGCTGCTTGTTCAAAATAAGTTGAATGGCGCCGTTATCGGCTTTGTTCTTCAGCGGAACATCCAGGTGGAACTGCTGCAATAAATAAGTCTGGAGAAATTTGGCCTCAGTAGTATTGCCATTGGGTATAATGGCCGTGGCGCCGGTAAATGAGAAGCTGCCATCTTGCGCGGTCATTTCCGAGGGCTGCGGAATAACATGGATCACATTGGCGGAAACAGTGCTGACGCTCAGTAAAAATACAAAGACGCCAGCCAGCGCTGTTCTTAGTTTTTGCATACGGGCTTTTTTTATTGTTCACGTGATAATACGCGATAAAATACAATAAAAATCCCATTATTTCTAACTATTGCTCGCCAGGTCCATGATCGCTTCCGAATAGAACACGGGCGGCACATTCTTCAACGGCAGCAGGCAATCCAGCGCTTCTTTGTCCACGTTATTGAACCAGCGCAGCGAGGTTTTGGTTTTATCAACAAAGTACATAGATCCCAGCCTGTAGTGAAAACTATCGTCCTGGTATATGCTGCTCATTTCAATTATTGCTTCCAGCTGCTGTTCTTCATTCGTCTTATACCAGGAGTAAAGATATTCGCCTTCCATTCCTTCACTGAGCTTCCAGCCTTTTTGCTCCATATGACGGGCGAAAGATTCTGTCTGCATCACCAGGTCTTCAAAATCCAGTACCAGCGTATTGAGTGCCGCTTCCGGCACCAAAGCGGCTACCGGTCTTTCCAATTGAGGAAAGACCGGGGTAATGTTTTCTGCAATAAATTTTTGCTTCCAGCATTGAAGCACACCGCTTTCAAGATAAACCGGGTGAGCGATGCTTATTTTGGCGTTGGCCGGTAAAAATACCGGTGCATCGGCGATATCCGTCATACTGCCATCTTCTTTATAAGAAAAACAGTTGATCAATTGGCCGTTTTCATCAAATACCGCCCAAAGTATCTTCGTTGCCAGGAGATGAAGGATAACAGACTGTTGAACCATCTGTTTCCATTGATTCACTTTCCATTTTCGCTGCATCACGAGGAACTGCTCGAAACGTTCGGCCTGGATCTTCACTACCTCTGCTATCGCTTTGGCCAGCGATTTAAACGACTCTTTGGTTGCCGGCGCCACTGCTGCCGGCAAAGATTTAAGCAGTTTGTATTTTTTATTGAAGAAGATAGGTTTGAAGTTTTGATCCAGCGAGGCATAATACACTTCGTCTTTGATCATAAACGTTTTGTACCTGTTCTCAAAATCAAAGGTTGGAACAATGTTGTCGCACAACTCATGAACGTTTACGCCCTGTTCTTCTGCGGCTGCCTGTAATGCGGCCATAGCAGCCAGTCCTACGTTGGCCTTTTTGGTCCTGTAGCGGCGGGTGAAAAATTCTACCGCTCTCAGGGCGGCATGGCTGCCATGCATGGCCAGTGCGCCAACGCCTATTTCCATCAACTTGAACTTCTTGGTATCGATCCAATGTTGAACAGTTGTCTGCAATGGCACTACCAGGCTGTCGTCCGATGTGGCGGCTGCGATCATCAGCAGGTATTTGAGCTTGGTATCGGAACCGCTATCCAGGAACAGTTGGAAGAGGTACTGGCCGAAAGTGCTGCTCCTGGCCCTGTCTACCTGTTGTAAAAGCTGTTTGGCTTCCAGGTCTGGTTTAATGCCCTGGGCCCGCGACATGCGGTAAAGGAGGAAGCGTACGGTATCCGCGGATGCAACTGTCCCATCCAGGAGGTAAAGAGGAGGGAAGAAGGTTTCATCTATGGATCTGTCCAGTGGTTTTGAAAGTTTATTTCGTTTTCTGGCTGCCGCTACCAGTTCTTCTACGGAACCGGATTGACCGGCGCCCAGTGTTTCTATCATCAGGTCCCTTGCATCGTCGTTCACTTCTTTATGCAGGGTTGCCTGCAGGATCTGGTGAGCTTCCGGCGTGTTGATCCGGCAGAGGATCTGAACGGCGGTGAGCCGTTGATCTGCTTTTTTATGCTGCAGCAATTCGCCTGCTTTTTCCAGGGCTTGCGGATGCGTGGCAAGTACCGGCGCAACCAGCGACCTGACAGATTTCAGGCTGTGCAGCGTAAATGGCCAGAGCTCATCCACGTAGAGCTTAGGATCCAACTGTACCAATACCGGCAACACAGTGCGGGCATCGTAGTCATTTTGCAATGCCTGCAGCAGCAAGGGGACGGCCTCGTTTTGCAGGGCGTCTGCAATTGCCTGGAAAGCTCCGCTATGCAGGGAGCGTTTGCCGGCAACATGTTGTTGCAGGTAAGGAACAACGTTTTGCAGGTCGTGTTTCAGCAGTTCTTTTACGGCCAGTTCATTCTCTTTATTATCTGCATCGTTAGCGTCGCTGTCGAGGAACGAATAAGCGGCGGCTATCATTTTTTGCAGGTATTTTTCCGGGAGATGACCTGCCAGCAGGTAGTAACCCGATAACGCATTGTTAAATGCGGCGGCGGACGACCATTGCGCTACTGCATTTTCGATCAGCGGCTCGAACCTGGTAAAGTTCTGTTGCAACATAACCTTCATTAAAGGTGCGGCATGGGCTGTTGACCGGAAGATGCTATCCAGATATTCAGCTTCCTTGTCGGGGTGCCCCTTGGCCAGGAGGCGGTAGAACAGGGAGTTCCAGCCCTTTGCTTTCCATCTTTGAAGATAGGCGGAAACGGTCTGGTGATCTGCGCTTTTAATAAGGTCCTGCAGGAATTTGCGGAGCGGGGAGAATTTCAGCGGCGACAGGTCGTAGTTATTCCCGTGCCCTGAGTGATCGATCATAGCCGATCCTATTTCTTCCGGCGTGCATCCTTGTTGCTGGAGGAAGTTGGTGAAATTACTGAATCGTTGCACAATGGAGCTGGAGGTACCAGGAAGGTCCAATGTGGGGATCAGCGTTTTGAGGAAAGCGTCTTTGCAGGCTTCCCATGTAACGGGTGATGAAATAAGCTGAAGTACTAATCGGTCGTTTTCATTCCATAGGTCAGGCGCCTGAAGTAAAGCTGTGAACCGGCCCAGGGGCTGTGCAGCAGCAACTTCAGTAAAAATAGGAATTTCAAAGGATTGCCCTGTAAGGAAATCTACCCCGGCTTGTATAGTTGCAGCGATGTTTTCATAGTTGTTCCGTTGTTTCAGTTCTTCAACTAGAGGTAGTAAAGTTTCCTTTGTATACGGCATAAGGTAATAAATGGATTCTGTTTTTTATTTTTTCAGCATTATTTCTTCTTTGGCGGCCCATTGGGCAGTATCCTGTTTGCTCAGGGCCATAGCCATCATATCAGGGAATTTATCAGGAGTGCAGGCAAAGACAGGAATACCCAGGTTGGCCAGGAACTGGGCATTCTCATGGTCGTATGACGGCGCTCCATCGTTATTTAATGCAAGTAACACAATTACTTGTATACCTGCTGCACTTAATTGTACAAAACGTTTACGCATTTCGTTCTCATTCCCTCCTTCATACAGGTCTGTGATCAGTACCAGCACGGTGTCTGAAGGCCGGGTGATAATTTGTTCGCAATATTGCAAAGCTGCGTTAATATCGGTACCTCCTCCCAGCTGAACGCCAAACAGCAGTTCTACCGGGTCTTGCAGCTCTTCTGTCAGATCTGCCACTGCTGTATCAAAAACCACCATCTGGGTTTTCAGGGCCGGGATAGATGCCATTACAGCCCCAAATATACCAGAATAAACAACAGATGTACCCATTGACCCGCTTTGATCCAGGCAAAGTACAACTTCTTTTAGTGCTGAACGCTTCCTTCCGTACCCGATAAGCGTTTCAGGAATAATTGTTTTATACTCTTCCTGGTAGTGTTTCAGGTTCTGTTGTATGGTCTGTTTCCAGTCAATTTCGTTCTTGCGCGGGCGCCGGTTCCTTGCACTCCTGTTCAGGCTCCCGGTGATGGCCTGCTGGGTAGGCTGCGCCAGTTTCCTCATCAATTCATCTACCACTGTTCTAACAACCTGCCTGGCTGTATCCTTGGTTTTTTCAGGGATCACCTGGCTCAGTGTCATTAAAGTAGCTACCAGGTGTACATCCGGCGCTACATTCTGCAACATCTCCTTTTCCAGCAACATCTGGGTTAAATTAAGCCTTTTTAAGGCATCTTTCTGCATTACCTGCACCACAGATGATGGAAAATAAGTCCTTATATCGCCCAGCCAGCGGCTTACATTAGGAGAGCTGGCTCCTAAACCGCCTTTCCGGTTGCTGTCGTATAGCGCTTCCAATGTTTTATCGATCTGCAGATCAGTTTTATCCAGCGAACAGGAGGTTCCGTCGTTCTGGTCTCCTCCCAGTATCAGCCGCCATCTGCGTAGTTGTTCTTCATTCCCCATCTCAAACTAATTTAGGGTCTGTAAATCCCAGTATCTGCATGATAACCGGTATTCCTCTGGCTGCCCTGTCGGTGTTGATCGTTCCGGGAACCGCCTGGTTATGAACGGACCCTACCTGCCCGGTCCTTACTTTCTCACCCAGTTTCCTTCTTTCCGGGGAGGTAAAGTTAGAAAAGGTACGGCGTAATAACGGCAATACCTGTGTGAAAATATCATTTTCCAGGTGTTCTATCCACTGGTAGATCATTCCCCACAGCGTGTCGTCCAGCAATAATAATGTACCGCTGCCTTTCAGGAATCCTTCCAGCCAGGAGGCCGAAACCGCCGCCGGCTGGGCCAGCGACATAGATACGCTGAAAAGCTTGCCCAGCGTTTCCTCGTCCAGTTGTTTGGCGTCGAACAGCAGCCGGGTAGCATAGCCGCCGATCACCGGGGCTGTAGCCTGGTTGCCTGAAATACTCCTGAGCGTTTGCTGCCACGAGGCCGATAATGCTTCCTGTTGCAACAGGCCTACTGCGTCGTTCATGGAGTAAAAAAGGTCGAGCAGCGACTGTGCCGCATCTTCTGCAACCGATGTGCAGGCAGCGGGCAAACTTACACAGATGCGGTCTACCATACTATAGGTGATACCGTCGACCAACGCTGCATCCGTTTTTCTTACGTTGCCGTATCGGCTGATCCTTACCAGCGAAGGGATCACTTCCATCAGTTGCAATACGTCTCCCGAGGCGGCAGCCAGGTTATTGATGGCGTGGATGATCATATCTATCACCGCCGGCAGCTCAGCAGGGATGGCCGCTTCCAGCAGGCGGCAAACTTCATTGAGCGAGGCGGCCTGTCTGGTTTTATCCGTAACATAGTTGGCTGTCGCTTCTTCCACTGTATTTCCCCAGTTGCCTTTTTCGATGATATCTATTGACAGTTCCGGGCTCCATTGCAAACGCCATTGCTCTTTAAAAGTGCCTTTACCACCTGTTTCGTAGGTAGTTCCCCAGTTGATGCCCAGCAACAATAACCGGTGCAGGAAAATACTTCTTTCCAGGTCTGTTTCTTTCCTCAGGTCTAACGAATAATCCTTGAAATCGGCTGTTGCCGGCAGGCGGAGTTTCTTCTGCAACCGCAGGATATCTGCGTGCAGGGGAGGCGCGGGGATTTCTGTTGGTACAGCGCCTATACGGTTCCTGACGATCAGTTCATCGCGGATCAGTTGCATGCCTATAGGTTCGCCATTGCAAAGAACGCTGAGGGTAGCCTCATTCAGTTCTTCCAGCCCAGGTCTTGAATATTGCCTGAGCGATGCCAGCGCATTGGCCAGCCGTACGGCCTCCATTACATGAGCAACGGAAGTATCATGTTGCCGTTCGCGGAATAGTTTGGCCACAAGCGCCATCCAGCGGGTGCCGTCATCTTTGGGATATTCCCAGATATGCTCATACCAGCCGGGCGAAGGTATACCGGCGCCATACCCGCTCTCATAACTGAGGCGGCTATACGTCCATGGTATCCATGTACAGGCTACTTTCGCTTTAGGTAAGCCTTTCAGCAGATCGTTGTCGTTCTTCTGTGAAGGCATTTCCCGCAGGGCAGGGGCATGCCATGCGCCGCAGATCACTGCTATCTTCTGGAACATTTCACGTTCTGCCTGGCGGATACATTTACGCATGTAAGCCTCTCTCAGCTTTTCCATGCGGTCGTTGGCCCGGGGCAGTTCCTGTCTTAAAGCCGCCATTGCATCATGGATCGCTTCAAAAACTTCCGATTGGTCCTGGCGGTATTCAAACATATGTTCCCACCACTTTTCTCCGTCATCATGCCCGGCAGCTTCCGCCAGCATGCTGATAGGATCTCTTCTCTGTTCCGGTATGAGGTCTGCTGTTACTTCTTCTTCCGTAACAACAGCATCAGTATTGTTATTCAGGCTGTCGGGCTGCGTTGCTTCCTCTTGTTCCAGCTCCTGTTCCGCTTTTTCCTTTGCCTCATTTTCCAAACCAAAAACATGGGCCAGCGGCAGGTCCATGAATCGCACATGGATGTTCTTTTGTTTGGCGTATAACATCGCCTGCCACTCGGGCGAAAAAGTGGCAAACGGGTAAAAACAGGCGCGTTGCGGCTGGTCCGGCTGGTAAGCCAATATGGCCACCGGCGGCTGCAATTGTTCATGCGCTACCCATTCCAGCAGGCTGTCAGCTTCCGGGGGGCCTTCTATGAGCACAATATCCGGTTCCAGTTCTTCCAGGAATGCTTTCACATTCCTGGCGGAGCCCGGACCATGGTGCCGGATGCCTAATAGATGTACAGACATGTTTTCAGATTAAGGTTAACATTAGGCCAGGTCCCTGCAGGCACGGTAAACATCTTTCCAGTCGTCCCTGGTCTTTACCACTGTTTCCAGGTATTCCTGCCATACCAGTTTATCCTGTACCGGGTCTTTTACTACGGCGCCGATAATACCGGCGGCCAGGTCGGCGGCTTTCAACTGGCCGTCGCCGAAGTAAGCAGCCAGCGTCAGGCCGTTGTTCACTACAGAAATAGCTTCTGCAGTACTTAAGGTACCGCCGGGCGATTTGATCTTCGTTTTCCCGTCGAGGGTCACGCCATTCCTCAGTTCCCTGAAAATGGTCACGATCCGGCGTATCTCTTCCAGTGCCGGTTTCTCTGCCGGCAGTTCCATCACTTTCTCAAATCCTTCCACTCTTCTTCTTACGATATCAATTTCTTCTTCCATGGATTCCGGGACAGGCAGTATAACGGTATTGAACCTACGTTTCAGGGCGCTGGATAGTTCGTTCACTCCTTTATCCCGGTTATTGGCGGTAGCGATTACGTTAAACCCTTTGCTGGCCTGAACTTCTGTGTTCAGTTCAGGGATGGGCATTGTTTTTTCGGAAAGGATGGTGATGAGGGTATCCTGAACGTCGGCGCCTATGCGGGTCAGTTCTTCTATCCTTGCAATTTTTCCGTCTTTCATCGCCCGCATCACAGGCGTTTCAACCAGTGCATTCGGGCTTGGGCCTTCGGCCAGCAAACGGGCATAGTTCCAGCCATAACGGATGCTTTCTTCACTGGTGCCGGCAGTACCCTGGATGATCAGGGTAGAATCGCCGCTGATGGCAGCCGCCAGGTGTTCGCTCACCCAGCTTTTTGCTGTACCCGGAAGCCCGTACAGGAGCAGCGCCCTGTCGGTAGCCAGGGTAGCTACTGCAATTTCCATAAGCCTGCGGCTTCCTATATATTTAGCGCTTACTTCAAAACCGTTCTTCAATGTTCCGCCAACCAGGTAGGTAACCACCGACTGCGGCGAAAGCAGCCAGTTATGCGGCTTTTTCCCTGTGTCCTGTTTCCTGAGCTCTTCTAATTCTTCCGCGAAAAGTTGTTCGGCGTGGTAACGTAAGATTTCTGACATAATTGAAATAGATTAATCAAATTGATGAAAGTGATTCTACCTGTTTTTTTACTTGCAGCAGTTTACGCAGGTGAGTTTTAATATTGCTCCAGTAGCCGGTTTGCCAGTTATCGGGAGCTTGTATGTCGTCCAGCGTGTCGGCGATCTTCACCGGTATAAGATGGATGACATTATTCATGTAAGTTTGGTTGTATACATAAGGTTGGGTAGCGGCAAAGCTGAGTATCTGCTTCGCCAGTGTAAAACTCCACTGAGTAGTGAAATCGCCGGCGCACCGGGTGATCGCCTCCTGCTGCTGATCAAAGAACTGCTCGCATACCGCCTGTTGTTGTGCTGCCGGCAACAGCGGCAGTATCTCGATATGACATACTTCACTGTTCTGCATGAGCGCCTGTGCCCATGGCTGGTATTTAAACCAGGCGGTAGCCTGTATCAGGGCCGGAATAAAAGCCTGTAAGGCCGGGTGTTCGCTGAAAAAGCTGATCGCTTCCGCAGCTGTTCTGTCCAGGAATTTTTCCCAATAAGAGGGGTGTATCAACTCTATCAGCTGGTACAGGATATACGTTTCGTCGCTTATTTTCCTGTCGTTGCTGAGCTTATCTATCCCGCTTTGGAAAATGCTGTCGTCGATAGGCGGCAATGAAATGGTTACGTTATTTCCATCTACCCGGATGGCAGTTGAAACAATATCCCAATACTTCGCATGCCAGGAAGAGGAAGGGAGCTTTTTCAACAGTTTAAGCGCCTGGTCTTTTACCTGTTTGCTTCTTTCGTTCACCAACGTTTCCAGCCAGTCTGTATCTGTTTCCCGGATGGTTGGTTCAATAGCGTTCAGGAATTCTGTTTTAACACCGGCGCTTTCTTTCGACCAGGTTTCCTGCAACCAGCTAAGGGCGGTAACGGGATCGGTTAAACGCATTTCTTTTAATACTTCCACCCGTTGAGCGGTTGCGCCGTTCTCCCATTTGTCCTGCGGTGTTTCCACTACCCTGGAGAAGTTCCAGTCGTTGTTCAGCTGCCCTAACCATTCGGCCCGGTGTCCGCCTGCTGCGGCTACCAGGGTGCGGAGCGATTTATATTTCCATGCTTTATCCAGCAACGTTGGCAAGATGGCGGGAGGAATAAGCACCTGTTGTGCAACGCAGTATTCCAGCCATTTTTGCAATAAAGGAATGCTTTCTATGTCCATTACCTGTTTCAACGCGGCAATAGCGGCAGGGGAGCAGTATGGTTTCACTTCCGGTTTGCACGCGGGCAAGGGCGTAACGGCAGCTTTTACCGCCTGCATGCCGCTTTGCCGGTAACCAAAGCTAAGGGCGGCCAGTTGAAGGAATTGTTCTTCCCTGTCGGTTCCCGCGTTATCCAGGATCTGTTGGGCAGGCGCCTGCAGCGGCTCCTGGAAGTCCTGCGGGGCGGGCGTTTTCCGCCCGGTGCCCAGCAATCCTATATTCACTATATTATTCCACTGGTCCATTATAGTAAGTTGTATTCCTCGTTAATCCATACCCCGATGGGTTGGTATTCCATTCCTTTTCCTACTACTGCCATTGGTAAGGGTTGTCCTCCGCCGATAGCCAGCAGTTTCCAGATATCCGCAAAGTCTTTCTTTACGGGCATCAGCATTTCCTGTTTGTCTTGCAGCCACCATTGCGACTGGTGCCAGACCGGCGACAGGTGGTCTATCGTATATACCTGCTCGTTATAAACGGGAAGTACCTCGCTGATGGCGGTTTGCGCGTTCATCAGCTCTTCCCAGTTGCTATGTCCTTTGAATGGGGTAGCGGCGGGAACGGTAGTGTATTGTTTGATCAATGCTCTTAACGGGGAAGCAGAAGGGTAGAACACCAGTTCTGCATTGATAGTGGCGCCGGGCAGCAGCGTCAGTGGCGGCAAGCCCTGGTTGCGCATATAGAACTGCAATACCAGTGCGGGGCGCGACGACCTTTGTCCGTATAGCCAATACCGTTCGGAGATCAGCCGGTCTTCTTCCGTGCTTTGTTTGCCCAGTATCAGCCAGGAGTCGGTGATGCCGGTTTGTTCTTTCAGTTCGTCCTGCGACACGGGGAAGCCGATCAATGTACGGATATCCTGTTGCAGTGCGGAGGGGAGGAGGTCCAGCCGTTTAAAGCCCTGGATGGTCAGGTACAGGCGGGCCAGTTTTTCCAGGAAGGGAGATTGCCAGCCTTCCTGGTAGAAGCCTGCTTCGGAGAGTTCTTTCACCATATTGGAAAGTCCCGGCGCCTGGGCGTCTATCATTCGTTTGCTGATATTGTCGAAGAACGAATAGTCTTTCTCGGGGAGATCGATGATCCCGTTCCTGACAATGTCTTTCAGCCATTGGGTAAGTTCTTCTATCCCGTCCTGTACTTTCCGGATACGGGCCTGCTGGCGTTTGGCCTGGGCTTCAGCATCAGGGGCTTTGTCGGGGGCTGTTTTTTTCTCTTCTTTCACCGCCCTTTTGGAAAGCCATTCGCTTACCCAGGCAGGTGGAGTATTATCGGTGAAGGTTCCGGGCTGGCGCGCATACAACAGCATCAGTCCCAGACTATGTTTACAGGGGAATTTGCGGCTTGGGCAACTGCATTTGAAGGCCATATTAATGGTATCCACCTGGGTTTGATATGGCTTGCTTCCACTTCCCTGGCATTCGCCCCAGAGGGCAAGTTCATTGACGCCTTTGCTGACCCATTTGGCCGGGTTGGCCAGGTCTTTCCCTGATTTGCGGGATGAGTCGTCAGGTGCTAATGCCAGCACTTGGTCATCAGACAGGTTTAACATAACTTAATGTTGATCTTTTGAATTTGTAAGGCAGAAAGTATGGGTGAACTGGCATAGCGATCTCCTTTCGCAGCAAAACAAAAAAATCGAACTGTTTTATTATTAATGAATGATATCACAAAATAAATGTTTCATAAAATAAAAGCCAAATATCCAAATTCACTACGCAGTGTATTTGGTATTTGGCTTTTATTTTATGAAAAAAATCAGTGAATAATCAAAGGAATCCCAGTTCGAGGCGGGCTTCTTCGCTCATCATTTCTTTAGTCCATGGCGGGTCAAAGGTCAGATGAACATCAACTTCCGAAACGCTTTCAATGTTCCGGATTTTTTCATCTACTTCCCGGATAATATCCCCGGCTACAGGGCAACCCGGCGCAGTGAGCGTCATATCAATGCCAATGCGGTTGTCTTCTTTGATCTTAATAGCGTAAACGAGGCCCAGTTCCCAGATATTCACGGGGATCTCAGGATCATAAACCGTTTTTAACTGCGCTATTATTTCTTCTCTTAATTCAGCTTCACTCATTGCTGGTTAATTTTAGCTTGATAGGCAATTGCATAGAGCTTCATTTGTTTCAGCATGCTCAGTAACCCGTTGGAGCGGGTAGGAGAGAGATGGCTGCTCAGTCCTATGGCGTCGATGAAAAAAATATCCGCTGTTGCAATATCCTGGGGCGTATGACCGGAAAGTACATGGATCATCAGGCTTACTAATCCTTTGGTGATCACTGCATCGCTGTCGGCGGTAAAATAAAGTTTGCCGTCTTTCAGTTCTGTATGCAGCCAAACCCTGGATTGGCAACCCTTGATAAGATTATCGGGGGTTTTGAATTCTTCGGGGATGAGCGGCAATTCCTTACCCAGTTGGATGATATATTCATATTTATCCTCCCAGTTGCCCATCATCGAAAAGTCTGAAATAATATCTTCCTGTATTTCCTTAATCGTCATATTCGCCTTTTTTACAAAAGCATGGAAGCGGCTCTTTTAACGCCTGCTACCAGCTTGTCTACTTCTTCTTTGGTATTATAAAAAGAAAGGGAAGCACGTACAGTTCCCGGGATCCTGAACAGATCCATGAGGGGTTCGGTACAGTGATGTCCTGTTCTTACAGCAATACCCTGCTGATCCAGCAACTCGCCCATATCAAACGGGTGGATATTATGAACGAGGAAGGAGATAGCGCCACTTCTGTGTGCGGCGTCGCCTATCAACCTGAGCCCGTCAATTTTCCTGAGTTCCTGCAACGCGTAGGTCATTAACTCTTCTTCGTATTGCTGTACTTTTTCAAGTCCTAACCCCTGCAGGTATTCAATGCCTGCCGCTAAAGCGATTGCGCCGGCTATATTAGGCGTTCCTGCTTCAAATTTATAGGGCAGTTCATTGTAAGTGGTCTTTGCAAAAGTTACGGTCTTGATCATATCCCCGCCACCCTGGTAAGGGGGCAGTTTATTCAGCCATTCGGTAGTTCCGTATAAAACCCCGGTACCGGTAGGACCGTAGATCTTATGGCCGGAGAAGGCAAGGAAGTCGGGCTTCAGGGCCTGAACATCAATGCTGATATGCTGAATAGCCTGTGCTGCATCTATCAGTACAGGGATATTTTTTGCATGCGCTAATTCAATGATCTCTTCAACGCGATTGATAGTGCCCATGGTGTTGGAAACGTAGGTAACCGCAACGATCTTCACGGTTTCGTCCAGCATGGCTTTGAAAGCCTCCATTTGCAGTTCTCCTTTTTCGTTGATAGGGATCACTTTCAGGGTAGCTCCGTTATCTTCGCAGGCAATCTGCCAGGGAACAATATTGCTATGGTGTTCCATAGCGGAAATGATCACGGTATCGCCGGCTTTCAGGAAGCGGCGGCTCATGGCGTTGGCAACGAGGTTGATACCGTCTGTTGTTCCTTTGGTGAAGATGATCTCATGAGAATGAGCTGCATTGATGAAGCTGGCCACTGTTTGCCTGGCCTGTTCATAAGCATTGGTAGCTACCTGGCTCAGATGGTGAACCCCACGGTGAACATTGCTATTATAGTTTTCATAATAACGAGCTTCCGCATCTATTACTACCTGAGGCTTCTGGGTGGTAGCACCATTATCGAAGTATACCAAAGGCTTGCCATGAACCTGTGTACCAAGGATAGGAAAATCTTTTCTTACCTTTTCTACATCAAGTCCGGCCACTATGTTAGCAATTTGTTCCATTGTCGTTTAGTTATTCATGATTCCCGCAATCTGAGCCTGCAATTGTTGTTGCAGTTCAGGCACATTTACTTCACTGGTGATATCATGAGAGAATGCATTTACCATCAGTGCTTTTGCAGCATCTTCTCCTATACCTCTTGAACGCAGGTAGAACATGGATTCTTCACTGAACTGGCCAGCGGTGAACCCGTGACTGCATTTTACGTCGTCGGCATAGATCTCCAGCTGAGGCTGGGAGTTGATATCTGCCTTATCGCCCAGCAGCAGGTTGTTATTCTGCTGGAAAGCGTTTGTTTTCTGAGCTTCCTGGTGTACCAGGATCTTGCCTGTGAACACTGCGTTGGCATTATCCAGCAGTACTCCTTTATACAGCTCGTTGCTGTAACAGTCAGGCATGATATGATCCATGAAAGTATGATTGTCTACATGCTGGTGTTGGTTAGCCAGGTAGAATCCTTTCAGGTTTGTTTCCGTATGACTGCCTTTTAAAGCAACGCTGAGGTTGTTGCGGGTAAAAGGAGTGGACGGTAATGTAAAGTTGAAGTGATGATAACGGCTATCTTTATGTTGATGGGTAGCGGTTGTATGCACTTCGCGGAAGTTGGCGGCCCCCAGTTGAACATTGTAATGCCAGAGTTCTGCGTTATCCATTACTACTGTTTCCAGTACACTGTTGGCAAAGGTAACAGCCTGGCTGTCGGGATGCACAGTGGATTCGATAATGGTAGCGGCGGCGCTTCTGTTCAGGATCCATAAATGGCGTGGCTGAACGAAAGCAGGGGAGTTGCTGGTATATACGTTCACCAGGTGAAGCGGTTTATCCAGTACGGTGTTGGCTGCCAGTTCAATATACAGGCCGTCTGCAAAGAGGGCTGTATTTAACTGCGCCAGCACGGCTTCGGCCAGGTGAGGCTGTTCGTTGAACCAGGTGGTGAAACCCGGAGCGGTTGTATGAGCGCTCAGCGCACCGATGATAATACCTTTACCGGCAGGCAATTCGGATAATTCGGTTTGCAGATGACCGTTCACCAATACGGCGCGGTAGCAGTCCAGGCCCGGGATCGCAGCAGCGGCAACGGTGTCCGCAGATACGGCAACCGGTGTTTGCTGGAGTTCGTACGGGAATTCTTTCAGGTAACGCTGAATATTGGTAAAACGCCATTCTTCCGTTTTCAGCGTAGGCAGCCCGATGGCTTTAAAACGCTCCAGGGCAGAGCGGCGGATGTCTTGCAGGTTGTCTGCGGCCAGCGGAAGCTGGGCCGAGAGTGCAGTTACATCTGCTGTAAGCGCCTGGTAAAACGGCAATGTCATATCGCTTGTCATAATTCTTCCTAACTAGTTTTTGTTAAAGTAATCGTTGATTACTCTTAAACAGATTCTTTCAAATGTAATTCCTCTTTCAGCCAATCGTAGCCCCTTTCTTCCAGCTCCAGTGCCAGTTCTTTGGTACCGGTTTTAATGATACGGCCATTGTAAAGTACGTGTACGAAGTCAGGAATGATGTATTCCAGCAAACGTTGGTAGTGAGTAATTACTACAAATGATTTTTCGGCGTCGCGCAGTTTGTTAACGCCATTGGAAACGATACGGAGGGCATCGATGTCCAGACCGGAATCTGTTTCATCCAGGATTGCGAGCTGAGGGTCCAGCATCGCTAACTGGAATATTTCGTTACGTTTCTTTTCACCGCCGCTGAATCCTTCGTTCAGGGAACGGTTCATCAGGTTTGAGTGAAAGTCAACCAGTTGTTGTTTTTCTTTGGTGAGTTTCAGGAACTCTTTTGCTTCGAGGGGAGGAAGACCTTTATAAGTTCTGATCTCGTTCAGCGCAGTCTTAAGGAAGTTAAGATTTGATACGCCCGGGATTTCAACAGGATATTGAAACGCCAGGAATACGCCTTCACGGGCACGGTCTTCCGGGGATAACTCCAACAGGTTTTTACCATTGAACCAAACTTCACCTTCTGTTACGGTGTAGTTGTCGCGGCCCGCCAGCACAGAGGCCAGGGAGCTTTTACCAGAGCCGTTCGGTCCCATGATGGCATGTGTTTCTCCTTTGTTGATCTCGAGATTAATGCCTTTCAGAATCTTTTTTCCTTCTACTTCTGCGTGCAGATTTTTAATCGTCAGCATGATTGTTTTTATTTCGTTCTGTATTTGTAATTGGATAATGAATTATCCAACGCTTCCTTCTAATGTGATTGATAATAATTTTTGTGCTTCTACCGCAAATTCCATTGGTAATTGATTGAGCACTTCCTTCACGTATCCGTTTACGATCAGCGCAACTGCTTTCTCGGTATCAATACCTCTTTGGTTCAGGTAGAAGATCTGGTCTTCCCCGATCTTGGAGGTAGTGGCTTCGTGCTCGATCATAGCGGTTTTGTTCCTTGACTCGATATACGGGAAGGTGTGAGAACCGCATTGATTGCCTATCAGCAGCGAATCGCACTGGGTGAAGTTGCGGGCATTTTCTGCGCGGGGTCCAACTGCTACCAGTCCGCGGTAACTGTTGTCGCCATGGCCGGCAGAAATACCTTTGGAAATGATACGGCTTTTAGTGCCTTTACCAATATGATGGATCTTGGTACCGGTATCTGCGATCTGCCTGTTGCGTACTACGGCAACAGAGTAAAATTCGCCTTCGGAATAATCTCCCTGGAGGATCACGCTTGGATATTTCCAGGTGATAGCAGAACCTGTTTCTACCTGGGTCCAGGAGATCTTGCTGCCGGCGCCTTTACAGATACCGCGTTTGGTAACGAAGTTGTAAATACCTCCTTTACCGTCTTTATCGCCAGGGTACCAGTTCTGTACAGTAGAGTATTTGATCTCAGCCTGTTCCAGCGCTACCAGTTCCACTACCGCCGCATGCAGTTGATTTTCATCGCGCATCGGGGCAGTACAACCTTCCAGGTAGCTAACATAGCTGTTGTCGTCTGCAATGATCAGGGTACGTTCGAATTGTCCGGTGTTCTGGGCATTGATACGGAAGTAAGTGCTCAGTTCCATCGGGCAGCGTACGCCTTTTGGAATGTAAACGAATGACCCGTCAGAGAAAACAGCCGAATTCAGGGCTGCAAAGATGTTATCTGTATGCGGTACCACGCTGCCCAGGTATTTTTTTACCAGGTCAGGATATTCCTGCACGGCTTCACCGAAAGAGCAGAAGATCACGCCCATTTCTTTCAGTTTTGTTTTGAAGGTAGTAGCTACGGAAACGCTGTCAAATACTGCGTCTACTGCCACACCGGCCAATGCTTTCTGTTCGTTCAGCGGGATACCCAGTTTTTCGAATGTAGCCAGCAGCTCAGGATCTACTTCATCCAGGCTGTTCAGTTGTTTCTTCTTGCGAGGCGCTGCATAATAGGATACAGCCTGAAGATTAAGTTCGGGCATTTTGAAGTGCTGCCATTTGGGGAACTCCATTTTCTTGAATGCAGCAAACCCTTTCAGACGCCATTCCAAAAGCCACTCCGGCTCATTCTTTTTAGCCGAGATGAAACGGATGATGTCCTCGTTTAAACCGGGAGGCGCAATTTCCATTTCAATATCGGTGCTAAAGCCAAACTCATATTCCTTATTGGCTATATCATCTATTATTTCGTTACTGTTGATCATACAAGTTTTAAGTTTTGATCGCTCCGGTCATCGTCCTGCTCAGACAGCAAAACTTTCACCGCAGCTACAAGTTCTGGTTGCGTTAGGGTTATTGAAGAAAAGGCCTTTGCCATTCAATCCGTCGGAATAATCCAGCTCTGTACCATACAGGTATAACAGGCTTTTCATTTGAACAACGATCTTAATACCCTTGTCTTCAAATACCTGGTCGCCTTCTTCCTCAGTTTTTTCAAATTTCAGCACATATTCCAACCCGGAACATCCGCCACCTTTTACGCCAACACGAACAAAAGTGCCCGGTTCATGATGTTCTTTTACCATCAGGTCGTTAATATATGATGCTGCTTTTTCTGAAACGGTTATCATACTCAGAATTTTTATATTGTCTATGGCTACGGTTTGGTGATCATCCCTGCAGTAACATGCGATTTAGCTGCACAAAGCAGATCCACCATCGTATCCAGCTTGCTTTTATAGAACGTTGTAAACTCGCTTGTCTGCGGGTCGTACAAATTGTTTTTCAATATCGGCAGCGAGTAGGGGAGTACCCATGCCCGCAAAGCCTTGGCCACTGCATCCATCGCATTGATTCCCTGCATGGCCTGGGTGCCGTCTGCCCAAGAGAGCAAAGCTACAACCTTTCCGGTTAAATAAGGACGGTCGTACTTACTCGTGAGCTCCAGCCAGTCCAGACAGTTTTTCATGGCGCCTGTCATGCCTCCGTGGTATAATGGCGTCATCCAGACGTGCAATTCCGCCTGGCGGAATATATTACACATTTCTGTTACAGATTCCGGCTTCTTTGCCAATTCCTCTAAAGAAAAGATCGGTATATGAGACGAACCCAGGTTGAAAACCGTGGGGTCAAATCCCCTTTCCCTGAACTGTTCTTCCAGGTAAGTGGCTAACCTGTTAGAGGTCGCATAGGGCCTGTCATCTATTGCACCATTAAATATTAGAACATTCATTAATATTTAATATTTTAAGATTAAAATGATTGTGAGATTATATGTTGATGAAAACCCTCTCAAAAATCACCAAAATCTCAAAATCTTTTTTTTAGCTGGTACAAAATTACGACATTCGTGTGTAATAAAACAAGTAAGAACTTGGAAAATTATCCATCACGACTCAGAAATGCTGCCGACCGGTTTTTGACGCTGATCAAAACCAAAGGACCGCTGTCTGCCGCCGAACTGGCCAGTGAATTGGGTATTACAAGCGAAGGTGCCCGATTACAACTGTTAAAACTGGCAGAAGAAGGTCTGCTGCAAGCCGAGAGTATCTCTAAAGGCGTAGGCCGCCCTGTCCAGAAATGGAGCCTTACCGCCGCCGGTAACGCCCGCTTCCCGGACGCACATACCGAACTCACCCTCCAGTTTATACAAACAATAAAAAATGTACTGGGTAAAGAAGCCCTGGAACATGTAGTGAACGCCAGGGAAAAAAATCAGTTCGAAAAATACAGTAAAGCCCTGGACGGAGTAACCGGCCTGGAAAACAGGCTTACCTCCTTTGCGGCCATCCGTTCTACGGAAGGATACCTGGCCGAATGGAGAAAAGAAGGAGATACCTACTACTTTATAGAAAATCACTGCCCGATCTGCTGCGCCGCCACAGAATGTGATAATATCTGTACCTCAGAAATGAGAACATTCGTGAACATCCTCGGTGAAGAGCTGAATGTTTCCCGGATGGAGCACATCATCAACGGCGCCAGGAGATGCGTATACAAGATCCAGGCTCCCTGATCCCGTTATTTTAATATCAACACCAGGGTACCGGCAATAATCAATCCGGCCCCTACCGCCGTTTTCAGCGTTATATGCTCCTGCAGGAAAACAGCCGCCAGTATGATCGTAAGAGCTACGCTCAGTTTGTCTACCGGCGCCACTTTCGATACTTCTCCTACCTGCAGGGCCTTAAAATAAAAGATCCAGGAACATCCCGTTGCCAGTCCTGATAACACGAGGAACAGGATACTATGCCTGGTCAGCGCACCGGCAGATTTCAATTCTCCCCTGGCCAGTACAATCGCCCAGGCCATAACCAGGATAATGATGGTCCTGATAGCCGTTGCCAGGTTAGAAGGAATATCGGCCACCCCGATCTTGGCAAAGATCGCCGTAAGGGCCGCGAAAAAGGCCGATAACAATGCGTATATCCACCACATAACTAAATTTTATATCCAAGGATCTTTAAACTTCTGGGTACGCCATCCAGCACCGCTACGTCAGGCAGGTTCGCCCACTCCCTGAACCCCGTTCTCTCAAACAATTTAATACTGGGTTCATTATGGGCGAAAATAAACCCCAGCAACGTATGCACTTCATATTTCGGCGCTACTTCAATCGCATATCGCAGGATCTCTTTCCCCCAACCTTTTCCCCTCGCAGATTCGGCCAGGTAAATACTCAGTTCCACAGTTCCGTTATAGGCTGGTCTTCCGTAAAAAGACTGGAAACTCATCCAGCCTACATTTTCTTCTCCATTATCTATCATCCATAATGGCCTCCTGGCGTCATGCGCTTCAAACCAGGGGATACGGCTTTCTACGCTCACCGGGCTGGTATCTGCTGTTACCATTCTACCCGGCACCGTACTGTTGTAAATCTCGACGATGCGCGGCAGATCCGCTAATGTGGCCGTCCTGAACTGTAAACTCATATGCTGTATCGTGTTAAAAAATCTCTTCTCTTGCATGGTCGCGGCGCAAACGGCTGTATAGCTCCGCGTCTACAAACTTCCCCTTCTCAAAAAATGCATCTCTCAAATATCCTTCATATTCAAACCCCAATCGCTTCAACAACCGCGAAGATGCCGAATTAGCCGGATCTACAAAGGCTTCTATCCTGTTCAGTTCCATCTCTTCAAAGCCATATTGCAACAAGCCTTGTATAGCCGTTGTCATAATCCCCTTACCCCAGTAAACCGGCATCAGGTCGTAACCCATTTCCGCTTTGTAATGCGTTTTGCTGATCCGGTGATAACCGCAGGTGCCTATCACTTCATCCCTGCCTTCCAATGTTATCCCCCAACGCATTCCTTCTCCCTTTTCCAGGTTTTCCCTGAAAAACTGGATAATATGAGTGGCTTCGGTAATATTTGAAAAGGCGTCAATATCCATATACCTGGTCACTGATTCATCTGAAAACAACTTGAAAATAGCCGCTGTGTCTTTCTCTTCAATAGGTCTGAGTATTAATTCTCCGGTCCGGATAACAGGTAAATCCATGATAATATCTCTTCGGGTTAGATAGCAGCAAAGCTAACTGATATAAATAAATTGTCCATGCCCCCGCCGATTTTAATCCCGCTTTAATCAATGCCGGTTCAAACTATCCTATTTTTGCGGCAATCGGATCGAATATGAAAATACTGGTAATTGAAGATGAAGTAAAAGTAGGCGCCTTTATCAAACGGGGGCTGGAAGAGCATCATCACCAGGTGTTCGTGTACAATACGGCTATTGCAGGCCAGCAGGCCGCCCTGGAAAACGATCATGACCTCATTATCCTGGACATCATGATGGCCGGGATCAATGGCATCACCCTCTGCCGTAACCTCCGGGCCCTGGATGTAAGTACTCCTATCCTCATGCTCACTGCGCTGAACACCACGCAGGATGTGGTAGACGGATTGAATGCCGGGGCTGATGATTATCTCGGCAAACCGTTTCATTTTTCTGAACTGGTAGCAAGAGTAAAGGCGCTATCCCGCCGGCAGGCGCCTTATTTTAAGGAAGAACCGGTGCTGTCGTTAGCCGACCTGCAGTTGAATACCCAAACCAAACTGGCAACAAGGGAAGGGAAGGAGATCGTACTCACAGCCAAAGAATACTCCCTGCTGGAACTATTCCTTAAAAATACAGGCAAAGTGCTGTCCCGCGCCCTGATAGCCGAATCCGTATGGGGACTCGAATTCGACACCGGCACCAATACCATTGATGTATATGTTAACTACCTGCGGAACAAAATTGAAAAAGGTTTCAGCGGCGATAAACTGATCCATACCGTAGTGGGTATGGGATATGTCATGAAGGAGAAAAAATGAAAATAAAACATCGTTTATCCTTACAGTTTACCTGGATTTCAGGTATTATCCTGAGCATTGCGTTTTTGCTGATATACCTGTTGTCGGCCAACTCTGTACAGAACAGCTTTTATAAACTGTTGCAGATGCGGGCTCTTGTTACCGCCCAGGTTTACCTGGAAAAGGATGAACTGACGAAAAAGAAATTCCTGGAAATCGAGAAAAGCTACCGTGAAAAGATCCCTGACGAATCCGGGAGCATTTATGACCAGGACAACAACCCCGTATTCATAGAACAATCCAGGTTTAACTGGCCTGTTTCATTGCTCGAAACCATCAGGAAAAAAGAGATCTACCGCTTCAGACAGGGAGAAACACTGGGCCTGGGTATCTATTACCCCGACAACCAGGGCGATTTTGTAGTGATCGTCACGGCCCGCAACAGCATGGGCGTTCAGCAACTGGCGTACCTGCGCTGGATGCTGATCGTTATGTTGCTGGCAGCGTTGCTGATCACCTACTTCATGGGCCAGTGGTACGCTACCAAAGCGCTGGCGCCTATCAACGGGATCAACAGGCAGGTAAGGAAGATCAGGAGCAATAACCTGCATCTGCGTGTGGAAGCCGGTCAGAATAAAGACGAGATCGCCGAACTGGCTACCAACTTCAACGGACTGCTGCAACACCTCGAGCAGGCCTTTGACCTGCAACGCACCTTTGTATCCAATGCCTCGCACGAACTTCGTACTCCGCTTACTACCATTATCGGCGAAATTGAGGTAACGCTGCAGCATGAACGGAAAATTGAATACTATAAAGAAACCCTGCATACTTTACTGGGAGAATCGGAAAAGCTAAAAGTGATCACCGATAGCCTGCTTCAGCTTACCACTATAGATTCTATCCTGACCGGCGGAAACGCTGAGAAGATCAGGTTGGATGAATTGCTCTGGGAACTACAGGCCCAATGGAAGACGGCTAATCCCCCTTCCAGGCTGACCGTAAAACTGGCAGGCATGCCGGCAGACGAAGACCGGCTGTGCATCTACGGCAACCGGCGTTTGCTGGTAGTGGCTTTACAGAATATCATCAGGAATGGCTTTAAGTTTTCTTTCAACCAGGAAGTAACTGCCTTGTTAACCTGTACGGAAGATGGGATTGTATTGTCGATCAGCGACCGTGGTATAGGCATTGCACCGGAAGACCTGGAAAATATTTTCCTCCCCCTTTACAGGGCCGAAAACGCGCATTCGTTTGAAGGGCATGGCATCGGGCTTTCCATGTCGCGCAAGATCTTCCAGATACACCGCGCAACCATCGCTGCCAGCAGCGTATTAAACCAGGGAACCACCTTTAATATCTTCTTCTCCAGGCATCTCAAATTCTAATTTTGTTTTAACCTGGTTCTAATAGGCAGCTAATAGCCTGGTGTCATCTTTGCAACCGTAAAACGATTGTATGTTCACCAGACTAGCATTAAGTACCTACCTTGTACTGTTTGCTGTGCTCTTCAGGTCTGAGGCCCGGGCGCAAACAACAGACACACTGCACCTTACACTTCCGGATGCCGAGCAACAACTGTTGCAAAAGAACATTCCCTTATTGGTTCAGAAGTATAGCATCGACTCTGCAAAAGCGGGGATCATCACCGCACGGCTATACGATAATCCGCAGGTAACCTTCGAAAATGTGCTGTACAGCCATACGGAGAAAAAGTGGTTCGACCTCGGTTATACCGGGCAGAATACCCTGCAGGTACAACAACTCATCAAACTGGCGGGTAAACGCAATAAAGCCGTGAAACTGGCGCAGAGCGGGGTAAAGCTGAGCGAATACGAATTCTATGACCTGCTGCGTACGCTCAGGTTTTCGCTCCGCGATAACTTCTACGATCTCTATTATAAACAACAGTCTCTATCTACCTATCAAAACCAGGTCGCCTTCCTGCAAAAAGTAGTAAAAGCGTTTACAGAACAGAAAGAATCCGGGAACATCGCACCCAAAGAAGTGATCAGGATCAAGTCATTGCTTTATGACCTGCAACATGACCAGTTGCAACTGCAGGAAGATATCCGGCAAACAGTTTCCGACCTGGCCCTGTTGATCCGCATTCCCGCAACTGTTTATATCGTACCTGAGTTGCCTGCACAAACAGGGAAACCGCCCGTACTGCAATACAGCTACGAAGCGCTGCTGGATACCGCCCGGCATAACAGGTACGACCTGAAAATAGCCCGGGAATCAGTGAACTACAGCCAGTTGAACCTGCGCCTGCAAAAAGCAATGGCAGTTCCCGACCTGCAGGTTGGTTTTGCTTATGATAAGCAGGGCAACTTCGAAAGGAATTACAACGGCTTGAATATATCCATGCCTTTACCTTTCTTCAACAGGAACCAGGGTAACATAAAAACCGCAAAAGCGCTGGCAGAAAGCAGCAAGGCGCAGCTGCAGGGGCAGGAAGATCAGCTCTCGCACGAAGTGGCGCTAAGCCTGGAATCGGCGCTCCGTACGGAAAAGCTGCTGGAAGATTTTGATCCGGATTTCGGAAACGATTATACGAAAATGATGACGGAGGTAGAAAAGAATTTCAAGTCAAGGAACCTGGGATTGCTGGAGTTCCTGGACCTCTACGACGCTTACCGCTCCAATGTGCTTAAAATGAACGAGCTGAAATACAACAGGCTTCACGCACTGGAAAATATCAACTACAGCACCGGTTCACAACTATTTCATCCCTGATTAAATATTCTAGCATGCAGATCAAAAATCAATACTACTATATATCTACAATTGTTGTTTTACTGTTTAGTTACGGCTGCGGCAGCAGGAATGCGGACCAGCAACCCTTTGAATGGAAGCTGACCGATTCCCTGCTCCGTACGCTCGTTGTAGATACGGCTACAACGAGGTCGGTGGAATCAGAAATCCTGCTTACCGGCAAGATCTCCGCCAACGAGGATAAGACGGCGCGTATCTTCCCTATGGTGAGCGGCATTGTGACGGAGGTAAAAGTACACTCGGGCGACTACGTGCAGAAGGGACAGGTGCTGGCAATTATCAAAAGCCCTGAAATGGCCAATTATACAGCAGACG
This sequence comes from Chitinophaga terrae (ex Kim and Jung 2007), assembly GCF_900107795.1. Classification (GTDB taxonomy): domain Bacteria; phylum Bacteroidota; class Bacteroidia; order Chitinophagales; family Chitinophagaceae; genus Chitinophaga; species Chitinophaga terrae. Next base: position 98,616 of record NZ_FNRL01000019.1, read on the forward strand.
AAAGGATTTCGGACAACGATATGAGAATGGCGAAACGGGACCTGGAAGTTGCGGAATCGTTCTATAAAAGCGGTCTGAACTCGCAACGCGACTATGAAGAGGCGAAGCGGAACTATGATAAGGCGGAAGCGAATTTCAAACGTTCCAAAGCTATCCTGGATATTAATGGCGGCAACCATTATGGTAAGTATGCGGTGACGGCCCCCGTGCCAGGTTTCATCATCAGCAAAAAAGCCGCTGAAAGTATGCAATGGAGGCCGGATAACAGCGATCCTATTTTTGTAGTGGCCGACCTGCACAATGTCTGGGCAATGATCAACGTATTTGAATCGGATATTTCCAGCATCCGGGAAGGCGACCAGGTGCAAATGAGCACCCTGTCGTACCCCGACAAAACTTTTACAGGCACCATCAACAAGATCTATAATGTGCTGGATCCCGACAATAAAGTAATGAAAGCAAGAGTGATCATTGATAACCCCGATTACCTGCTGAAGCCGGAAATGTTTGTGAGGGTAAAAGCAAAAAGACATACAGACAGCAACGTGGTAAGCATCCCTTCGCGGGGCATCATCTTCGACCACGACAAATATTATGTACTGGTAAAAACAGATACCGCCAGGGGAGTGAGGATCCAGGAAGTGAAAATTGATAAAACCGTGGAAGGAAGGGCCTATATCTATTCAGGACTTAAAGAGGGCGACAAAGTTATTGCTTCCCGCCAGGTATTTATTTACGAAACGCTGAAAGATCAGCAATAACCTAAAGCCCAACTATATGAATAAGTTTATTAAGAAGGTGCTGGCCTTTTCGCTGATCCATAAGTATTTTATATTTTTTGCGGCAGGGGTGCTGGCAGTTGCGGGATACATCAGTTTTAAGCAGATCGGCGTAGATGCGTTCCCGGATGTAACCAATACCTCCGTCACCATCATCACGCAATGGCCGGGGCGAAGCGCAGAAGAAGTGGAGAAGTTTGTTACCCGCCCTATAGAAATAGCCATGAACAGGGCCCAAAAGAAAACGCATATCCGGTCTTCCTCCTTGTTTGGACTCTCCGTTGTAAAAGTGATCTTCGACGATGATGTAAACGATACCTTCGCCAGGCAGCAGATCAATAACAACATCGCATCTGCCAACCTCCCGGATGGAATAGACCCCGAGATCGAACCTCCTTATGGCCCCACCGGGGAGATTTACAGGTATACCCTGCAGAGTAATCAACTATCCGTTCAGGAACTGAAAACCTTGCAGGACTGGGTGATAGAACGCAACCTGCTGGCAGTTCCGGGCGTAGCCGATATCGTGAGCTTCGGGGGAGAAGTGAAGATCTACCAGGTGACCATCAATCCAGATAAAGCCATTCAATACGATATTACGGCCCAGGAAATGTTCCAGGCGCTTTCTAAAAGCAATATCAACGTGGGCGGAGACGTGATCGTTAAAAATGAGCAGGCCTACGTGGTAAGAGGTATAGGTATCCTGAACAATGTAGATGAGATCAAAAACATCATTGTTGATCACATCAACGGATCGCCTATCCTGGTGCGGGATGTGGCGGAAGTAACGGTCTCCTCGCTTCCGCGTTTGGGCCAGGTGGGCAGAGACGCGGACTACGACGCCGTGGAAGGCATCGTGGTAATGCGGAAAGGAGAAAATCCTGCCGTGGTAATTGATGCGCTGAAGGAAAAAATAGCAGAACTGAACAGCCGGGTGTTGCCTGAGGATGTGAAGATCAAACCTTTCTATAACCGCGAAGACCTCATAGAATACAGTACCCATACGGTATTGCACAATATGATAGAGGGGATCATCTTTGTAACGGTGATCGTGTTCCTCTTTATGGCCGACTGGCGTACTACCATTATTGTTTCTATCGTTATCCCGCTGGCATTATTGTTTGCCTTTATCTGTTTGCGGCTTAAAGGAATGAGCGCTAACCTGCTGTCGATGGGGGCGATCGATTTCGGGATCATCATAGACGGAGCGGTAGTGATGATGGAGGGCATCTTCGTGGTGCTCGACCGGAAGGCGCACCAGGTGGGGATGGAGCGGTTCAATAAGCTCAGTAAACTGGGCATGATCCGCAAAGCCTGCATGGAAAACGGCAAAGGCATCTTCTTTGCAAAATTGATCATCATCACCGGTTTATTACCCATCTTCACTTTTGAAAAGGTAGAAGGAAAGATGTTCTCGCCGCTGGCCTGGACATTAGGATTTGCGCTCCTGGGGGCCCTGATACTGACCTTCACACTGGTGCCGGCGCTGGCCAGCGTAATGTTGAGAAAGAATGTCAGGGAAAAACACAATCCATTCCTGGAATTTATACAGCGTACCACGTTGCGCATTTTCAATTACTGTTTCAGGCACAGGAGGCTGGTGTTCAGTCTTTCTATGGTGGCGCTGGCGATAGGTCTTTACTGCTTTAAGTTCCTGGGAACAGAATTCCTTCCCCAGCTGAACGAAGGGGCTATCTATATCCGTGCTACGGGCCCGTTAAGTACTTCGCTGGAAGAATCGGTGAAAATAGCCAATGATATCAGGAAGAAGCTGCTCACCTTTCCCGAGGTGAAACAGGTGTTGTCGCAAACCGGCCGGCCTAACGACGGTACGGATGCTACAGGCTTTTATAATGTAGAATTCCATGTAGATATTTACCCCGAGAAGCAATGGAAAAGCCGGTTGTCGAAGGCCCGGCTGATCGAGAAAATGAATGAGAAGCTGGAAGGCATCCCGGGCATCACGCTTAACTTTTCCCAACCTATTATGGATAACGTGGAAGAAGCGGTATCGGGGGTAAAAGGATCTATAGTCGTGAAGTTGTTTGGAGATGATTTTAAACTGATAGAAGAGAAGGAAGAAGAGATAGAGAAGATATTGAAAACAGTGCATGGGATAGAAGACCTGGGTATCCTGCGCAACCTGGGCCAGCCGGAGCTGCGCATTAACCTGGATCAGCAGAAGATGGCCTTGTATGGGGTGACGACAGAAGATGCCAACTCGGTAGTGGAAATGGCGATAGGAGGAAAGGCGGTGACAAGGATATACGAAGGAGAGAAGAGTTTTGACCTGCGGATCAGGTATCCTGAAAACTTCAGGGAAAACGAGAGCGCTATCGGCAACCTGTCTATTCCCACATTGCGGGGCAATAAGATCCCGTTGAAAGAGATTGCTGATATCCAGTATATCGTTGGTCCCAGCATGATCTACCGCGACAAGCATATGCGGTATGGAGCTATTAAATTCTCTGTGCGGGGAAGGGATCTGGGTAGTACCATTGCAGAGGCGCAGCATAAAGTGGGTAAGGCCATCACTTTACCCAAAGGCTATAACCTTGAATGGGCGGGCGATTTCGAGAACCAAGAGCGGGCAACCAAACGATTGATGCAGGTAGTGCCTATCAGCTTGTTGTTGATATTCCTTATCCTGTTCATCCTTTTCGGCAAAGTGAAAGATGCGCTGCTTGTGCTGAACAATGTGCCGTTCGCCATCATAGGAGGCATTTTCTCACTGATGTTGACGCATACGAACTTCAGTATTTCTGCAGGGATAGGGTTTATTGCGCTGTTTGGGATCTGTGTGCAGAATGGAGTGATCCTGTTATCGAAGTTCAAGACGAATATGCGAACGATGACGCATAATTCCAATTTCAGTTTGTCGCATGCTATATTGGATGGAGTAGGGGCGCGTATCCGCCCGGTGATCATGACGGCTATGATGGCGGCGATCGGGTTGCTGCCGGCGGCAACCAGCGTAGGAATTGGTTCAGAAACCGCCCGGCCTTTAGCCAGGGTGGTGATAGGCGGGTTAATTACGGATACCTTCTTTAACCTGTTTATTTTTCCTATTGTTTTTTATTGGGCTTATCATAGCGTCACAAGAAGAGATAACGGCGACCCGGCGAAGGCATAAGACGGGTTGAATAACAAAGGGCGGTTCTGCATGGCGGAGCCGCCCTTTGTTATGTCAGATCTTTTTTTCCTGGTTTTCATCGATCGGCGGTGGCGGTGGTGCGGCCACTACTTCTTTTTTGGAATAAACGCGGTGATGCGAATCCTCATCGCCCAGCAACAGCGCCCATGGCTGTACTTCAGGGATATTCACGCATATTATCTTGATAATGGCGATGATAGGAATAGCGAGGAACATGCCTGGAATGCCCCACAGCATATTTCCCAATACCACGCCGATAATGGTGACAAGAGCGTTGATGCGTACTTTGGAACCAACTATGCTTGGGAATAAGATGTTGCTGTCGAGCAGGTGAACAAGAAATAAGGTGATGCCTGCCTGCAAAGCCTGTATAGGCGCGCCTGTAGCGAGGGTTACGAGGATGCTGAGTATGGCGGCTGTTAATATGCCTACATATGGAATGATATTGAAGATAGCAGACATTACGCCCAGCAAAATAGCGTATTTAATTCCCAGGATCAGGAAGGTAACCGTGTTAAGTACCGCTACGATCACCATTTCAATGACCAATCCTCCCAGATAACTTTTGATCACACTCCGGGTGCTGGCAATTACGTTCAGGAGTTTCTCCCTGTGCTTCTCTTTAAAAATAGCCACCAGGAAAGCGACCAGCAGGCGGCGGTAGTAGAGGATGAAGAAAGCGTACAGGAACATGAATACGATAAAGATCAGCAGGGAAGATACAGATACGAATGTCTGGCTGATGAAGCTGGTGGCGGTTCCCAAAGTGCCCATCAGCGCTTTTTCAATGTAGCTTAGCTGGGTGCTGGAGTCCACATGAAAGTTCAGGTTCACCCATTCCTGGGTAGAGCTGAGAAATGCCAGAAGCTTTTGTTCGAGTTGGGGGAAATCCGAAATGAATGCGGCCATTTGGCGGCCCAGCAACAGGGCTACAAGGCTGATCCCTATGATAAAGAGCAATACGGCCAGGAAAGCGGCTATTCCCCTGGGAAGTTTCCATTTTTCCAGCCTGGATACTACCGGCAACAACATGATGGCTATCAGGGTCGCAAAGGTCATGGGAACAATGATACCGCTACCGGTGTGGGCAATATAAATAACAAGGATAATGGAGAAGAGGGTGAACGTGAGTCTTGCGTTAAAGGGGAGTTTAAGCTCATTCATAGTGATTAGCACTTTTGTCAAAGATATTAAATCAATTTGGATCATGTTTCCCATTGGTAATGTATGAGAATAAAAAGCATGAAAAGATGCTGTTTTCTGTTCCCGGGCAAGGGGGAGGCAACGGGAAAGCCGCGAGGAAACCCAACGTTAATTTAATTGTTTATAAGTTAATTGATTTATTAGTTTATTTTTACATCTCATTAACTCTCGGGGCCGGCATCGTTTTGGAAAAAATTGATCGCCTGTCACCAAATAAAAATTGCAATGTAACGTTTAATGTATACACGATTCAGGACTAACCTCTTAAAATTAACTACTTTGAAATTCGCAAAATCAACCGGAATCCTTTTCCTTTTGATAGCAGTACCCATTCTCACATTTGCCCAGGACTGGCATGTCGGGGCATTTGCTGGTATCAGTAATTACAGTGGAGATCTCACCGAGAAAAGGGTTGACTTTAAGTATACACGCCCGGCGCTTGGAATATTGGTAAGACGTGATATAAACCGGTACCTGACGGTAAGAGGGTCTTTTACCTGGGGAATAGTAGCGGGTGCAGATAGTACCAATTCATCGAAAGAACTGATAGCAAGAAACCTGAGTTTCAGGTCTAATGTTTTCGAAGGCGCGCTGATAGGAGAGTTCAATTTCCTGGATATAGACGAAAAAGGATTTACGCCATACATTTTCGCCGGTGTTGCCGGTTTTGGTTTTGACCCTATGGCTAAAGACCAGTCGGGAAACTGGGTACGTTTACGTCCGTTGGGAACGGAAGGACAGGGATTGCCGCAGTATCCTACCCGTTTGCCTTATGATCTCTTTTCGTTCTCTTTCCCCCTGGGAGCAGGTGTAAAGGCTATTTTAAGCGACGTATGGACCCTGGGCTTTGAAATTGGCGCCCGTCCTACGCTTACCGATTACCTGGATGATGTAAGCACCACGTATGTAGACCAGAACACTTTGCTGGCTTACAGGGGACAAAAGGCCGTGGATATGGCTTACAGGGGAGATGAAGTGAACAGCAAATTGGTTCCTCCTGGCACTTACCCGGCTGATGGAACCAGTCGCGGTACCGCTAAAAACAAAGACTGGTATGTTTTCTCCGGCTTTACGATCACTTACCGCCTGGGTGGCGGAAGTGGATGGGGCAAGCAGAAAAACCTCCGCTGTCCTGTGTTCCGGCCTTAACAATTCATTTACAATAACATCTTATACTATATGAAATCCTGGTTGCGGAACCAGGATTTTTTTATTGGCATAGTTGTTGAATTTATATGGTTAAACAGGTAATACAAACCGCCACCAACTTAGGGCGGATAAGTATCACAAATCGCGGAGAGAGTAATGAAACAACAGCCGCATTCAAAAAGTTGGTGTGCGTAAAACCTGTAATCTCAGACTTAAATTTTGTGCCATGAAAGCGATATTATTGGCATCAGCAATCATCATAGCGGGAAGTTGCAGCCTGCACGCCCAACAAAGGCCGCCTGCACCTCCTTTACCGCCACCGCCTCCGGCGCCGGGTCATTTTCCGAAACCTCCGCTGCCGCCGCGGCCACCAAGGGCGCCTCGCCCACCAAAACCTCCGCATTTATCGCGACCTGCTCTACCACCACATCCGGCCAGGCCACATCATCGGAGAACTCATTACAAAAAACATCGTCCTCGTTACCAGCATAGATATACTTATGTTGGATTGCCAGGAGCCGAATACACGAATTATGCTGCCAACGTATTATACAAAGTCGCATAACTTCACACACCACAACTTTTATTGCCAACCAATCTTGAACTAAAAAACCAAATTAACATGAAAAAGGGGTTCTTAATGATGCTGCTAATGGGCGGTTTAGCTCTCACAGCTTCCGCACAGAGAGGTCATGGACGTGGCTGGGGCCGCGGACACGACAGATGCGACGATGATCGCGGCAGACGTGTAGTTTATTATGAAAGAGGATACCGGGATTGCCGCCCGCCTGCAAGAGTGGTTTACTACCCACGTCCGAGATATTATTACCCTGCTCCGGCAGTTGTAGCCGTACCAGTTCCTGTTCCGCCACCACCGCCAGTTCCGGTACATTACTACCCGTCCAGGCCCAGAGTGGTGTTCAATGCAGGGGTTACTATCGCCAACTAAACATCCACGAAACTTTATTAAAACACCAGGAGGTTGCAAAACCTCCTTTTTTATTGTATTTCCTGCCGTTCCAACCTATATCTTTTCTCCTCTCTGTAAATTCTATTACTTTTGTTGACTGGTAACAAGATTCAAACATGGCATATAAAAATCTCAGGCATTTCATAGAAACGCTGGAACAGGCAGGAGAACTGGTTCGCATCAAAACATACGTGGACCCGAAACTGGAAATCGCTGAAATTACAGATAGGATAAGCAAATCGCCCGACGGAGGTAAAGCATTGCTTTTTGAGAACACAGGAACCGATTTTCCTGTTCTGATCAACTCCATGGGCAGTTACCGCCGTATGTGCCTGGCCCTGGGCGTCCGGGAACTGGACGATATTGCCGGTGAAATTGAAGCGCTCTTTAAAATGCTCTCTAAACCCAAAGAGAGCATCCTCGATAAACTGTCGATGCTGCCTAAATTAGGCCAGTTTGCTTCCTGGATGCCTAAAGTAACAGGCGGCAAAGGAGCCTGCCAGGAAGTGGTGATGACCAATCCCGATCTCACAAAGCTGCCGGTACTCACCTGCTGGCCTAAAGACGGAGGTCCGTTCATTACGCTCCCTGTCATCCATACCAAAGATCCCCTCACCGGCACAAGGAACGTAGGCATGTACCGGATGCAGGTATTCGAAAAAGATATGACCGGGATGCACTGGCATAAACATAAAGTTTCTGCCAAGCATTTTTCTGAATACAAAAAGCTGAATAAAAAAATGCCGGTAGCCGTTGTTTTAGGCGGCGACCCGGTTTACACTTACTCCGCAACCGCCCCGCTTCCTGAAAACGTGGACGAATACATGCTCGCAGGCTTCCTGCGCAAAAAGAAAGTTGAACTGGTGAAATGTATCACCCAACCGGAAATTGAAGTGCCGGCAGATGCAGATTTTGTTATAGAAGGATATGTAGACCCGGTGGAAGACCTTATCTGGGAAGGACCATTCGGTGATCATACAGGGTATTACAGCCTGGCCGACTGGTACCCGCGCTTCCACGTAACTGCTATCACCCACCGTAAAGACGCCGTTTACCCGTCTACTATCGTGGGTATCCCGCCGCAGGAAGATGCGTGGATCGGAAAAGCTACAGAAAGGATCTTCCTGGCGCCAATAAAAATGACCCTGGTGCCTGAAATAGTGGATATGGAAATGCCGGTGGAAGGCGTATTCCATAACCTGGTGATTTCGCAGATCAGGAAAGATTATCCCGGCCAGGCGCAGAAGGTAATGAACGCCATGTGGGGCGCCGGCCAGATGATGTTCAATAAGATACTGGTAGTGACAGACGATGGAGTGAAGATCAACAACTACCTGCAGCTCGCCCAATACGTATTCAAAAACCTCAACCCGGCAACAGATATTTACCTGAGCCAGGGGCCTATGGACGTGCTGGATCACTCCTGTTCCAAAATGGGCTTCGGAGGGAAGATGTGCATAGATGGTACCCGCAAATATGAAGAGGAACTGGATACAGTGTTCCAATCCGTTCCTTCTCCTGCAACCCTGGATACCGCAGCTATCATGCAGCAGTTCCCGGAAATTAAAGGAATAAACGCCAGACTGCTGCAGCAGGATATTTCCTGCATCCTGGTAGCAGTAGAGAAGAACAGGCCTTTTCATATCAGGGAACTGAACGAACAGCTATACACGCTGCCGGCAGTGGCAGGAGTGAAAATGATCCTGTATGTAGAGCATACCGTAGACGTAAACGACCTGGCATCTGCGCTTTGGCGTTTCTGCAATAACCTTGATCCGAAACGCGACAGCTTTGTCGTTCGCCAGCCCACCAGCGAAGGGAAATACCTCGGCGGAATTGGAATGGACGGTACCCTGAAGAACAAGGTATTGGATAACTTCGAAAGGGACTGGCCTAATATCATCGTCGCAGCCGACGATACAATTAAAAAGGTAGATGAAAAATGGTCTGCTTTAGGCCTGGGTGAATTCTTACCTTCACCTTCACTGAAATACAAACACCAGATCTATGGAGAAGAAGCGGTGGTTCAACAGTAGCCTGGTGCTATTGTTACTTTCATTAAGTTACAGCCTGCCCGCCTATAGCCAGGCCAGGGCTGCCGACGCCTATATGCTGAATAAGCTTAACGGCACATGGGTGATGTCTACCCGCCGCAGCACTATCATCGAAACCTGGACGCAGCAAAACGACTCTACCTGGACAGGCAAAACCTGGCGGGTAGTAAAAAATGACAGTACCCTACAACAATCCGTAATGCTGGTTAAAAGAGGTGAAGAACTCTTTTTTATACCTGAATACGAAGGAGATCCCGGTCATCCCGCCAGGCTTAAACTGCGCGTACTGAAGCCGATCGGCTTCGTGGCTGAAGACCTGGCCAACGACTTCCCCAAGAAGATCACTTACCGGTTCAAAGACGACCGCCACCTGGACGCCAGGGTGGAAGGCGCGCGGGACGGCACTATCCAGGAGTACATCTTCAACTACCAAAAACAGTAGTTTCACGCAAAGGGGCAAAGGAGCAAAGAAGCATAAGATATTTTTTTAAGAATAAAAAGAAAGCAAAGGGAGCGGAGATTATGTTATCATACAATCTCCGCTCCCTTTGCTTTCTTAAAATTCGCTTCAGTCAAAATTCCTTTGCTTCTTTGCTCCTTTGCCCCTTTGCGTGAAACTCCCCGTGGAACTATTTATGGATCTCGGACGAGAAGTTAAATTGGATGTCCGGGTTGTTGGTGCGCTCGGTGTTCAGGTACCATTCTGATTGGGCGAGGTAAACCAGGTGTCCGTCCTTATCTTCTACGATGTTGGATGATTTGAAACGGATAAAGTCTTCTATCTTATTCTTCGGCCCTGTTAACCAGCAGGCTTTATAGAATGGAAGGGTATTGAACTGGCAGGCAGCCCCGTATTCCTGTAAAAGGCGGTATTGAATTACCTCGAACTGGAGATCTCCCACACAACCAATGATCTTCCTGTTGCCGCCGTGTTGCGTGAACAACTGCGCAACGCCTTCATCTGTGAGCTGGCGGATTCCTTTTTCAAGCTGCTTGGTTTTCATCGGGTCTTTGTTCACCAGCTCCTTGAACAGTTCAGGAGAGAAGCTTGGAATCCCTGTGAAGTAGAAGTTTTCGCCCTCTGTAAGGGTGTCGCCGATTTTGAAGTTGCCGGTATCGAACAGGCCGACTACGTCGCCAGGGAAGGCGTCGTCAACCACGTTCTTTTCACGGGCAAGGAAGCTGTAAGGATTGCTGAAACGCACGTCCTTATCCAGCCTTACGTGGTGATAGAATTTATTACGTTCGAATTTTCCTGAGCAAACGCGAAGGAATGCAATACGGTCGCGGTGCCGTGGATCCAGGTTTGCGTGTATCTTGAAGATGAAGCCGCTGAATTTGTCTTCATGCACATCGATCTCTCTGGTGGAAGCGGTGCGGTTGCGCGGGTTAGGCGCAATTTCCACGAAGGTATCCAACAGGTCTTTTACCCCGAAGTTGTTGACGGCGCTGCCGAAGAAAACCGGCGCCAGTTTGCCCTGCAGGTATTCTTCCTTGTCGAAAGTATCATAAACGCCTTCTATCAGTTCCACGTCGCCACGCAGCTGGGCTGCATCCTTTTCGTTGAAATGTTCATCTATATAGCTGCTACTGAGATCTTCCAACGGCACAACGTCTTCATCTGTCGCTTTCTTATTGGGCTGGAATGCTACCAGGCTTTTATCATACAGGTTGTATACGCCTTTAAAATCGCTCCCCATATTGATAGGCCAGCTAAGCGGGCGTACCCTGATATTCAGTTTTTCTTCCAGCTCATCCAGCAGGTCGAACGGATTTTTACCATCCCGGTCCATTTTATTAACGAAGATGATCACCGGGGTATCGCGCATGCGGCATACTTCCATCAATCTTTCCGTTTGTTCTTCTACCCCTTTCACACAGTCGATCACCAGTACCACGCTGTCAACAGCCGTGAGGGTGCGGTAGGTATCTTCCGCAAAGTCTTTGTGGCCCGGGGTATCCAGGAGGTTAACAAGGATATCGCGATATTCGAAGGTCATCACGGAAGTGGCTACGGAGATACCTCTTTGCCTTTCTATTTCCATGAAGTCGGAAGTGGTGTGCTTCTTGATCTTGTTGGATTTTACGGCGCCGGCAGTCTGAATAGCGCCTCCGAACAGGAGGAATTTCTCCGTCAGCGTGGTTTTACCGGCATCCGGGTGGGCGATAATAGCAAAGGATTTTCTCTTATTGATTTCGTTAGCGTACTTCATATATATCCAAAAAATGGCTGCAAAGGTAACTAATTTTTTTGTGAGGCTTAATTTAGTGTTTGCCGGTGTTGCCAGTGTGCATAAATCCGTTAAATTTGAAATATGATCTCCACTCTCAAGATTTTATGGAATAGCTTCAAAATGGCCATGCAGGAACTGCGGGTTAATAAGCTGCGAACATTCCTTTCCCTGTTTGGCATCACGATAGGTATATTCTGTATCATTGGTGTATTAACCCTTACCGGCAGCCTCGAGTATAATATCCGTAAAGACCTTGCCGACCTCGGCGACGATGTGATCTACGTTCAGAAATGGCCCTGGGGCGGGGGAGGCGAATATCCCTGGTGGAAATACATGAACCGTCCGGAACCTGAATATAAAGAGCTTAAAATTATCCAGGATAAAGTACATAGCGCCAGTTTTGCCTCTTTCAATTTCGAATCGGGCGGTAAAAAAGTGGAGTATGGAAACGATTATATGGATGGAGTGAATATGATGGCCGTAACGCACGACTTCAGCCAGATCCAGACCCTCCAGATTGCCGATGGCCGCTACTTTGCCGCCAGCGAAAGCAATAACGGCGCAAACGTGGCAATTCTCGGGTATTCGATCTGGGATGGTCTCTTCTCCTCGCCGGAAGCCGCACTCGGTAAGATTGTAAAAGTATTGGGAAGAGATGTAAAAGTGATTGGCGTACTTAAAAAGAAAGGAGAGAGTATGATAGGAGGGATCGGTTACGATAACGCCATCATAATGCCTTATAAATTTGCCCGTACTATCGTGGATGAACGAAAGAACGGGGATCCGTATATTTTGGTAAAAGCCAATTCCAAAGCCTCTTTGGAGCAACTGAAAGATGAGCTCAGGGCGGTGATGAGGGCGCAGCACCGGTTAAAACCGACAGAGGAAGACGACTTCGCCCTGAACGAGATCAGTTCGGCCAACGACAGCCTGAACACCATGTTCGCTACCATTAACCTCACAGGAGGTTTTATTGCGTTCTTTTCCCTGCTGGTAGGTTCTTTCGGGATTGCCAATATCATGTTCGTAACAGTGAAGGAGCGAACAAATATCATCGGGCTGAAAAAGGCCATAGGAGCGAAACGACAGGTAATATTGATGGAATTTCTCCTGGAATCTGTCAGTCTTTCCCTCTTTGGCGGAATTATCGGGATGTTGCTGATCTATATCCTTACCATCGTGATCGGGGCTGTCAGTACCTTTGAAATGGTGCTGTCGCCGGGCACTATCCTTTTTGGTTTGTCGGTATCCATTGGCGTAGGAATGCTGGCCGGCTTTATTCCTGCCTACCTGGCCAGCAGGTTAGACCCTGTGGTGGCTATCCGAAGCAATTGATCAATAGTCATTATAAAGCTGAAAGGCGTCTCCGCTGATGCAGGGACGCCTTTTTTGATTATTTTTGCGGATTATGTCTGTTAAAATACTTGCAATCGAATCGTCTTGTGATGATACCGGCGCCGCAGTGCTGGTAGATGGTAAGATCTTATCCAACAAGATCGCGAACCAGAAAGTACATGAACAATACGGGGGGGTAGTGCCGGAGCTGGCTTCCCGCGCTCACCAGGAAAATATAGTGCCGGTAGTGGACATCGCGCTGAAAACGGCGGGAGTGAAGCCCGAAGAACTAAGTGCCATTGCATTTACCCAATCGCCCGGTTTAATAGGCTCTTTGCTGGTAGGCAGCTGTTTCGCCAAATCTATGGCCCTGGCTTTAGACATACCATTGATCGGGGTACATCACATGCAGGCGCATGTACTGGCCAATTTCATCGACGATCCAAAACCTGATTTCCCCTTCTTATGCCTGACAGTATCGGGCGGGCATACGCAGATAGTATTATGCGAAAGCCCCCTGTCGATGCGGGTGATAGGCGAAACCCTGGATGATGCGGCGGGAGAAGCGTTCGATAAAACGGCGAAGATCCTTGGCCTGCCTTATCCCGGAGGTCCGCTGATCGATAAATATGCACAGACAGGAGATCCGGACAGGTTCAAATTCCCCGAACCTAAGATCCCCGGGCTGGATTTCAGCTTCAGTGGCCTGAAAACAGCTATTCTTTATTTCCTCCAGGAAAATCAACAGCAGGATCCTGAGTTCATTCAACATAACCTGGCAGATATCTGCGCCTCTATTCAACAACGCATTATCAGCATCCTCCTTAATAAAGTTGTGAAAGCAACCCGGGAAACAGGGGTTAAAGACGTTGCCATTGCCGGTGGGGTAAGCGCCAACAGTGGTCTCAGGGCGGCCTTGCAGGAATACGGTCAGCAACACGGCTGGCGTACTTTCATCCCGAAATTTGAATATTGTACAGACAATGCAGGCATGATCGCTATTACCGCCTATTATAAGTACCTGGCCGGCGATTTTGCATCTTTGGATGCAGTGCCTACAGCCCGGGCCGAATTTGGCTTGCAGAGAGGGTAAAGAAGATAAGATACTACAAGAGAGGGAGAAGATATTAGTTGCTGATATCTTCTTTTTTTGTTTCTTTTATTTTTTAATCTCTTCTTTTTAAAAATAAAACAGTCGCTCAGTGAACAGGAAAAGGACAATTGTTATATTATTATCGTTGGTTTTACTGCTGAATGGCGCGCTGGCGCAGGCGCCAACGGCCAAAACAGAATGGCAGGACCAGAAGTATTCCATGTTTATTCACTGGGGCGCAATTTATTCTACCCTGGGTGGAGTCTGGGAAGGAAAACCGGTGACAAGAGGTTATAGTGAACAGATACAGTCGCATGCCGGTATTTACAGCGATGTTTACGCGGCGGTTGCCAAACGTTTCAACCCGGCCAACTGGAATGCCGATTCAATTGTATTACTGGCGAAAGCGGCAGGTATGAAGTCTGTTGTCATGACTTCAAAGCATCACGATGGATTCTGCATGTTCCATTCTGCCTATACCGACTACAACGTCGTAGATGCTACTCCATTTAAAAGAGATGTATTGAAAGAGTTATCGGAGGCTTGTCGCCGCCATGGTCTTAAATTCGGGATGTACTTTTCCCTGATCGACTGGCACTTTCCGCAAGCCTATCCTATCAGCAGCAGCAACAGCGATCCTATTACGCCCGAACACCACGAATTCAATAAAAAACAGGTAACAGAGCTGATGACGAACTATGGCCCGGTTTCAGAGATCTGGTTTGATATGGGTTCATTAACGGAACAACAAAGCCGCGACCTGGCAGACATTGTGCATCGCCTGCAACCGGGTTGTATGGTAAGCGGCAGGTTAGGTAATGATGCCGGTGATTTTTGCGTAATGGGAGATAACCAGTATCCTGATTATAAAATCGCATCGCCATGGCAAACGCCTGCATCGGTCTACGACGAAACCTGGGGATACAGGAGCTGGCAGAAACATGGACCGGTAGCAGACAAAGCGCATGAAAAACTAATAGGACTGATAAAAGTAGTGAGCCGCGGGGGGAACTACCTGCTGAATATAGGGCCGCGTGGCGATGGTTCGGTAGTGGATTTTGAAAGAGATGTGCTGCTGGCGAACGGGCAATGGCTGCAACAGAATGGTGAAGCTATTTACGGTACTACCGCCAATCCATTTGATACTACCTTCAGCTGGGGAGAAGTGACCGCGAAGCCCGGCAAATTATATCTTCATTTATTATCCAAACCAGGAAATAACCGGATAATACTGCCCGGTTTAACAAGCACTGTGTCTAAGGCCGCTGTGTTGGGCGGCAGTAAGGCTATCAAAATAAAAACCAGCAAACAGGGTAATAACACCATCGTCCAGTTGCCGGTTGATTTTAACCCGGCAGATAAGGAGATCCCTGTAGTGGCGTTATCGTTCAACCAGGGAGTGCAGATCACTCCATTGCACCTGATCAGGAACGCCGCTGTATTGAACCGCTTTAATGCAGTGCCGCTCTATAGCTTCTCGGGGTCTGATTATGAAAGCTATTACCGCAGCCAGGTAGGCAATTCCTGGACTTTTACAGCTGCCGGTTCTGCTGATTTGCAGTTAAGATATAGTGAAGAAGAGAAGGGGAAAACAATACGTCTTTCGCTGAATGGGCAATCCCATGAAATTGCGTTGAATAACGGGAAGGTCAGCACCCTCGACAATCATCCCGAGTCCCTGGCCTGGGGGCCTATGTATAGTTCCGGTCCTTATTGGTCGGGTATCGACGGCGCGCACGGCGATCTGCATAATATAGATCCTTCACGCCCCTGGCCCGATGCCGGCGGCAGTACATGGACCCGGCACGATGACTGGAAAAATGACGCGCTTATTCCATTAAGCGACGACAGAACAAGCGCCCTCTATATCCTCCAGGAAATCACCGCCCCTGAGGCAGGCGACTACCTGGTAGGCTTTACCAGCGGAGATGGGATCGCGGTATTTTTAAACGGCGAAGAGCAGATCGTACATAATAATCCTGAAAGAGGCGAAACACAGCGGGAAGTGCTGTTATTGCCCCTGAAGGCCGGCAAAAACCAGTTGGTGGTCAAGTACTATAACCGTTTTGCAAAAGCGCCTGTAGTAGGTATTAACCGTAATATACCGCAAGTGATGTATACACAGCCATTATCAGTAAATTTGCCGGCACAGCCGGTGAAGGCCGAGTTGAGGGAAGCCAGGCCGGTTTCGCCTCACCGGAACTTGAGAATGCCTAACCTGGCAGTGTTGATAGATTCGAAATAGACAATGGCTAATACCTTTTTCAAGTTTAAACAGTTTACCGTACACCAGGATCTGTGCGCCATGAAGGTTTGCACAGATGCCTGTGTACAGGGCGCATATACCGGTCGTTACTTCAAAGATAACCAACTAACGGCGCCGGCTATACTGGATATTGGCGCCGGTACGGGGTTGCTGAGCCTGATGCTGGCCCAGCAAACGGCTTCTGCGATCACCGCTGTGGAACTGGACGCCAAGGCGGCTTTGCAGGCAAAGCAGAATTTCAACGCGTCTCTCTGGGCCGGGCGTTTGCAACTAATACAGACGGATATACGAACGTGGTCAGTTAACCCGCCTTTCGATTTTATCATTACCAATCCCCCTTTTTACGAATCGGCGCTCCGGAGTGGGCATGCGCAGAAAGACCAGGCAATGCATGCCACAAACCTGGGGTATGCGGATCTGCTTAAAGCGATAGACAGGCTGCTATCGGCCAGTGGAGAGGTTTCTGTGTTGTTGCCTTACCCGTCATTTACCGGCTTTGAAGCCCTGGCTATAAAGCAAGGGTTCTATTTAAAACAGGTATTGTATGTTCGTCAAAGCGTGAACCACGGTTACTTCCGGACGGTGGGCATCTTCAGCAGACAACCCGCGGAAACCCATATAACGGAACTGATCATTCGCGATGCGGCGAATAACTATACCGCAGAATTCATTGAATTGCTAAAGCCATATTATTTAATCTTCTGACTTTCCTGAAGCATAATCTTCCAGGTATTGGTAGTGAGGCGTAAGCTGGCCGTCTTTGGTGATGGTTGCATTTTCCATCATTTCGTTGCCTGGTTGCAGCAGCGCTTCAAACACGTATTTCATCAGTTGGTCGCCGAAATATTGTGAAGCATCTCTCGGCAGCTCATTCGGCAGATTGCCAACGCACATCATGTCTACGGTATCTGCTAAATAAGGGGCTGTTTGCTGCATGGTATCTTTTGTAACGCCGTAAACAGGGTTTTCTATGGTGCTGTCGCCCAGGTTGCAGGGGATAGATCCCTGTGTATCGTCGGTAATATCTGCAATCACTTTGATATGGAAGTTTTCTTTCCGCAGGTCTGAAGCCAGGAATAAAGGCGGGATATTATGATCCCAGTAAATGCCGTTGATCAGCAGGTCGCTTACGGTAACATATGGAAGGAACCTGCATTCGTATTGATCCGGGTGCTGGTGAAAGTCGGACCGGCTGTAGGTTTTATCGTTCTTTCGCAGGTATAATTCCCCTGCTTTCAATTGCGTGTATACCGGGTATGCATATTGGTTCACGAGGTATTCTTCCGGGGGGATGTATTTGATGCCCAGCAGTCCCATTATTTCCAGCGCTCCGGCGGCTACGCGTCCTGAACCTGTGATCACTATCTTCATTGGCGGAAGTTTTATGCCGAAGTAGTGCCCTATCAGGTCCTGGAAATCGTGCATGGTATATACTCTTTTCAGGTGGAAGCTATGTGTTTTTTCGCCATATGCCATGAGGCCATTATGGGCGCCTACGATGCCGGCAAAGAAGCCGAAACCCAGGATCCTTTGTCCGTCGGGGTGTACCAGGCATTCGTAATCAATGAGGGTGATCTTTTTCTTTAGGATCTCCTGCAGCATTTTTTGATTATGCGGTTGTTTTTTCTTTGTATGGCTGAAGAAGAGATATTTTTTGCCGGGTATCAGCTTGGCTGGAGGGATCTCTTTGATCCCGAACAGGATATCGCAATCGGCCAGGTCTTCTTTCAGGGGGATGCCTGCCTGGGAGTATTCCTCATCTTTAAAAGCCCTGATAGAAGAGGGTTGAACGTATATACGAACCTGGGGGAAGTGGTGCATGATCCATTGGCATTGCTTGGGTGTAAAAGCGACCCGGTTATCCTGCGGCTGTTTTTCTTCACGTATAAGTCCTATGTTTACGAGGTTTGCCATATCTGAAATTACGGCATTTTCTTTAAGCGGCGGTTTGATGATTTTTTAAAAGATTTTTAAGAAAGCATTTGGAGTTTCGGAAAGAGTGTCTATATTTGCATCCCGTTTCGGCGGAATAGTTCTTAAAAGTATTGCCCAGATGGCGGAATTGGTAGACGCGCTAGACTCAAAATCTTGTTTCGGCAACGGAGTGCAGGTTCGATTCCTGTTCTGGGCACCAGGAGGCTTGTAGGTATTTGGCTTACAAGCCTTTTTTGTTTGTGCGATCATCGAATCTGCCGCTTTTGAACACTATTGTTAACAAGCTAAATAGCCAACTGAAGTTCTCTCCATTCGCGGCTACTACAAAATATTCACAGGCAACAGCTACATAGAAAAAGCTGATTTAGTCGTCAAAATTCTGATAGTTCCAATTATCAAATTGTGCCTGACATTTTTTAATTAAGAAGTTTATTTGAAGATTTTTTCAATCACCTTTTCTCACTTCTTCCCGCAGCTTGCCGCGGTGGCAGGATGCACTATGTAAGAGCATTCGGTTGGTCTTCATATTTTCCATCACTTAAATCAATGCGCAGATAAATTTTATTGGAATAAAAGCAGAAAAGTGATATGATTCATTTATAGCTACGATTTAGGTCGTAGTAAAGGACCACTAGGTATGCGGTTACGTCTTTATTCTGCGCAGGTTATTGGGACCTAAAAATTTATACTAATTTGTGAAACTAACAAAACCTCACCTTTTTACTATTCAATGTATATGAAAAGTCCCAAAGACGTAATGGTAACTACTACTTCGACGATAGAAGGTGTTATCGTTAAGCGATATTTTAAACCTGTTTCTGCCCATGTTGTTGCAGGCACAAACCTTATTAGCGATTTTTTAGCAAGTTGGACTGATGTATTTGGCGGTCGGTCGGGAACCTATCAGCGACAATTAGCTTCGCTTTATGATGAGGCAATTGAACGGATAAAGATTGCCGCTTTTGAACTTGGGGCAAATGGTGTAGTTGGACTCAAGATTGACATGGACGAAATTTCAGGAAAAGGGAAATCCATGTTCATGCTTACTGCAGTTGGAACTGCTATACTCATGGAAAAGAAAGCAGGAGAAGATATTACTTTAGAAAAGAAAATTGAAAAATTTGACTATGTTGATATTGAACAAGTGAAGGCGCTGAGAACAAGGAACAACTATATTCAAGCAGCGAAGTCCGGCACTCTGAAACTTGATGAAGAGGCCTGGGAGTTAATTACAAGCCATCAAATCCATGAAATATTCCCTTATATAATAAAAAAAATGACGGAAGTAATAGAAATTGATGAAAAGTCAATTGAGGCTAAATCCCCTATATTCATTAAATCATTAATTGGATATCTAGGTGCGCTGCCTAATGGCATTCAACGCGAGCTTATACACGATTGCTTGCTCATTGAGGAGAATCGAAAAGTTCTTCCTGCCTTGTATGAAGTTATTGAGTCACTTGATTTATTCGATTTCGACCTTACAAATAATCTATTATCTAACTCTAGTTTTGAGATTCGAAAACGGGCGGTAAAGATCGCTAGTTTTGATAAACCCTTTTATAGTAGGGAAGATTTAAAGAATCTCGAAGAACTGGCAAATAAAATAGTTACAACATTTTCCGAACGAGGTAAAAGAACAATGAAGAAGCAGCTTTTGTCCTCTAAAGAAAGAGAAGTATGGATATGTGAATGTGGTAGAACAAATGACATAGACGATTACTGCGAATGCGGGAAAAATATAATTGGTTTTTCGCGGGGAGAGATGCAGCCAGAAGCAGTAGTTAGTAACATCAGGGAAAAAATAGATTTACTATCTGATTTATTAAATTCATAATAACTCAGTTTTTTTAAGCCAAATTGCTTTCCTATTACCTGGTTAGTCCTGTGTTCATCATGAACGGATCCGGATAGCTGAAAAGCTTTCAATCGAAGTACGCCAAAAAACAGCCGATTTTCTATCCATTATATTCAACGCCTGGTTTACCGGCCGTAAAAATTTTTACCAGATTGATTTACTATGAAACTTTTATTTACCATAGATCAACCCAGAACCTGTATCCCTGTAGGGAATAAAATTGTCATTGCTAAAGATGATATACTTACTGCCTACAACAGGAAGGATCTAACGCCAGCCTGGTCTGTGACAATAGGAAGAGATTTTTATTATTTGATTGGAAAAAGGTTGTCAATAATAGCTGACAAGCATGTACGGCAGTATGATCCTGAAACCGGAAAATTAGTGTTGGAGCGCGTCCTCGACAAAAGAGGGTTTTGTTATGCGGGGCCTGACGCTATGGTAATGGAAGAGCCTTGCAGTAATGGGAGCAAGTTATTGCAAAAAATTAACCTGGTATCCGGTGATATTGTCTGGTCAACTCACCTTCCGCCGGGCACCGATTTTTTTATCTCCAACGATGATGTATTGGTAGTGTTAGACGGAGAGAAAACTTTGACAGGTATTGACCTGCATAATGGCAATAAGATATGGAGCGTTGCTTTTTCGCTGTTGCTGCCGGATGCTGTTATAAATTCAGGTGTTCCTCCTGAAACGTATGGAGACTACTTTTATGTGTTCACGGAGAAAAGAGAGATGGTGCAGTTGGAAATGCGGACCGGCCAGTTGATGTATGTATTCCCGAGCGAAACTGTATTGGCAATTGTACCCACTTTCTTTGGCCAGCATGTGTATTTTTCAAGTGTAAGCAAAATACTGGAATTAAATGTTGCCGGCCAAGTTAGCCGGGAAATCGAATTTACGCCATACATTACTGGCGCGCCTTTTTATTTCAGAACTTATGTGGCGGTCAATGATAATTATATACTACTTGCCAATAGCAGGACTTGTGAAGTATTGGTGTTTGACAAGCATACCGGCGCATTCGTCACTTCGTTCTGCACCGGCGACGAAAACTGGTATATCCGTGGTTACGTGTTCACAGCCAGCGGGGACCAGCTTTTTGTGGGAATGATGAAAACAGGCGATGTGATTTATGACCGGCTCAATATTTATTCACTAAAACCTGGTGAAGTGGGTTAGGGAACTTCTTAATCTATCTCCTTTCCGAAATCCTTAAATAGTTTCAATTGTTGGAATCGATTAATTTGTATTTTTATGTTGCAGCAAGTTACCCTCTGCAAATTGGATTGGCAATCTAACAAATCGCATCAGAATGAATTATAAGGAAATACCTCCAAGTTCAGTCTTAGCACCCTATATTCATACATTCTGGGAGTTAACAGGTGAGAAGACGGATAAACAATGGGAAAGAAATTTTCCCGATGGATGTGCGGGGATAGTCGTTAACTTAGGCGATACATGCATTACAGATAACGGACTAACCAAAATGGATTTTGGGAAAACCTACGCCGTAGGCGCAATGACTTCTTATAAAGATAGTTTCATAAAGAATGATACGCACTTGTTTGGCGTGTGTTTGAAACCGGGAGCATTCTCCAACTTTTACAATTTTGCTCCACAAAGTGAAATACTGGATCAAACCATTCAATTCGGGATGGAATATGCATGCAATATTGATAAATTCATTAAAGATCCTATCCGGTTTTTGAATGGGTTTTTCATTGAGAGGTTGCAAAGAAGGAGAGGAGGTTTAGAATCGGTCATTGAAGATATACATCAAACAAAAGGGCAGGTTGGTATAAGTGAGATCGCCAAAAAGAATTTCATAACTGTAAGGCAATTAGAGCGAAAATTCAAGACGCATTTAGGTGTAAGTCCCAAAGAATATGCTAATGTAGTCCGGTTTCAATATGCATTGTCTAAGATCCGGGAAACGGGGCGGGAAATGAGTTTATTGGATATAGCTATTGAATGCGGGTATTATGACCATTCTCATTTGGCAAACGATATAAAAAAGAACACCGGGATGGTTCCTTCTCAATTTTAATTTGTCGCATTTTTCCAAAGTTTTAATGGTTATCAAAATTAACTTTGCATATCATTAATATATAAGTAAATGCGTAAATTATCTTTATTCATCGCGACAAGCCTGGATGGTTACATTGCAAAGCCGAATGACGACCTACGTTTCCTGAAGCTCGTGGAAAAAGAAGGCGAAGATTATGGTTATGCCCGGTTTTCAAGTACGATCGATACAATAATCGTTGGTAGAAAAACCTATGACTATGTGCTGAAAGAGATCGGCCCCTCGCATTACGACAACGGGCAAAGAGACGTGTATGTCATAACAAGATCTCAAAGGCCGGGCGTGGGTAGAACAACTTTTTATACCGGAAGTTTAACTGAACTCGTTAAACAACTGAAATCCGGAGAAGGGAAAGGTATTTATTGTGATGGAGGAGCAGAAATAATAAATGAGTTATTAAACCAGGAGCAGGTAGATGAGTTTACAATTTCGATCATACCAGTTCTGTTAGGCAATGGAACAAGGTTGTTCAAAGACGGAAGACCTGAACAATTACTTGACCTCATCGATGTGAAAACATTTGATACCGGGTTAACACAATTGTATTTCAGTAAGAAACAATCAGCCGTTAAGCAATAACAGTACATATGATTGCGATATTATTATTTTGATAATTTTATCGCAATCATATATTAACGTGTTACCTAGAAAGATAAACCAAACTGAAATCCTACCCCCACAGTAGATGGTAAATTGTTTCCAAACCTTGCAGGAATAGGTAAGGCAATGAAATAGCTGTGATCCTTTTTCTTCACTATCACCTTGTTTAGAACAGCCGTAACGCCATACCTGCCGCTGGTTTCAAGCGCCGCCCTGTTGGCAAGCGTGAAACCATTCCCCAACCCGATCAACAGCCCGGGATGCAGTAACAGCTTGCTCATCTTGCTTGTGCCATTGCCGGTTGTTATGATACCAACGGTCTCAAAAGAAAATCCAACTCGTTGGCTTTTCCATAGATTGATACCCGTAACTAATCCGCCGGTATAGGCGCCATTGAAGTTGAATTTCGCTCCATCATTTCCGAAAGTAACAATAGGGTGCATTATTCCGGCATACCCAGTTACCCTGATGGTGTTGACATTGGCATTAGACTGTTGGGCAAGTAATTGCGATGCTGGCGTCAGCATCGATAGGAGCAAGGTAAATTTTACTACAGTTGTATTTTTCATAACTGCAATACTAGTTACCCGGTTGCGTCGGAAATAGAACAGAATTATCTTTTTGAATGATATTTACTTTTTTGAGATGATTTAGTTGATGTTTTTCCTGCCTGTTGTATCAGGGCCGCCTTCAGCAGGGATTTTTTTTAATCTTTATTGCAACAAAATACCGGGTTTATCATAGTTCCAAAATGATCCTGGATGGCACCGCATTTGAGGAAACAGCATTAAAAAAATCACATGAAAGCTCCTCAGGTTAATTACAAAACGGTGGCGCTGAATGGCCTGGATATTTTTTATAGAGAAGCTGGCAATCCCGCAGCCCCGGCCATCCTGCTGCTTCACGGATATCCAAACTCTTCCTTTCTGTTCAGGAATTTAATACCGGTCCTGGCGGCTGAAAACTATTATGTGATTGCGCCGGATTTTCCGGGATTTGGTTATAGCAGCTATCCTGCTGCGGATGAGTTTCAGTATACTTTCGAGAATTACAGCAAGGTATTGTCTGAATTTGTAGAGAAGATGCAGTTGAAAAAGTTTGCTGTATTTCTGCATGATTATGGTTCGGTGATTGGCATGCGCATGGTGTTGATGCATCCTGAAAAGATCACCGCGTTGATATTCCAGGATAGTAATGCTTACGAAGAAGGATTGGGAAAAGAGTGGGATGCCAGCAAAGCGTATTGGGATAATCCGACGGCTGAAAATAGAAAGGCAATAGGAGAATTCCTGAATTTCGAAGGTTGCCGCGCACAATACCTGGCAGGTGTGCCAGAGGATCAGATCTCCCTGTTTACACCGGATACATGGACGCTTGACTGGACTTTCATGAATCGCCCCGGTCATATAGAAAACCTGTTTTCCCTATTTGAAGATTATAAACACAACAGGGTTTATTTCCCCAGGTTCCAGGAATTTTTCCGGAAGGTCCGGCCGCCAATGCTGGTGATCTGGGGCAAGCATGACGCCTACTACAGCGTTGCGGAGGCAACCTGTTATAAAAGAGATAATCCGGATACCGAAGTTCATGTTTTCAGTGCGGAGAAGGAATCCGCAAACAGCAGATGATCATCAAAAACAATTGCGATCGCGTCCATTTTTTCCATAAATGCACCAAATGTAGCAAAACTATGGGATTCGATTAATACGATGCTGATTTAATCGCATGTTTATAGCATTAACAATGTGATTTCTTATCACCATTGTCCGACTAAAATAATGTTTTAGGATGAAAAAAGGCAGTTCCGAAGAACCGCCCAATTTGGTAAGTTTGAGTTACCACACTTAAAATTACCATGGGCGAAAATAAAAGTTTTTCCGGACAGCCGGTATTATCTCAAATATTAGATGTAATACCCAGTGCTATAATCAATGCGGCAAACAGAAAGCATCAATCAAACCGTTATTATAAGCGCTTACCCTTGCGGGTTCATTTGGTAAGCCTTCTGTATGGGGTGTTCAGTTACTGTAACGGGCTGCGGGAGCTATGCGAGGGGCTGTTGGCCT
>NZ_FNRL01000025.1 GCF_900107795.1 Chitinophaga terrae (ex Kim and Jung 2007)
AATGCCCTTAAAAATCCACCTCAAACCCACGACCAGGTGCTGGATACCCTCGAAAAATGCGGGCTGAAAAAAAGTGTTGGAACCATTAGGGGAGCGCTCCATGAGTAAATCTAACCCGAATCTGCTAAAAAGCCTATCAATCTATAATCTACTAAATTTTCTAAAAGCATTTCTTATTTGTAATAGAATATGAAATGACTATTCTGCAAAAATCAACAATCTAACATTTTTACAAACTCACCACATACTTCACCAAAACCGTCCGCTCCCGTAACGGGAACTGAAGCACCGATAACTGGTTAGTACCCGATGTAACCTGGCGGTACTGGCTTTGCCCGAGGAAATTGATGCACTGCACTTCAAAATAGCTTTTCCACTTGGCAGGGATATACCTCACATCCAGGTCCAGGAAGTTATTCCTGATCGTTTCCTGGCCGCTCTGCCGGAAAGAGGTAAAATTGTAAGCCAGCTTATAGTAGACAGCCGAAGATAAATTATGCTGCCATTCAGCCCTGATCTTCCCCGTGCCAATAACGTTTTCTGTGATCGCCTTGCTGGTACATTGCCTGTTCACGATCTCCCCGGCCTCCCCGGTAACGGACATGGATATACTTTTCCGGATCTTTTTTCTTAAAGTGGCGGCCAGGATGGTGTTGTACGAGTTAAAGGGAGTGATTTCTCCATTGTAAAACACATTTCCCTTACCATAACTGATACTGGCATTGCCCGACAGGTTAAGCGCCAGGAAGAAAAGGTACTTGGATATATTCCCGTTTAACGAATATTTTTCCTGCCGGTTGTCGAAAGCCATGGCCGTCGCTTTGGTTATGCCGCGGTCGATGACATAAGAAGTGATAAAATTTTGTTTGGTTTGGTCGGCAGTGAGAAACAGGTTATAGAAAAACATTTTTATTGGCTTCCTATAGGTATAGCGTAACGACCCTGATGTTCTGTCCGTTTTAGGCAAAGGAGTTTCATTAAAACTGAATTCGCGGTAGTTAACCAGTATGGCGCCGGTGTAAATATCATTGATCTGCCCAAACTCCGTGCTGGCTGCATATCTCAGGTTTATTTCAGCGTACCTGCCAAGGTTTTTACGAAATTCAAATATGGGGTTGGCTGTAAAGTATTTTTCGGAGGTTCCCTTTACTCCATACCGGATGCTGTTGTATGTTGGCGTGGCCTCTGCAATAATAGCGCCTTTAGGCAGCAGGTAAATAGCTGAAAGTTTCCCGGATAATGATGCGTTTTCAAAAGATAGATTGTTGGCGAACTGACTGCCCGCTTCATGGACTGCGTTCAAAGAATCTGTTTTCCAAAGACTGGAAGCCAGGCGGTCGCGCTCAAAGGAAATACCTGCGGTTGCAGAAAGAATAAGACGGTCTGTCTTTGTTTTATAAGTGGCCGATTGATTAATAAATAAGCTTTTGCTAAGCACCTCCTGGCTAAGGGAAAGATATGGTTCGTTATTATTTACAATGTCGGTATGCAGGCCGGGGAAGATCTGCAGGTTCTCGGTCAGCTTGTAATACTGAATACTGGAGTTATATTGAAAGAGATCTTTTGTTCCCAATATTTTTATGATGCTGGTTTCGTTGCTGATCATCTGTTGATGACTGGGCAGATGCTGCCGGAAGTACTCATCATTTTGCGTTGTATTGCCTGTTCTGTTCCATTTGGGAATATCCAATTTGGTAATTGATTTCAGGTAGATGGATGGGCTGTTCTTTTCCAGCTGTGCTTCTACCTGCCACTGGTTAAGTTTATAAACGTTGTGCTGGATTTCATTGTAGCGTATAGTGTCGGCTGTTGCCAGGAAATAGTTCATGACATTGGTGTAATCATATTTCCGCTTTAACTGCAGGGTAGAAACGTTTAGCCGTAATCCCCAATCGGACTTCATTTTTAACAGGGCGTTGATGTTGCCTGCATGGTCAGTGTTCCTCAGGTAATATTTCTCATCTACGACCGGTAAATTATCACTGGTCATAGAAAGGTAGGGTTGAGGAGATGGCAATACGGGGTTGTTATCGTTAAGAGAAACGCCAAGACTGGCATTCTCGTTCTGCAAATTTTGGCCAACGTTATTGCTCTTTAGGTTGTTGATACTTTTGATTTTTCGTTGAAAGATAAGGTTATTCAGTTCTGCGGTGTAGGCGTTATTGCCGATGCCTGCCTGGCCGGTATTGATAGTTCTTATACGTGCGCTGTCTGTAAGTTTCAGATTTAGCGATACGCTGTTACTTACCGTAAAGCCGTTCAATGCTTTTATAGGTTGATCGCGTTCAATAACCTGTACCTGTTCTATAGCGTTAACAGGTACATTGTTGGTAGCAACGTTGTATCTGCCGCCCAAAAGGTTGTCGCCATCTATATACACATTGGAAATACGCTTGCCATTATAGCTGATAGCTCCTTTATCGTCTACTTCTATACCCGGCAACTTTTTCAGCAGGTCGGCAACTACACGGTCATTTTTATCTTTAAATGCATTTACGTTATACTTCAGGGTATCGCTCGACAGTTGAATTTTAGCAGTAGCCTTTACCGTTACTGCTGCCAGTTCCCTTTTAGCCGCTTTCATTACGATCTGGTAAGGCTGTTCATTGGGTTGGATCACCGGCAGGATATATGGCTGGTAACCGAGTGCAGTTGCTTTAACAGACCAGCGCTCGCCCGGCTCCTGGAACCGGCATTCAAACCCGCCTTGCTGGTCGGTTTTGGTAAAGCTGATACCAGCTCCCTGGGGGGTAACAATGGTGATTGATGCGGCAATAACAGGACTACCAGTACTATCTTTTACCACACCCCTCACCATTACCATTTTCTGGGCCGAAAGGAACAGCCCCTGAAAGATTAGCAGAAACAATAGTGAAAGGCACTTCATGTACGAGGGTTATTGGGCTAATTCCAATGGGTAGTTAACGGCGTTCCTGTTGCCGGCTGCCTTAAATGATGCGCCGTTCATGGTTACATTCTCAACTTTGATATCGCTTCCATTGGCTGCATCCATGCTGATCCCTTCCCTGAACGCCTTTTCCATGCGCTGGTACTCGGCCTGGGTAGTGGTGATCCCGTCAAGCGGCAGATCCAGCGACAGTTGATGCGGCACTGCTGTATTAGCTGAAAGGCTGGTGCAGGTGAACTTGATCCGTTGGGCAACATCACTGGCTTCCAGTATCAACCCCGGCAATCCCTGTAATTTCCAGGGACCAAAGCCCGCAGGGATATCGGTAGTGAACCAGGCTATATATTTCCTGCCTTTGCAGGTTCCCGTTGCTTTCTGGCAGGTATACCCCAGCAGCTGCTTCGTTTCTTTTTCAATGGTCCAGTTAATTTTTTCAAGCGGTTCGCGGATAATGTAACTATCCTCGTTCATGTTTTTATTAACATAGACGGCGTTGTTTTGAATAAACACGCTTTCTGTAGTGACCGGCTTTAATACACCCATCTGGATTGTAACGCTGCCCGCCTGCTCGGCGGCTTTCATTTTGGCCAGGTTGGCAGAATCCTGGTCGATCCGGGTGCTGCTGGTATACATACTTTTCTCATTATTGAATACCAGGATAAAATCTTCGTTCCAGATGCGATGGGGGTTATTGGTGTCCCTCAGGTGAGTGAAATGATAGTAGGCAACACCCGCCTGGGTTACCGGTTCTCCTTTATGTACGTAACTGAAAGAATAAAGAGTACAGAGCAATAATGCAGCAATAACAAAATTTAAATAACGCATATTTTAAAGTCTTGATTGGTAAATACAAATGCTGTCTTTTTGTTTCATACAGTTCCTTTGTATCGTATTGTGAATGTAAAAATGAGGCTATTTGGATGTTTGTTTAAAGGGGAACTGACATTTGAAGGGAAGCAACCCTTATTCGCTGAATTTGAGCCTAAATTTGCACCTGCTTCATTTGTCTGGATATCGTGATAGGTAAATGCTATTACAGATCATTTCAAAGAGGACATTTTTGAATGAAAAAAGAATGAAAGGAAAAATTGAACCTTTATTCGCTACGTTTGAACCTATATTTGATGTGAGCATTTCCACTGCAGGGCAACGGATATTGACCGAAATCCCTCGAATATACACCGGCGTATCTGTATTGGATTCCTGTTTATAACTTTATAAATATTTCCCTGGTTCCCGGATGGGGGAGGCTAATATATATACAAATGAATGTAAGAGCGGTACTTGCAATAGCAGGAATAGCAGTCCTGTTTATTGCTTCATGTAAGAATAGTCCGGAGCCGCAGCACAGCCAGCAGAAGGTTGCGCAGGCGGTTCCCAGGAAAGATTACCTGGAGTTGATCCTTTCTTTGGATACCTTGCCATTTGACGGGTACAGGAAAGCTGTTTACCGGGAAGATAGCCTGCTGTCGGGGACTGTCGACAGCGCTAACGTCCCGTTCCATCACTTTTTCAGGGGTAAAAAATACCTCCAGGCTAAGCAGCGGGACAGCGCTGTGGCCGAGTTCCGGCAAATGAAGGGATTAAAGACGAATGATGATATTGAACTACTGAAAACATACAGCCTGTTAACCCAGGCCATCCCTACCGGCGCAATTGTGGAAGCGGAGCTCATGAACCAGATACTGGCCGCAATGCAGGTTGCCGAAAAGCAGAACAGCAGGATCACTCACTGGTTTTATGATCTTATGGCCAAAGCATACTACCAGAATCAGAATGCCAATGAATCGCTGGACTATGCAGAAAGATATTATAACAAGCATCCCTATAAACGGCATCCGGTTATTATGCAGCGGCATTACGACATTTCTTTCCTGCTTGCCTCCCGGATGAACGACTATGATAAAATGATGTTCTATAACGTGCAGGCCAGGAACCTGGCGCTCAGGATAAACGATAGCCTGGCTATAGCCCGGACATATGATAACGAGGCACAGGTTTTTTCGCGCAGGGGAGAGAACGATAAAGCGTTGGCCAGCAGTAAAAAGTATTTCGATTTCCTTAAAAGAACCAACAACCTGAATGCTATAGCGTACAATAACCTGGCAACCAGCTATGTCCGCAATAACCAGCCGGATTCCGCTATTTATTACTATCAGGCGGCTATCAGGTTTGTCCAGAATGATCCAACAGGCAAACAAAGCCCTATCTATTATAAAGGGCTGATAAATGCCTATAAGATCAAAGGCGATTACAAAGCAGCCTTACAGATCGCCGATTCTGCATATGCCATCGAGGTAAACAATATCAAGGAAGTTGAAGCGGTTAAATTTGCGGAGATACACGAGAAGTATGAAACTGAGAAAAAGGACAAAAACATCTCCATACTTCAGGGACAAAACGTCTTTAACGAAAAGATCATCAGGCAGCAGAAATGGATGCTCATCCTGGCAATACTGGTATTCCTGGGAATATTGCTCTTCTTTTACTTTATGCACAGGCAATACCGGTTGCAGGAAAAGAACAAATTGTTAGAATCCGAAAACCAAAGGTTGAATATGGAGCAAAAACTGTTACAAGTTCAACTCAATCCTCATTTTATCTTCAATGCTATTGCCAATCTCCAAAGCCTGGTAGCCTCGGGCGATACCAGCAAATCTGTGCGTTACCTCTCTGCCTTTTCCGGGCTCCTGAGAAACGTACTGGAACACAGCCGCCGGGATCTTATTGGCCTGAACGAAGAGATCACCTACCTGGAAAATTATCTGCAATTAAATCAAATGCGCTTTGCCGGCCTTTTTGATTACGAGATAAATGTGGATGACAATATCTACCCGGCAGACTACCTGGTACCGCCTATGCTGATACAGCCGTTCGTGGAAAACGCCATTGAACACGGCTTCAGAAATATTAATTATAAAGGGAATCTCTCTATCTCCTTCAACATAAAAAACCAACAGATGTTCATTACCGTAGAAGATAACGGGGTTGGCCTGATCAGTAAAGAACCGGGCGAACAGAAGAAACAATCGCTGGCCGGGATTATACTGAAAGAAAGATTGGAAGTATTATTTAAGACAAAGGGCCAGGATGCGAAATATGAGATAGAAGATAAAAAGAGACGGGGAGGACAAGGAGTATTGGTTAATATTGTTATTCCGGAAATTAAAGACTAAACATAGCAAGCATGAAGCTCTATATCTTAGAAGACGAAGCATTGATCCTGCAACACCTGCTGCAGGTTGTTCAGAACATCCCTTATGTGGAAGTGCTGGGTCATGCAGCCGAAATTGCCAAAGCTGCCGGCGAGATACCGGTTTTAAAACCAGATATCATCCTGGCAGATATCAGGTTGAAAGACGGGGATAGTTTTCGTTTATTCCATGAACTGGGAAGCGGCGATTTCCAGGTGATCTTCCTGACGGCTTACGATCAGTACGCCATCCAGGCGTTGAATATGGGCGCCTTTGGCTATTTGCTTAAACCAATAGATGAAGTGGCCCTGGCTTCGATGCTCAGCAAATGTTACCAGCACAGGCAACAGGAACAGTTCAATAGCCAGCAGTTAGAAATTGCCCGCCAGCATTACGCGGCACAGGGAGTAATAAGCTCCAAACGCATTGCGCTGAAGTTGCTGGAATATGTGGAGATCGTGTCGGTAGAAGATATTATGTACTGCAAAAGCGATAAAGGCTACACTACTTTCTTCCTGAAAGATAAACGGGAGATATTGGTATCAAAAGGCCTCATCGAGTACGAAGCTGCATTGCTGCCATTAGGCTTTGTAAGATGCCATCAGTCTTACCTGGTTAACTTCCAGTATGTAAAAAAATATTACAGGGAAGGGGTGTTGCAGATGATGAACAATGAACAGATCCCTGTTTCCAGCCGCAAAAAAGAAGAAGTGATGAAATACCTGGAAAATATATCCTGATCAGGTAAATAAAAAATGTGGCGCCCGAAATTCAGGCGCCACATTTTTTATTTACCTGACCAGGTATTAATATCCTGGATTCTGGTACATCTTTTCCGGGTTAAGTTTATACTCATCGAACGGAATCGGGAAGTACCGGTCTTTTTTGCTGAAGTTGGATAATTTGGCATTTCCGTAGTTCGCCTGCGACTTCGCCTTGAAGAAAGCTACCAGTTCATCGGTTGTGAAAAACCTCAGCAGGTCGAACCACCGCTGGTGTTCGAATGCCAGTTCTACCCGGCGTTCATGCAAAATAGCCAGTTTCAGTGTCGGATATTTAGCCTTGTAATCGGGATCTGATTTTGCCACTGCATATAAAGGCATGCCCGCCCGTTCGCGGACCATGTCCAGGTAGGTAATGGCTTCTGCCTCGTTACCCTGCAACATATTCACTTCCGCCAGCATAAGGATAATATCTGCATATCTCATTATCGGCGTATCGTTTCCTCCATAACCATTTACTCCTGCGGCATCGCTGGCGTCGCGGTACTTGGTGATAAACCAGTCCTGCACCTGCGGATTAGCGGCAAATTTCACTGAGAATGTCTTTCTTGGATCATTAGGCTCGTAGTCCAGGATCAGGTCGTGCGTTACGTTGCCGCCCACTCCCAATGCTTTTTTCTGCGAATTGATAGTTTCGCCCAATGCCTGGTTATTGGCTGCAATGCTGGAACCATAAGTGATGTCGCCCTGTTTGTAAACAATCTGGAAGATCATTTCCTTATTGCTTGTTTTCTTGCTCACATCAAAAACATCGGCATATGGGATTTCACTCAGCCTGCCGAACGGACGCATGTTGTATGCAGCCGTCAGGTATGTTTTGGCGTTGGCCAGGTTGTCTGCCCTGTTATCCTGGAAGGTAGAGGCCATTGTCAGGTACACTTGTCCGAGCAAGCCGTTAATAGCCGCTTTGGAAGCGCGACCAACACCTGCGCCGGTTTGCAGATCTGGCAGTTTGCTTTGCAGCGCATCTTTCAGATCGGCAACGATCTGGGCATACACGGTTGCCTGCGGCTGGCGATAGGTATTAGCGGTTATCTCTTCTGTTGTGTTCAGCGTTTTTGTTACCAATGGAACATCTCCCCATTTCCTCACCAGGTGAAAATAGATCATAGCGCGAATGAACTTGGCTTCTGCCAGGTATTGCGCTTTTGTATCCGGGTTGGCAAAGCTTACTTTGTCAATATAGGTAGTGATGGTATTGCATTGAGTGATGGTCTGGTATAAACTCAGCCAGTGCGATTTCAGGTAAGTATTGCTGGGCAGCAGGCTGAAATCATTGAACTGGAAAGGCTCGCCGGCGTTGGATTGTGCGTCGTCCCGCCCCGTA
Organism: Chitinophaga terrae (ex Kim and Jung 2007); assembly: GCF_900107795.1. GTDB lineage: Bacteria > Bacteroidota > Bacteroidia > Chitinophagales > Chitinophagaceae > Chitinophaga > Chitinophaga terrae. The sequence continues at coordinate 8,212 of NZ_FNRL01000025.1, forward strand.
TCGTCAGACCGTTCATCAGTATATAAACCGCTGTTCTCTCCAATATTATTGCTGCCTCTTAAAGTACTGTACGCCCCGTTCACTGCCAGCAACACACTGTTCTCCGATGTGAAGAAATCATTCACGGTTGTGCCGTTCGGATTATTCTTCTCAATAAAATCTTTGCTGCATGATGCCAGTGATATTGTTGCCAGCAATAACATGCTTGTATATCTTCTCATTACTATTTTTTTAAAAGGACTTTAGAAAGTTAATTTAGCTCCCAGGTTAAATGTTCTCGCTAACGGGTAGTTGCCGTAATCCACGCCGGGAGAAAGGTTAGCTCCGATGTTATAATCAACATCCGGGTTGTATCCTTTGTATTTTGTCCATGTGAATACATTGTCTATGCTTCCGTATATCCTGATCCTTTCAACATGTTTGCCCAGTACTTTAGGAAGCGTATAACCTACTGCTATATTTGTCAGTCTCAGGTACGAGCCATCCTGTAGATAGAAGGAAGACAAACGGGTGCTGTTGCTTTGCGTACCAGCCCTGGATGCACGGTAATTCAAGCCGCTGCCAGGTTGAGAGGGATTCCTGTACCTTTCGGCAACCTGCACGTATTGGTTGCCCGAGCCTTCGAAGTTATAGAGGTAATAATCCTGGCCGTCCAGCACCTGGTTGCCGTAAGAACCGTTGAAAGAAGCGCGGAGGTCAAATGATTTGTAATTGGCAGACAGGTTGAAGCCGTAAGTGAATTTGGCGTAAGGACTTCCTATCACCTGTTTATCCTGGTCGTTGACAATGCCGTCGTGGTTTACGTCTTCGAAATAGAGATCGCCTACTTTCAGGGGATTGGAAGAAGAACCGGATGGAGCAACTTTATTCAGGATATCTTCAGTTACCCTGCCTAATACTTTGTAGCCATAGAACATGCCGATTGGCTTGCCTGCCCTGGTGATATGAGTATTATAGGAACGTTCTGCGCCGGAAGTGATAATTGTACTTGCAGCACCTAAGTCGAGCACCTTGTTACGGTTGATAGAAATGTTACCTCCCAGGTTAACACTGAAATCCTTTCCTCTTACCACCTGCCCGTCTACCTGGATATCAAAACCTTTGTTCTGCACTTTACTGTCTTTCAGGTTGGTCAGGATGCTGGAGCTGCCGGAAACTGCTGAAATAGGCTGGTTGTAAAGGAGGTTGAAAGAGCGGCTCAGGTAATAGTTAACGATAACGGATAAACGATTATCGAACACTGTTACATCGGCGCCCACGTTGTATTGGGAAGTAGATTCCCAACCCAGCCGCTGGTCTTTCACCCCGCCGATCGTTACAGCAGAAGCAATGGTGTTAGCCCCGAATACTGCGCCGGTAGGAGAGTTCACGGTCTGGATAGCATTGTAGTTACCGATGTTGTTGTTGCCGCTCAAGCCCCAGCTCATTCTCAGTTTTACGCTGGAGTTCCGGCCAAGGAAATCGTTATACCAGTTCTCCTGCGACAGGTTCCAGCCTGCGGCCACGGAAGGGAAAGTACCCCATTTGTTCAGGGGGCCAAACCGTGAAGAACCATCTCTGCGCAACGATCCTGTAAGGAAATACTTGCCGGCAAAATTGTAGCTGATACGCCCGAAGTAGGAGAGCAGCGTGGTAGATGATTTGCCGGTATTGTTGTTGTCTAAGGTGAACAGGCTTGGATCGGCGCCCTTGTCGGTAATTTCGCCGATCATATCATTGGTGAAGCCTTTCGCTACAAGGCGGATCTTATCTGAAGTGGTTTCCTGGGCAGAGTAACCGGCCAGGGCGTTCAGGCTATGCCTGCCGAAGGTTTTGCTATAGTTCAGGGTGAACTCAGCGAGTTTATCGACCTGTGTTAAAGTTTGCGCTACTGCATTTGCCGCAGCGATAGAAGAAGGAGAATAAGGAGGATTTCCACCGCCGTTACTTAAACTGGTAGGCAGGTAATAATCGTATTTCTCGTTATAGAACTGCGTACCTAAGTTGGCTTTGAATGAAAGACCATCTAAGATCTCGTATATAGCGTTGGCATTGATAGTTCCCCTGTAGCCTAACCTGTTGCTTTTGGTTTCAGATACGGATGCCAGCGGGTTTTCAATACCCTGGAACCCGAATTGGTTAGCCAGTGCGTTCATGCCATATTTGATATAGTTGCCCTTTTCATCGAAGGCCGGCAAATATGGGATATACAGCAAAGATGCCATCATGGGGCTAAAGCGGCCTTCGCCTACTTCTTTGCTGGTTGTCTGGGTATAAGATGCATTACCGTTTATTTTCAGTTTTTTGGTAACGTCTGCATCGATGTTGGATCTGAAGTTCAGCGTTTTCATACCGGTGTTGGATACGATACCGCTTTGATCCTGGTATCCGCCGCTTACGTAATATCTTACGTCTTTCCCGCCACCGGAGAAGGAGAGATTATGGCGTTGGAAAGGCGCGTTCCTGTACAGCACATCCTGCCAGTCGGTGTTGTATTTGGCATCAATGCGTTTCTGATTCTTAAAATCGTAAATATCTTCCGGGATACTTACAGATGAACCATTACCAACTTTGGATATCCTGGTAGCATTGTCGTCAGAGAACATGGCGTCTGTCCACGGTTTACCGGAATTGATCACCAGGTCTTTATAGGAGTTGTTGCGGCCATCTATCACCAGGTCAATAAACTGGTTAGCGTCCAGCAGTTTTACTTTCTTCTCCAGGTTGCTGAAGCCAGCCTGTACATCGTATTCAAATCTGCCTTTTCCTTCTTTTCCTCTTTTGGTTGTGATCATCACCACGCCGCCGGATGCCCTGGAACCATAGATAGCGGCGGAAGCGGCGTCTTTTAAGATGTCTATTGTTTCAATGTCTTCCGGGTTGATGAAAACGTTGTTGCCGGCAGGATACCCGTCGATCACATATAAAGGATCGGAGCTGGCAGTGAGCGACCCGATGCCGCGTACCCGGATCTTTGTACCTGCATAAGGCGCGCCGCTGGTTTGCGACACCTGTACCCCTGCTACTTTACCTACCAATGCCTGGCTAACGGTTGGCGCGGTAAGGTTAAGTTCCGAATTTTTTACACTGCTGATAGCGCCGGTAACATCGGACTTCCTGATCTTCTGATAACCGATGGCTACTACTTCATTTAACTGGCTGCTGCTTTCTTTCAGCACAAGGTTGATCACAGATCTCCCCCGTACGGGGATTTCCTGCGCTTCATACCCGATAAAAGAGAATACTAATGTTGAACCTTCCTCTACGGTAATTGAATATTGTCCACTGGCATTTGTTACTGTTCCTTTCTTGCTTTGTTTGTCATAAACGGTTACACCAGGTAAAGGTTGTTTTTGTGAATCTGTAACTGCACCTGTAATAGTAATTCCCGCTCTGTTCACGTTTCGGACGCTATAGGAATAATCGTTTCCCATTGCCATTCCCGGCACATTGCACATCGTTACGAGACCGACAGGCAATAACAAGTTCCTGCAAACATTTTTCATGTTTGCGGTTAGATGAGTTAAATACATTTGATTTTTAATTAAATGATGCTTGGTTCCTTAAATCGATTTAGCTGTTTCGGGTGTAAAACTAATAGCAAGGTTTTAAGACTTATAATCTTCACTATTAACTTATCATGAACAAACTGTAAACTCCTTTACAACTTACCTTCCTTGTATAGTTTTGCAGCATGTTTAAGTTCAGAACTGTGATGGCATGGTTATGCCTTTATCTTCTTAGCTTATTCACAGAAATAACGATTGTCATCAACAGCAATGGAGTGTTATTCAGACATGCTCTCTTTACAACTGGATTACGATAAACCGCTTGACCCATGAAAATATTATACACCATATTAGCTTCGGCGGCTATACTGCTAATGGCCGATAGGGCGCCCGACATGAATATCAGGAATAGCTATACGCTGGATTTTTTAGGCGCCTGCCAGGGCATTTCGTTACAGGACGGAAAATATTACCTGTATGGCGACAGGGAAGTAGGCGTGATGCGGGAATACAGGCTGGAAAATAACACGCTGGTATATCAACAAAAAGAATACAGGTTTACGGCGCATGACAGCAATATTATCAAACACCCTACAGGGTTGGCTTACCATGAAGGATTACCGGTATTTATTGGAAATTCTGTTCGTTTAAATAAAGAAGGAACAAGCTGGAAAGCCCTTATTTATTGCATTAACTGGGAGGGATTCCTGAAAACAGGTACGCTGGACGGAAACCTGCTCAATACCATACACGACGATGTTTGCATACAAGGTACCAGGCCCGAATACGTGGAATACAAGGGCAAATGGTATGTTGCCACGGCTGATTATGGTTCCAGGGCCAACGAGGTACGCCTGTATGATCCTGCGGCTTTACAGAAAGCAGCTAAGACCACGGAAAGCGGTGTATTGGTCAGGAAATTTAAATGTTCGCCCTGGGTGCAGAACCTGCACTGGATAGCCAATAAAGGAATCCTGGTGTTGATCCAGAATAAAACAGAAGGAAGAGGATGGAGATTTACCTACCTGGACCTGGAACAATCAATTGAGCGGGGAGAGGAAAAAGTGCTGAAGGTCGTGGACCTGGAAAAGCCGGACGAACTGGAAGGTTTTACATTAACGAACGATCCTGCACTGGGAATAGGCGTTAGTTCTTCGCGGAAAGAGAATATCAGCCTGCTCAACCTGCAGTGGAAGTAATAAATTTAGCGGTAGTTTAAAAAATGATGGCCTTGCAATTTCTTGCAGGGCCTTCTCTTTAATATATCGCTATTTACCTGGCCCGCTGGCAACCATGCGAAGTGCCCAATAGTTCGTTCTCCAGTGTTTGACCGTCGATCAGGGCCCAATGCGCGATGATCCGGCCATCTTCCAGTTTAAAGTGGCGGTAACCACTGGTAGATACTTCTTTGCCCGTTGCTGCTATATTGCGCCAGGGACCAATATGCCTGCAGTGCATGGTGATCTTTGCAATACAATTATTTCCTTCGCAAACCAGTTCTTCGACCTGGGTATGGTGTTTAAAGGAGTGACTGGTAGTGGTTATCCATTTTTGTAATCCGTCCTGCCCCGGAGGAAAGGTGGCAGGAAGAGAATAGTCTTTGAATGCCGGATGCAGCAAATCCGGGAGTAGTTGGAATTGTTCGCGGTTCCATACTTGCTCAATAAAGGTGTTGATGATTGTTGAATTTTGCATTTGGATGTTTTAGTGCAAAATTCAGTTGAACGGGGTATCCGGACCTGCGGCAAAAGTCACAAAATCATTTCTCTGCCCTGATCCTGCTTAAAGTTTCCCGGCTGATTCCCAGGTAGGAAGATAGTTGGGTTAATGATACCCGTTGCAGGATATGCGGATGTTGTTGCACCAGCCGGTGGTATTGTTCCGAGGGCGTGTATAATTTAAAGCTGTTGCTGTGTTCTTCCTGTTTAAGGGAAATTAGTTCCAGTACTTTCCGCCCAAACGTTTCCAGCTGATGCGATTTTTTATATGCTTCCAGCAGCGCTGTTTTGTTGATCGAGAAAATTTTACTCTTTTCGCCGGTTCTGATAAAGTATTCGGACCTGGATGAAGTAGTAAGGCTTTTAAGATTTGTCACGAAGTCGTTCTCAAAATAAAAACCGGTATTGATCTCCCGGCCATCTTGCAGGTAAAAACTCCTGCAATAACCTTCCGCCAGGAAATAAACAGCATTGCATTTTTCTCCTTCTTTCAGGATGTCTGTATTTCTGGCTGCATCAATAACAGTAATGCAACCTTGCAGTATAGCCCAGCTCTCGTCTGAAAATTCAGTAATGCTTGCAATATATTTCTTCAGCCGGTCCATTACAATATTAATTTAGGGAGAAGAATAATGAGAGGAATTTCCTGGTATCCTGCAAAAAGCTCTTATGTTGCTCCTGCAATGATTTATTGGTTGGCCTTAACTGTGCATCCAGCAGCCGGAAACGAAAAGACAACAGGAGATGGCGAACGATCAGCGGTACATCCATATGGTTGTTGGAGTGAACGGGAGGCAATTGTTTAAGCAAAGTGCCCAGCTGCTGCCGACGCTGCGTTTCAAGTTTACTGGTCCGTTCTACCAGTTCTGGGACTGCCGCAATTGCGCCGATGCTGATGAAAAGGCAACGGAATTCGTCCTGTAACAACAGGCTTTTTTGCAGGAAGGGTTTAAGGCTGTTCCAGTCGGAGATCCCTGAACTGAGCGCCAGCAGTTCGTTTTGCCGGCTTTCGAACAGCTCGAAGATGGCCGTGATCAGGTCGGTTTTTGATGGAAAATAGTAAGAAACATTTCCTGGACTCATAGAAAGGGAGCGGGCTATTTCACGTATACCGGCGGTTTCTATTCCGTGCTCATTGAACATTTCCAGTGCTTTGGCGAGAATGATTTCTTTTGTTTTCTTCATTTGCATCATCTTAATAAACTACTACACAACCTTTCTGTTTCAGTATTTCTATCTGCGCCGGGGAAATTGGATTACCGCTGAGGTTTATGAACTCCAACGATGTCAATTCGCCCAGTGGCGATATATCATCTACCTGGTTGCCCGACAGATCCAGTATTCTTAACCTGTTAAGGTAGCTAAGGGTATCTATGTAGCCAATGTTGTTGCCCGCCAGGTAGAGTTCTTCCAGGTACGCTAAACCTTCCATGCCTTCCAGGTTGGTTAGCCGGTTGTCGGAAAGGTCGAGTGTTACAAGGTGTATGCAATGTTCTATTCCTTCAAGGCTATCCATTCCCCGGCCGGAGAGTTCCAGTTCGTCTATGTCTTCGAGCAACTGGTGAGGCAGCATGATATTTTGTCTTCCATATAAACTCTTCTTCATGACAGAATAAAAACTATTGTCATCTTCTCCATAATAAAAATCATACTCCATATCATCATCAAACTCCCGCAGGTTACCGGTTTCATCTACCTCGTCCCAGGCGTATTCTTCATCGTCCAGGTCTACTGACGAACTGAAAGACCCCGATGCCGGCGAATATCCGCCAAATAATTCATCAGCTTCCAGCGTGATGAGGATATGGCTTATCGATGCCAGGGCATTCTGATTGCCGGCCTGTATGATCTGGAGGTAATGGCTAAGTTTATCCGGATGATAGAGCATCATCAGTTTCGATAGCAATTGCCGGTCTCCCCCTTTTTCGTTTACCGGTTCGCCGATCTTTGCAAGTAAAGCTCTGAGCCGGTTATATTGCCTGGCGTTGTAGCATTGCAGGATTTGCCCACTTATGCGATTGAGATTTTCCAGGGTATATGCAGCTGCAAGCTGTTTAACATCGATATCGCCCTTCATTTTCCTGTTTTTAGTACATTGTACAAAAATATAAAAAATAGTTTTTGCACAAAAAAAGAGGCAGAATTTTCTGCCTCTTTTACTATCTCTTTAACTGTATGCCACGGTCTATCCGTTCTTCCACGATCTTTAATTTATCGGCATACTGGTCTGTTTGGTCGATTCTTCCTAATAACACATAGGCGTCTTTCAGCGCTGTAAGGGAAATAATATCTTCCAGCGTGGCCTGTTCCGCTGTACTGGCAATAAAACGTTCAAAATCGCCTAACACTGCCTGGGCATATTGCTTAGCCAGATCTTTCTCATCTACCTCTTCGAGGATCTCTGCGGTTGCAACCATATCCGGCCCCACGAAATGCGGATAATGACTCATTACTGCACAGGTGATCTTGCTTTTATTCTGCCATACTGCCGCTTTAGCCCTTGGAATATTCAAAGCGGTGAACAGGTCTATCAGTGTATTGCACCATTCTCTTAATACCACGCCATAAAACCAGATATCCGGGGTGACCGGCCGATCGGTGAACGCTTCTGCCAGGCTCATTACTTCGGAGGCGAGGCTTGTCAGCTGCTCAATGGTGATCAGGCGCAAGGAATTAGCCTGTTCAGGGAAATTTCCATTTTCGTATACGGCAGCGAGTAAACGCACCAGGTCTGTGAACTGGCTTTCTCCATTTGCTTTCAGAGAAAGTGTGAAGTTATCGCCCAGGGGCGATGAAGATAATACTTCAGCAGCCAAACGCACCGGGATATACTCCGTATCTCTCAGCTTCTCCCTGGCTTTATCAAGGTCGCCCGAGGCTATTGCTTGCCAAAGTTGTGTATAATTGCTTTTTTCGAAAATCGTATTCATGGTTAAGGATATTGACTTCCGACCCAAATATAAGACGTTTTTAGGCTAGAGATCAAATTGCAGGAAGGGTATCTTGATAAGAAATGGATTGAACGTTGTTAATAGCTAATTAGATAGGAAGAAATATTTTTTATATATTATTGCTTAGCCTGTTATGAACGGGCTATCTTTTTTCCTATAAAGATCATTAACAATGAAAGACCGATAAAGAAGGCCGACAGCAGGACGATGGAAACCAGTGTAGCCGGCCACCCCTGTTGGGTCACATCCAGGAAGGGATACGGATAGAAATCAGTGGCAGCGCCGCGGGCCATCGTGTAAATAATGTATACTATCGGGAATACGAGCATGCCGGGAAAGCTGCTGTATTGCAATTCTTTTTTCGGTACAAACCAGGTCCAGTACAGGATAAATAAAATAGGCAATACAGTATGCAGCAATTCATCTACCGTTTTCTGAAGACCCTGCGGGTCCCACAACGGGCGTAACACAATGTTGTAAACAAGTCCGACAATAATGATATATACTGAAAGCGCCGTAGCTACCTGGGGTTTCAAAAACCAGCACCCTGGCCTGCGGTTCGGGAAGAACAGGATAGCTGTACTGCTAACCGCTATCAGCAGGTTAGAGAGAAGCGTAAAATAGCTGAAGAACCTGATAATTAATTCGCCCCGGGGAGCCGACTTGGTTTGCATCAGCAATATGAACTGGGCTATAAGTGCAAACCATTCACCGGTCGCAAGGGTAATAAGGATAATTGTTTGTAAGGTTTTCTTTCGCATAGTTATTAAAATGTCAGCCTATCCGGCTACTGTATTCATTTATCAGCCTGGCATGTTCGCCTATTTCGTAGTCGGCATTGATGACCGGGTTGTATTTAAAATGAAACCGATGCAGTTGAAGCAAATCAGCAGCGGTTTGCGAAGTAGGGTGAAAGATCCCATTGCTGGTATCAAACAACTGGTTATCTTCCTGGCGGGCCTGGCATATGGAGCAATGGTTTAACCACAGGTACTTGCCTGCAATTTCAGACCAGGCGTATTTATAGAAAGGAAATTTGTTGCGGAGGAAGGCCTGGAGATGATCCGAGATATCTGTCACCTGTTCAAATACAGCAAAGAAATCCTGCAGCATCCAGGTTAACTCGTCTCTTTCGTTATGGTCTTTTTCATAGAAATACCCGGCGGCCAGGGCAATGAACCGGTTGGTATGGTCGCATTTCCAGCAGTTGCCGCTGGCATACAGGACGGTCACAGGATCCGGGAGGATGATGCATGGATGTTGTTGGGGTATCCATGCATCTATTTCTACCAGCCGGTCAAAATCTTCCGCAGGTAAATACCAGGATTGGTCTATATCATTCCATTTAGCGCCTTTTGCTTTGGCCAGTTCAACCTGAGCCGGGGGAACATTCAATAACAATGACATAACGACTATTTGAGTGTTATACGCCTATTATTGAATTTAAGCAAAAAATCAGTATTTATCGTCGTTGATTTCCAGCCAGTAGCCGTCGGGATCACGTAAATAGATCTGCTGTACGCCGTCGACCCGTTTGGTGATGGCGCCGGCTTTTCCGGGCCAGTCTTCAAAGTTTACATTATTCTTTTTAAGGTTGGCGACGAAATCTTCCATGGAAGGTACGCTGAAGCAAAGGTGTGTGTTTTTATCGTGCCAGGTGGCCGCTTTAGCGCCTGAGATAATATGTACCTGGCTATGTTCTCCTACTTTAAACCAGCTATGACGTCCATCTTTAAACGGTTCGTCCATAGATTCCAGTCCGATGATGTCCCTGTAGAATGCCGTGCTTTTATCCAGGTCAACCACATATAAAGCCATATGATTGAGCGAAGGATATTTCTTCTTCGTTTGTCCGTTCATTTGAGTAGCGATACCCGTAAATAACAGGAAAAGTCCTGATGCTATTAAAAACTGTTTCATAGACGACAAGATAAAAAATTGCTGTCGCTATTCATACGATTAATTTGCTCCTTTGAAAGCGATGGATTCTATGATCACATCCAGTTTTTTCAGGGCGGGCATGTCAGATCTCAGCGTTTTATCGCCGGTTGCCTGGTCGTACTGTTTAGGGTCTCCTGTGTTGTTTGCTTTCAGTACTATGGTTACTCCTTTTCCTTCCAGGGCGCCTCCCTGCCAGTTGGTTACCAGGCCGCTGTTGGTCCATTCAAAAGCATTGAGCTTGAATGGACGGCCATTCACCTTGTTTAATTTATCCAGTGGATCGCCGGCTTTGATGCCATAGGGCGATTTCCATTTTGATGGGAAATGAGAAAAAGTTACAATATTTCCATTCTCACCGTCGAACTGTACTTCTACTTCGTTATCGGTATCCGGGTAGATGACATATGCTTCTCCTTCTTTATCGCCTGCCAGGTTGATGGCATCGCGTTGCGTAACATTAGCTTCTCCGTACATTTCAACCAGTTGTTCGGGTTTGCGAACCTGGAACAGGGGGCGAACTTCCCAGTTACGGGTATCTGCTGCCGGGGCAGATTCTGTGTTGGCGGCCGTTGCGCCATCTGCGGCTGCAGTTCCGCTTGTTTCTTCAGCCGGGGTGGTAGTGGCGGCGTTGGCGTTATTATTAGCAGCAATTACATCGGCAATGGAAGCAGGTGGTTTTTTGCCGGTATTAGGACCCGCGTAGGTAACGAGGAAATCCTTTTTATCGTCCAGCAATGCTTTTGCTTCGTCCTTGTATTTATTAACCGTATAAGTAGCGATAGGGAACACGCTGTTGGTTTGCAGTCCCAGGCTTCTCAGGTTGGCAATATATCGTTGCCTGTTGCAATCGCTGTATTGGTACAGGTATTTCAGGGCGGCGTCAAAGGCAACCATATCTTTCTTCAGGTCAAACACTGTAGAGTCGATATCCAGGCCGGCATTACCGCTACGGGTAAGTTGTTCGGCGATATACCCGGAAATGGAGTCGTTCGGCAACTGGTAATGAGCTGCAATCCTTGCAGAGAAATCGTTGATAATGTTCTGGCTGAGCTTTGACTGGGCATTCGAAACGAAGGGTACCAGGAGTGCAACAAGTATGAAAAACCGTTTCATGGGTAGCGTTTGAACGTGAATACTATGCTAATTACTGCTTTATGGTCGCTAATTTAGGCAAACTTTGAATTACAAAGAATTCAGCAAGCAAAATGTAGAACGTTAAAAGAGGAAATATAGTATTTAAAGTTGTTCCCAGGAGATATTAATAAAAAAACTGCCCTGGAAATACCAGGGCAGCTTGATAGGAGGATGTAGCCCTATCTATTGTTCGTCGGTCAGTTTCCCAACCACTTTATAACCAGCTAACGAGTTATCGCTATTGTAAACGGGCTGATAATACATCCCGTCTGGCGACAGGTAGAGCTGTTGACCATTGATGGTAACATTCTTGCAATTCTCCGGAAGCTCAGAAACCAGGGAATTCGGGTCGTAAGGCGCATTGTTGTCATTGTTGTCGGTTGTTACCGTCTGATCGCCGATCTTACCGTTTTTGCCCACTACTACATATCGTCTGCCGTTGTCGGTCATGGTTTCCTGGTAGAAAGTACCATTCAGCTCGTAGTAGGTGTTGCCGTTGAATTCCACCTCTTGCGCTCCTTCCGGCAGATCGATAACTGCGGCGCCCATTGGGGCTTCTACTACTTTATAGCCCCTGTTGTCGCCTGTCGATTCGTAATACGTTCCCCCGTAATAGTATACCGAGCCAAAGGCTGGGCCAAGGGAATAGTAGCCAAAAGGCAGTGTTGAGAAATATAAGCCTATTGACGGAAAATATGGTCTGTAGTAGGGCCTGTAAACCCGGTAATACGGGCGATAATAATAATGCGGGTGTCCTACATAGACCCTGCCGGTAGTTACAGGGCCGCGATACCGGTATGATGAAACTGAAGGCCGTGGCGCTACATAAACTCTGCCGCTGCTATGAAATCCGCCGCCGCCACCGACTCTTCCTCCTACGCTAACCCTTCCGCCTCCGCCGTGGCCTCTCTGAGCATAGGTTTCGGAAACTGTAAATATGCTGAGTAGCCCGGCCAGCATAAACAGTGTGAGATATCTGCTTTTCATTTTCTTTAACATTAAGAGTAGATCTTCAATTCGCTTTGTTTCGCAGTTAATGATTAGACTATTTTAGTTGGCTTTAGTTTAATCGGAAATATGTATGCAAAAAGTTGGCCGGATTTGTAGAATCCAATGCTGTAGCAGGTTTGAAGGTGTTAATGAATTTGTAAATCTGGCGGCCGGCTAATTAAAATATGCTTTGTTCATTCCGTTCATGGCTTATTCTCTGTTCAGCCTATGATCCGTTTGTTCGCTCTTGTTCATTTGTAAAATGTGTAATAAGCTGGTTTTTAAAATGATACAGTTTGTATCTTTGCCTTATAACGATTGAAAATCGAGAGCGATTAACCCAACAATCCTATTCTCTTTAGCCATGTCTGTAGCCATTTAAACAAGTTCAACTAACCTGAGTAAAATCAGTTTATCCTTTATTAACCAGAAATAGATAACCTAATGCAATCTTTTTTATTTAACCGTCAATATCAAACGTATATTTTCCTCGGTTATTATCATTATCGGTTTTTCTCTTTTGTATTGAACTAGTTTATCTGCCGGATCTCTGTCTTTGGGCGTAGCTGAATGGCATTGGCAGAAGAATGCGATGTAGGATAGTTTGGCAGATAGGGTGCGAAGGAGAGAAACGTGCCGGCAATAGGATTGAGGCGACTGGAAGCAATGGGATAAGTATGGAGATGGGTTAGGAATGAAGAATGAAGAATGAGGAATAAAGAATGAGGAATAAAGAATAAAGAATAAAGAATGAGAATGGTTGGCTAAAGGTAATCGCATGGGGTGGCGAGCATAATACTGAAGGGAGCATAATACTGAAGGGATGGCGGGAGTAGTGCCGAAAGTTAGCCCCCTATGGCGTTAACAGCATAAGACTATGGAACGCAACTCAGTACAGATGATGGGTAAATCGGTAAGTGTAATACAGGATAAAGAAACGCGAGGGATACAGCAAAAGAACCAGGAAAGAGTGGAATCATGCGAAAATCCCGTGTGGTATAGAGATATAAGAACCTGGGAATAGAGTAGAAGTTGTTAAAAAGAAAAATTAGAAAACAGGTAAGACGAAAGGGCATATGGTGGAGGATCAAGCAGGTCTGGATAACTGCATTTTTAGAGAGCAACATAGAAAATCAACCTTATATGTTAAACTAATTAAGATTTTATGACCAGTATCTTTTTTGTTAACCTGTTCTCATTATTGTTTCATTACTCACTAATGGGGTGATAGTACATACAGCTGCAAGGACTGTTTTTCTAAGCGGTCCTCCTTTTCCCGAGTATATACATCAGGTTTGTACTACATGGTTGTAATGTTATTGCAATGCCCGGAATATCAGAAAGGATGCCCCGGCAAAGCTAACAGTATGCCATCCATGACATAATTGGAGTGCAAATACATGATGGAAGCTGAATCCGGACTGTTTTTCCAGACAGTCCCTCTGCCAGGAAATTCCAGCAGTCCTGTAAGCTGCTGTCAATATATCACAAACGAAATTTTAACCAATGTTCTACGAAGGGTATGAAGGGAAAGAAGAACAACCGGGTGGAACCTGGAAGGAAGCTTTATGACCGCTAAACCGGCAGGCGTACCTGCAGTGAAGGCAAAAGATTGAGGTACAGACAGCAGGAACGATGCCAGGTAAAGCCGTAAAGAAGCCAACAGCTAAACATTCGGTCCTGAGTTTATAACAGCGTGAATACCGGATTTGACGCAGCCTTACTACTGTTATTAACTCAACAGGAACTGTTTGTCTAAACAGTTCCTTTATAAAACAATCTTTATTAAACAACATGCATCAAGAGGCTTTTTCATAGGTGATGTTTGATTGGGAATGTTAAGGGACCATCATTTCTGGTGGTCCTCACCCAAAACTTTGTTACCATAACAGTCAGAATTCGATGGATCGGACATACTAAAGAGTGGGCTGTTTGTCTAGGCGGCCCTTATCAACAACAACAGGCAGCTGACTGAGTTTTTCAGGAAGCGTTAATATACTCATTTGAGGTGGACGAAAATTGAATACAAGGGCTGTTTGTCAAGACGGCCCCCCTTTTTTAACCTGGAACAGGCCAATACATCTGTCTCCGGGTTTTATTACGGACCTTGCTAAATGATAACATGAATACAGGTTCGCAGGTTGCCGGAAACAGAAGTTGCCAAACTGCCTGAATGCTGGGAACTGGCGGCTCCAAATCACTTGCCCGATTTCTTTGGCCGCAACATCCGTATTACTCTGTTATTATTATTTAATTTAGTGGACTAACAAGTAAAACTAAAACAGAACAATATGGAATATGCTATCCTCGGAAATTCGCAGCTAAAGATCAGCAGGATCGGGTTCGGTTGCATGTCGCTCAACGCAGGCGACGAAACCTCAAAGCATATTATTGAAACAGCCATAGAAAAAGGGATCAACTTCTTCGATACTGCCGACCTCTATGACCATGGTGACAATGAGATCATGCTCGGCAAAGTGCTGCAGCAAAAAAGAAAAGATGTGATCATTGCCACGAAAGTAGGCAACCAATGGCGGAAAGACGGATCGGGATGGGACTGGAACCCTACCAAACAATATATACTTACCTCGGTAGAGGAAAGCCTCAGAAGGCTGAATACAGACTATATCGATCTTTACCAACTTCACGGAGGTACCATCCAGGACCCGATAGACGAGACAATCGAAGCCTTTGAAACTTTGCTTAAACAAGGCAAGATCAGGTATTACGGGATCTCTTCTATCAGGCCTAATGTGATCAGTGAATATGTGCGACGCTCTCACATCGTTAGTGTAATGATGCAATACAGCCTGCTCGACAGGCGGCCGGAAGAAACTTGTTTTCCTTTGCTAAAAGAACATAATATCGGCGTATTGGTCAGAGGAAGCCTGGCGAAAGGGTTGCTTGTCAATAAACCGGCAACTGGTTATCTCAACTATAAAACCAGTGAGGTAGCCGCTGCGGCAAAGGCAGTGCAGGCATTAACCGTTCAAGGCCGCGAAGCTACCCAAACCGCCCTGCAATTTGTTTTGCAGCAGCCGGCCGTAACCAGCAGCGTAGTGGGTATACGAACTTTGGAACAATTAGACGAAGCCGTTAAAACCATCGGAACTGCCCCGTTAACCGATACAGAACTGGAAAAACTTCGTAACTCCATCCCTATAAACAGGTATGAAGAACACAGGAACTGAACGCATCGACTTTACAGTTCCAGTTAGTATCTTGTAGTGGAACCACAATGATATCATGCAAAAACTAAAAATCGGGATGCTCCTGTTCCCCGACCTGACAACACTGGATTTGGTAGGCCCTTACGATGTATTCGTTAAAGCGCCTTGTTTTGAAGTATTGCTGGTAGGAGAAAGCACAGATGTTATCAGGGCTGAAGGAGGCCTGTTGCTGAAACCTTCGGTGTCGCTGCAGGACTGCCCGCAACTCGACATCTTATTCGTGCCGGGCGGGAAGGGAATCAATGAACTGCTTACTAATAGTAATGTGATCAGTTTCCTTCAGGAGCAGGCAAAGAAGGCCAAATACATTACCTCTGTTTGTACAGGGTCTTTGGTCCTCGCAGCCGCCGGGTTATTGGACGGATATAAAGCCACTACTCACTGGCGCTCTATTGAGCTGCTGAAAATGTTCGGCGTAGCCGTCCAGGATTCCCGCGTGGTTAGGGACCGTAACCGGATCACGGGGGGAGGCGTTACTTCCGGGATCGATTTTGGGTTGATGCTTACTGCACTTATAGGAGGTGATGAAATGGCCAGGATCGTGCAATTGCAGCTCGAATACCATCCCGAACCGCCTTTTCATGCGGGATCTCCGCAAACTGCCGGCTTGCCCGTGCTTCAACGAACCAAAGAATTAACCCAACCCATGTTCAATCTCCGTAAAAAGATCATCCAGGATCTGCTCAAAGGAAAAAAGCAGGATATCTGAGGCGCTATTTTTGCTAAAGGTTTATCATCATTACCCTGAATGAATAAATTAGAAGTAATGATTATCTTTATTTTTCAGCTTTAATAAACCTTTACGCATGAGAAATATTACCAGTGCCCTAGTGATATTGGGAGTAATGACCTGTTTCACTTATTGCTCCAGGAACCCTTATGCAGCTACCAATAAAGTTTACCGGCAGGAGGCAAAGACTTTTGCTAAAGAACTGAAAGCCCAGCCGGCAGCTATTCCCGGAACCCCGCAAAGCGACTGGGTGGGAACAACCAATTTCAATCTCCGTAAACCGGCATTCGTTATTATTCATCATACCGCCCAGAACTCCTGCGATCAAACGCTGAAAACATTTACCATGCAAAAAACGCAGGTTAGCGCCCATTACGTGATCTGCCGGAATGGTACTGTACATCATATGCTGAACGATTACCTCCGCGCATGGCACGGAGGAGTTGCCCGTTGGGGAAATCTTACAGATATTAACTCATCCTCCATCGGTATCGAGTTGGATAATAACGGTAATGAACCATTCGATTCCTTACAGATCAATAGCCTAATTACGCTTCTGACCCAGCTGAAAAGCAAGTATGCGATCCCGGTAGCCAACTTCATTGGGCACGGAGATATTGCTCCCGGAAGAAAAGTAGATCCCAGCGCTTATTTTCCATGGCAACAGCTGGCAGATAAAGGATTTGGGCTCTGGTATAAAGATACCAGCCTCATTACTGTACCTCCCACTTTTGACGCGGTTACCGCACTCCGGATAGTTGGCTATGATGTAAAAGACAGCGTGGCGGCTATAAAGGCGTTCAAGCGCCATTTCATACCTACTGATACTACTGTAATATTCGACGACGGAGGCAGGAAGATTCTTTATAGTATTGAATCGCAAAGCCGTTAACAGCAATTTTTCCTTATACCCTCCCTGCCAGAGTTTTTTTGCAAAAGTGGAATAAATATGCTATTTTAATAATGAGTTAGATCAATATACCAAAATCAGAGATTCTCTATTCGGACTTGTTATTTATCGCTTGTTATTTACCAATGTAACTAATCTCTCTGCCATGAATAGCTTACAGAAATTCCCGTTATTTCTATTAGCAGCGGGCGCGCTGTTAGTACTTATCCCCCATCATCAAAGCATGGCAACCAAACATGCTGTTGCTGCTTATGATTCTTCCTGCCTGGTCAAGACCGAGGCAAATTTTGATTTCACCGATCAGCAGCGTAAAAAGGTAATTGAAGTGATTGAAAACAAAGTGGCTGGTGGTATAGAGGAGGCAGGAAAGATCACCTGGGAAAATTCACCTAATGCGACGGAGTATTACCAGATTGTATTAAAGAAAGGGAGGGTTTCCATTAAATATAAGGGAACCGAATGCCAGGACAGGCTGATCTGGCAGGATATTGAGGATTGCAAAGCGGAATTGAAAAAGCTGCTTGGTAACCAGTCGTAATATTAAAGCGGGCCAGGGCCACCTGACCCGCTTTAATATCAAATAAGATAAACACTCAGACTTCTTGCTCCCTGCGCTCCATGAACCAGTACCGCGCCGATATCAGCGGTTGCGGATGGCCCCATCATGAAACACCCATAGGCAGAATCTTCAAGGCATACTTTCAGGTAAGCGTCATACATATCGGCAACCAATTCTGATGGGTTTAATAAAACAACCAGGTGTTGTGATAGAAATCCCAGGGCATTGACTACCAGGTCTTCCTGGGCTAACCATACCATCCCGTTTTCGGCTACTCCAAAACGGGCGCGGATAACGCCTACATCTACATCCGCCAGTTCATGCGGATTTTTAACTGCGTGAATGTCGCGATTTCCCTGTATGTCGGGCGTTGCAGAGCAAATCACCCTGGCATCGGGGAACTGCTGCGACAGCAGTTTTTGAGCAGCGGAGAGGTCAGATGGCCGGTAAATACTTCCACCGGCGTCTTTAATACGTTCTTCAAATTCAGGTAACAGTGCAGTGATCTTCTTCGGAAATTCCGGTGTAGCCGGGCAGGCGACCTGACTGTGAGGCAGCTGACTGCGAACAGCAGACAGCACTTGGTTGCGGGTGTTACTGTCCATGATCTTTAACTTTATATTGTAAATACCATTTCTTAGCAAAAACGGGGAGGTTTCCTTTGTTATCCCCAGGGATCTAATGCTCAGTTGTAGTAAAAAAATGTGGAATGAATCTTAATGCTCTATCAGCTGTATTCCGTTCCCCAGGCTAAGCCGGGTGTCCAAAAATCTTGCCTGCCGTATCAAAAACCAATCGTATGCAGATAGGAAGATACTTCTTTTCTGTCATTACTTCGCGCCATTTTATTATTTGATAACAATTCGCTGTGTTAACGTGGCGTATTCTTTTACAGAAGCGGCAAAGACCGGATCATAACGTTGTTCACTGTATGGACTGATAAAGGTTTTCCAGGTGCTATGCTTTGTGGATTATCTTCTCAATACCTCTACTCACAGTGTGTAGGTGAGGAATCGTTGGATTAAACCAACTGATTTTCATACAGTGTTATTTGATACATCCCTATATTTCATAACACTTCATTAACCAGATGGTTTAATCCTGCTACTATTCTTTTCCTGGTTACATTGCAGGCGTTTTTCCTCCGTCTACTGCCGTACTGGTGCCTGTGATATAAGACGCGGCAGGAGATGCCAGGAATGCCGCCAGCGCTGCAATTTCATGCGCTTCGCCAAAACGCTGCATCGGTATTTCTTTGAGCCATTCCGATGATACAACATCAGGAGTTACATTCCTTGCCGCCGCCAGGTTGGAGAATAACGACTCAAGTCGGGCAGTCGCAGTACTTCCCGGTAATACATTATTTACCGTTATACCGAAAGGCGCCAGTTCTGTAGCCAGCGTTTTAGCCCAGGAAGCAACCGCCCATCTGATAGTATTGCTCACACCAAGGTTTTTGAGCGGTGTTTTTACAGAAGTGGAAATTATATTGATGATCCTGCCATAACCTGCCAGTTTCATGGTAGGAACCAATACCTGCGCCAGGGCCTGGTTGCAAAGTACATGCATGGAAAACGCCTTGGCGAAATCATCAGTCGCTGCATCCAGTATCGGACCTGCGGCTGGTCCACCGGTATTGTTGATCAGTATGTGAACAGGTGTTTGCGCTACAAGTTTGGTTGCTGCCTCTTTTACCTGTGCAACATCCGAAAAATCAGCAACCACATAACTGTGTTGCTGGCCTTTTTCGGCAGGAAGGCCTGGAATAATGGATTGCAACTTCTCTTCATTTCTGGCCATCAGCACACAGTTAGCACCCAACGAGGCCAGCTCTTCTGCGGTAGCTAATCCAATACCCTGGGTACTGCCACAGACTAACGCAGTTTTTCCGTTTAATGAAAGATTCATAGTTTTCGAATTTACCTCCAATTTACGGGGTTGCACGCAGAGTTGCAAAGGAAGGCAAAGGGGCGTAAGTTTTTTTCCCCGCAAAGCTGCATAAGGCGCAAAAGGGGCATAAGATTTTTTTAAGATAGACTAAGAAAGCGAAGATTATGTTATAAAACACGATCTTCGCTTCCTTTGTTTTCTTAGTTTATCTTTGCTTCTTTGCGCCTTATGCAGCTTTGCGGGGAAAAAAAACTTACGCCCCTTTGCCTTCCTTTGCCTCTCTGCGTGCCCCTACACGCGGACGTATATTTTTCGTTTATCAAGGATGTAGCCTACGAGCCAGCAAGTGAGCATGAAGGCCAACGAGAAGAGCAGCGATCCGAATTTTCCGGGGGAAATAGGTTGGAAGATGGTGTCATTGATCCACTGGTACAACGAAACGCCATTCACCCGGAAGAACCAGAACAGGATAGCGAGTACTTCAGATAACAGGTAAAGGAATAATGGGTTCTTACCGAATACGGTAAAAAATCCTGATCCCTTGGTGAACCCGAGAATGTCTATAACAAAGATCAGCAGGGATAATAACAGCAGGTCAATGCCCACTGTCAGCAATACATACGAGCTGGTCCAGAGTTTTTTGTTGATAGGGAATACGGTATTCCACACATAGGCCAGGGCAATTAAAATAGCGCCGGCTGCAACCATTCTGCCAATTCCGGCCTTGGTGCGTCCTTGTTGCTGCACAAACACCCCTGTATAATAACCTGCAATTACATTCACAACAGCAGGAATGGTACTAAGGAAGCCTTCAGGATCAAAAGCGATGCCTTCTCCATGGTACATGTGATTATCGCCGATCAGGAACTTATCCAGCAGGATACCGGCATTACCATTAATACCATACTGATCGCCGGGTACTCCGCAGAACCACATGATAGCCCAATACCCCAGCAGGAATGCAGCGCTGATAGCCCATACAGTTTTCTTGGAAAAATAATGGATTAACAGTGATGCAATGCAGTAACATAAGGCAATCCGTTGCAACACCCCCAGGATGCGGGTATGATCAAACGGTCTGAAAACATAACCGCCGCCTTCCGCATGATCTACAAACGGGAACCAATACATGAGGAACCCAAGCAGGAAGATGATAAGCGTTCTTTTAAAGATCTTTCCAAGAACCGCCGAATTTCCCAGCTGCAAATATTTCTTCATGCTGAAGCTCATAGCATTCCCTACGGCAAAAAGAAAGGAAGGGAAAACGAGGTCGGTCGGTGTCCATCCATGCCAGGCTGCATGGTCGAGTGGCCAATAGGTTCCGCCAGTTCCTCCGGTGTTTACGATGATCATAAAACATACCGTCATACCCCGGAATACATCTAACGGCAAGAAGCGTTGAGAGCCCTGTGTCATTTCCAAAATTGATTTTGGTTGATGAAAAATGGTAAGGATAAAAATTAATATCGTGAATGAGCCGGATACAATATAGATATCTTAATTCAAAATCCAAATAGCTTATTAAAAAAATTTATAAATGGGAGAGAAGTGCGCCTAAAACGTATTTTATACGTTCATCGCTACATTCCAATATATGGCGAGCCTACTGATGCAAACATTATAACCGGTCACCTGACCATGCTAAAAAAAAGTTGCATTAAATATTTGGAAATATTAAAAGCTGCTGTATATTTGTCTACCAATTCAGTAGACTAATAACTACTGGCCAACAGGGAACTTCAGGCAACCATGGTTCCCGGCATCCTTTGATCCACCAGCAAGGTGTTGCTGCCATCAATAAACTTATTGATTAATTGTGTAAATAAAATATACACTATGACAAGGCACACGCTAACAAGTGGAAGGCGTACTCAAACGCTTCAGTTTTCATATACCTGTTCCCGTTATCCAAATTTTGGATGCTGTTGTTACGGCATCAGTTGTTAAGATCTTGCGTTCTGTAAGCTGTAAATAGAATGCCTGGTTGGGCTTGCGGGAATGGTATGCTGCAAATTTATTGGTGGTAAATGATCAGCAATATACCTACCCGCATCCTCCCGGCATTTCAACAAAAAACAACCAATAACAGAACCCTGCTTTTAACGCCAATGTATAAACGTAAATGATCAGCATATTCAACTTCAGTTCACAGGGGCGTTGTCTCAACAATTCTGGTGGGTTTTGTAGGGCGTCGGCCCCTTGTTCTGGAGGAACTAAAGATATTAAACCAACCTGCTAATTAATTTATTTCCGGAAGAGACGACCTAACTCAAATGATTATACTTTTTCGGAAAGCCTGAATTATATCAATGGAACCACTTGTTTTCAGGTACGGTCCCCCAGTGCCAGCAAGTCCCGACTCCTGTCGGGACTTCTTTTTTTATCTCTCAGAAAAAAAATTTCACATCGTTTATGGAAAACGAATAATCCCCACATCTAATTAGTAAACCTATAGTTATGGACTCAACTAAAATCTTGAAGGCATCGTTTCTCGACATCCTCTTCGATGAAAGGAATAAAGCGTATGGCGCTTATGAACTGCGCAGCCATTATAACAGGAGAGTGCGTAATGCTGTAATAGGCACTTCTTCCATTGTATTATTGTTGATCGGCGGTTATGTACTGAATAACCGTTTGATGGCTGCCACGGATGTTAAACGCCCTTTCGAAGTAAAGAAAGAGATAACATTAACGGAGATACCCGACATCCCCGAAAAGCCGGTAATACCGCCGCCGCCTGCCGTGCAGAATACGCCCCCTCCCCAGGTAGCAACCAAAGCTTTTGTAGATCCGATCATCACCACCGACGATGTGCTGGAAACTGAAAAGCCTCCTAAACAAAGTGACCTGGAACATGTTGCCATTGGTACAAAGAATATTGATGGTATAGAAGATAATGGCATACCTGCTGAACTGGCACAGGGGACAGGAACAGGCAGCGGGGTGATTACAGTGGAAAAAGGAAATGCGGAAACGGACGTACCCGTATCGTTCGTAGAGATCATGCCCGAATTTCCCGGCGGAGAAGAAGCCCTGATGAAGTATCTGAAACGTACTACCCGTTACCCGCAAATGGCAATGGACAACGAAATACAAGGCATAGTGTATGTGCAGTTTGTGGTGAACCGCGATGGATCCATTTCTGATATTAAAACACTGGGTGCACAAAAAGGCGGCGGCCTGGAAGAGGAAGCAATGCGTGTAGTAAAAGGTATGCCTAAATGGAAACCCGGAAGGCAAAATGGAAAAAATGTATCCGTATACTTTAACCTGCCTATCAACTTCAAATTTACCAATCAATAGTTTTAGTATGTGGTAGTCCTATTATCCCGGCCTATGTCCATTTTTTATAACCCATGCCGCCCACTCTAATCCTGGTTACAATCCCGGTCTGCCCCGCAGATCGGGATTTGCCTTTTAAAAGAATCAAAAGAAAGGGTAGTTATTAGAGATTTTTCAAATTTTTCAATCGGAATTCATATAAAAATCAAAAAACTAAGAAATTAATATAATAATCCTTAATTTAACGCCCGCTTAGTTCTCTTCTTTAGCACTATAAACGGATTTTAGTATGGAAGCGCCGGTAAATAATTCGCTGCAACAGTTTAAGAACCTGGTAGGTACAAAGTTTCAGCTTTACAATAGCCTTTTTACCTCTCTACCCTTTCATAAGGTAGAAAAGACAGGTATTTTTCTATCCTTATTTTTGCTACACTGCGAAGAAGAATATAATAAGGGAAGCAGTCCCGAAGAGATTGTCAAGTCCTTCTTTCAACAATACACCACCTATACAGAAGAAAGACAACTAACCGATCTTTTATTCAGGTTTGTGCAATACGCAGAAAGACAGGTAGTATTGTTTGACGCACTCGAAGATGCGGCTTTCAAAAATATCAGGGATATGCAGGGGGTGGGAACTTTAAGACATCTCCAGTCAGAGGTTACCCAGGAGCAGGCACAGGACCAGTTGAAGGAAAAATTAAAGGATTTCTCCGTACGCCTGGTTTTAACAGCCCATCCAACCCAGTTCTACCCAAGCGAAGTACTGGGAATTATCAACGACCTTTCCAAGGCCCTGATAGATGAAAATACCAGCCAGGTAAATATGTATTTGCAACAGCTGGGAAAAACGCCTTTCTTCAAAAAGGAAAAGCCAACCCCATACGACGAAGCAATCAGCCTCGTATGGTTCCTGGAAAATATATTTTACCAGTCGGCCGGCCGTATCCTTTCGTTTATACGAGGTCAGTTCCCCGGCCTGCTGCCTGAAAACAACTCCCTGATCCGTATGGGATTCTGGCCGGGAGGCGACAGGGATGGCAATCCATTCGTAAAAGCGCCAACAACTATAGAAGTAGCGGCAGCATTGCGCTCTTCCATAATGAAATGCTATTTCAGGGAAGTTAGGAACCTTCGCCGCAGGCTTACATTTAAAGGTGTAGAAAACGTGGTGGCCGCACTGGAAACCAAGCTTTCTGCCAATCTTTTCAAACCGGGGCATATCGCCGATATTACAAAAGAAGAAATATTGGAAACCCTGAACGGTATCCGTCAGACTATCATGACAGACCTGAACGGGTTGTTCGTTCACCTGGTCGATAACCTGATCAGCAAAGTGGAAGTGTTCGGCCTGTTCTTCGCCACGCTGGATATCCGCCAGGATAGCTCTGTTCACCAGGCGGTACTGGAAACCATTTCTCAAACCACTTCCGCATTGCCAGACAACTACCCGGCTATGAGCGATGCAGAGAAGATCCAGGTATTATTAAATATTAAGGAGGCATTAGATCCGAATGTCCTGGAAAATCCTTTGCACCAGGACACTCTCCAGTCTATAGCCGCTATTAAGGCCATACAGCAGTCGAACGGTGAGGAAGGCTGCAACCGTTATATCATCAGCCACAGTACCAGCGTACTGAACGTGATGGAAGTATATGGCCTTTTCCTGTTGAGTGGTTGGAAGAAGGAAGAAATGACAGTAGACATTGTTCCGCTGTTTGAAACGATAGACGACCTTCGGCATGCCGGCCAGGTAATGAAAGAGCTGTACGAGAATGCAGAGTACCGCGAACACCTGCGCCGCCGTAAATGCAAGCAGACCATTATGCTTGGCTTCTCCGACGGTACAAAAGACGGTGGGTACCTGATGGCCAACTGGAGTATTTACAAGGCCAAAGAAGAATTGACAAGTATTTCCAAAGAATATGGTATCAATGTCCTGTTCTTTGACGGCAGGGGAGGTCCTCCTGCTCGTGGCGGTGGAAAAACCCACCAGTTCTATGCTTCAATGGGCAGGAACATTGCCAATAAAGAGATCCAGCAAACGATCCAGGGGCAAACCATCAGCTCCAACTTTGGTACTGTGGATGCGGCCCAGTTCAACATGGAGCAGCTGATACATGCCGGCATCAGCAACGAACTATTCTCGTCCAGGGAGGTTACCCTTACCAAGGCAGAAGAGGAATTGCTGCAGTCACTGGCCGATGAGGGATACGCTGCCTATAATAAATTGAAGAACCATCCTTACTTCCTGGCTTACCTGGATCACGCAAGTCCTTTACGTTACTATGCTGAAGCCAACATCGGCAGCCGGCCTAGTAAACGTAACGCCTCGGCCAAACTTAACCTTAACGATTTAAGGGCGGTGCCCTATGTGGGTGCATGGAGCCAGCTTAAACAAAACGTACCTGGCTACTACGGCGTAGGAAGCGCATTGCAGGAACTGGACAAACAAGGAAAATGGGAAGAAGTAAATCATCTTTACCAGCATTCCCTGTTCTTCAGAACATTGCTGGATAACTGTGAAATGGCGATGAAGAAAAGCTATTTCCCATTGACCGCTTACCTGGCTAAACATCCGCAATACGGGGAAGTATGGCAGATGATCTATGATGAATTTGAACTGACTCAAAAATACCTGCTTCGCCTGAGCGGAGAAGCAGAACTGATGGCAGGAAGCCCGATCGACCAGCTATCTATCCAGATGAGAGAAAGGATTGTATTGCCGTTACTGACCATCCAGCAATATGCACTGACCAAACTCCGGGAGCTGGATGCACAAAATGGCAATGGTCATGGCCGGGAAACCTATGAAAAACTGATCATGCGCTGCTCATTCGGAATTATCAATGCGGGCAGGAACTCTGCATAAAATAATGAAAATTATATACTTAGGATTTATGGACCCATTGGGGTCCATAAATCCAATCTTGTAATTCGTATTTCTTCCCTACTTTTACATCTCCTTAAGTAACAACTCTATATGGCAAACACCTTATATGACTTTGGAATGATCGGTTTGGGAGTAATGGGACGCAACCTGTTGCTCAACATGGCCGATCATGGCTTTTCCGTTATCGGTTTTGATAAAGATGCAGCTAAGAACAACGCTTTGGAAGCGGCTGCAACTCCTGGTACCACTGTAAAGGGTGTTTCAGAGTTATCAACAATGATCCAACTTTTAGAGCGTCCCCGCAAAGTAATGATGCTGGTACCGGCAGGTCAGCCGGTAGACGATGTGATCGCCTCCCTGTCTCCTTTACTGGAGCCCGGCGACGTGATCATCGACGGCGGAAACTCTCACTATACCGACACCCTCCGCAGGGTTCAGCAACTCCGCGAGAAAAATCTCCATTTTATGGGGATAGGGGTTAGCGGCGGCGAACAGGGCGCGCGTACCGGTCCAAGCATTATGCCGGGTGGCGACCAGGAAGCCTATGCTAAAGTAAAACCTATGCTGGAAGCGATTGCGGCGAAAGTAAAAGGAGAACCTTGCGTAGCTTATTTAGGTAAAGAAGGAGCAGGTCACTACGTGAAAATGGTACATAATGGTATTGAGTATGCCATTATGCAGCTGATCAGCGAAAGCTATACCTTACTGCAGCAGGGAGCAGGCCTGAACAACGACCAGCTTCATGAAGTATTTAAAAGCTGGAACCAGGGAGCTTTACAATCGTTCCTGGTAGAGATCACAGCAGACATCTTCCTGCAAAACGACGATAAAACAGATAAACGCCTGGTAGACGTAATATCTGATAAAGCTGGTTCCAAAGGAACCGGTAAATGGACCTCCCAGGATTCAATGGAATTACCGGTTGCAGTACCAACCATTGATACAGCAGTAGCCATGCGTACAATTTCTGGGTATAAAGACCAGCGCCTGGAAGCTGCCGGTATCTACAAGGCGCCGGAAAGCACTTTACATGTGCCGGCAGAAATGTGGATCAAACAAGTACACGACGCTTTATACTTTGCTACCATCCTCAGTTATGCACAAGGACTTGCAATGCTGTTCGAAGCGTCTAAAGACCTGAAAATGGATATCCCGTTACCGGAGGTGGTAAAAGTATGGAGAGGCGGTTGCATCATCCGTTCTACCCTCCTGGAAGTCTTTACACAAGCATACCAGCAACGCCCTGACCTGCCAAATATCCTGCTCGACAAAGGAGTAGCTTATTTACTGGAGTCGGTAGAAGCTAACACCCGCAGCGTAGTAGCCCAGGCTGCAACTGCAGGAGTACCGGTTGCCGGATTAATGTCGGCCCTGTCGTATTTTGACGCCTTCCGCACGGGTCGTATGGCTACCAATCTGATTCAGGCCCAACGTGATTATTTTGGTGCGCATACCTATCAGCGTATAGACATGCCAGGTACCTTCCATACAGAATGGCAGCATCACGAGTAACATTCACCTTCAATTAAGTATATGCAAGTTCATAAACGCCCACCTGCTTCCATCGTATTCATTTTCGGAGGTAGCGGCGATTTAAACTACCGGAAACTAACACCTGCGCTTTATAATCTCTTCCTGGACCAGTGGATGCCCGAGAAGTTCGCAATCGTAGGAATAGGTCGAAGCCCGTATAATAACGAAGACTATAGCAAACACCTGCTGGAAGGGATCACTAAATTCTCCCGCCGGAAAGGTGAGCAGAATGGCCACTGGAAAGAGTTTAGCCAAAACGTCTCTTATTTGCAAATGGATGCAGAAGACCCATCTGCATTTGGCAAGCTTTCCGACTTTGTAAAAGACAAGGAAGCCGAATGGGGTGTGCATCCTAACGTGGTATTCTACCTCGCGGTAGCTCCCCAACTGGTGCCGAACATCGCTACCCGCCTCGGTGACCTGAACCTGTGCTCCGATAAGAACTTTACCCGCATCGTTATAGAAAAGCCTTTCGGGCATGACCTGAAAAGCGCCCATGAGCTGAACGAATTGCTGGCGCAGAAATTTACAGAAGAGCAGATCTACCGTATAGACCACTACTTAGGTAAAGAAACCATCCAGAATATCCTGGCCTTCCGTTTTGCCAACGCGTTATTCGAACCTGTATGGAACCGCAGCTATATTGATAACATCCAGATCACAGCTGCAGAAAGTGTAGGATTGGAAGGACGTGGCGGTTATTATGAAAGGGCGGGGGCGCTGCGGGACATGGTGCAAAACCATATCCTGCAGATACTGTGTATCCTGGCAATGGAACCTCCTGTATCTTTCGATGCCAACGAGGTAAGGAACAAAAAGGTGGATGTATTGAACGCCATCCGCCGCATTACTCCCGACAAAGTACACGAGTTTGCAGTAAGAGGCCAATACTCATCCGGCTGGATGAAAGGCGAGAAAGTAGTAGGTTATCGTGAAGAAAAAGGAGTTGATCCTAATTCCAACATCGAAACTTACGCCGCTGTGAAATTCTTCGTAGACAACTGGCGCTGGCAGGGAGTGCCTTTCTATGTTCGTACCGGCAAGTACCTGCACCAGAAAGCTACCAATATTATCATTACGTTTAAAGAGGCGCCTCCTTATTCGTTCCCGATAGAAGCTGCACAAACCTGGAGGCCTAACAGGCTTACCATCAGCATACAGCCGGAAATGGACATCCGTATCCGCTTCCAGGCTAAACGCCCGGGTCAGACAATGACCCTTGACCCGGTAGATATGACCTTCAATTACGACGCCGCCAACGGAGAACATGCTCCTGAAGCATACGAAACCCTGTTGCTGGATGTAATGGAAGGAGATGCTACCCTGTTCATGCGTGGCGACCAGGTAGATGCTGCCTGGAGAGTGATCATGCCGATCCTGGAAACATGGGAGAACCGCATACCGCAAGACTTCCCTAACTATGCTCCAGATTCCTGGGGCCCGGATGAAGCAGATGCACTGGTAGCCCGTGACGGTCATACCTGGATTAACTTACCAACTAAATAGCCTGAGTACAGCGACCATGGAATTACACATAGCTAAAGACGCCGCACAGTTAAGCGAAAACGTTGCTGCCTGGATCAGCAACTATATATTGGAAGTATTACAGCGCCAGGAAAGATTTACGTTCGTATTGTCTGGCGGCAATACTCCAAAACAGTTATACGCTTTACTGGCTAAAGCGCCGTATAACCAGATCATTCCCTGGGAGCGTATCCATTTCTTCTGGGGCGACGAAAGAGCCGTTCCGTTTGAAGATGAGCGCAATAATGCGAAAATGGCTTTTGATACCCTGCTTGATAAAGTGAGCGTAAACCCGGATAATATCCATGTAATGAGAACGGATATCAGCCCGGACGCGTCTGCTGCCGAATATGAGAAAACACTGAAAACATATTTCGGCAAAGAGCAAGTCACTTTTGATCTTGTATTGCTGGGTATGGGAGATGATGGACACACACTGTCTTTATTCCCCGGTTTACCTATCGTTCACGAGCAAAAAGCATGGGTGAAAGCTTTCTGGCTGGAAGCCCAGGATATGTACCGCATTACCCTCACCGCACCAGTAGTAAATAACTCGGCATGCGTGTTATTTATGGCTACCGGCGCCGGCAAGGCCATTACGCTGAAGAACGTGATCGAAGGAACATTCGACGCCGAAAAATTCCCCAGCCAGTTGATCCGCCCTCAAAACGGGCAACTCCACTGGTTTGTAGATGAAGCTGCGGCGGGTGCGCTTGAAATATAGTTGCTGTTTCACGCAAAGCGGCATTTCACGCAAAGCGGCATAAGGAGCATAAGAGGCATAAGGATTTTTTTAAGAGAAATAAGAAAGCAAAGATTTATTAAGAAAGCAAAGGAGATCAAAATTGTGTTAAATAACATGATCTTGATCTCCTTTGCTTTCTTAATTTGTCTTAAAAAACTTCCTTATGCCTCTTATGCTCCTTATGCCGCTTTGCGTGAAACCCCGCTTTGCGTGAAAAAAAAACTTGCGGTCAGATCTCAGGTATTTTAAGTAGCTTGTAGCCTGAACGAAACAACGATGATATGAAGTTTGATAAGCCCATTTTTGATTCGCATCTGCATATTATTGATGACCGGTTTCCCCTTAAACCAAATCAGGGATATTTGCCACCTACCTTTACTGTAGCCGATTATCGCCAACAAACAGCTGATTTGAACATAAAAGGAGGCGCTGTAGTGTCAGGCTCATTCCAGGAATTTGACCAGGAATACCTGAAATCTGCGCTGGCAGAACTGGGGCCGGGTTACGTAGGCGTAACACAGATACCGGCCAGTACAACAGATGAAGAGATCCTCGCTCTTAACAGCGCAGGCATC
Source organism: Chitinophaga terrae (ex Kim and Jung 2007) (assembly GCF_900107795.1). Taxonomy (GTDB): domain Bacteria; phylum Bacteroidota; class Bacteroidia; order Chitinophagales; family Chitinophagaceae; genus Chitinophaga; species Chitinophaga terrae. Next base: position 38,302 of record NZ_FNRL01000025.1, read on the forward strand.
CGGGGAGTAAGATTTAATATCCAGAGAGGAGGTTCAGAAAGTATCACCTTTCTTGAACAACTGGCAAAACGGGTGTACGACCTGGTTAAATGGCATGTGGAGCTCTATGTGGATTCGCGCCAGCTGCCTTCCCTTTTTACTACCCTGCAAAAACTGCCGGTGGTAGTGATAGATCATCTCGGGTTATCTAAAGCCGGTTTCAAACACCTGCTACAATTAGTAGATAAAGGCGCATACGTAAAAGCAACAGGTTTTAGCCGCTGCGATTTCGATGTTGTGACAGGCATGCGGCAGATCGTTGCAGCTAACCCCAATGCTTTGGTTTTTGGTACCGACCTGCCATCAACCCGCGCCCCGCGTCCATTCTCGGAACAGGACCTGCAACTGGTGATCAACAATTTCCCGGCCCCTACAGTAGAAAAAATACTCTGGAGCAACGCCGCCAAACTGTATAAGCTCCCAACCTGACCGATGGTTTCGCGCAAAGGCGCAAAGGAAAGCAAAGGCGCAAAGATCTTTTGATCGAAGCGAATTTTAAGAAGCAAAGGAGTAAAGATTGTGTTATATAACATATAATCTAATCTTTACTCCTTTGCTTCTTATTTTACTTAAAACAAAATCTTTGCGCCTTTGCTTTCCTTTGCACCTTTGCGTGAAACCCCGCTACCAGTTATTGGTGGTAACATGTTGCACCGAGGGGTGGTTAAGAAGGGAGCCTGCGCTTGCCGCCGGGTAAATATCTTCGAATGTTCTTATTTCGTTCATGAAAACACGGCGATAGATATGGCTGCGCGTTACATCGTGCGGATGCCTTAGTCCCGCTGCTCCCGCAAGTTCTACAGCACTTTCAACGGTATCCTGGTGATAGTTGGCCACTCTTTGTTTTTTATCGTCCACTACCAGTCCGGCGGCCAGCCATTTATCCTGTGTTGCTACGCCAGTGGGACATTTATTGGTATTGCATACCAATGCCTGGATACAGCCTAATGCCATCATCATGGCCCTGGCGCTGTTGCAGGTATCGGCGCCTAATGCCATCGCTCTTAAAATATGGAAGCCGGTTAATATCTTGCCTGAGGCAATGAGCTTCATATGATGACGGATATTGAATCCTACCAGGGTGTCGTGTACGAACGCCAGTCCGTCCATCAGCGGCATGCCAACAGAATTGGAGAATTCAGGAGGCGCGGCGCCGGTTCCTCCTTCTCCTCCGTCTACGGTAATAAAATCTGGATAGATGTCTGTTTCTATCATAGCTTTACAGATCGCATAAAATTCCCTGGGCTGGCCTATGCAAAGCTTAAAGCCTACAGGTTTACCCTCGCTTAGCTCCCTCATTTGTTTGATGAAGTACATCATTTCTTTGGGGTTTCCGAAAGCGGTATGGTAGGGAGGAGAGAATACGGTAGTATAAGGTTCTACATGCCTGATAGCGGCTATTTCAGGGGTGTTCTTGGCGGCAGGTAATATACCTCCGTGTCCTGGTTTGGCGCCCTGCGATATTTTGAGTTCTATCATTTTTACCTGTGGAAGTGCAGTTTTCTCGGCAAACAGGGAAGGAGAGAAATTACCGTTGGCATCACGGCATCCGAAATATCCTGTGCCTATCTGCCAGATGATATCGCCGCCTTGTTTCAGGTGAAAATCACTGATCCCGCCTTCGCCGGTGTTATGGGCAAAGTTGCCCAGTTTGGCGCCTCCGTTCAGCGCCTGCACAGCATTGGAACTCAAAGAACCGTAGCTCATGGCGCTAACATTGAGGATGCTGGCAGAATAAGGTTGTTTGCAATCGCGGCCTCCGAATAATACCCGCGGGTCTTTTTCCATCTTGTCGAAATTCCGGGGCTGGATAGAATGCGCCATCCATTCGTAACCTTCCGCATATACATTGAATTGCGTACCGAAAGGTTGTGAGTTCAGTTCTCTTTTGGCCCGCTGGTAAATGGTAGATCTGTCTACCCGGTTAATTGGGCTGCCATCAATATCGCTTTCCACGAAATACTGGTAGATCTTAGGCCTCAATGCCTCCATCCAGAAACGCATACGACCCACGATCGGGTAGTTGCGCATGATTGCATGTTTTTTTTGAAACATGTCTAAAAGTCCCATTACCACAATAGGAACAACTAATATCAACAACCAATTTACCCAAGGGAAAAGTAATCCCAGTCCAATGACCACTGCCAGGCTAATTGCCGAAAACACTAAAAACGCTTTTGCCATACTATTGATTTTTAAGATAAAACGCCGATACTAAATATTCTTAATTTCTGATATATAAATCTACATAACATCTTCCAGGAAATTTTGTTAAAAATGGCCGCTCAATGGAACTATCCATTTATCCTTGATTTCTCCCGCTATCATACATAATCAAATTAAGTTTTTAAATTATTTTATTATCTTTCACAATAGCCAATCTCCACATATGAACAGATACAATTATCTAGGTAAGCTACTTACCGGGTTACTATTGCTGCTTACAGCCAGCAGTAAGGCCCAGCAAGCCCCCTCGTTTGATGCCAGCCAGCTCAGAACTTCCTGGGAAGTTGTTGAAAATAACTATAAAGGCGGCATGAACTTCTTATCCAATTTTACTTTTGTAAATACTGCCAAAAAACCTTTTCCTGCCAGGGGTTGGAAGTTGTATTTCAACTTTGTAAGAATGGTAAAGCCGGAAGAACTGCCTTCACGTATTAAAGTAGAACATGTGAACGGCGACCTGTACTACTTAACGCCTCTCGAAGGGTTCAAAGGCATAGCGCCGGGCGACTCCCTGAAAGTGGGCATGGTAGGCGACGCCTGGGCGGTGAACTTCACGGATGCTCCTTCCGGTCTATACCTGGTATGGGATGAACAGCCGGCAAAGGGTTATTCTGTACGCGATTATGAGATCCGTCCTTCTACCACTGCCAAACAGCTTTTAAGATATCCCGGCGATAAAACAGCCGTTATAACGCCAACGGATATATTCAAACAGAACAGTGTGATTAAAGATATTCCGCTGGCCGATCTCCCACCTGTATTCCCTACGCCGGTAGAATACCAGAAAAAGGGGAGCAGCCTGGTAATAGATGCGGTTCCTGTTATCGATGCCGACCAGGAACTGGAAAACAGCGCTACCTTTTTAAAGAATGAATTGTCGGCTCTTTTAAGTAAGAAATCCGGAGGGAAAACCACTATTTCCCTGAAAAAAGATGCTTCGCTGAACGCAGATGCCTATACGCTGGAAGTAAATGCAGATGGCATTAAGATCACAGCCGGCAGCGACGAAGGCGCATTTTATGCGGTACAGTCGCTCCGTACACTGATCCCGCCTGCCGCATGGGCAGCGCCGCAGAGATCCGTCACCCTAACAGGCGTTAAAGTAAAAGACTATCCGAGGTTTGGCTATCGTGCCTTTATGATAGACGTATCAAGGAACTTCCATAACAAACGTGATATTATCCGCATCCTGGACGCCATGGCATTGTACAAGCTCAATGTCCTGCACTTCCATTTCAGCGACGATGAAGGCTGGCGGTTGGAAATACCGGGACTGCCTGAACTGACAGCGGTTGGCGCCAAACGGGGTCATAGCGCAGATTGGAGAGATATGCTTCCTCCTTCTTATGGCTCGGGGCCCGACACTACCAATACTGCCGGAACAGGATATTTCAGCCGCAACGATTTTATTGAAATATTAAAGTATGCCACCGCAAGGCATATCAAAGTATTGCCTGAAATAGAAAGTCCCGGCCATGCCAGGGCGGCTGTTAAATCTATGGAATCCCGCTACTATAAGCTGAAAGCTGCCGGTAACGAGGCGGGCGCTAAAGAGTATTTATTGACCGACCTGGAAGATAAATCAGATTACCATTCGGTTCAGTACTGGAACGATAACGTCATGAACGTGGCTTTACCATCTACCTATCATTTCCTCGAGAAAGTGATAACAGAGATCCAGGCGATGTATAAAGAAGCCGGGGCGCCGCTGACGCATATACACATGGGAGGCGACGAAGTGCCGGGCGGAGTGTTCGAGAAGTCGCCGGCCTGTATTGCGCTGATGAAATCTGAACCCGGCGTTAAGAACGTAAACGACCTTTGGTACTATTACTACCGTAAAGTGAACAATATCCTCAAAGCCAAAGGCCTGACAGTGGCGGGATGGGAAGAAGCAGGTATGCGCAAAACCGCTATGGGAGGCGCTCCGCACAGCATTCCGAATCCTGATTTTGCCAATGATAATTTCCAGTTGAACGTCTGGAACAATGTAATAGGGGAAGGACAGGAAGATCTCTCGTACCGCCTGGCCAATGCAGGTTATAAAGTGGTCCTTTCGGGGGTGAGTAACTTCTACTTCGATATGGCCTATATGAAATCGTTCGATGAACCTGGATTTTATTGGGGTGGTTTTGTGGATGTAGATAAACCTTTCTATTTTATTCCTTTTGATTATTATAAGAATGCCAAGGTAGATGCAAGAGGCAATCCTATAAAACCGGAAACATTCGCAGGAAAAGACAGGCTAACGGAATATGGAGCCCGGAACATTCCCGGCATCCAGGGATTGTTGTGGAGTGAAACAGTGATCAACTCCGAAAGGATGGAATACATGATGTTGCCTAAGCTGCTGCCGTTGGCAGAAAGGGCCTGGGCGCAGGACCCGGCATGGGCAAGGGAACAGGAACCAATGAAAGCGGAAACTATGTACAATGAAGCCTGGAGCGTTTTCTGTAATGTGATGGGTAAAAAGGAAATGCAGCGGCTGGACAATCTGAACGGCGGGTACAACACCCGTGTTCCTAACGCCGGTGCAAAAACAGAGAATGGCGTGCTTACTGCTAATGTACAGTTCCCGGGATTGATCATACGTTATACAGTGAACGGAGAAGAACCAACATCGAAAAGTCCGGTATACAATGGCCCCATCCAGGCAGCCGGAAAAACAGTGAAATTGAAAGTTTATACAACAAAAGGGCATGCAAGCAAGACAATAACTGTAAAGGTTCCACAGCCCGACAATCAACTCAAGAACAAAAAATTATAATTTCCGCAAAGCTGCCAAGTTGTTTAAAGAAGCATAATATTTTTTATTAAGGAAGATGATGGGATAGAAAACAAAACACCATTCTTCCTTATTTTTCTTATGCCTCTTTAAACGGCTTAGCCCTTTGCGAGCCAAATCAACGCTATGTTTCGAATAATTCCACTATTGTGTTGTTGCCTGTTTGTATTACCGTTGTCGGCGCAAAAGAAGAACGACGCTTACCAGTTACAGATAAAGAAAACCAATTCTCCCGTAAAGATCGATGGGGTAATAGATGAAGAAGCCTGGCAGCAGGCGCAGGTAGCAAGCAACTTCCATATGGTGCTGCCTATGGATACGAGCGCTGCCCGTTTGCGTACTGATGTAAGGATGACGTACGACGATAAATATCTTTACCTGGTAGTGGAGAATTTCACGGAGGGGGATGGACCTTATATGGTAGAATCATTACGCCGTGACTTCGCGTTTCTGAAAAACGATAATTTCCTCTTATTCATGGACCCCTTCGACGATCAGACGAATGGATTTTCGTTCGGGGCCAACGCGGCAGGAGCGCAATGGGACGGACTGATGTACGATGGCGGAAAGGTAGACCTGAGCTGGGATAACAAATGGGTGTCTGTTGTGAAGAACTACCCTGATAAATGGGTATTTGAAGCGGCTATTCCTTTTAAAACGATACGGTATAAAAAAGGCATCACCAAATGGGGAATTAACTTCAGCCGGAATGATCTGAAAACTACGGAGAAGTCGGCCTGGGCGCCGGTACCGCGGCAATTTGCCACGGCTTCTTTAGCTTATACAGGCAACCTGGTATGGGATAACCCTCCGCCGGCGGCGGGACCTAATATTTCCCTTATCCCGTATGTGCTGGGAGGTTTGTCGAAAGACTATGATAAGCAAACTACCACGAAATACAGGAGAGATGCAGGGATAGACGCCAAAGTAGCGGTTACTTCTTCCCTGAACCTGGACCTGACGGTGAACCCTGACTTTTCGCAGGTCGATGTAGATAAGCAGGTGACCAACCTGGATAGGTTTGAATTGTTCTATCCCGAAAAGAGGCAGTTTTTCCTGGAGAACGGAGACCAGCTGTCCAACTTCGGGTATAGTACCATACGGCCGTTCTTTAGCCGCCGTATCGGGTTGGGAGGAGTGCCGATACGTTTCGGCGCCAGGTTAAGCGGTAAACTGAATAAGGATTGGAGAGTGGGTATAATGAATATGGAAACCGGGAAGCAGGAGGAGACAGGTCTGCCTGCCCAGAATTTTACGGTAGCCGCCATCCAGCGCCGGGTCTTTTCACGGTCGAACCTGGGATTTATTTTTATCAACAAAGAGTCTATCAATTATACGCCCGACAAAACTTCCGGCCTGCCGGTCTATAACCGTTATAACCGTAATGCCGGCTTCGAATACAACCTGGCCTCTTCCAACAACTTCTGGACGGGGAAGGCAATGGTGCTGAAATCGTATACTCCCGGTAAAAGCGGGCATGACTGGGCGCATGCGGCCAACCTGCAATACACCAGCAAAACATGGAATATTGGCTGGCAGCATGAGTATGTAGGGAGCAATTACAATGCGGAGGTTGGATATGTTCCGCGGCAGGGGTATGTAAAAATAGCCCCGCAGATCACCCGTTTGTTTTTTCCTGTATCGGGGGCTGTGCTGAGCCATGGACCGCAGGTTACCAGTACCTGGTTCTTTGATGAACACGGGCTTTCGCGTACCGATAATGAAACGATGTTAAACTATGGGATCGTGTTCCGTAAACGGAATACCCTGAACGTCTGGGCGTCTAATACGTATATTAAACTGCTGTCGTTTTTTGATCCAACCAACCTGAATAAAGATACCCTGGCGAGAGGAAGCCAGCATAACTGGAATACCATTGGAGCAGACTATGTATCCAAGCCTCAAAGCCTGTTTACCTATGCGTTGTCGGCCCGTTACGGAGGGTATTACGATAATGGCCATCGCCTGATGACCAATACAGAGTTAGGCTACAGGTTCCAGCCGTATGTAAGTATCGCCTTAAGCGCTAACTATAACTATATCCAGCTGCCAAAGCCCTGGGGAAATACTTCTTTCTGGCTGGTGGGACCCCGTTTGGATGTAACCATGACCAATACTTTGTTCTTTACGGGCTTTATGCAATACAACGGGCAGCAGAAGAATATGAACCTGAATACAAGGTTCCAGTGGCGTTACAGGCCAGCTTCAGATCTTTTTATTGTTTATACGGATAATTACCTGCCCGACCCCTTTTACGTGAAAAACCGTGCCCTGGTACTTAAGCTGGTTTATTGGTTTAATATTTAACTAAAAAAAATATTAACGTTTAGATTGTATTAACACTTCGGTTTGATAATACCGTTATCATTGTATTACAAAATCGTGAATTTGAGCTTTGGAACAGTTGTATATATATTGATTGAAATTTTTCATTTACTATCGTTGTGAATACAAGCCCCCTATGGTTTTTACCATGGGGATTCCTTTTAAAACCTGAATTTATGCGCCGGATTACACCTTTGTTGCTCCTGGTAGGTAGCTTGTTATCTATCAGCCCCCTGACCGTCTTATCCCAACGATCCGCTATTCTGACGGGTAGGACAACTGACCATCGATTGCAAAAGCTATCTGTCTCCTGGTGGCAGGATGGTAGTTTTATCCCTTCGACCATGAGCATCGCGGAAGGAAGCGATTCCTTTTATTTCAAGATACCTGTAACTGCAGGTAAGCCGCTGTTCTATTACCTGGAAGGAAGCGGCACACAACCTGTTTTCGGACTGATAGAAGCTGGAGACAGCCTTTATTTTAAACAACTGCCCGACAGCCTGCAGATAACAGGAAAAGGCGCTGCAGCCAGCCGGTTGATGAATATGATACAACGGTTGCAGGATGGAATTAAGCCAAACGGAACGGATGCAACATCCCTGCAACGGTTATACAGCGAGCAAATAAAAGTGGCGGCAACGGTATTGCAACAGAACAAAAACAGTATAAATGAAACTGTTTATAAGTTACTGGAAGCGCATACCATGTCGGGGCCCGCAACCAGGTTAACTGGGATGATCTGGAAGGTGCCTGCTAACCCGGATAGTACCCTGGAAGAAAGGCAGGTAGATTTTTACAGGCGGGATATTTTGCCGGCATTACCCGTGATTGAAGTGAATGAAACAACGGTAACGTCTACACGCTTTGTTAACTACCTGCTGCAAAAATCGGAAGTCGACTTTTATATCAAGCATCGGTTTGAATCCAATACCACAGCGGTTTATGATTGGGTGAAGCAGCACTACGCAGGCAGGGTGCGCGATAGGTTGCTGGCACAAACATTAATACAGGGATACGCTGCTGGAAATATGCCTGAAGAACAGGAAACTTGTGTTAAAGACTATCTTTCCATTGCAGTGGACTCGGCTTGCAAACAGGCTGTGGCCAGGCTTTACGGCCGAACGAAAAAAGGATTGAGCAGGGGAGCGGCAGCGCCTTCATTCAATCTTCCTGATGCTTCAGGTAAACTTGTAAGTTTACCGCAGTTCCTCGGAAAAGTAGTGCTGCTGCACTTTTACGACAGTGACACAATAGTATCAGGCGAGTTGATAGCTTTGAAAAAATGTTTTGATGATAAAGATGTGAGTTTTGTAAATATAGGCAATCGTGCTATGGCAGAAGGTTTGCCAGGTATGCAGTTGTTGTTGGATGACGCATCTAAAGCAATATTATCGCAGTATGAGATTAACAGGTATCCTTCTTTCATAGTAGTAGGAAAGGATGGAAAAATATTTGCAACGAAACCCCCAAACCCTTTGTCAGACCACGGTACAGCCTTGGCTAACATTATCTATGAAGCATTATTGCAGTAGTGTTTTTTTACTTCTTCCACCAATAAAAAGTGCACATAAACGTTTAATAAAAGTACGCAGATCAATAGCGTTGATGTAACAGACCCGCAGCCTAGTTTAGCGAAATGTATTTAAACCAGTTTCTTAATATTTACATTTAAATATATATATGATAATGCTGGTTTAATCGGTGCAATTGCCGTAAATTCAATATATAACCGTTAAGACCCCTCTATGCCACATGCCAAAGCGTTATTTTGACAGACTGCAGACCATTGATTACCTTATCAGGATCAAAGGGACCGGTAAGCCCGCTCAGTTAGCCAAGCGGCTTCGTATTTCCGAAAGAACACTCTATGAATTCCTCAAAATGATGAAGGAGTTAGGTGCTCCAATTGAGTACGACCGGTACAAAGAAAGCTACTATTACTCAGAAAAAGGCGGATTTAACGTCAGGTTCTCCAAAAACCTGATCCCCGCGGGTATGATGTTGCTTTTCTTCCTGATTTCATGGTAATAAGTTGGTCCGCGCAAAACGTTGTTAACCAATTGTTCTAACGTTGTTGCGCCTACGATACCCGCTGTTGCCGGGTTTAGATCTGATTGCGCAGCTGTAATTACAGTTGTTACTGGATCTTTTATGTAATTCACCTGAAGGTGAACTGGCACTGTTTTGCCCTAATCAAGGCAAGCCGGCAGCCGGTTCGCCTTTTTTTCGCACTTAACATTGAATTAACTATTCGATAGATTTTTAAGCTGAAATTTAATGACGAAAAGAGAGTCACCTTGTTAGATGGATAACAGCATTATTCTTTTCGTATTGCGGTTTAGATTAGATTTTAGTTTTAATACGCGGGTCTCTCTTTAGTCACCTGCCCCATTTTTTCGTCTACCTGCCTGCAATAGAGAGACTATTATTAGGCACAAAAACAGCTATATGGCATTGAACTGTATTATCATCGGAGCGGACCCACAAGGGTTCCATAAGCTGGAGAGCTATCTATGCGAAATCCCCGGCCTATACCTGATCGGACGATTTGCCACTTTCGAAGATGCAGATGAACTGATCGAAGAAGGCGTTATAGATATTTTGATAGTAGGCTTAATGGAAAATGATCCGGAATTAGATACTGCTGCAATTGACTTGCTGCCCATTTTTGTTATGTTGTATGATGAAAGCCTTAAAGAAATAGTTGACCTCCTACCGGTCGGCAAACTAACGTTACCCATTACATTGTCAACCGTCAGCGATACATTTTTTCAAATAATCAACAAAATCAATATGGAAGGTATTCAGATCCCATCCCGCTTCTCTTCTTCCTTCAGCATCAGAACACTGGATCGTACAGAAAAAGTTCAGTATGCCGACCTGCAATATGTGGAAGTAATGAACGATCATATCATGCTTCATCTATCCGATCAGAAGATCGTAACAGAAGAAACACTCGATGTTATCATAGCACGGTTGCCAGCCAATATGTTTATGAGAGTACACCGCTGGTTCGTGGTGAACTTCAAACATATAGATCATATAGGTGAGAATTATGTAGCAGTAGCCGGCGGCGTACAGATCCGCCTTACATCGGCTACCCGGCAGGAATTGCTCAAGCGTTACAAAGCGGTGCAATAAGCTTATTTATGTAAAGCTGCCAGTATCTTGTCTGCAACCCCATTGGCATCTTCGTCGTAATTATGGCCTCCCGGCAACACCAGTTTCTGGTATTGAACATGCAATGAGCCAACGTTAAAGTCTTTCTCTTCATCCCCAAATACCAGCAACAAAGGCTTATCCTGGATCTTGTTGATCTCCGACAATACCGAGAACCCTTTGTTATTTGAGCGCCCCAGCATATCAGAAACATGTACTTCCAGGTCGGTATATGCAGAGGGCGACAGGAAAACCAGTTGCTTTACTTCTGCGGCAGTAGCGGGAGGCAGGTTGGTGTAAACAAAAGACAATACATCCGCACCCAACGAATAGCCTACCAGTATCACACCGTTCTTGGTATTCCATTGCGACTGGTAGTAATTAATAAGATCGGAAACGTCTTTGGCCGCCTGCTGAGGCGTTTTCTTATTCCAGAAATACTTAAGGGCATTTAACGCTACTACCGGGTAATTCCGCTGGTTAAAAGCGGAGATCATATTGGCAGAAAATTTCTTCATTCCGCCATCACCGGTAATATAAAGGATCAATGGCGCAGTAGTAGGGGAAGAAACGGGTGCTTTTACCAACGTCGGTAAACTGGTGACCTTATTTTGAGCAGCTGCAGTGGCCAGGCTTCCGGCAAAAAAACAGCAAAGAATTAATTTTCTAAACAATATCATATTTCCTATTAACGCTTGTCTATCCAACAAAATCCATTCCGCTATTGTTCGTCGGTTAGGGTTGCATCACTTTACTTAATGCTGCCGGAAGTTGGATCAGGTCAAAATCATGTTCGTAAACCAGGTATTTGTTGGTCCACTCTGTGGCATATTTTTCCTTGAACTCCCTCAATCCCTGGTAATGCCTGAAGAAGCGAAGTTTCTCGTAGGCGTATTTTACCATCTTTTCAGCGGTGTTCTGCGGCTGGCTGATACCCGACATCGGCACCATTCCAAGGTTCAGGTAATGCAGGTCTTTTGCCTGCGCATCCTGTATCAGTGCAATGATGAGGGCGTCCATCACCCCGCCGGGGACGTTGCTTTTTTTGCGGATCAGGTCATAGGTGCATTCGCCGGGCGCATAGTCGGGGATAATGTTCAGGAAAGCAACCACTTTTCCTTCACTGTCTGAAACGGTAATAACATCCTGCTCCCTGATCACTTCCGCATCAAAAAGACCCTGAGAAAAGGTTAACTCTTTTACCTCATACTGGTGCAGCCACTCATCGCTTACTTCTTTTAACTGGGCAACCAGTTCGGCAGGTTGCGGCGCCTTATGGAATGTAGTCACATATCCTTTTGCGGCCAGGCTGTTAAGTCCGTTGCGCAGCGATTTTTTGTCTTTACCGCTTAAAGTGAAATTGCGTATGTCCATAATGGCTTCCTGGCCTATCAGCATCTTCTTTTTCTTAAGACTGTTAAAGTAGTAGGTGCTGTCTTCATCCACGCGGTAGAAAGCAGGTCTTAATCCCATTTTCTTGCATTGCTGGTCGAATTCCTGCAATAAAGCGGTTTTATTTTCTTCTTTACAAACAGGTTCCTCCAGCACAATGGCGAAGCTGCCCGCTACACGGTAAGCTACAAAACCTTCATATTCTTCCGATACATACAGGATCTTATCCTGGCCTACTTTGAAATAATCCATAGGCGAATCGCCATACTGGCTTAAATAGAACCGTGCCTTTTCCAATGCATTGTTGGTGGGATGGGAAACCTGCAGGTAAGGCCTGATGATCGTGTAAAAGAGAAAAGCCCATGCGCTTACTCCCAGCACCCGCAGCGCCGACATGAATTCCCTGCCGAACCGTGTCAGCGGCCGCAGTCCATCATCTTCCAGCAACATAAAACAGTGGAAAGCATGGCGAAGCGATTGCTGCCAGGTAAAATCGATATTGAAATGACGGGCATTCAGGAAATAGAAACCAATGGTGCCGAAGATCAGCACAACAAAGAATGTGGCCACCGCCGTGACTATCCCAATATTAACCAGTTGAGGATTGCTTTTTACCCGGTATTGTTTGGATGTGATAAGCAGGATAATGCTGGTGATCAGCGCAAGGGAGGCTTCTTCGTAGTCCAGCGCTTTCCCTATGTGCCCGAAAACAGATAGCAGCGAAACGCAGAGGGCCACTATCCATGCGCTTCTGAGCCCGCGGATCAGGAAGGTGCCGGTTACCAGCAGTACCAGTCCGAGAAATACAACCAGCAAATTAGTGGCGTGTATAGAAGTGCCGGGTATGTATGCCCGCAGCAGATGCATGCGGTAGGCTAAAGGCGGCGTCAATACTGAAAAGATATTTACCATTCCCAGGAGGAAGATCAGGATAGGAGGGAGCAGGCGCAATACCAGTTCCCGGCCTTTAAGGGCGAAGGCGATCATTCCTGCAACCAGCGGCAGCCAGAATTCGAACAGCCTGAATAGCAAGGTGATTTCCAGCGCCTGTAAAGTAGAGTAGCCATAGCTGTTCAGGATAAAGGTGAGCGAAAGTTCAATGGCGCCCAGTCCTCTCAGGAATGGCGAAATGATCAGGAATATGGTAGCTACGATATATCCCACGCAGGAAGCTTCCAGAGAAGGAGGCGCTCCTACGGCCAGCATGCTGAGGTACAGATGCGCTACGCCGGCAATTTCTATCAATACGGAAGCCATTACCGTACCCATAAAAGCCGGCATTGATAACTGGAAAGTGAATATTTCATCTACCTGGTGTGCAGCCCCCGGAAAATACCTGGTAAGCAGCTGGTAAGCTTTGCCCTTTGTTTGCATGGATCTTACCAGCAGCACAACGGCGCCGAGCAGTACGCAAATGGCTACAAGTCCCCATGCTGCATCCCGCATGCTGCCGGCATGAAGCATGGCATAGCCTACAACGGGGATACCTACCAGGAATACGGATAAAATCCCTACAAACCCGTAGATCCCGGAGGCCTGGTGTATTTGCTGTTTATGCAAACTGCTTCGTTTCAAACTTTGCGGCAGGTAAGCCAGGGAGCTGACGCCGCCTGCGGGAAGGAATACAGACAACAGGTTCCGTTTCAGAAAAAGTTCAATGCAACGCAACCAGTCGAGCTGTGCACCGATAGCCCGGAAACTGAAAACGTACATTCCTGCCTGTAATAGTATATAGGCCGCTGTTACAATCACCCCTATCACTACCCATTGGATATCGGCATTTTCAATGGCAGGGATCAGGGAATAGAGTTCGTGGCGCTGGGATCTGAAAAAATAAATAGCCAGTAAAATGAATAAAACGGCCAGCAACTCTTTTAAATGGAGTTTACGTAGAAAAGCTGCAGTAAAAATCTTTCTTGCCAAGATGCGGTAGGTTTGGTTAAATGAGTTGTATTCGTAACCCGCAAAGTTACGGCAACTTTTAGATGTCCCTTTTTCTGTTTACCAGTTTAAGCGGATTTTAATACTGCCTGGCAACAAAAAAGCCAACTGTTTTACCAGCTGGCTTTTGTTGTTTTATTGATTGTTGAGTGTTAAAACTAATGTTCTGTGCTGTTGTAAGGTACCACCAGTACGGGGATGCGCGAATGGCGGATAATATACTCCGCGTTGCTGCCCAACAGCATATGATCGATGCCGGTTCTGCCGTGAGTGCCGGTAACAATCATGGATACACGGTTAGCCTCCGCCTGTGCCAGGATCTCTTCTTTCGGGTACCCGGTAGTGACTAATATCTGTATCGGGGTATCTGGATACTGCGCCTTATATGCAGCAAGCTGGTCTTCTACCTGTTTTACCCGTTCTGAAACATCATCTACATAAACAGGACCGGTTTCCGGCAGTCCAACACTTATACCTAGTTCCACAACCGATAGCAGGATCACGCTCCGCTGCGAAGATTGTGCTAATTGTACTCCTGTATGAATTACATGGCTGGAAAAGCTGCTAAGATCTACTGCAATCAAAATGTCTGACATACCTGTTGTATTATTGGTGAATAGTAATTCATTCATGTCAGGATTTCAATGCATCCCAACACATATCAAAGGTAGTATTAATCCTGGTCCTGGTAAGTGTAGTGCCGTGGTAATGGGTTTGTTTGACCAATTCATTCATTGACCCTACAAGAAAGGTGATCAGCAGGCCGGTATCCACAGGTTTGAGGAGTTGTTCTTTTTTTCCTCTTTCCAGCAGTTCATTATAGGGAGCTGCCAGCCGGGATGCTTTTTCCCTGGTTTCAGGAGTAATAAAAGGAGAGTGGTAACATTGTTCCATGAACACGGCTTCCTCGAAGTTATGTAAACGGTACCGGAGAATATTAAGCCAGACATGCTTAAAGCCTACTTTATACGGCTGGGCAGGATCATAGCCTTTAAAAGAATGTGCTACCGAGTTTTCCCTGCAGGCGGCAAACAACGCATTGATCAGTTCATCTTTGCTTTTAAAATAAACATACAATGTACCGGTTGCAATACCTGCAGCTTTTGAAATATCCCCCATGGTGATACCAGATAGACCTTTGCTGACAACCAATTTCAACGCAGCCTGGAATATCTGGCCCACTTTTCTGTCGTCTTTCCTTTTCACACTGCAAAGATAAGTGAATAAATATTCATTTTTAATGTTAAAAAATTATAAAAAAGCCTTCGCAGTGGATACTGTAAAGGCGCTGAAGCTAGATGATTAAATCAAAAACCCATTGATCATGATAAAACGATGGGCCCCTGTTTAACCGTTATGCGGATGGTTGCTAATTGCTGATATTAAAACCATCGGTCTGGAAAAACCAATGGAGCATTTTTGGTTGTATGCATTTGCATTAAGGTAAAATGAAGTACAATGGTAGTAATTATCCGATCTCCAAGCGTTAATAAAATCCAAACAAGAATAGAAATAACAAATGGCAACAAAAAAGCCCCTGCTGTGGACATACAGCAGAGGCCATTAAAACATTCACATGGCGCACTTTTAAGTGCTTTATATATCATTAAAAGCCCGTAGAAAACTTGTCAGTACAGCGTTTCAGCCTTCGGGTAATGAAATTAGATATAAATTTTCGTAATATTCGTTAATCGTTGGTTAATCCGGATTAATAGTAGCATTTTCCCTTTCCCTAATATGATTTTTCCAGTCATTTGCTTAAACCAACAGATATGTATATTTTTTGCCTGTTATTGAAAAAATGAATTCCATGTTCCATAAAATGCTATCAGTTCTAGCCTGTTCCTGTATGCTGCAAGCCACAGCAATGCAGGCGCAGGATATGCAGCAAGGATGGAACAAAGAAGCCGTCAATAAACCGCATCCTGGACTGAACTGGTTCTCCAGCGCCAAATTCGGTCTTTTTATACACTGGGGTTTATATTCGGAATTAGGCGGTAAATGGAAAGACAGCAGCTATTACGGGAGCGGCGAATGGATCATGCAACGGGCAAAAGCGCCGGCCGGCGAATATGCAAAAGTAGCGGCGTCGTTTAACCCAACAGGCTTCAATGCCGCCCAATGGGCCGCAAGGGCCAAAGCGGCAGGCATAAAATACCTGGTGATCACCGCCAAACACCACGAAGGTTTCAGCATGTTCGATTCCAGGGTAACGGACTTCGACATTGTGGATGCTACCCCTTATCACAAAGACCCAATGAAGGAACTGGCAGACGCCTGCCGTAAAGAAGGCCTGCAGTTCGGGTTTTATTATTCCCAGTTCCTTGATTGGCATGAACCCGACGGGGGTGGGAATAACTGGGATTTTAAGAACAGGAAGAAAGATTACCGGCAATATTATCAATCAAAATCTATCCCGCAGCTGAAAGAATTGCTAAACAATTACGGGCCTCTGGGCATCATCTGGTTCGACATGCCCGGCGGCTTGTCGGAGCAGGAAACGAAACAGATGATCGACAGCCTGAAGGCCATTCAGCCATCTTGTTTGTTCAGCAGCCGGGTAGGACACGGGCTGGGAGATTACATCGATTTCGGTGATTCAGAATTGCCACCCACGCCCATTGAAGGCGCATGGGAATCGATCTACACTCATAACGACTCCTGGGGCTATATCAGGCATGATATGAATTTTAAATCGCCTGCCGAAATAATCCGCCTCTTGTCCAGCGTGGCTTCCAAAGGCGGTAACCTGATGCTGAACGTGGGACCCGATGGGAAAGGCGAATGGCCGGCCTATAGCATCAAATACCTGGAAGAAACAGGAAAATGGCTGCAGCAATATGGGGAAAGCATTTATGGAACCACTCATGGCATCATACCTGCTCAACCCTGGGGTGTAACTACCAGCAAGCCCGGAAAAGTTTTCCTGCACGTCTGGCAACTGCCGGACAACGGGCAACTAAGGGTGCCTGGCCTTACTGCCAGGATCAACAGCGTTACACTGCTGGGAACCGCAATAGCCTTGCCCTGGAAACAATCTGCCGATGAAACGGTTATCACCCTGCCGGCAGAATGGCCCGATAAAAGAAATACGGTTATACAGGTCGAATACAGCGGTCAGCAACCTGACTGGTCACAACTGAGAACGCAAACTGTCAGCAAGCATTATCCGCAAGCCAATATCCCTGCTATTTGGGCGATATATAACGGCAACGCGCATACTAAACAGTATACGTTTTCGCATTATTTCGGCGATTGGAAACATGAAAATTGTGCAACCGGCATGGTAACGCCCAACGATGCCATCATTTTCCCGCTGGAAGTGCAGGACGAAGGCGATTATAAGGTGATACTCGACTACGCATGTGAACCAGCAAGCGCAGGGCAGCAGGGAATTGTTACGCTGTTAGGCCAGCGCCTTCCATTCCTTACCCTCGCTACTGGAATACAGGACAGTCACCGCCCGATGGCATTTATTCAGCATCCGGTAGGGATCATTCACATACAAGAACCAGGCAAACAAAATTTAACGATAAAACCGGTCGAAGGTAACAGGCAGGCACTATTTCAATTAAAACAGATCATCTTAGAACCAGTTAAGTAGCATAGTTGAATACAGGAACATGAAAATAAGTATACTAACAGGGATACTAACAGCATGTTATTGCTGTTTACAAGCCCAGACAACTACTTCCGCCGATTGGCTGATCAGCAACAAAGGATATAACACCACGGTTAATGAAAACAATAAAGAAATCACGATCTCAAATGGGTTAATCAGTCGCAGCTTTCGTACAAGTCCAAACGTGATTTGCACGGATTACCGGAACCTGTCGAATGGCGATCAGTTGTTAAGGGCTGTCAAGCCCGAGGCACGGCTGGTTATAGATGGGCAGGTCTACCAGGTAGGAGGCGCCGTCGGCCAACGGCAGCAAGCCTATCTGTTACCCGCCTGGCTTGACAATCTCTCTGCCAATACCGATTTCCAGTTTGTAAAATACGAAGTACAACCGTTGAAACCCGCGCTTCAATGGAAGTCGCGCAGTTGGATGCCGCCGGTAAAATCGCCCGCCGGCAAGGACCTGGTTTTTCATTATCGCTCGCCCGTTCCCTCACTGAAAGGCATCCTTGTAAAAGTACACTATGAAGTGATGGACGGGATACCCCTGCTTTGCAAATGGCTGGAAGTGGAAAACAACAGCGGCCAGCCGAAACAGTTAGATCAGGTCGTGAATGAAATACTGGCTACGCCGGAAGAAGAGTCGGCAGTTGTTGGAAGCGTACAGAAAATGCAGGTGCCTCACAATATTTACATAGAGAGCAATTATGCGTTCAATAACGCTATGAAAGCTAACCTGAGCGATCAGACCACGCACTGGAAGGCCGACAGCGCCTATACCTCCCAGGTGAATTACGACCTGCAGACTCCCTGCCTGCTGGAAGTTTATCCTGAAGTGCCGGTAGGAATAAACCTGGCGGCGGGAGAGCATTTTACTTCCATAAGAACTTACGAACTGCTGTTGGATAGCTACGACAGGGAGCGTAACGGGTTGGCCAAACGCCGGATGTACAGGACAATTGCGCCCTGGACCCTGCAAAACCCTGCGTTTATGCACCTGGTAAGCAGCGATCCGCAAAAGGTCCGGGATATCATTGATCAATGCGCCGCTACCGGATATGAAGGCGTGATCCTCAGTTTTGGCAGCGGTCTGAATATGGAGGATACCAGCGCCGCAAATATTGAGAAGTTTAAAGCCCTTGCCGGCTACGCGCACAGCAAAAGGATCCTGTTAGGCGGGTATTCGTTGTTCAGCAGCCGGAAGATCAGCGATGAAGATGATGTGATCAGTCCGCTGACCGGCAAGCCAGGTGGGGCATTTTTCGGCAATGCGCCTTGCCTGGGAAGTAAATGGGGACTCAGTTACCTTGCCAAACTCCATTATTTCTTCGACGCAACCGGCTTCGATATTTTCGAGAATGACGGTCCTTATCCCGGCGATGTCTGCGCTTCCACCACGCATCCGGGGCATACCGGATTAAAAGATTCGCAATGGAAGCAGATGCAGTTGCAGAAAGGATTATATCACTGGTTGAATGAAAGAGGTGTTTATATCAATGCGCCGGATTGGTATTTCCTGGATGGCACTAATAAAATAGCGTTGGGATACAGGGAAGTGAACTTTTCGTTACCCCGGGAGGAACAATTGATACTGAACAGGCAGAATATTTTTGATGGCACCTGGGAGAAAACGCCGGCTATGGGATGGGGATTTGTGCCATTGAGCGAGTATCACGGCGGCGGGGCGGCTGCTACAATTGAGCCCCTGAAAGATCACCTGGATGTTTACCGGCAACTGATGATGCAATATTATGGGGCAGGCATACAAGCCTGTTACAGGGGGCCGCGGCTTTATGATACAGACAGCACAAAGGCTATGGTGAAACAGGTGTTGAACTGGTACAAACAGTATCGCGAGATCCTGAATGCAGATGTTATTCACCTGCGCAGGCCCGATGGGCGCGACTGGGACGGCATCATGCACGTAAGTGCCACGCTGCCTCAGAAAGCATTTGTATTGCTGTATAATCCTACAACCCAGGCAATTACAAGAAACATAGATCTGCCGATGTATTATACAGGAGCTGAGAAGGAGATAAAGATCAGGGAGAAAGATGGGCCTTTGAAAAAATACCAGTTGGACCGGCAGTACACCGCACATATTAAAATAACTATACCGGCAGCAGGTTATACCTGGTTGGTAGCAGAATAATTAATCATCATTTTATCAAATCAAATTCATCTATGAAAAAATTGACACTGTTGTTTATGCTATGCCTGTTAGGAGTGATACAGGGAAAGGCGCAGAAAAAGATATTCAATGAAACGGAGGAGCAGAAAGAACAACGTTTAGCGTGGTGGCTGAACGATAGGTTCGGGATGTTTATCCACTGGGGTTTATATTCCATGCCTGCCCGCCATGAATGGATAAAGAACTATGAAAGGATGTCGGACGCTGATTACCAGAAGTATTTTGATCTGTACAATCCAGACCTGTATAATCCAAGAGAATGGGCCCGCCAGGCGAAAGCTGCGGGAATGAAGTATGCGGTGATCACTACCAAGCACCATGAAGGTTTTTGTTTGTTTGATTCAAAATATACTGATTACAAAGCAACCAATACGCCGATAAAAAAAGACCTGATCAAGGAATTCGTGGAAGCATTCAGGGCGGAAGGATTGAAGGTTGGATTCTATTATTCGCTGATCGACTGGCATCATCCTGATTTTACCATTGATCGCGTTCACCCGCAAAGAGTTAGCGATCCTTCCAAATACGCGGAGCTGAATAAAGGACGGGATATGAACAAATACCGCGAATACCTGAAAAACCAGCTTAAAGAACTCCTGACAAACTATGGCAAGATCGATATCCTTTGGACGGACTTCTCTTATCCCGGCGAGTATGGAAAAGGAAAGGACGATTGGAATTCGCTGGAGCTGATCAAAATGATCAGGAAGCTGCAACCAGGAATTTTGATCAACGATCGTCTGGACCTGGGCGAGTATGATGACGGAGGTGATTTTGTTACTCCTGAACAGTATAAAGTAGCTGAATGGCCAACCCGCAATGGTAAAAAGGTACATTGGGAAACCTGCCAGACATTTTCCGGATCCTGGGGGTATCACAGGGACGAAAATACCTGGAAGGATAACAAACAATTGCTGGTATTGCTGATAGAAACAGTAAGTAAAGGCGGCAACCTGCTGCTGAATGTTGGGCCAACCAGCCGTGGATTGTTCGATTACCGGGCTACTCAACGTCTTCACGATATGGGAGAATGGATGCAGGTGAACAGCAGGTCTATTTATGGTTGTACCCAGGCGCCGGAAGATATTAAGACGCCTGATAACAGTTTACTTACCTATAATCCTACTACCAAACGTTTGTATGTGCACCTGCTGGACTATCCATTACAGCGCTTTGAGCTGCCTGGATTAAAAGGCAAAGTAAAATATGCACAATTCCTTCACGATGGAAGTGAAATCAAAATGAAAGATGGCGACAAAGGATCATTAGCCCTGGAGTTACCTGTAATTAAACCTAATGTTGAAATACCGGTGATCGAACTTGTGCTGCAGTAGACCTGTAGACGAATAATTTAGAGATCGAAGCAGGCTTAAAAAGAACATGTACTTTTTAGGCCTGCTTCGATCTTTTTTATAGCCCCTTATTAACTTTTATGGTTTGAGTAAAACTTCCGCCGGAAATTGTTATATTTAGACTACAGTTTGGGACGAGATTAAGTTATAAAGAATAGTTCATTATTATTTAATGTACGGCACGCTAACTCGGAAAAATAATTCTCAGTATCTTACCGGAAGAATATGTTTCGTGAGTATCAACCAGTCATTGAATGTACAAATAGCATATTCCCGTTGTGAGGGATTATGAAGCAAAGAGAGATACAAAAGAGATATCAGGAAAAGGGAAATCAATAATATATAGATTAGTTTAATTTATCGAAAAGAGGTTAATTGCCAACCTTTAAATAATTGATTGATAGGTTATTATTCCGCTGCTGATCAAGCAAGAGCCTAAGAGTAATCACGTTATATAGTGTTTTATTTCTCATGTAAAACACGTTGTTTTGTAACAGTTATTGAAAAACCATATACGTATCCGATTGACTGCTGCGGGTAATTGTTTCAAATTTGTTTCGGGTATGGAAACCGTGTAATCTTTCCATTTATTAATTATCAACCATACCAGCTTCCGGGATTGCAGTTTTCAAAATGGAGGATTTCATATGAATATACATAACCCAAAAAGAAAATTATGAAAAAAGTGCGGCCTTTAAATCCTGTGGGGGTGGCTGACGTGCATGGATTAGGAGTAACAGAATTGCACAGCGAATCATCAGAATTGTTACAACAATTAGCTAAAGATATCTGCAACCTGGTTTTTATGGATATAGAGATACCTGGATTGACAGCGATAGAAGCCGCTAGTATAGTAAAAGCCGCTTACCCGGATATAAATGTGTTATTGCTAACATTAAACGAGAATGAACCGCAGGTGACACAAATTCCCGCTGCAAATAAGGAGTATGTTCCGGAACATGTTCCTCCTGTTACATTATCTGAGTTTATTGCACAGGTATATGAAACAGCGCTACAATCAAATCTTGTAGCTGTTAATAAAGTGCTGGCATTTTTCAGAAAAGAAAAATCTGCAGCCAACCAGGACCCTTACGGTTTATCGCCCAGGGAGAAAGAGATCCTGCGTTGCCTGGTAAATGGCGATACATACAAGCAGATAGCTGATGTCTGTCATATCAGTGTGGGGACTGTACGTTCTCATATCATGAATATATATCGTAAGCTCGATGTAAATTCCCGCTCCAATGCTATAGTCAAGGCAATGAAAGAACAGCTGGTTTGATGTAACCCCGGATTTTTCCCCTTCGCCTATCTATACTGTTGTAGTGTCTTTTCCCTTATTCATGCGACGTCTCCCAGTGCTGTCCTATCATTTGCTTCCATGCGAAAATTTAATTTTTGCTGTAACGCCTGCTGCTTTATATGTATATTAACGCAGCAAAGCCGATATAAAATTCATCGCTGGCTTTGATCATGCTATCGTTATGAAAATGATAAGATCGTGTAGCTGTAACCGTGGATCAGCAATTCTATTTCCAGTGGTCGTGGTCTTCCTATGCCTTACCATCAACAGCAATGCTTCAACGCCCGAAGATTCCCTGCTCAAACTCTGGTACCGGCAACCGGCCACGCAATGGGTAGAAGCGCTGCCCGTGGGAAATGGCCGGATAGGAGCCATGATCTATGGCGGTACTCAACAGGAAGAACTGCAGTTGAACGAAGGCTTCCTGTGGTCGGGTACGCCGCGGGAAGGTAATAATCCTGCTGCCGCTAACATGTTGCCCGGGATACGTCAGTTGCTGTTCAATGAACAATTTAAAGCTGCCGATTCTGTTGCCAGGAAAATGATGGGAACCTACAGCGCCCGCTACCTGACATTGGGCAGCTTATTCATTGCCAATCAATTGTTAGGAACGCCTACCTCTTATAAGCGATCCCTTGATCTCAACAGCGGGATTGCCCGCACTACGTTCACGGTCGATGGAGTAACCTACGAAAGGGAGATATTTTGCAGCTATCCCGACCAACTGCTGGTGATACGGCTAACCGCCAGTAACGGTACTTTGAACTTTTCTACCCGCTTCAATAATGCGATGCCCGGCGCCAGAACTGCTGTAACTAACCAGCACTGGATGTTGAAAGGGCGATGCCCCGAATATGTAGCTGCACGTGCTTCTGAACCCAGGCAGATCACGTACGGCAACAAAGGGATCAAATACGAAGTGCATATCCGGGCCAGCGTTGATAAAGGCAACCTAACTGCTGATACTTCCGGTTTTCATATCAGCAATGCAACAGAAGCCATACTGCTTCTTTCTGTAGGTACCAGCTTCGATAACGGGATGCCGGAGGGCAAAGATGAGCACCTGGCAGCCCTTGGCCCCTTACAGGCGAAGGACGATTACAGCATTTTAAAAACCAGGCACCTGCAGGATTATTCTTCCTTGTTCAACAGGGTAAGCCTGTCGCTGGGCGTCGATGCATCTGCTTTACAACCAACGGACCAACGCCTGAAAGCATATACCTTGGCCGGCGGAAATATTGATCCGCAGCTAACCACGCTTTTATACCAATATGGCAGGTACCTGATGATTGCCGGTTCCCGGAAGGGCGGTCCGGCAATGACACTGCAAGGGCTCTGGAATCGCGAAATGCAGCCGCCATGGGGCTCTAACTACACCATCAATATCAATACAGAAATGAATTATTGGCCTGCGGAATCGGCCAATTTATCTGAATGCGTTACGCCGTTATTCGATCTCCTGACGCGACTGGCAAAGAACGGCCAGGCAACAGCCCGGGTGAATTACGGCGCAAAAGGATGGGTAGCGCATCATAACACAGATATATGGGCCATGACAAATCCCGCGGGCGGGATAGATTTCAATGATCCCAGGGGGAACCCAACCTGGGCGATCTGGCCTATGGGCGGGGCCTGGCTGAGCAGGCATCTGTGGGAACATTATCGTTATACGGGTGATAAGGCGTTGCTTGCCAGCCACTATAAAATACTTAAAGGCGCCTGTGATTTCATGCTTGATTGGTTAATAAAAGACAAAGACGGGTACTTGGTTACAAGCCCTTCTACCAGTCCTGAGAATAATTTCAGGATAAATGGCAAAAAAGAAGGTTCCGTGAGCATTGCCTCAACTATGGATCTTTCCATCA
The DNA here is from genome assembly GCF_900107795.1 of Chitinophaga terrae (ex Kim and Jung 2007). Lineage (GTDB taxonomy): Bacteria > Bacteroidota > Bacteroidia > Chitinophagales > Chitinophagaceae > Chitinophaga > Chitinophaga terrae. The sequence goes on from NZ_FNRL01000025.1 coordinate 62,499, forward strand.
TCCGCGACCTGTTCAGCAACACGATGCAGGCAGCGGAGGTATTGAATACCGACGCAGTTTACGTTGCCCGCCTGAAGAAAGTATTGAACAAACTATACCCTTTTCATGCAGGGCGTTATGGGCAGTTGCAGGAATGGTACCAGGACTGGGATGAGGCAGATGATTCACACCGTCATGTTTCCCATCTTTATGGGTTATACCCCGGTACCTTTATAGGACCGAGAACCGACACCGTATTATCGGCTGCGGCTAAACGCAGTTTGCTGTTGAGGGGAGATGGGGGTACTGGTTGGTCTAAAGCCTGGAAAGTGAATTGGTGGGCCAGGCTGGAGGATGGCGACCATGCCTGGAAAATGCTGAACCAGCAGCTTTTCCTGGCCGGAAGCCAGGAGGTTAGCGTGGCCGATCATAGCGGTGGTTCCTATCCGAACCTGATGGATGCGCATCCGCCATTCCAGATCGATGGCAATTTCGGGGTAACTGCCGGGATCACTGAGATGTTGCTGCAAAGCCATAACGATGCGATCAGCCTGTTACCGGCCTTGCCGGGATCGTGGGCTGCGGGCGAAGTAAAAGGGCTGAAAGCCCGGGGCGGATTTGAGGTCGATATCCGATGGAAAGAACATAGGTTAGCTGCCGCAACGATCACCTCTGCATTAGGCGGCAACTGCCGGGTGCGTTCAGCTATTCCATTGTTGATCAATGGAAAACATATCCCGCCAGCGAAAGGAGCAAATAAAAGCCCGTTTTTCAGGTTGCCGGCAACCAGGGCATTTACAAAAATAAAAGATGCCTCCAAACTGCCGGAACTGGGACTGAAGCCCGTTTTTGACTATGATATTCCTACGGCGACAGGGGAGCGGATACGGCTGGAACCAGCTCCCGGTGCGGTTTTATAAAGTTTAAAATTTTTTAATATAAGGGAAGGGGAAATCCGGCCTAAAATGCGTAACTTGGTAAGTAACTATACACTATGTTTAAACTTTAGAGAAATGAGTTGGATGAATGATTTGTATGTTATTTACCAAAAGCTGGATGCCAACAGATGTGAAGAGGTAAAAAACAATATTTTAAAAGCCCAGATTGATGGCTGCGCAGACGGAAAAGCCTACTTCCTCGTACTGCAACAATTGGTTCATATTAAAACAGGTAAGGCGCCTGTTTACGAATTGATCAAAGGTGAAATTGAAAGCTTTATTCACCATAGCCGGGAACAATATCTTAACTAACGTTTGAGTTCTGCGATTAATTTCTGTGCTTTGATATAATTGGGAGCGCCGGGAGGTATTTTTAATAACCATTCCAGGCATTCCTGCTTGCGTCCTTCCTTCAGGTAGCTTAAGGCAAGATAAAAGGCTGCATCAAATTTAAGGTCGTTGCTGGTGTTATATACTACCTGCAGGTCTTTTCGTGCGGGGGCTTGCTGGTCAAGATCTATCAACGCCACACTACGGTAGAACCGTGCATATACGTTACCCGGATTTTTAGCCAGCGACTCATTCAGTAGCACTACTGCCTGTCTGAAATGGCCGTGGTTAAACTGGTAGATGGCAGTTTCGGGTAACCGGAGGCTGTCTACATCGGGTATCTGCATTTCTGTGGATGCAAACTGCCGGTAAATGTTTTTCCTCCAGGGGCTTACGTACAGCATCACTGCAATGGTAGCAGCAATCAACGCAACCAGTATTACATATCTTAAGATCGGGATGCCTGAATTATCTTTCAGGGTATACCAGGCGTTCCTGTGCATGTATAACAGATGTTGCAATTCGTCCCTGTCGGTATCTGGGCAGATCCGCTGGGCCAGCAACTGCCTGATATAGTTAAAGCGTTTAACCTGCTGGCCCAGTAATGGAGAGGTTTGAAGCCTGGCAGTAAATGCCTGCCGCTCAGCTTCTGTCAATTGCCCGTTCAAAAATCTGTCGGCATCCAGCAGATCGGTATCGGAAAGACTGGTAGCTTTCAGCTTGATATCTATGTCCCTGAACAGGCTCCTGTAACAGTCGGTTCTTCTTTCGGGCAGCTCGGTAACAGGAACATTGGTTTCCGCAGCCACATCTTCTTGCAGGCAATTCTCAACCAACGACCATCTCAGTATTTCCTTACATTCGTCAGACAGTGTCAGGTAATGCTGGTAAGCTATTCTCCTTTTCTCTCCCTCCTTCAATACATCTTCCACATCCTGTATATCATCCCGGCTGATGGTTGATAGTTCATCTGCTTCCAGGCCGGGTATGCGTTGTCCCCTGCGCTCCAGCTCCTGTTCCCAGGTTCTTTTGCACAGCAGTTGCAGAAATGGCTCAAAATCTGTGATTTTTAAAGGATGACGACGGGCGAAGTAGTAAATATCCATCAGCGATTCTTCAAAAATATAAGCCGCATCTTTGACAGTTCCGCTTTTCTGAAGAATAGACCGTTTCTCCTTGGAGGCAAACCTATGGTAGATCTGTTCTATTACAGCTGGGTTATGTTGAAGCAATCCCTCAATATATTCCTGGTCGTTATTCATTGGTTCAGGTGACATATAGATCGATTTTGCCTTGTTCGTCTGGAATAAAAATATTAAACCTTCCGCAAGTTGCCTAATTATTTATTCGTTCTCCCATTGCTATTTACAAAGGGAATGCCGTTAAAGTTGAGTATCTTGCTATGATTACCGCCAACGATTTTGTATAGAAAAGAAATATGTATCAACCGGAACCGGGGATAATAGAGCTGATATCTCAGTTTATTGAATCGCCGCACGATCCTGCATTGCGGGAACGGGTAGACGAACTGTGTGCCGCTGATCCGGATATTGCTGCATATACAGAAAGCCGGTTATTGGATTGGTTGCAAAAAGGAAGTGCTGTTGTTGCTGTGCCTACTGCCCCTGTAGCCCCTGTTGCCCAATCTGCCACCGAATCGAAACAAAAACTGGTCTGGGCAGCTGTATTAACAGCTGTCATTGCAGTGGGGCTGGCCATCTATTTTATGCTGCGCACCGGAACGCAGCTGCAGGTCTACAGGAATACCGGCAAACAATGTGTTACAATTCCCCTCATTAAGCCCAATAGCATCACTCTCAATAAAGGCGCTACGGTTGCCTACAATGATAAGCTAAAGGGGGATCCCGCGGTGAAGATGCTGGGAGGTGATATGTATATAGAAGTTGACAGGCCCCGTCCACTCACGATCCAGTTGGATGAGCAGACTGTCATGCTTACTAAAAAAGGTGCTTTTAACATTCACAAAAGTGCTGGCATAATACAGGTAGTGACAATAAAGGGATCAGCAACTGTTATCCAGGACGAGGTCAAGGAATGGCCTCTTAAACCTAAAATGCAGGTAAAACGGCAACCCCATCAGCAGATCATTCAAAGCAGCGTTAAAAGTTTGTCGGCATTGGCCTGGAAAACAGGAGTACTCAACTTTAAGGATATTCCTTTGTCTGAGGTGCTGGATGGTATTAATAGTTATCATAATGTCGATATTATCATACCTCCTTCCGCATCCCGTTTGAACAAAAGAATGATTACAGCAGATTTTACCGGTCTTTCGCTCACCGAGGTGATCAACCACCTGAGAAAAATATTGAAACTGCCCGTTGTGAAGGAGCGGCCTGGCAAGTTCTATATAACTCTTAAATAATGATCTTAAGATAGGTTCAACCCAACGGTAATGCTTTTCAGCAATGCTTTCAGGTGTTTCATTTCCTCTTCGCCTATGATAGCGGCATAGAAATCTGTTACCTCATCTACCACCTCGTAAACGGTGATCATGAATTTCTTTCCTTTATCCGTCAGGAAGATCAGGCTGGCGCGGTTGTCTGTATCATGTTTGCGGCTGCTGATATAATTGCCTGCTTCCAGGTTTTTTACCACTTTACTCATAGCCTGCTTGCTGATACGTGCTTTCCTGGCCAAATCGTTGTTGATAGTGCCGTGCGAATCAATGTTCACCAGCAATACCATATCGCCCAATTTGAAATCATTGTATCCACGTTCGCGGATCTTCTGAAGAATGCGGAGATCAATGTCCTTTTTGAATTGATTGATAAGACGGGCCAGACTATTAGACCTTTCGGCCATATACGCCTCGTACTTTGCGTCAATAGTTGCGCTCATTATGTTTGTAGGTTTAGTATATAAACGGATCCAATGTGACAATCCGATTGCAATGCTACAAAAAAGCTGCGAAATTTTGATGATTTCCTGTGGATGTTTCGCGCAGAGGCGCAAAATTTCACGCAAAGGAACAAAGAAGCAAAGACGCAAAGATTGTTTGATCGAAGCGAATATTAAGAAGCAAAGGAGTAAAGACTACTTTTGGGTAATCTTTACTCCTTTGCTTCCTTATTTAAAAAAACTTTGCGTCTTTGCTTCTTTGTTCCTTTGCGTGAAACTTCGCGCCTCTGCGCGAAAGAGCAGTGTCATTTGTACACGTAATCAGCCATTACGGTATTGGTTCAAATACATTTTCTGCCCGGGTGTAGCATCTCAGTCCGACGATGGTATTGCTTATCCCCACCTTAACTCGTTGTACGGACCTGATACTGGTAGTAGTCAGTCAATCAGAGCCTAAAGCCCCCGCTATACCCATTTCCAATCCCCTCAGCTCTGCCAGCCCGCGTAAACGGCCAATGGCGCTATAACCCGGATTGGTAAATTTATTCAGATCGTCTAACATCTGGTGACCATGATCCGGGCGCATTGGAATAGAAACATTGCGTCGTTTCATCGTCAGTAAAATATTCTTTACTACTGCAAACATGTTCACATCTCCCTCCAGGTGATTGGCTTCATAGAAGTTGCCCTGTGCATCTCTTTCTGTACTTCTCAGGTGCAGGAAATGTATATGGTCGCCCAGGCGTTCGATCATGCCTGGCAGGTCGTTATCCGGCCTAACGCCGTAAGACCCGGTGCAGAAGCACAGGCCATTGGATGTATATGGCGCTGCTACCAGCAACTCCCTCGCATCCTGTTCAGTGCTTACCACTCTTGGCAGCCCGAAAATAGGGAACGGAGGATCGTCCGGATGGATAGCCAGCTTTACGCCTACTTCCTCTGCCACAGGGGCAATCTGTTGCAGGAAGTAAAAGAGGTGCAACTTAAGCTGGGTCGCATCTATTCCTTTATATTTATCCAAAGCTTCCTGGAACTTTTGAAGCGTGAAGCTTTCTTCAGATCCCGGTAATCCCGCAATAATGTTCTTCTGAATAAGCGCTTTTTCTTCTTCAGCCATACCATCAAAGCGTTCTTTCGCCCTGGCTATTTCATCTTCTGTATAATCCTTTTCCGCGTTCGGCCTTTTCAGCATAAACAGGTCAAAGGCTACCAATGCCGCTTTTTCAAAGCGTAAAGCTTTGGAGCCGTCAGCTACCGTATAGGAAAGGTCTGTACGGGTCCAGTCGAGAACCGGCATGAAATTATACGTGACTACACGTATATCACAGGCCGCAAGATTCCTTAAAGTCTGCTGGTAATTTTGAATATATTCCTTGAAACGGCCACGTTGCGTTTTAATGTCTTCGTGTACAGGTACACTTTCCACAACCGACCAGGTAAGGCCTGCCGCTTCTATGATCGCTTTTCTTTTTAATATCTCCTCCTTCGTCCAAACCATTCCATTGGGTACATGGTGTAATGCTGTAACGATGCCTGTTGCGCCGGCCTGTTTAATATCCGACAAGCTAACAGGATCATTAGGGCCGTACCAACGCCATGTCTGTTCCATTCTCAGCATAATGCATATACGTTTAGTAAATCCTGAATTTACGGGTTAGAAACCCCAAAAATATAATCTATTGACACATATACAAACTTTGATTTCAAATTTTAAGGCTGCGGGGCTGTCAGCAGTACGATCATCAGGTCCATTACATTGGTAGTAGTGGGCCCTGTAACCAGTAACCCGCCTGCTTTTGAGAAGAATGTCCAGGCGTCGTGGTTCCGGAGATAATCAACAGCATTTATACCCGCTTCCTGCGCCCTGCTGAACGTAGAGGCATCTACGATAGCCCCTGCTGCATTGGTTGGGCCGTCGCTTCCATCTGTACCTCCGCTGAGGACAATGATGTTAGGATTGTTGCCGGCCAGGATGCCAGCCTTTAACGCTAATTGCTGGTTACGCCCACCTGTTCCATTCCCGGTTACCACTACCGTTGTTTCACCTCCCGCCAGCAAACAGGCGGGCAAAGGCCCTTTATAGGCCTTGGCGGTCTCTATCAGCCATGCGGCAACATCTTCCACGTTTCCTGTAACGGTGTTAGACAGCAGAACAGGATGATAACCCAGGCGAATGGCGCTGGCTTCTGCCGCAGCTAACGCAATGCTATTGGTGCCTGCAAGATAGTTATGCACGTGTGCCAGCTCCTGGCTTCCGGGTTTTGGAGTTTCCGGTATCTTACCTGCTGCCCCGTTTTGCAACCACTGAAGTAAAGCTGCGGGGATTTTGTCGCCCAGCCGGTACCGCCGGATGATCTCCAGGCTTTCGGCGAAGGTAGAAGGATCGGCTACTGTAGGCCCGGAGCCGATTATGCTCAGGTCGTCGCCTACTACATCGCTTAACGCCAACGTACATACGGTGGCAGGAGCCAGCAATCTTGCCAGTTGTCCTCCTTTGACAGCTGAAAGATGCTTCCTTACAATATTCATCTCCCGGATATCGGCCCCACTTTTCAGCAGCACTTCAAAGAGTTGCTGTACTTCTTCCAGCGAACTGCCGGGCGGAACATCGGCAAGCAACGCTGAAGCGCCGCCAGATAACAGGAGGAGCACAATATCGCGGGCGCCGACCTGCTTTGCGATCGCCTGCATTTTAACGGTAGCGGCTACACTGTTCTGATCGGGAACCGGGTGCCCGGCTTCCATTTGTTCCAGGTATTTTAATGGAACGGTGTGGCCGGTCTTGGTAACAATAAATCCTTGTATGGGGAACGAAGGCGTGAGTATTTGTTCTGCTTCCCTGGCCATGGCAGACGATGCCTTGCCTGCGCCTAATATCCATATCCGCGAGCCTGGCAATACCGGGTAGGTTGCTCCGGCAATAACAATACTTTGCCGATCCGGGGAAACAGTGATGTTGTTTTGCATGAGCTGTGCCGGGTGCACAGCTGCTACAGCGTCCAGGAATATCCTCTCTATATCTGAGATCATATTTTCAATGCTGCCTGAGATTACTGGTTTGCTTTACGCTGGCGTTTTTTCTCCATCTTGGCTTCCAGTTGCTCTTTCTTGTTCATTTCCCAATCATTCCATTTTTTAAACTGGGAAGCGGTGAGCACATTTTTAAAACGCTGACTACGTTCAGAATCAAGCGCTTTGAACTGGGTCATTCTTTCTTTTTTGCTGAGAGAAGTATTCTTTGTTACTGCATCCATGCGGCGCACAATATCCAGGTTGATAGCAAATATCTGCTTCTCCTGGTCTTTATTGAGGGCCAGTTTGTGAGCTATTTTGTCTGTGATTTTGTCGGCCCGGCCTTCAACAGTCCATCGTCCTCTCTCCACGGTGCTATCCTTCTGCGCATGGGCAGTTAAAACTAAGGTGCAAAAACAAGTTGCCAGGCAAAGTAATCGGGCAGCTTTAAACTTCATAGTCAGCATGTCAGTGAATTTAAACAAACTTAGGTGTAATCCAGATTCAAATTATCCCTTTTTCGTGTGAATCCAAAAACCTATTTACCATTCATAAAAAAATTGGCTTTTTGTTAAAAACAGCTTCAATGATTTGTTACTTTAGCCTATCAACTAAATCTGGACCCTCTAAATTAGAGACTTACATGAAAAAAGCTTCTGAGAAACCCGTGAAAGCCCTGCTGTCACGGTGTCTGGCCTATGCTATGAACCGGCGCCGCAGTAAACTGTTAGTGTTGGGACTATTAGCCTCGGCTACTTACGCCCAAGCCCAGGAAACCTTCCCCGTCAATGGGATAGCCGATCCGAGGGAAAAATGTTTCGCCTTTACCCATGCTACAATTGTTAAAGACCCGCAAACGGTATTGAACAATGCTACGTTGGTGATCAGGGATGGAAAGATCGTAGATGTTGGCCCTGCCGCCGCTATACCTAAAGATGCTGTGGTATTGGACTGTAAAGGAAAATACATTTACCCGTCGTTCGTTGATGCATTTAGCAGCTACGGACTTGCCGAACCCAAAAAAGGGGCTTCCGCATGGAATGCGCCCCCTCAGTTCCTATCCAACACGAAAGGGGCATATGGCTGGAACCAGGCCATTAAAAGTGAAGTGAACGCAGTTGATATCTTTGCTGTGGACGACGCTAAAGCTACTCCATTAAGGGAAGCCGGTTTTGGTACTGTACTCACCCAGCAGCAGGATGGTGTTGCCCGTGGTACTGCAGCTTTGGTTACATTGGCCGACGAAAGAGAAAATAAAGTGATCATACGCGAAAGAGCGGCAGCCGGCTACTCTTTCAATAAAGGAAGTTCCACCCAGAACTACCCCAACTCGCTGATGGGAGCTATCGCCCTTTTACGGCAAACATACCTGGATGCACAATGGTATAAGAACCAGGGCAGTAAAGAAGGGGTAAACCTGAGCCTGCAGGCATGGAATAATAACCAGCAGCTTCCCCAGATCTTTGAGGTAAGCGACAAGTGGGATGCACTGAGAGCAGATAAGATAGGAGATGAATTTGGTGTTCAGTACATCATTAAAGCAGGCGGCAACGAATACCAGCGTATTAACGAGATGGCAGCTACAAAAGCAACCTTCATCCTGCCGCTTAACTTCCCCGGCGCCCTGGATGTGGAAGATCCTAACGATGCCCGGTTAGTTTCCCTGGCCAGTATGAAGCATTGGGAAATGGCGCCATCACAACCAGCGGTCTTTGAAAAAGCCAATATTCCTTTTTGCCTTACCGCCGCAGAATTGTCAGATACCCGGCAGTTCCTGGCCAACGTACGCAAGGCTATCGAATACGGACTGTCTCCCGCCAAAGCGTTGGAAGCGTTAACTAAAACGCCGGCTACCCTCATTAAATCCTACGACCAGGTAGGAAGTCTGGACGCCGGTAAACTGGCTAACTTCCTCATTACATCCGGACCCATCTTCGAAGAAAAAACTATCCTGTATCAAAACTGGGTACAAGGTCATAAATACACGATAAAGGCTGATGGATGGAACGACGTTCGGGGGCAATACACCGTTTCGGTAACGCCTGGCGCAACATTCAATGTTGAAGTAAAAGGTAGTCCTGCCTCGCCTTCCATTGCCGTGATACAGGCAGATACCCTGGCAGGAAAGATAGACATTGATGGCAAACTGGTTACCCTTTCCCTGCCCCTGGCAAAAAATGCCAAAAGCAATCTGCGTCTTAGCGGGATGTTGGGAACCGGCGATTGGACAGGAACCGGCGTTGATACCAGCGGCAACCCTGTTAAATGGACCGCTAAATTCGTGAAAACATTACCTGAAAAGGCAGAAAACAAAAAATCAGCGACCCCGGTTTTAGGTGCGTTGTATTATCCATTCAATGGTTATGGTTGGGAGAAATTGCCTCAGCAACAGGATCTCCTTATCAAAAACGCTACGGTATGGACTAACGAAAAAGACGGCATACTGCAGCAAACGGATGTATTGATCCGCAACGGCAAGATCGCACAGATAGGTAAAAATTTATCCGGCGGCAATGCCAGGGTAATTGACGGAACAGGCAAACATTTGTCTGCCGGGATAATCGACGAACACTCGCATATTGCCATCAGTGCGGGTGTAAATGAGTCGTCGCAATCTGTAACTGCCGAAGTAAGGATTGCAGATGTAATAAATCCAGATGATGTTAATATTTACAGGCAGCTCAGCGGCGGCGTTACAGCGTCGCATCTGTTGCACGGAAGCGCTAACGCGATCGGCGGACAATCGCAATTGATCAAATTGCGTTGGGGACAATCGGCCGAAGGCCTGAAAGTTACCAACTGGGATCCGTTTATCAAATTCGCGCTGGGGGAAAATGTGAAGCAATCCAACTGGGGCGACCGCAATACTGTTCGCTTCCCTCAAACCAGGATGGGAGTGGAGCAGGTGTATGTAGATGCGTTCACACGGGCCAGGGAATACGAGAAGAAAGGTCCTAACAGGCGCAGAGACCTGGAATTGGATGCGTTAAGTGAAATACTGAACCACAAGCGGTTCATCACCTGTCACTCTTATGTACAGAGTGAAATTAACATGTTAATGCATGTAGCAGACAGTTTCCATTTCAGGGTAAATACATTTACACATATACTAGAAGGGTATAAGGTAGCTGATAAGATGAAAGCGCATGGCGCAGGCGCCGGTACGTTTGCCGACTGGTGGGCATACAAAATGGAGGTACAGGATGCAATTCCTTACAATGCGGCGATCATGCAAAAAGTGGGGGTGGTTACAGCTATCAACTCTGATGATGCGGAGATGGCCCGCCGTTTAAACCAGGAAGCAGCTAAAACAGTGAAATATGGAGGTTTGAGCGAGGAGGATGCGTTGAAGCTGGTGACCTTGAATCCAGCCAGGTTGCTGCATGTGGATAACCGCATGGGTAGTATTAAAGTAGGTAAGGATGCAGATGTGGTGTTATGGACAGATAACCCATTGAGCATTTACGCCAAAGCCGCAGTGACCATTGTGGACGGGATCGTGGAGTTTGACAGGGAAACCGACCTGCAGTTACGCAGCCGCATTGCCAGCGAACGTAACCGCCTGATCCAGCTGATGCTGGCGGAAAAGAAGAAAGGTTCGCCGGTTAAAAAGGCAACCTATGTGCCGGATGAGATCTACCATTGCGAAGATCTCCAGGGAGGCCATCAGCAGGGAATAGTTTATTAACCAAAGTATTTGCAAAGCTTAGCGCTATGAAAAAGAAATTTATAATGTTCGGCCTGGCCATGTGGTTGCATTCAGCCTATGCACAGGAAACTATATCACCGGCAGGTCCTCAGCAGAAGCCTGTCTTTTTGACCAATGCTGTTATTCACGTAGGTAACGGCCAGGTTATAGAAAAAGGTACAATCACTTTTGATAAAGGAAAGATCACTGCTGTTGGAACTTCTGTTGCTGCGGCGCCGGCTGATGCAACGGTGGTTGATCTGAAAGGACAGCATGTATATCCAGGAATTATCGTTCCGGATTCTGACCTGGGATTGATAGAATTTGAAAGTGTAAGGGCCACCATAGATGTTCGGGAAGTAGGGGAGATAAATCCTTCCGTGAGATCATTGATCGCTTACAACACTGATTCCAAAGTGATCAACACGCTTCGTTCCAATGGTATTTTACTTGCTCAGGTAACGCCCCAAGGCGGCATTATCAGCGGTACTTCTTCGGTTGTACAGTTAGACGCCTGGAACTGGGAGGATGCCGCCTACAAAGTAGATAACGGCCTGCATTTCTTTATTCCCCGCCAGAATACAGGCGGGCGGAGGGGGCCCAATGGAGGCGATGCACCAAAAACAGCGCTCGACCAGGTAGAGGGAGTACGTGCGTTTTTCCGGGAGGCTAAAGCATACCTCCAGGAAGCTAAGCATACTGCCACCAACCTGAAATTCGAGGCTATGCGCCCTCTCTTTAAAAAGGAGCAGAAACTATTCGTGCACTGCGACCTGGTAAAAGAAATGCTGGTAGCTATTGATTTCGCAAAGGAATTCGACCTGGATGTAACCATTGTGGGGGGAGCAGATTCCTGGCAAATCGCCGACCTGCTGAAACAATCCAACATTTCTGTGATCCTTACTCAACCTCATAGTCTACCCATCATGCAGGACGATGATGTTGATCAGCCATACAAAACAGCGGCGCAGTTGCAAAAGGCAGGTGTACTTTTCTGTTTGAGCAATGAAGGTTTCTGGCAGCAAAGGAACCTTGGCTTTGAAGCTGGTACCGCCGCAGCTTATGGACTTACAAAGGAAGAAGCTTTATCTGCCGTTACCATTAACGCTGCCAAGATCCTGGGTATAGACAAAATGACCGGTACGCTGGAAGTAGGTAAGGATGCGAATATAGCTGTCAGTACGGGAGATATGTTGGATATGAAATCCAGCGTTATTACCCAGGCATTTATCCAGGGCCGGGAAATCAACCTGGATAATAAACAGAAACAACTTTCAGAAAAGTATATAAAGAAGTATGGATTGCAATAATGGGTGAATAAGTATATAAGGATAAGGTTGTATCGGAAGATGCAACCTTATTCATTTTTTAAAACTAAACGAGGTTACCCGCCAAGGTAACCTCGTTTAGTAATTATGCCTCTTCAATAGAAGCAATATTGGATTATACCGTTTTTACCAGGTAATAATTAGTCTTGCCTTTCTGTACCAGAAGATATTTACCATTCAGGAGATCCACTGATGATATCACCTGGTCAATGCCTGTAGCTTTTTTCTTGTTAATGCTCACACCTCCGCCCTGAACGGTTTTACGGGCTTCTCCTTTGCTGGGGAAGATACCTGATTCGGCTAAGAGACTAACGATATCTTTCCCTGCCTGCAGGTCGGCAGCCGCTATTTCGTGTTGAGGCACCCCGTTCATCACATCCAGCAACTGATCTTCTGATAGGGAAGCCAGTACTTCTGCCGTGTTGTTATTGAAAAGGATGGAAGAGGCTTTTACCGCGAATTCATAATTCTCCCGTCCGTGTATAAACGTAGTTACTTCTTCGGCCAGCCTTTTCTGAAGTATCCTTAAGTGCGGGGCTTCTTTATGTTGTGCGATCAGGCTATCGATCTCCTCTTTGCCAAGGAAAGTAAAGATCTTGATATAGCTTTCGGCATCCGCATCGCTGGTGTTGAACCAGAATTGGTAGAACATATAAGGGGATGTACGTTTAGCGTCGAGCCAAACGGTGCCCTGTTCAGTTTTACCGAATTTTGTTCCATCAGCTTTTTTGATCAGCGGGCAGGTAAATGCGAAGGCTTCGCCACCAGCTTTACGACGGATCAGCTCTGTTCCGGTAACAATGTTACCCCATTGGTCGGAACCGCCCATCTGCAGTTTACAGTTCTTAGTTGTATAAAGATGATAGAAGTCGTAGCCCTGGATTAACTGGTAGGTAAACTCAGTAAATGACATTCCGTTATCTCCTTCCAGCCTTTTCTTCACCGAGTCTTTTGCCATCATGTAGTTAACAGTGATGTGTTTGCCGGTGTCTCTGATAAAGTCCAGGAAGGAAATATGCTGAAACCAGTCGAAGTTATTTACCATTTCGGCTGCATTGGGCTTTGCCGGGTCGAAGTCCAGGAAGCTTTCCAATTGCGCGCGGATACCGGCTACGTTTTTAGCCAGGGTATCGAGGTCTAACATTTTTCTTTCTTCTGCCTTAAACGATGGATCGCCTACCATCCCGGTAGCGCCACCCACTAATGCTAGGGGTTTATGCCCTGCCTTTTGCAGGTGCACCAGCAACAGGATAGGCACCAGGCTACCTATATGCAGCGATTCAGCAGTCGGATCAAAACCAATGTAAGCACTGGTCATTTCCTTTTGTAATTGCTCTTCCGTGCCAGGCATCATATCCTGAAGCATACCCCGCCAACGCAGTTCTTCTATCAGATTCATGATTTTTTATTCAATTTTTGCAAACCTACAAAAATAAACAGGAATAACTGATTTTATGGAAGGCTTCGTCATATATTAGAATATCTATGTACATTTACGACGGAAACCCATTGTTTATTATTGTTTTGTTCACCCCAGAAACTGCGTTTATGAAAAGGCTTCTGTTCTTGCTGTTAACCGCATGTTGTGTTTTCCCTTTACAAGCCCAGAAATGTAGCGGCTACTACTACCTGCGGAACAATGCCGAAATTGAAATGACCATTTATGATGCTAGAGACAATGCGAGCGGGAAAACTGTGTATAAAATTACCAGTGTCCGGAGCGCCGGCGACAGTACTATCTCCGATTTTACCAATACCTATTACGACGAAAATGAACAGGCTCTCACAACCGGGCAAGGGCATTTTAGCTGTTATGGCGCCGGTGTCATTGTGGATATGAAAATGAGTATCCCTACTCTAAAGCAGTTTAAGGAAGTTCAGATGGAGGCGCGTTCGAACAAGGCCTACCTCGATTATCCCGCCGATATGCAGGTAGGGCAGGAGCTCAAAGCCGGGCGGTATGAAATGGTAGGGAAAATGGATGGTATGGACGTTGGCGTCAGCTACAGCGTGAACAACCGGAGAGTATCAGGTAAGGAGAAGATTACAACGCCGGCCGGTACCTGGAATTGCTATAGGATTGTTTATGATATAGATTTTGAGATGAGGATGATGGGAACGGGAATTCCTATACAATTCAGTGCAGTAGAATGGTTTGCGCCTGGATTCGGTACTGTTAAATCTGTTTCCATGAAAGATGGGAAGCTGGTAGGAGGAACAGAGATAACGTCAGTAAAAAACTAAAAAGAGCGAAATTTCTTCGCTCTTTTTAATTGTGTTATTTTGCCAGTAACTTACTCAGGCTATCTTTCCAGTATGGGATCTGGATGCCGAAAGTAGTCTTGATCTTTTCTTTATTCAGTACACTGTAAGCAGGTCTTTTAGCTGCTGTTTTATACTTATCTGACGTTACGGGAGTTATGGTAGTGGTAGCCCCTGTGAGTTCTTTGATCGTAACGGCAAAGTCGTACCAGCTTGTAACCCCTTCGTTGCTGTAATGGTAGATGCCTCCTATTTCGGTATCAGGATTTGCAAACCTGAATGTAAGTATATCCAGTATTGCTTTTGCCAGATCGCCTGCATAGGTAGGAGTACCTGTCTGATCAAATACGACAGTCAATTCTTGTCTTTCCTGCATTAATTCTTTCATTCTCTTTACGAAATTCATAGCAAATTCAGAATATAACCAGGATGTCCGGATAACGATGGTAGAAGGGTTGTAGCCGAGTGCGGCAGCTTCCCCTCTGACTTTGGATGCGCCGTAGATAGACTCAGGATCGGTATCGTCCTGTTCTGAATACGGAACATTTTGTTTACCGCTGAAAACATAATCAGTGGAAATATGCACCAGTTGGGCATTATAGCGGGCGCAAACTTCGGCCAGCGACAAAACAGCCTGGAAGTTGAGCAAAAATGCTTTGTCCTCATCCGATTCTGCTTTGTCAACCGCTGTGTAAGCTGCACAATTTATACAGGCATCAATCTGTTGACCTGCAAAATATGCATCCAGAGCCGCGGCATCCGTAATATCCAGGTCTTCATAATCGGTAAATAGAAGATTGAATTCTGGATAGTTGCCAGCTAATTGTTTGAGTGACTGTCCAAGTTGTCCATTCGCCCCGGTAACAAGAATATTCTTCATAGTTTAGATCAGCTGTTAAATACAAAATTATGGTTAATGTCTGCCAGTTTGGGAAGTACCAGGTCTTTTTCTGATACAATGGCATCTTTCAGATCTATTCCCCAGTTAATTTCCAGGGCAGGATCATTGTAGATAATACCGCCTTCGCTGGCTTTATGATAGAAGTTATCACATTTATACATCACTTCTGCAGTTTCACTGATTACGGCGTAACCATGCGCAAAACCTTTAGGAACCAGCAACTGCAGTTTGTTCTCTGCACTTAACTCTATGGCAAAAGATTTTCCATAGGTTGGAGATCCTTTACGGATATCAACAACGGCGTCAATGATCCGGCCTTCCAGTACCCGAACAAGTTTGGTTTGTGCATAAGGCTCCAGTTGGTAATGCAAGCCTCTTAAAACCCCGTAGGTAGATCTTGCCTGGTTGTCCTGAACAAAATTGTATTCGATTCCGGCTTCTCTGAAAGTGTTGGCATTGTAACTCTCGAAAAAGTAACCTCTGTGATCGCCGAATACTTTCGGTTCGTAGACAAGCAGACCAGGTATTCCTGTTTGCTGAAAAGGCATGAATTATCTGCTTTGATATTGTTCGTTGTAATATTGTTGATAAGCTCCGCTGGTGACGTGATTCAGCCACTCTTCATTCTGCAGGTACCAATCCACAGTCTTTTCCAATCCTTCTTCAAACTGGAGGGACGGAGACCAACCCAATTCTTTGTTCAACTTGGTCGCATCAATCGCGTAACGCAGATCGTGTCCGGCCCTGTCTTTCACAAAGGTGATCAATTGTGCAGAGGTGCCAGGAGCACGGTTCAGCTTTTTATCCATTATTTGGCAAAGGAGCTGAATCAAATCAATGTTCTTCCACTCGTTAAAGCCACCAATGTTGTACTTCTCGCCAATCTTACCGTTATGGAAAATAGTGTCTATCGCCCTGGCATGATCTTCTACAAACAACCAGTCTCTCACATTTTCGCCTTTTCCATAAACCGGAACCGGTTTGTTGTTTTTGATATTGTGGATTGCCAAAGGAATCAGCTTTTCAGGAAAATGGTGCGAACCGTAGTTGTTAGAACAGTTCGACAAGATTACCGGCATATGATAAGTATGATGGTAGGCCATTACGAAGTGGTCTGAACTTGCTTTGGAAGCCGAATATGGAGACCTTGGATCATAAGCTGTAGTTTCAACAAAGAAACCCTCCTCTCCTAATGAACCATACACTTCATCGGTAGAAACATGGTAGAATAATTTTCCTTCCATTTCTCCCTGCCAGTGCTTTTTTGCATTATTCAGCAATACGGCTGTACCCAGGACATTTGTTTTGATGAAAGCCAATGGGTCCATGATAGACCTGTCTACATGGCTTTCAGCAGCGAGGTGGATCACGCCGTCAAATTTATATTTAGTGAAAAGGTTATCTACAGTTTCATCATCTGTAATATCTCCTTTTTCAAATACGTAATTAGGCTTATCTTGAATATCTGTGAGATTTTCCAGATTTCCGGCGTATGTGAGAGCATCCAGATTTACGATATCGTAAGATGGATATTTATTAACAAATAATCTTACGACGTGTGACCCGATGAAGCCTGCGCCTCCTGTTATCAAGAGCTTTCTTTTCATTAAAAAAAATAAATTTAGCTGTTGCTTAATAATGCTTTTTTAAAATATTCGTATGTGATCTTCAAGCCTTCCTGGCGGCTTACTTTAGGCTCCCAACCCAACAATGTACGTGCTTTGGTAATATCCGGCTGCCGTTGTTTAGGATCATCTTTTGGCAGCGGATGATATACGATCTTCTGCTTAGTTCCTGTCAATGCAATGATTTCCTCTGCAAACTGGTTTAATGTTATTTCCTGCGGATTGCCAATGTTAACCGGCAGGTGATAGTCTGATAAGAGCAGGCGGTAGATGCCTTCTACCAGGTCGTCTACATAACAGAACGAACGGGTTTGAAGTCCGTCGCCAAACACCGTCAGATCCTGGCCGTTTAATGCCTGGCTCATGAACGCAGGTAATGCCCTTCCATCGTTGAGCCGCATTCTTGGCCCATAGGTGTTGAAGATGCGCACAATGCGGGTTTCCACTCCATGGAAATTGTGATAAGCCATGGTAATAGATTCCAGGAATCGTTTTGCTTCGTCATATACGCCTCTTGGGCCAACAGGGTTCACATTGCCCCAATATTCTTCTGTTTGCGGATGAACAGTAGGATCACCATAGACCTCTGAAGTAGAAGCTACCAGTATCCTTGCTTTTTTCTCTTTTGCCAGACCTAACAGGTTATGCGTACCTAATGAACCAACCTTTAAGGTTTGTATAGGCATTTTAAGATAATCTATCGGGCTCGCAGGGGAAGCAAAGTTCAGGATGTAATCCAGCTTGCCGGGTACATGCACAAACTTCGTTACATCATGATTGTAATATTCGAAGTTTGGAAGAGGGAAAAGGTGTTCAATATTCTTGATATTGCCGGTCAGGAGGTTATCCATGGCAATAACATGAAAACCCTCTTTTATAAATCTGTCGCAGAGGTGGGAGCCTAAGAACCCGGCGCCCCCTGCTATCAATACTCTTTTTTGTTCCATAAGTGTACCTGAGTTTAGAGGGTTGAAGGAGTACGTCCTACACTTTCGTAATGATATCCTAACTCTTTCATCCTGCCAGTTTCAAAAAGGTTACGTCCATCAAAGATCGCTTTGTTCTTTAATGCTGCTGAGATCTTATTGAAATCCGGCGTTCTGAATACACTCCATTCTGTTGCTATAATTAATGCATCTGCGTTTTCAAGGCAGGTATACTGATGTTCTGCATAAGTGATCTTGTCGCCCACTACCTGCCGAACATTTTTCATTGCCTCGGGGTCGAATGCGCTTACAGTTGCCCCTTCTTCCAATAAAGCATTGATAATATACAAAGCAGGCGCTTCGCGGATATCGTCGGTATTCGGCTTGAACGCCAGCCCCCATAATGCAAAGTGTTTGCCTTTAAGATTGTTGTTGAAGTATGCTTTGATCTTTGGCAATAAGAAGAGTTTCTGTGTTTCATTAACTTCCATTACTGCGTTCAGTATTTTGAAGTTATAATTCACGTCTTCCGATGATTTTACCAATGCCTGCACATCCTTAGGAAAACAACTTCCTCCGTAACCGATTCCAGGAAACAGGAACCTTTTTCCTATGCGTTCATCGCTTCCTATACCCCTGCGTACCATGTCAACATCAGCACCGAGTTTTTCACAGAGGATTGCTATTTCATTCATGAAAGATATCTTGGTAGCTAAAAATGAGTTGGCTGCATATTTGGTCAACTCCGCGGATTTCTCATCCATAAATAAGATAGGATTACCTTGCCTTACAAACGGAGCGTATAAATCTCCCATTACTTTACGAGCTCTCTCTGACTGAGTACCAATTACAACCCTGTCAGGTTTCATGAAATCATCTACAGCTACACCTTCTCTTAAAAATTCGGGGTTGGAAACAACATCAAAAGGAGCTTTACAATTTTTAGCAATTGCGGCAGTCACTTTTTCTGCAGTACCTACAGGTACAGTACTTTTATCGACAATCACTTTGTAATCGGTCATTATTTTTCCCAGGTGATCTGCCACATTCA
Organism: Chitinophaga terrae (ex Kim and Jung 2007); assembly: GCF_900107795.1. GTDB lineage: Bacteria > Bacteroidota > Bacteroidia > Chitinophagales > Chitinophagaceae > Chitinophaga > Chitinophaga terrae. The sequence goes on from NZ_FNRL01000025.1 coordinate 81,398, forward strand.
AAACATAAGACAGATCTGCGGCGCCGTCTGCTCCAGGAGGAGTCGGCAGGGCAAGAAAAATAACCTCCGCGTCTTTAATACCTTCTTCTAAGCTTGTTGTAAAAAACAAGCGATCTTCTTTCAGGTTCCTTTCAAAGAGCTTTTCTAATCCTGGTTCGTAGATAGTTATCTGACCCTCAGATAGTTTTTTTACTTTGTTGACATCAATGTCTACACAGGTCACTTCATTACCTGTTTCTGCGAAACATGTACCGGTTACGAGTCCTACGTAACCAGTACCTACTACTGTAATTTTCATGCAGGGGTGTTTAAGAAAGTTTTAACTGATTGGATAATATAGTCCAGTTGCTCCTGGTCCATTTCAGTGTGTATCGGTAAGGAAATCACCCGGTGGGTGAGATGATCGGTTACTGGTAAATTAAACTCAGCTCCTCCAAAATCGGCAAACATTTTCTGACGGTGCGCTGGAACTGGATAGTAAATCATTGCAGGAATACCTTTAGATGCAAGGAATTCCTGTAGTTTGTTTCTGTCGGCGCCTTCCAGCTGCAGTGTATACTGGTGAAAAACGTGATACCCGTTTTCTGCACGGTATGGGGTAATGATCGCCGGCACATCTGCAAAACCTGCATCATAAGCATCTGCCACAGCCCTTCGTGCTTCAATATATTGATCCAATAAAGGCAATTTAATCCTTAAAACCGCAGCCTGTACAGAGTCTAACCTGGAGTTGCAACCTACCACGTCGTGGTAGTACCTGGCCGACTGGCCATGGTTGGCCACCATACGCAATTTAGCTGCTATTTCGTCGTCATTGGTAAAAATAGCGCCTCCATCTCCGTAGCAGCCTAAGTTTTTGGACGGGAAGAAAGAAGTGCAGCCAATATGACCGATTGTTCCTGCCTTCTTACGGGAACCGTCCGCAAAGGTATAGTCTGCCCCAATCGCCTGTGCATTGTCCTCGATTACGTATAAGTTATGTCTGGCGGCTAAGGCCATTAAAGGCTCCATATCGGCTACCTGCCCATAAAGATGTACAGGTACAATCGCCTTGGTTTTAGATGTGATAGCTTTTTCTACCGCCGAAATATCCAGGCAGTAGGTTTTTGGATCAATATCTACAAATACCGGTTTTAAACGTAATAATGCAATCACTTCCGCAGTAGCAATGAAAGTGAAAGACGGGGTGATGATTTCATCCCCTGGTTCCAGGCCTAAGGCCATCATGGCAATTTGTAAAGCGTCAGTACCATTCGCGCAAGGTATCACATGCTTTACTCCCAGGTACGTCTGTAATTCTGCTGAAAATTGCTGAACTGCACTACCATTAATGAATGCAGTACTGTTTAGAACTTCCTCGATGGCTGCATCTACCTGGGGTTTTATCTTATTGTACTGGCGTTTCAAATCTACCATCTGAATAGGAACCATATGACCGTATATTTTTATTTTGTTTAAAGTGTGCAAATTTACAAATTTTGAGATTGGTAAGGGAGTATCTTTGCCGGCAACACGAAATTCAGGTAAAAGTACGTAACTGTATGATAGCAACCGGGATATATAATATAGGGCTCAGGCTGTATAGGATGGGAGTGGGCCTGGCAGCCTTAATGGGCAAAGCTAAAGCCCGGAAATGGCTGGATGGCAGGAAAGACTGGCAAAGCAAGCTTAAGTCCGCTAACCTCGGCAACGAGGGTACTATTTGGGTACACGCCGCATCCCTGGGCGAATTTGAGCAGGGCCGCCCCGTTATTGAGGCGCTCAGGACAACTTATCCTGCCAATAAAATTTTGTTAACTTTTTTCTCGCCATCCGGTTATGAGGTCAGAAAAAACTACCAGGGTGCTGATTACGTGTGCTATTTGCCGTTGGATACCGCCGGAAATGCCCGGGAATTTATTGAAATTGTCAACCCCGCCCTCGTATTGTTTATAAAATATGAGTTCTGGTATCACTACCTGACAACCCTCCATAAAAAGCAGATCCCCACCTTATTGATCTCGGGTATCTTCAGACCCGGACAGATCTTTTTTAAAGGTCATGGAGCAATGTTCCGCCGCCTGTTGGAACAGCTTACCCGGATATTTGTACAAAACAGGGCTTCTCTTGCCTTGCTGGAGGAAATTGGCATCCGGCAGGTATCGATTAGCGGCGATACCCGTTTCGACCGGGTAGCGGCATTATTGAAGGAAGGAAGCGAAATCCCTGAAATAGCCCGGCTCCAGGACCGGAAACTGGTCGTAGCCGGCAGCACCTGGCCGGAAGATGAGCAACTGCTGGGCAAATGGTGGGAGGAACATCGCCCTGCCAATACTACTTTAATACTGGCGCCCCATGAGATCCACAATGAGCACCTAACGGCTATTGAAGCGATTTTCCCCAAAAGCATCCGCTTTTCGGCTTACCGGCAGCAAGCGGGTATCGTTCCCGAGGTACTGATCATAGATAATATAGGTATGCTGACCACCCTTTATAAATATGCTTACCTGGCATATGTAGGTGGAGGATTTGGGAAAGACGGTATTCATAATATCCTGGAACCGGCTGTTTACAGCAAGCCGGTAATAATAGGACCGGTTTACGACAAGTACTTCGAGGCAGTAGAACTGGTGGCGGCAGGAGGGGCCTGTGTAGCCGGGAATTCAAGTGCGCTGACGGCTGTAATGGAGCAATTATTCAATGACCCCGGGTTTTATGGCCGCACAGCAGGAATTGCAGGGCAGTATATCCTGGAAAATGTAGGGGCAACCGCTAAAGTAATGGCCTATATTCAGGAAAAACGTTTCCTGAGTAAAGAATAAAACTGTTGTACTAATTTATTATCCTCCTGCCAGCCCTGGATGATCATGATCTCCCGCTGGATCCAGTGATCCGCTTCCTGGAAGCTGCCAAATTCATTGATGGTTTTAATAGAACGTTCGTAAAGATCCTTGTCTCCATTGAACAACACATCAATAAACTGGTATTTGTCGTTGATCCCGATCGCCTGGCGCAGATCGTTGACGGGCATTCCTCCCAGTTTCTGCGCTACTTCTACCTGTTGTTGTTTCAGGCGGTCGTTCAGCGATACCGCTGGTTGTGCGCCTGCTTCTTTTTTAGGTGCAGGGGCGGGTGGCGTATAGGATTCGAAAAGAGAAGTTTGTTTTTGCAGCGCTTCTGTTGATACCTGTTTTATAGGCTCAGGTATATTTGCTGCCGGCTGGGCCGTTTTTTCGATGTGCCCTTCCGACTTCCTGGCAGCCAAATGGTTAACAGATAAAGGTACTTCATCACGAAACCTGGAATTGATATCCTCTACCTCGTATTTCTTAGCTGCAGTATTGATATCTGTAACTTCCGTTGCAGCAACTGGATTTTCGCCAGCCGGAGCAGCATGGTTGTTCGGAACTTCATCTGGCGTAGCATTATTCGCAGCAGCTGCTATAACCGGTTTTTCCTCAACGGGAGCTGTATTGTTGATAACTTCCGCAGGAGGAGCAGGCGTATTGGCCACGTTAATTGGCGGTAATGTTGTAGTTTGCGCCTCTGTTTCATGGGAAACTGCAACTGGTTGTTGAACGGGAAGTATCACCGCAACATTGCTGTTTTTGCCAAGTTGCTCAACATGCTGACGGGTACGAACATGCAAGATTTCTGCCTGCAACAACTGTACATAATAGGATATTGTTGCCAGATCAGCGCCGGAATTTTTTAATTCCAGTAGTTTATCAATTAATGCATTAATTTTTTCCATGCCTTAATTGTTAAGGTGAGAGGTAGGAATTATTTTATTTTTATAAAAATAGAGTATTTCAATTAATTAATAATCAAATTACTACAATATGTTTATTGAACCTTCTCTGGCAGGAGGGAGAAGAGGGTGGATTGAAGTGATCTGTGGTTCTATGTTTTCGGGGAAAACAGAAGAACTGATCCGTCGTCTGAAAAGGGCCAGGATCGCCAATCTTAAAGTAGAGATCTTCAAACCCGCCATGGACGTGAGATATGATGAAACCAGCATCATTTCTCACGATGAAAACAAGATTATATCAACGCCTATTGAGAATTCCCAACAGATACTTTTGCTTGCCCAGGAAGTTGATGTGGTGGGGATAGATGAAGCACAGTTTTTCGACGACGAATTGCCTAACGTATGTGACCAGCTGGCATTGGCGGGCGTAAGAGTGATTGTTGCCGGCCTGGATATGGACTATACCGGCAAGCCTTTCGGACAGATGCCGTTTCTGCTGGCCAAAGCCGATTATATCACCAAACTGCATGCTATTTGTGTGGTATGCGGCAATATTGCAAATTATTCTTTCCGCAAATCGCCTGCCAAAGAAACCTTTTTACTGGGCGAAAAAGACCTTTACGAACCCCGGTGCAGGCACTGCTACTACACGCATCCGTGAGGGGTTTCACGCAAAGGGGCAAAGAGGGCGTAAGAGGCATAAGGATTTTTTAAGAAAATAAGGAAGCAAAGAAAAAGAAGTTTATTAAGGAAATTAAGAAAGCAAAGAGGAGATAATTTATGTTATATAATGTAATTATCTCCTCTTTGCTTTCTTATTCTTCGCTTCGGGCAAAAAATCCTTTGCTTCCTTATTTTCTTAAAAAATCCTTATGCCTCTTACGCCCTCTTTGCTCCTTTGCGTGAAACATCAAGCTTTTTTTACTTTGAAGGTGAATTTCTTCTGGGTTAGGTAGCTGAATATTACAACCAGCACGGTAGTGAATATTTTACTGATAGTAGGATAAAAGTGGAGGTGTTCCACAAATATCTTCATAAATACATAGTTCAGCATAATGCAGATGGCTACCATCACAAAATACCTGAACAATTGTACGCGGCCCCTGATATTGGATTCAGAGAATACGACATATTTGCTGAGAAGGAAACCGGTAGGGAATGTTACCGCCATAGACATGAACAGGGCGCCTATATGCGCACCCATATCAAATAACCCGAAATGAAGGGGCTGATGACGAAGCACGAAATTGTAACAAATAAAGTACAGGAATATATCCAATGCAGTATTTCCCCCTCCGCAGGCAAGATAGCGGAAAGTCTGAAATGGCATTACCTTAGAAAAAGGCGGATACAGGTAGCCCAGGACTTGTAAAATAATGTTACGTATAATCATGAAAAATTGGCGCAAATTTAAGGGTTTTCCTCGTCCGGGAAAATGCTTTAACGAAAGTTAACAACTATTATGGTTATCTTAACAAATTCCTTCTTTTCCAGTTAGATTCACTCTTTTGCTCTTCCTTCTTCGCTGTTTGTAAAGATAGATGCTGTTGCTGCCACACGTATGCAGCCAGAATTGCAGCTAGTTGCTCTTCCCGCGGATCGTTCTCCTGTAAGGATTGCGGCGTAAAAAATTTGCTGATGAAGTTGGTATCAAAATTACCTTCGATAAAGGCAGGTTGTTGCAATGCCCAATGTCCGAATGGCAGGGTGGTCTTAATTCCTTTTACGGCGTATTCTTCAATTGCACGGATGAGCCTGTGCCTGGCTTCTTCCCGGTTACTGCCCCATGCGATCAGTTTGGCGATCATCGGGTCATAAAAGATCGGGATATCCATACCTTGTTCATATCCATCATCTACCCTCACACCATAGCCCTGCGGACGAATATAGGTTTCAAGTTTCCCCGTATCGGGGAGGAAGTTGTTTAACGGATCTTCTGCACAGATACGCAGTTCAATGGCATGACCATTTATTTTCAAGTCGTCCTGTGTGAAGGAGAGTTTTTCGCCCCTTGCTATTTTTATCTGTTCTTTTACCAGGTCCAGGCCCGTGATCAGCTCTGTTACCGGGTGCTCTACCTGCAAACGGGTGTTCATTTCCAGGAAATAGAAGTTGAGAGATTCATCTACCAGGAACTCTACAGTTCCCGCTCCGTAATAGTTGCAGGCTTTTGCAACGTCTACGGCGCATTGGCCCATAGCCGCCCTGATAGCGGGGGTAAGGCAGGAAGAAGGCGCTTCTTCTATTAATTTCTGGTGACGGCGCTGTATGGAGCATTCCCTTTCGAACAAATAAACACAGTTGCCGTGCTGGTCGCCCAGGATCTGGATCTCTATATGTTTGGGAGAGCCTACGTATTTTTCAATGAACACCGCATCGTCTCCAAATGCGCTGAGGGCTTCACTTTTGGCGAGCCTGATCTGTTCTTCCAGTTCGGATGGGTCGTTAACGATACGCATCCCCTTACCGCCGCCGCCTGCTGAGGCTTTGATGAGTATGGGAAACCCGGTTTTCTTAACAACTTCCCTGGCTTCTTCCAGGCTTTTGAGAGGCGTTTCGGTACCTGGCACCATTGGCACCCCAAATTTCTGGGCTGCCTGTTTAGCTGCCAGTTTGCTACCCATTACCTCGATAGAAGAGGCAGAAGGGCCTATGAAAGTAAGGCCTGCAGCTGTTACCTGTGCTGCAAACCGGGCGTTTTCACTTAAGAATCCATAGCCGGGATGGATGGCATCAGCTCCTGTTTCCTTGGCTACGGCTATAATTTTTTCTGCGACCAAATAAGATTGGTTGGATGGAGCAGGTCCTATGCATACGGCTTCGTCGGCAAACAGAACAAATGGCATGGTACGATCGGCTTCAGAATAGACAGCTACGGTTTTAATCCCCATTTCCCTCGCTGAACGCATGATGCGTAACGCAATTTCACCCCTATTGGCAACCAGAATTTTATTCATCGACAGTAATTTATATAGATCGGCTAATATACTTAGATTTATGGATTTAGATGCTATATCTCTAAATCCTGACTATCTTTGCGGCACTACATGAAGAAGAATAGCGCCATACATCAGGTTATTACCCTTGTAAAAAAGGATCTTACGCTTGAATTGCGGCAGCAATACGCCTTTTATGGGGTATTACTGTATATAGTTTCCACTGTATTTGTGATCAATCTAATGATGGGAAAGCCGGACGATAAACTCTGGAACGCCCTGTTCTGGGTGATCCAGCTGTTCGTAGCGGTAAACGCAGTGGCGAAAAGCTTTATGCAGGAGAGCCGGGGACGGTTGCTTTATTTTTATTCATTGGTTCATCCGAGGGTGTTTATTATGGCTAAACTCATTTATAATATCATCCTGATGGTGTTAATGAGCCTGATTGCCATGTTATGCAGCATTGCATTCCTTGGGAATCCTATTGCCAATACAGGGTACTTCATAGGAATGGTGTTAATGGGCGGAATAAGTTTATCTCTTCTCTTTACCATGCTGGCTGCAATTGCAGCCCAGGCTAATCATAACGCCGCGCTCATGGCGGTGATGGGGTTCCCGTTAATTCTCCCTATCCTGATGTTGCTGGCCAATATATCAGTATCTGCATTCCTTACGGTTTATCAGCCGGGGTTGCCGAAGATGTTTTTCCTCCTGGGAGGTATGGATATATTGGTAGTGGCGTTAACGTTAATCCTTTTCCCTTTCCTGTGGAAAGATTAACGAAATGTCAAACAAAAAGCTAACTTCTGTAAACGAAATTTAACGGGTATTTGGAGATGTTGCAATAAACTTAAAATCGCCTAAAATCTTTGTACTTAAGGGGAAAACCTGTAGGTTTGCCCCCGGAATATAGCTATAAAAAATGGCCAGACATTGGTGGAAAGCATTAGCGATACTGCTTCTTTTATATGTAATTATCGCCGGGTTTACTGTTAAAATACCTATAATAGGAACCAACGGACAATCTTCGCGTGGATTGTTCTTTCACGTACCGATGTGGATATGTATGTATACAATGTTTACCATATCCCTCGTTTACTCCCTTCTTTTCCTTGGCAAATATGATCTTAAAAAAGATGTAATGGCGTCCAGTGCTGCAAGCGTTGGCGCTTTTTTTGGCGTTTTAGGATTTGCTACCGGATCACTCTGGGCTACTTATACTTGGGGCGGAACGTTGACAGACGATCCTAAACAGATGTGTACTGCCATTGCTATCCTTATTTATTTAGCATACCTGGTACTGCGGATGTCTATCCAGGATATGGATAAACGTGCCAGGATTTCGGCAGTGTTCAACATATTTGCCTATGCTTTACTGATCCCGCTGACTTACATCATTCCCCGCATGGTGGATTCTCTTCACCCGGGAAGCGCTACTACGCCCGGTTTTGCTTCTAAAGACACCGATGGAACTATGAAACTGGTATTGTATCCCGCCTTTATCGGATGGACATTATTAGGCGTATGGATCTTTACACTGGTAGTTCGCTACAGAAAATTGCAACTCAAAAAAATAATCCAATGATCAATAAAGCGTTTTCATTTTGCCTGACAGTAGTACTGTTAATGATCTCAGTACTGGCTAACGCCCAGCAGCAAAATACAGAGAGCGGACCGGTAAACGAGTTTTTCCGCAGCAACGATAAAATATACGTAGTAGTAGGAGTACTGGTGATCATCTTCATCGGGATCGTAGCTTTCCTGATCCGCCTCGATAGAAAGATCAGCAGGCTGGAAAAAGGTGACAAATAAGCTTATAACCATACAGCATATACATTCTAATCATTTTACCAAAACAATAATTTATGTCGCAAGAACAGCATTATAGCTTTTTCCAAAGTGTGGAAAGAAGTTTCGACAAAGCAGCTGGGTTCACAAAATGGGACAAAGGTATATTGGAGCAGATCAAAGCCTGCAACGCTGTATACCAGATTAAATTCCCCGTGAGAATTGGCGATACTGTACAAGTAATTGAAGCATACCGTGTTCAACACTCTCACCACAAGTTGCCTTGTAAAGGAGGGATCCGTTTCAGCGATGAAGTGAACCAGGATGAAGTGATGGCGCTGGCGGCTCTGATGACCTACAAATGCGCTATCGTAAACGTACCATTTGGCGGAGCTAAAGGCGGTATCAGGATCAACCCTCGCAACTATACTCCATTCCAGCTGGAAGCCATTACCCGCCGTTATACCGCGGAACTGGTGAAAAAGAACTTCATAGGTCCGGGCACCGACGTACCGGCTCCTGACTACGGAACAGGTGAAAGAGAAATGAGCTGGATCCTGGATACCTACATGAGCCTGCGCCCGGGAGAGATCGACGGATACGGTTGTGTAACGGGTAAACCGGTTTCACAAGGCGGTGTTCGCGGTCGTACCGAAGCTACCGGCCTGGGAGTATTCTACGGGCTGCGCGAACTTTGCAATATTAAGGAAGATATGGACCGTATCGGTCTTACTACCGGTATCGAAGGAAAAAGAGTAGTGGTACAAGGTATGGGTAACGTAGGTTATCATGCCGCTAAATACTTCCACGAAGCAGGTGCAAAAGTGATCTGCCTGATCGAATGGGATGGCGCTATCTTCAATGAAAATGGTCTGAACCCTGATGAAGTGCTGATGCATAAAAAAGCTACCGGTTCTATTATTAACTTCCCTGGCGCTACCAACCTGAATAAAAATACCGACGGCCTGGAACTGGATTGCGAAATCCTCATTCCTGCAGCCCTGGAAAACGTGATCGATAAACATAACGCCCCTAATGTTAAAGCCAAGATCATTGGCGAAGCGGCAAACGGTCCGTTAACTCCGGAAGCAGACGAAATCCTGAACAAAAAAGGCGTTATTATAGTGCCTGACATGTTCCTGAACGCCGGCGGTGTGACCGTTTCTTACTTCGAATGGCTGAAAAACCTTAGCCATGTGCGTTATGGCCGCCTGGGCAAGCGCTTCGATGAAAATATGAACATCCACATCCTTCAGACAATTGAAGATCTTACAGGCAAGAAAGTATCAGATAAAGAAAGGAAGTTCATCGCGCATGGCGCAGATGAAGTGGACCTGGTATATTCCGGCCTGGAAGAAACAATGCATGCTGCTTTGCACGAAGTGCGCGACGCTATGATCGCTAACCCGCAGATCCATGATATGCGTACTGCCGCTTACGTAGTAGCTATCAACAAAGTGGGCGCCGCTTACGAGCAACTGGGTATCTTCCCTTGATGACACTCGCGGGCTCGTGTTTGGGCACGCAGAGAAGCTGAGGAGGCAAAGAGACATAAGGATTGAAGCGGATATTTTAAGAATTGTAACAAGTTTCTTAATCAATAGAAACCAATTATAATTCTTAAAATATCCGCTTCAGTCCTTATATCTCTTAACTAAATTCCTTCGCTTCAGTCCTTATATCTCTTAACTAAATTCCTTCGCTTCGGTCCTTATATCTCTTAACTAAATCCCAGTTCTTATGCCTCTTAACAAAATAACCTTATGTCCCTTTGCCCCCTTATGCCACTCCGCGTGAAACTACCCCGGGTAAACAGGCAATTTATGAAGAAACCGCCAGTTACCCGCTTCACAGCTACCGCAGAAAGTGTGACTGCCATTAGTAATTACCAGGTAAGCAGAAGGCATCACCATATTATACTGCACCACCTGCTGTAAGGTTTTTTCTGTTAACGGAACATTCATCTCTTTACACTCTATCAGCATCCAGGGACGCATTTCCCGGTTAAAGACCACGATATCAAACCGCTTTTTCACTTCTCCAATATAGATCTCTCTTTCTATACCAATTAACGACGACGGATAGGATAATACCTTAACGAGATAGTTAATAAAATTCTGCCTCACCCACTCTTCAGGGGTAAGCGTAATATAGCGTTTACGCAAGCGGTCGAAAATCAGCTCCTTGTTGCCTTCTTTTAAAATTTTGAAGTCTGGAGGCGGAAAAGTGATAGCAATCAAAGTAAACCCGGATTAAAAGACGAAGATAATCACATTGTCTTAATATGGGGGATAGGAAGAAAAACCTTATATTTGCCTGTCAAAAGGCTATGAAGACAAAAGCAGAAATTGTAGCTAATTGGTTACCCCGCTACACAGGAGAAAAGCTCGAAAATTTTGGTTCCCACATTCTCCTCACTAATTTCAGCAATTACGTTACCATGTTTGCCGAATGGAACAAGGTTCCTATCGTAGGCCAGGGAAGACCCATGCAATGTGCAACGGCTGAAGACATCACCATCATTAATTTTGGTATGGGCAGCCCCGGCGCCGCCACAGTAATGGACCTCCTGTCGGCCATTTCCCCTAAAGCAGTATTATTCCTTGGTAAATGCGGAGGTTTGAAGAAGAAGAACAATATTGGTGACCTGATCCTTCCTATTGCCGCAATCAGGGGAGAAGGTACCAGTAACGACTATTTCCCGCCGGAAGTTCCCGCATTACCGGCATTCGCTTTACAGAAAGCGATTTCTACTACCATCCGCGATTACGGGCAGGATTACTGGACAGGTACCTGTTATTCTACCAACCGCAGGGTTTGGGAGCATGATTCTGAATTTAAGGATTACCTGGCTAAAATCAGGGCCATGGCGGTAGATATGGAAACGGCAACCATCTTTTCTGTTGGCTTTTTCAATAAGATCCCTACCGGCGCATTGTTGCTGGTTTCTGATCAGCCAATGATCCCGGAAGGCGTGAAAACAGAAGACAGTGATAAAAAGGTCACTTCCAAGTACGTTGAACGTCACCTGCAGATCGGGATCGATTCATTACGCAAACTGATTGAAAGCCACCAGACCGTTAAGCACCTGCGTTTTTAGAAATGTTGTAACTTCCGGGTATGCTTACAAAGCGGGTAGAGATCCAGGACCTGGAAGTTGGTTTCCAAACCAGTCAGACATATACAACGGCAGTTAATAAAATTTCCTTTTCTATAGGAAAAGGAGAAGTAGTGGGCGTAGTTGGCGAATCCGGTTCCGGTAAATCGGTGACCGCACTTTCGCTGATGCGCTTAATAGAAATACCCGGCGTAAAAACCGCAGGGAAACTGTTGTTTGAACCCACAGATCATACTGTTGTTAACCTGTTGCAGCTCTCCGACGCCACGATGCGCACCTACCGGGGAAAAGAGATCAGCATGGTGTTCCAGGAGCCTATGACGGCATTAAACCCGCTCCAGACCTGCGGCAGGCAGGTGGCGGAAGTGATCAGGCAACATAAGGATGTTAGCCTGCAGGCAGCGGAAGAAGAGGTATTAAAGCTCTTCGAAAGAGTAAAGCTGCCTGATCCTCCTGCTATTTTCAAACGTTATCCACACGAAATATCCGGCGGCCAGAAGCAGCGGGTTATGATCGCTATGGCCATAGCTGTTCGCCCGTCTTTGCTGATAGCCGATGAACCTACAACAGCGCTGGACGTAACTGTTCAGAAAACCGTACTAGACCTCCTGAAGGAGCTGCAATCCCAGTTGCAGATGAGCGTATTGTTCATCACGCACGACCTGGGCGTAGTGTCCGAGATTGCCGACAGGGTAGTAGTGATGTATAAAGGAAATATTGTGGAAGAAGGGCCTGTCAGGGAGGTGCTGCATCATCCCAGGCATCCGTATACCAGGGGGCTGCTGGCTTGCCGGCCACCGTTAGACAGGAAGCTGTACCGTTTGCCGGTAACGGCTGATTTTATGACCGTTGACTCACAGGGGGGCATACACGAAAAGCCCAATGCGATCAACGAGTTGATCGACAAACTAACTATACCGGCCACTGAACTGAATGATCGCAGGAAACAACTGGCGGAAGCGCGGCCTGTGCTGGAGGTAGAAGGATTGCAGACCTGGTTTCCTGCGGAAAAGTCTTTTACCGGTCAGGTAAAACGCTGGATGAAAGCTGTGGATGGCGTGAGCTTCCGGGTGGCGCCGGGCGAAACTATGGGATTGGTGGGCGAATCGGGATGCGGTAAAACTACGTTGGGAAGATCAATTCTCCGGTTGGTAGAACCAACAGGGGGATCGGTTGTTTATAAAGGGCAGGATATACGAAGTTTGTCGGCAACCGGAATGCGGCATCTCAGGAAAGAGATGCAGTTAATTTTCCAGGACCCTTATGCATCCCTGAATCCACGGATCACTGTTGGCGCAGCCATACTGGAACCTATGCAGGTGCATGGACTTCATGGAACGGCGAAACAGCAGCAGGAGCGGGTGGAAATGTTGTTGGAGAAGGTGAGCCTGCCTGCGGCTTTCTATCATCGTTACCCACACGAGTTGTCGGGAGGGCAGCGGCAACGGATAGTGATAGCCAGGGCGCTGGCTGTATCGCCATCTTTTATTGTGTGCGACGAATCGGTTGCCGCCCTGGATGTAAGCGTACAGGCGCAGGTGCTGAACCTGTTGATCGGCCTGAGAGCGGAATTCGGGTTTACAAGTATTTTTATTTCACATGATCTGTCGGTAGTTCGTTTGCTCAGCGATAGGATGATGGTGATGCAACGGGGGAAAATAGTGGAAGCCGGATGGGCTGAAGAGGTGTATAATTCTCCCCAAACTCCTTATACCCAACAGCTGATATCAGCCATTCCGAAAATTATTTAATATATAAGTTGTTAATTGATATTCTTTTTATATCATATTTTGATGGTATGAATATTAATTGGTAATTTTGCAAGCTCTAAAAAATTTCTTATTCATACCGTAATATGAAACTATCACAGTTCAAATTCGATCTTCCTTTAAATCTGATCGCGCAGCACCCTTCTAAGACAAGAGATGAATCCCGCCTGATGGTGGTAAATCGCAGTACTGGAAAAATAGAACACAAGTTGTTTAAAGACATCCTGGGTTATTTCAATGACAAGGACGTTATGATTGTGAACAACACCAAAGTGTTCCCAGCAAGGTTGTATGGCCGTAAAGAGAAAACAGGAGCAAAAATTGAGGTTTTCCTGCTGCGTGAGTTGAACAAACAAAACCGCCTATGGGATGTTATTGTTGACCCTGCCCGTAAAATCCGCGTGGGTAACAAGTTGTATTTTGGAGATGATGAAACATTAGTAGCTGAAGTTATTGATAATACTACCTCCAGGGGGCGTACTATCCGTTTCCTGTTCGAAGGTAACGACGATGAGTTCAAAGTAGTGTTGGATCAGTTAGGTGAAACACCGTTGCCTAAATACATCAAACGCAAACCAGAAGAAGAGGACAAAGAGCGTTACCAGACCGTTTATGCGAAGTATGAAGGCGCTGTAGCGGCTCCGACTGCCGGTTTACACTTTAGCCGTGAACTGATCAAGAGGCTGGAAATTAAAGGTGTAAGATTTGCAGAAGTAACCCTGCACACTGGTTTGGGTACTTTCCGTCCTATCGAAGTAGAAGACCTGAGCAAACACAAAATGGATGCTGAGTACTTCCACATCGATGAGCATGCGGTTAAGATCGTAAACAAAGCAAAAGAAGAAAACCGTCGTATCTGCGCTATCGGAACCACTTCCGTAAGAGCGGTTGAATCTTCGGTTACTGCGCAGAACCACCTGAAAGCAGCAGAAGGTTGGACAAACATGTTCATCCATCCTCCTTATGATTTTGCCATTCCAAATGCCCTGGTAACTAACTTCCACCTGCCAAAAACCAGTTTGTTGATCATGACCTGCGCTTTTGCCGGTTATGACCTGGTAATGGAAGCATACCAACAGGCGATCAAGGAAAAATATCGTTTCTTCAGCTATGGCGATGCCATGCTGATCATCTGATAACAATATTTTAGTTGTTTGAATACGGATTTGAGGGCTGAATTATCTACCCGCAAATCCGTATTTTTTTTAGTTATGAACTATAGAAAAGTAGCCATCATTGTAGCCGGAGGGGCTGGTACCCGTATGCAGAGCGCAACGCCCAAACAGTTCCTGGAGCTGGCAGGCAAACCTGTTTTGCTGCATACAGTTGAAGCGTTTGCCGCCGCATACGATGATATGGAAATTGTACTGGTGGTTCCGGAGGCGCACTTTGCCTACGTGGATACCTTGCTGAAACCAGCTCCCGCCGTTTCGAGGATCACTGTGCTGGGCGGGGGAGAAACCCGCTTTCATTCTGTCAGGAACGGGTTGCAGAAAGCCGAAAACGCTGTAGTATTTGTGCACGATGGCGTAAGGCCCCTGGTTTCCCCATCGTTGATCCGTTCCTGTTATGAAGCTGCATTGGCTCACGGAAGTGCGATTCCCGTTGTAGAAATGAAAGACAGTATCCGTGAAGTGAATGGCGGGATGAATAAAGCTGTGAACCGCGATCATTATAAGATCATTCAAACCCCGCAAACCTTCTTGTCTGAAATCCTTTTACCTGCATTTGAACTGCCCTACGATCCATTATTTACTGATGAAGCAACAGTTGTTGAGCGATTAGGACACCGCGTTCACCTGGTACCGGGTGAAGAGTCGAATATTAAGATCACAAAACCGCTGGATTTAACTATAGCTGCAGCCTTGTTGAAGGAAAGAGGTCAGTAACGGCTAAGCCCCAACTGCCGTGCTTTTGCCGTATCGCTAAACAGTATAAGCGCGGTAACCATCCGGCCTGTCAGCGTATCGCAATTGTGTGAATTAACGATTGCCTGGGAAACGGTGTCGCTGTATATTTCTGCACTTTCGTACCTGACCTGGTTGGCATCCAGCCATTTGCGGATAGTGAAAGAATGGGTGGTATCGGCATTGCCCCAGGGGTTATTACATAATTTCTCTAACCTGGTCATAGGGATGCTGGTAACTTCGGGGTCGTTTGAACAGGAGCTAAGAAAGATTGCTGTTGTTAACAGGTAAAAGAGATACTTCATTGTTTAAGCAGGTTTTCTCTTTAACGGGTTAACAACAGCTTAAGTTACATTGCCGCTTACTTGGCTGCAGCGGTTTCTGCAAGTCCTTTATTGATCTTGGCAAGGATCTGGTGAGCAACGTCCATAGCCTGCAAACCATCTATTGCATTTACAGCAACGGGTTTATTTTGGAGGATGCTGTCTCGGAACAACTCCAGTTCCATACGTATCGCGTTGGTTTGTTTAACTTCCGGATTATCTATAGCAATGGTCTTTTTGCCACTGTTGGTTTCAATATCCAGCGTAAACAGACCTTCGTCTGTTGGCGTTTTCAGTTTAATGATCTCTGTTTTCTTATCCAGGAAATCGATGCCGATATAGGCGTCTTTCTGGAACAGTCGCATTTTACGCATCTTCTTAAGGGATATGCGGCTGGAAGTCAGGTTGGCAACGCATCCGTTATGGAATTCGATACGTACGTTGGCAATATCCGGTGTATCGCTCATTACGGCCACCCCGCTGGCGGAAATCCGGTTAATGGTTGATTTAACAATGCTGAGAACAATGTCTATATCATGGATCATGAGATCCAGGATCACGCTCACGTCCGTACCCCGGGGATTGAATTCAGCAAGGCGATGCACTTCAATGAACATGGGTTTCAGATCATATCCCTGCAATGCAAGATAGGCCGGGTTGAAACGTTCTATATGTCCTACCTGGAACTTGATATTTGCTTCATCTACCAGTTTTACAAGGGTTTTAGCCTCGTCCATGGTGTTGGTCATAGGCTTTTCGACGAAGATATGTTTGCCGTTCCTGATGGCTAATTCACAGAGTTTGAAGTGCTGGGTGGTAGGAGTCACGATATCCACAGCGTCAATAGCCTGGATAAGCGACTCTTCAGATGAAAACCGGGGGATGTTATATTGAGCAATACTTGCAGCATTAGCGTCACTTGGATCAAAGAAGCCAACTACTTCTACATCTTTCATGGTAGCCAGCTGGGAGAGGTGTATTTTACCTAAATGTCCTACGCCGAAGAGTCCTATTTTGAGCATACGTGTATAAATAATTATCTGCGAAAGTAAAACAGAAATACGGATTTTGGTCTACATATTTAAGTATTTGCTTATTTAAGTATGCATATATTTTCCTATCTGAAAATATTATAACATACCGTCTTCGGCGAGGCTGAGATATCCTGTTTCACCAACAATGATATGATCAATGAGGAAAATATCGAACAGGAGGCCCAGCTCCTTGATCTTACGGGTAATGGAGATATCTGCCTGGCTGGGCCTGAGATTGCCGGATGGATGGTTATGACATAATATAAGTTTGGTAGCATTCCGGGCGATTGCTTCTTTGAAGAGCAGCCGCGAATCTACAACGGTGGCCGTCATTCCTCCGCTGCTGATGCATTTGTAGCCTAATACCTTGTTAGCATTGTTGAGGAACATGACATAGAAGGTTTCATAAGCCTGATCAGCGAGTAAAGGTTTGAAAAAGAGGGCTGCGCCGGCGCCATCGGTAATAACCGTTTTTTTATGAATATTGCCGGCCTGCCGGCGCCTTGCCAGCTCCATGGCTGCCAGCACAGTAATAGCCTTTGCTAAACCAATACCGCGTAAAGTGCTTAGTTGCCTGGGTTCAATCTTTCCAAGCTCTGAAAGATTGTTATGGGCCAGGTGAAGGATCTCTTTTGCAAGGTCCACAGCTGATTTGCTTTTGTGCCCTGTTTGAATAAGAATAGCCAGTAATTCTGCATCGCTTAAAGAAGCAGGACCATTACTAAGCAGTTTTTCTCTGGGCTGATCTTTTTCAGACCAATCTGAAATCGGGAGGTAGGTTGGGTTCGCGTTAACAAACATAACAACATCATTAATCAACCAAATATCCTTAAATTTCTTAAATTTAGTTCCAATTCTATACGACATTTTTTATCAACCAATAAGTTTAGTATCTATCTGATTATTTATAATTAATACATAAATAATATTGGTCATGTCTTTTTAATTTTAAAAAAATCGGGCTGGTACACCCAAAAATCATAGTTTTGCAACCTCTTTTCCACTAGTATCTAGTATGCAACCTTCAGTAAAAATTTTTACAGGCAACAGTAATCCGGCGTTAGCTGAGAAGATTGCCAAAAAGTACGGCAAAGGGCTTCAGGGAGGCCTTGGCAAAGTTAGAATCCAAAAGTTCAGTGACGGTGAAATTCAACCAGTATTCCTTGAAAGTATCCGTGGCGACTATGTTTTCCTGATCCAGGGAACCAGTGCGCCATCAGATAATTTATTGGAGTTGTTGTTAATGATTGACGCTGCCAAAAGGGCATCCGCCGGTTATATCACGGCTGTGATCCCTTATTTCGGCTATGCGCGTCAGGATAGAAAAGACAAACCCCGTGTGGCTATTGGCTCTAAACTGGTAGCGAACCTGCTGACCTCGGCGGGGGCTAACAGGGTGATAACCATGGATTTACATGCCCCTCAGATCCAGGGTTTCTTTGATATCCCCGTGGATCACCTGGATAGTTCCGCTATTTTTATTCCTTATATAGAGAATTTAAAGCTGGAAAACCTTACCTTTGCGTCCCCTGATGTTGGTAGTACCAACCGGGTAAGGGAAGTAGCTTCTTACTTTAACGCCGAAATGGTAATCTGCGACAAACACCGTAAACGTGCCAACGAGATTGCTTCAATGGTAGTGATCGGAGATGTAACTAACCGGGACATAGTGCTCATTGACGATATCTGCGATACTGCAGGAACACTTTCCAAAGCAGCTAACCTGCTGAAGGAAAAAGGAGCCAGAAGTGTAAGAGCTTTTTGTACGCACCCTGTATTCAGCGGCAATGCTTACGAGAACATCGAAAAATCAGTACTGGAAGAAATGGTGGTATGCGACACCATTCCATTGAAACCAGGAGCTCCTTCAAAAATAAAAGTGATCTCAGTAGCAGAACTGTTTGCAGTAGCTATCCGCAACATGCATGAAAACAAGTCGATCACCAACTTGTTCATTCACAGTCAAAGACGTCAGGACTAATCATCGTATTCTTAATTATCAATATAAATTGTTTAACAAATGAAAACAATAACAATCGAAGGACAACTCAGGAGCGAATTCGGTAAAAAAGCCACCCGCCAACTTCGTTCTGAGGATAAAGTGCCTTGTGTTATTTACGGGGGTGCAGAAACCGTAAATTTTTCAGCTCCTTCAAAATCATTTAAAGCTTTGGTGTACACTGCTGATTTCCAGTTAGCTGAAATCAAATTGGGCAGCAAAAGCTATAAATGCGTATTGAAAGACATGCAATTCGACGTAGTAACAGATGAACTGACACACGTTGACTTCCTGGAACTGGTAGAAGACAAAACTGTAAACGTTACGCTGCCTATCAAACTGGTTGGCCAATCTGCAGGTGTTAAAGCCGGTGGTAAACTGGTTAGCAAAATGAAAGCACTGAAAGTAAAAGCGCTGCCTAAAAACCTGGTTGAAAACATCGAAGTAAACATCGAAAACCTGGAACTGAATGGCAACATCCGTGTTGAAGACGTGAAAATCGAAGGTATCGAAATCACTAACTCTCCACGTATTCCTATCGCTTCAGTTGTTATGACTCGTCAGCTGCGTCAGGAAGAAGCATCTGCTGAAAAAGACGCTAAGAAGAAATAAATTTTTAGAAATATTTTTCCAGAAAGCCTCTCTATTTTTAGAGGGGCTTTTTAATTTTGACAATATCGCAGTCCATTGCGATTATTGCATTTTAATAATCTGAACAGCATGAAATACCTTATAGCCGGCCTGGGTAATATTGGAGAAGAATACAAACATACCCGTCATAATATCGGTTTTGACGTAGTAGATGCTTTCGCTGCCCGGCATAATGCGGTGTTTCAAAACGACAGGCTGGCCGATGTAGCCGAATGCAAATGGAAGGGTAAAACCTTTATCCTTATCAAGCCTACTACCTATATGAACCTGAGCGGAAGGGCCGTTAAATACTGGCTCGATAAAGAAAAGATCCCCCTGGAGAACCTCCTGGTGATCCTGGACGACCTGGCCCTGCCCCTCGATGTAATACGTTTAAGACCGGGTGGTAGCGATGCAGGTCACAATGGTCTTAAAAGCATACAGGAGTCGCTGGGCTCCAACCAATACCCACGACTCAGGTTTGGTGTTGGCAATCAATACCCGAAAGGGCGACAGGTAGAATTTGTGCTGGGGAAATGGAAAAACACTGAAGAACCTGTTGTACAGGAAAAAATTGAAAAAAGTGCAGATATCATTGAAAGCTTTGCTTCCATCGGTATCGCCAGAACAATGAATGAATATAACAAACTTACCTTTCCATTAGGTAAGTAAATTGTTGTCTTTTTTTCAACTTAAAATCAAACGCATTATGAAGATTATTTGCGTAGGAAGGAACTATGCCGATCATGCAAAAGAACTGAAGAATGAAGTACCTACCGAACCTGTACTGTTCATGAAACCAAAAAATGCGCTGTTGCAAAATGGTCATCCTTTTTATTACCCTGAATTTACCAGTAATTTGCACTATGAGTGCGAATTGGTGCTTAAAATAAGCAAGAATGGTAAACATATCCAGGAGAAATTCGCCGATAAATATTATGACCAGATCTCGGTTGGGATCGACTTTACCGCCCGCGACCTGCAGGATAAACAAAAAGCCAAAGGTCTTCCCTGGGAAATTGCAAAAGCATTTGATAACTCAGCCATCGTAGGGAAATTTATTCCAATCACCCCCGAAATGGATAAGAAAGACATCGACTTCTGCCTGTATAAGAACAAAACTATTGCCCAGGCAGGAAACACAAAAGATCTGCTATTCTCTTTTGACTTCCTCGTTGCCTATATCTCAAAATTCTTTACCCTGAACATTGGTGACCTGATCTTTACCGGCACTCCAGCCGGGGTAGGACCAGCCGAAATTGGCGATAGTTTCGAAGCCTTTATAGAAGATGACAGCCTGCTGGAATTCAGCGTGAAATAACAATACTAGTAAAGCAGCAAAGCATTGCTTTGCTGCTTTACCTGTTTAGCTTCTTAAGGTATATTGTTGTAAATCGTGTCCAGTATCCGGGTTAACTCAATGTAGTCGGCCTCTGTTAAATGTTTCCAGCCAACCTTGCGCATTTCATATACCAGCGCTTTTACATCCTTGTACTTTTCCACACCCGCAGGAGTTAACTGCAGGTATACTTTTCTCCGGTCCAACGAATCTACTTCCCTGATAACCAACCCTTTCTTTACCAGTAGTTCTATAATCCTGGAAATGGTAGTAATATCTTTAGAGGTATTACGGGCCAGCTCGTTATGGGTGGTTTTTTTATGCTTGTATAGGTTCTCTATCAATAACCATTGATCCACTGTAATGTCCTTCTGTTGGGCATCGAACGTCTTTTGCCAGTAGTTGCGAAGTTTTTTTAGCGTAGCATCCAGCTTAAAAAAAGATGGATTACTGACGAAAGTATCAGTCATATTAATTAATTTGCATTAGCAACTGTTGCTATGGCAACTATTGTTTTTAATCACCATCATCACCAAAACAGTCTTATTGTGTTTAAAGATAACACAAGCGTTTCAACTTTAAAAACGCTGACCACGAGCAAAGCTGGTGATAGTAAAGAGTTGGCCGAGTTATTAACAGCCTGGAAACTGATGTGTGACGCCCGGTATATGGCTGAAACCTATGAAGCCAATCGCGCTATCTGCCGCTATGTACATTCCACCTCCCGTGGGCATGAAGCTATTCAGATAGCCACAGGCCTGCAGTTAAAGCCTTACGACTTTATCTCGCCCTATTATCGGGACGACGCCATGTTACTGGCAATGGGATTCTCGCCCTATGAGCTGATGTTACAATTGCTGGCTAAAGGTCCCGACCCGTTTTCAGGAGGTCGCTCTTATTATAGTCATCCCAACAACCGGGATGGCAATCGCCCCCAGATTCCCCACCAGAGCAGCGCTACAGGCATGCAGGCCATTCCTGCCACCGGTATGGCGCAGGGAGTGCAATACCTGGAAAAAGTTCATTCGCCTTTGCTGAAAACCGGCCCCGCCGGCGAATCGCCTGTGGTAGTATGCGTATTTGGAGATGCTAGTGTAACGGAAGGAGAAGTAAGCGAAGCATTCCAGTTTGCTGTATTGAAACAATTACCCATAATTTACCTGGTAGAAGATAATAACTGGGGGATTTCAGCCACCGCCCCGGAAGTAAGGGCTATGGACGCTTACGAATACGCAGCAGGGTTTAAAGGCCTTGAACGCATGCGTGTTGACGGAAGTGATTTCAACGCCAGTTATGCCGCTATGGAAACGGCTATTGGTTATGTAAGGCAGGAGAGGAAGCCCATTCTTGTTCAGGCATGCGTACCGCTGCTGGGCCATCATACTTCCGGTGTCAGGAAAGAATGGTACAGGGCCGCCGACGATCTGGCGAACGACCAATTGAATGATCCGTTGCCGAAACTAAGGCAGCTGTTGTGCAAACATGGAGTTGCTGAAAAGACGCTGGACGAAATAGATCGCCAGGCGGCAACTGACATACAGCTGGCGTTTGAAAAAGCGGTAGCAGCGCCAGATCCCTCACCTGGAACATTTGCTGATCATGTTTTTGCCGTTACCCCGGTAACCGAGGAAACAGGACAGCGTTCGCCAGCCGGCAAACAGAGATCGGTAATGGTAGATGCTGCATTGCATGCAATAGAGGAAATATTGCAGCAATATCCTGAGGCTATTTTTTTCGGGCAGGATGTAGGCAAGCGCCTGGGCGGCGTGTTCAGGGAGGCAGCGACATTGGGCGAAAAATTCGGAGAACATCGTGTATACAATACCGCTATACAGGAAGCATATATCATTGGCGCCACAGCAGGACTTTCGGCTGTGGGAATAAAGCCTATCGTAGAAATCCAGTTTGGGGATTACATCTACCCGGGGATCAACCAATTGGTTTGCGAGGTTGCCAAGTCCTGCTACCTGAGCAATGGAAAGTTCCCTGTGCAGGCCCTGATCCGCGTTCCGGTTGGAGCATACGGTGGCGGAGGGCCTTACCATTCGGGAAGTATAGAGTCTACCTTGTTAAGCATAAAAGGGATTAAGGTAGTATATCCTTCCACTGCAGCTGATATGAAGGGATTGATGAAAGCGGCGTTCCTGGATCCCAACCCGGTTGTAATGCTGGAGCACAAAGGACTTTACTGGAGCAAGGTGCCTGGTACATTGGAGGCGATGACAATAGAACCGGCCGCCGATTATATATTACCTTTAGGAAAGGGAAACATTGTACAGTCAGCGCAGCCCCGTGACATAGAAATGGGTAATACAGCCTGCATCATTACTTATGGAATGGGAGTGTATTGGGCGAAGGCTGCGGCAAAAAACTTTCCGGGGATGGTAACAATAGTGGATCTTCGGACCCTGTACCCGCTGGACGAAGCACTGATCTACAGCCAGGTGAAGTTGCATGGCAAATGCCTGGTAATAACAGAAGAGCAATTGAATGCCTCATTTGCAGAAGCTTTGGCGGGCAAGATACAACGCAATTGTTTTCAATTCCTGGATGCGCCGGTGGCTACAATTGGGGCAGCGGACCTGCCGGCCGTACCGCTGAACACCGGACTGGAAGCAATGATGCTGCCGGGGGTGGAGAAAGTGATCAAAGAAATTAACACACTGTTGTCATACTAATAAAAAAGCTGCCTCTACGAAGTAGAGACAGCTTTTTATGTGTGCCAGGCATGTGTTATATCTCTAGGGTGCAAGTCCCGAATGCGCTTTGTAGTAGGAAGCATTAGCCAATAGCAAGGGTGTCCACTGTAAAGTGGAATCTGAAGGAAGCTGGCGGCAAACATCCGGGCCGACGAACAGAAACTGTATACAAGGCGGGGTTACAAGGGTGATGTTGCATAAGAAACAAAAACCCGATACTACACAGATTGTAACAACGTAAATGCAGCGGCTACATGGATGGAAAGCGATAACACTTACCCTGGGAGGCCCTGTTTTTTTTTTACAGGGAGTCAGCCGAGGTCATAGTAGGCAGGGAAACGAGCC
>NZ_FNRL01000026.1 GCF_900107795.1 Chitinophaga terrae (ex Kim and Jung 2007)
GTCATGAAAAATGATAAGTAACTCATTTTTTGAAAACTATTTATTTATGACATCCGTATGTTTTTATAGCATTAGGAATGTCCATGTACTATTTGTCAATCGTAAAAAAAGCATCATGGAACCAATTTCTAAAACCTTCAGCTCCTTGCCTCCCTAGTATCCAGGGACCTTTTCCTCTGTTTTGACTTTGTTATGCAATTGTTATTACGCTGTTTGTTCGATTTCAAATCTTTAAATTCGAACGAAAGTACTTTGGATTAAGACATTCCTAATGCTGTTTTTGAATGTACTACACCAAATGAAATTTTTCATAATAACATTGTACTGTGGAATTTTGAGCTGTGTAGCTCTCAAAAAAACGTCACTCGTCCACAGGTAATTCACAAATACGATAGGTAAATTAGACTTGCATGGGTTTACCCATGATGCCTGTCATTTGCCACAACCAAAGTCACGGTTAAAAACAGAAATCGTAAATCCAACCTTCCGAATTCAATTTACGTTTATGAAAAATTCCGCTCGTAACATGGCATTGCCGTGCCTGATTATTTGTCTTATGCTACTTCAATCACAACGAATACTCGCCGAAAATTACCAAATACCGGTAAAAATTGGAGAAAAAATCCCCAACATTACACTGAAAAATTTCATGAATGAACCAGGAAAAGAAGTTTTATTTAGTGATCTGAAAGGGAAAGTAGTAATAATTGACTTTTTTGCTACCTGGTGCCCATCGTGTGTTGCATACTTGCCACACATGAATGATTTGAAGCAAAAGTTTGGTGATAAATTGCAGATTTTGGTAGTTACAAAGGAATCCGAAGAAACAATAATTAAATACTCTGAAAAATATGGCAATATTAAGAACAATTCTATACCAATCCTCTGTAATGATTCAGTATTATCTAAACTATTTCCACATCTATCTATTCCTCATGAGGTCTGGATTGATACAAAAGGAGTAGTTCGAGGCATATCGGATGCTAAATTTGTGACTGCTGATAACATTGAAAATTTGATAGTTAATAACCAGCTTGCAATTCCTGTCAAAAATGATTTCTTTGACTTCGATCACACTCAAACACTTTCTTATAATCTCGCAAACCCTAAAAATAGACCTCAATTTTTATATCGTTCAACCTTTACTTCTCATTATCCAGGTGTAGTGTCACTTACAGGAAGCAAGGCCGATAGTATTTCAAAGACAATATATTTCGTAAACAATACGATTCTATCATTATATAGCTCCTTCATAGAAAAAGACCTCTGGGCGGGTCGTGTTGAAATTGAAGTGAAGGATACTACTCGTTTTGTCGCTCCAGCTGAATTAGTAAAAATCAACAAAGATTGGGACGAGTCAAATACTTTTTGCTACGAACTAACAACACCTGCCAGCCTGGATCGTAAAAAAATTCAACGCTTAATGAAAGGAGATCTGGATCGAAACTTTGATCTCACGACAACTATAGTTGAAAAAATCAAAAAATGTTGGGTTGTTAAAATTTCGGATCAACGATTATTCAATAGAACTATTTTGAAAAAAGAAATTACTCTTGGAAAACCGAAAGCAATATTGATCGAAAATGCCCCTATGGATAAATTAATAAAAAGATTAAATTCTTCGGATTTTGTAAATATTAATGCTCCCATATTTATAGATCAGACAGGATACAATGGAAAAATATTTATAGAAATACCTGTTTCTCTCTTTCCAGAGAACAATTCAGAAACAAATATTGAGCCGTTGAAAAAAATTCTAGAACAGAAAGGGCTAACATTAGTAGCTGCTAAGGTTCCGTTGAAAGTTTTTGTATTCAGAGATGCTCAATAAAAATTGGAAATTAAAAAAAAGGGATCATGAAAAATTATAGGTTATTAATTTATATACATCTTCTAATACTATTTGTCCATTCTAATAATGTCAATGGTCAAAGTGTGTCGGAAAGTGGAATTGTGATTACTGGTACTGTCCTTAGTAAGGATAAGAAAGTTGCTCTTTCTGGTGCCAGTGTAAAAATAATCGGAACAAATGTTGGTACTCAAACAGATGCCGATGGTAAATTTTCAATAAAATTAAATAATAAAAGCCAATCTCTGCAGGTAACATATATTGGCTTTGAGCCGTCAGTAATCGATTTAAAAAATGCAGATCATGATGGTAATATTACTGTATGGCTTCATTCTTTTGAAAGAACACTTGAAGCCGTTACAGTCTCTACTGGTTATCAAAATCTTCCAAAGGAAAGAGTATCTGGATCATTTGAAAATGTGAATAACAAAACGATAAATCAAAGAGTTACTTCTACTGTAAAAAGCAGACTTGAAGGATTGACTACTATTGCATTTGATAAAGGTAATGCAAGGCCGCAAATGGTAATACGTGGTATTAGTTCTATTAATGGCTCAAATGCTCCGTTAATAATACTCAACGGGTTTCCTTTTGAAGGCGATTTTGATAGAATAAATCCAGATGATATCCAGGATATTACCATTCTTAAGGATGCTGCCGCTTCCAGTATATGGGGAACTAGGGCTGGAAATGGAGTTATAGTAGTAACAACTAAAAAAGCCTCTTTTAATCAACCCTTGAATGTTAGTTTGAATAGCAATGTGACATTCATACAAAAACCTGATTTATTCTATCTGGATCAGATGACTCCTTCTGAATACATTGATGTAGAAAAATTTCTTTTCTCAAAGGGGTATTACAACTCTCAAGAGAATAATAAGTACGCTCGTCCCTTTTTAACTCCTGTTGTGGAGCTTCTTATAAAGCAGCGGGATGGGTTAATTAATAATGCAGATGAATTAATTGACTCATACCGTAATCAATCAGCCAGAAAAAGTTATCAGGATTTAATTTATAAAACTGGGTTTATTCAACAACATACAGTTAATCTTAAAGGAGGTGATACCAAAGGTAATTACTTTTTATCCGCTGGTTATATAGGAATGGATGATGAATTCGGAGCTATTAATAATCGGATTACAATAAATTCAGATGCAAACTACCGTTTTAATACCAAATTCAAAATGAATTCTGGAATCTCCTATATTCAAAGGAACTTACGATCGGGAGCGCCCACCTTTCAATCAAAAAATTCAATATATCCATATTTTAGGTTAAATAATAGTGACGGTAGAGATGCCGGTATCCCTCTGTATCGGAAGCCATACTTAGATACAGCTGGAGCAGGAAAACTACTGGATTGGAATTATTATCCAAATTCGGACTATAGGCATTCAGTCACTAAGCAGAATGGTCAAAACTTAATTGCCAGAATAGGATTACAGTACGATTTATTTAAAGGCTTTAGTATCCAAGGCAATTACCAATATGAAAGGCAAGATGATCAAATCTCCGTGCTTAACGATATCTACAGTATAACGACCAGGAATCTTATTAACAAATTTACAATAGTAGACGCTCAAAGTGGTAATGTAAAGTATAACCTACCATTTGGAGCAATTGGTGATGAGTCCAATGGTTCCATGCAAACACATAATGCCAGAATACAGTTAAACTATAATCTGAATGCAAAAGACTTTGTTGTTAACGCCATTGGAGGTTTTGAAGTAAGAAGCATTTTATCGAAAAATAATTCGTTCCGAAATTATGGATACGATCCAGATGTGCTTACTATTTCTAAAGTTGATTATGTAAATCCATATCCAACATTTGTAAATGGAACAAATGAATATATCCCGTTTTTAAGTTCCCTGGGAGAAACATCAAATAGGTATGTTTCGACATATTTAAATGCGGGGGTTACATATCTTGAAAAATACATTTTGACTGCTAGTGGACGAAGGGACGCCTCAAATTTATTTGGAGTAAATACAAATGATAAGTGGCAGCCACTTTGGTCGGTTGGTGGTGCATGGATTGTTACAAACGAGAATTTTTTCAGTTGGAGCGCATTATTATCACTAAAATTAAGAGCCACCTATGGATATTCAGGAAATGTTGACTTATCTCGTTCAGCAGTAACTGCAATTCAGTATTTGCCTTTACCGAGCAGTTATACAGGCTACCTTATGGCCTATGTTAGCCAGTTTGCCAATCCAGACTTACGATGGGAAAAAAATCGAATAATCAACTTTGGTATTGACTTCAATTTGAAAAATAATATTGCTACCGGCAGTATTGAGGCTTATTTTAAAAAGGGCTCAGATTTATATGGCGCTACCCCAATCGATCAGACAGCGGGAGTTGGAGAGACTATCGTGAAAAACGTTGCAAATATGAAAGGGCACGGTGTTGAGCTTAATATCACAAGCAATATTATTAACCGAGCTGTAAAATGGAGTAATACTGTGATTTTTAGCTATAATAAATCAAAGGTAACTAACTATTATTTAAGTGCAGACATAGGTTCCAGTTATATAAATAGTGGAACCTCCATTAAGCCCCTGGTCGGTTATCCAGTATATTCTATATTTACTTACAAATATGCTGGTTTGGATGATATAGGGAATCCTCAAGGTTATATTGAGGACAAGACATCCACTAACTATACAAGTATATTGGGTACCGGTACAAAAGTAAAGGATTTGGAATATGGAGGTTCAGCTGTTCCTCAATATTTTGGATCATTCATAAATACGGTGCGATGGAGAGGATGGACAATATCTGCCAATATTGGATATAAGTTTGGGTATAGCTTTATAAAGCCTTCAATAAACTATTCTTCATTGTTTGCAGGAATAATTCAATCCTCTGATTATGCTAACAGATGGCAACAGCCTGGAGATGAAAAGCATACTGATATACCAGCTATGATCTACCCTGCAGTTTCGGCCAGGGAAACTTTCTACAACAGTTCAGCTTCCCTAGTTCGTAAAGGTGACCACATTAGATTGTCATATGTGAATCTCAGCTATGATTTCAATCAGACCTTCCTAAAATCTTTAGGGATAAACCAGTTCCGAATATATACTTCTGTTTCAAACCTGGGGATATTATGGAGAAAGAATAAGGATGGAATTGATCCAGATTTTATAGCTGGTCAAATTCCTCCAGGAAAGGCCTTTTCTGTGGGTATTCAAACTAATTTTTAAATTTTATTGTATGCGCATATCACTTTATTTGAAATATAACTATTTAACTTTTCTCCTTCTTTTATGCTTAACTACAGGATGTAAAAAATATCTTGATGAAAAGCCGAGAAAAAATCTAACAGTTCCTTCTACACTTAAAGATTTACAAGCTCTTCTTGATGAAAATAATACTATGAACATTGGTCAAGCAAATGTCAGTGATGCAGGCACTGATGATTATTATCTTACAATGGAAGATTGGAATAGTTTAGAGAACGATGGTGATCGAAATAGTTATATCTGGGGCGATGAACTATTTTATAATTCACCCAATAATCAATGGCAAATTCTTTACAAACAGGTATATACAGCAAATGTTGTCTTAGAATTTGTAGATAAAGTTCAGCCTGGGGAAGATATGGTTACTAGAAATAAAATAAAAGCCGCTGCACTTTTTTTGAGGGCAAGAGCCCATTTCACTGTGTTAATGACTTGGGCTAAAGCTTACAGTTCAAATAGTGCTTCGAACGATCCAGGAATACCTCTAAGGCTACTGTCTGATTTTAATATTCCTTCAAAGAGGTCATCAATAGAGCAATGTTATGATCAGATATTAACGGATTTGACCACATCTATTTCCATATTTCCCGTCGTGAAAGAACACGTAATGAGACCCTCAAAGGCTGCTGCCTGGGCATTAATTGCCAGAGTGTATCTTAACAAAGCTGATTATGTAAATTCACTAAAAGCAGCTGAAGAGAGCTTGAAATTAAACGATAATTTGATGGATTTTAATACAATTGATTCTTCGTCCACATATCCCATTCCGCGGTTTAATTCAGAGATACTGTTTTCCTGTTCAGGTGGTTGGCGCACACTGTATAACTTTACTGCCAAGATTGATACAGTTCTTTTTAGAATGTATGAAGATAATGATTTAAGAAAATCACTTTTTTATGCTACTAATGAAAATGGAACAAAAGCTTTCAGAGGAAGTTACGATGGTTCTTTCGATTTCTTTCTGGGTCTGGCAACGGATGAAATCTATTTAATCAAAGCTGAATGCCAGGTAAGACTTGGTAACATAGAGTCTGGATTACAAACATTAAACCAGCTGTTGGTTAAACGCTATAAATCCGGCACATATATTAATAAATCAGGTTTGGATAAAGTCGTAGCCTTACAAACTATAATTAATGAAAGACGAAAGGAACTTTTAATGCGCGATATTCGCTGGCAAGATATTAAGCGCCTTAACATTGATAATTCATTACAGCCTATAACTATTAAACGTATCATTGGAACCAATACATATGAACTAAAGCCCAATGATCCGAGATATGCACTTCCAATCCCTACAGTAGTGATTAGTTTGACTGGAATAAGCCAGAATCCAAGATGAGCAGAATATATTAATTATTTGGCCGGTATGCTACATTGTAGGCTTCTGGACGATCTGCGGGATCACCGGCATCAAGTAGTGGGACATCTATATATGTTATTGAAGGGTCTTTCTCAGCTAGGATTTTACATACTTTTCCCCCACCTATGCAATCTGGCATTACGGAAATAACGTAGCTCTCTGGATTATCGGTTGGAAGACCTGGTAGACGATACCACCACATTGGTACACGGTATTTATTTGCGATTGCTGTTTTGGATGCAATGCCAAAGGCTATGAGTAAAGCAACAGCGATTATTAATCTTAAGAGTTTCATGTATTGATATTTTAAATGTGAAACTTTTGATTATTTCATTTTATCTGCTACTCTCCTTTCTTTAAGAAGAATGGCCGCTTCAATTATGAATGCGGCCATTTCACAATTTTAGTTAGTTGGCCTGAAAGAAGCGCTATAAGCAGTTGGGTTACTAGCTGGGTCGCCTGCAGACAGTAAAGGAACATCCTGAGTGGTTACTGAAGGGTCCTTTTCTGCCAATATTTTGCAGATTCTGCTACCACCGAGGCATGATTCAGAACCAGCAAGCTGATAGCTAAATTGGTCGTTAGTAGGCGCATCTGCAATACGATACCAGGTTTGAGCCACGCGGGCTTTGGATGCGTTTGCATTACTAACGGCGAAACCGGATACTGCAACTACAGCTGCGATTGCGGCTAAACGTAATTGTTTCATGTTTATATATTTTAAATGTTAAAGAAAAGAAAAACCGTGTACATTAATCTGTAATTCGTTTAATTACATTGTATTGTAATATATGAGTCGATAGTTCTGTCCACCTTTAAACCGTGGAATAATTGATTAATAGGTTTGTCTATTTATGAATGAGCTATAAATTTGTCCTTACTAATCTGTTCTCTTTTACTGTAATAGAACTCATTACTTACTCCCCAAAAAGATAGAATCAGAAAAACAATATTTATCCCCAAATGCTGCCACCAACTTAATTCTGCCATTATAGCTCCACAACTGCATGGAAGATGTGGCACAAATACCATGAGTACGCCTATATAAATTGTGAAAGCTGAAAAAAGGATAAATGACGTAATAAAACCCCATTTTCTGATCGGCAGCCAGAGAAGCATCAAACATATTATCATCTCTGTTAGGGGAACTGCCCAGGCAAAAAAATATGCGTTGTTTGAAACCAATGACCATGGTGATTCACTCATTTGTAATCTAGTTATGGGGAAATTCATGAGCTTATCACGTCCTGTTGATATTAACAATGCAATAATACATAATGAAACAAAGGTTGTTACCCATTTCTTACGCATAGATCTTAGGATTTTACAAAGCCTTTCCTGCTGCATTAGTAATGCAATCAGGTAGGCTTGTTGTCAATTATAAAAAAGCAAAATTCTGCTAGTGCTGTTGGCGTTGTCGTCGTGTCCTTCCAATCTTAAATAACTACTTCAGATAATCGATGTGGCTAACTGATCCCGGTTTTGGTTATTTTCTTTGTACTTCTAATTTCCAAACTTATTTCTAATTTAATGTTGTCCATTTGCAGATATATGTCTTGTTATTTTGCATAAATTTTCACATTATTACCTTCTAACTCTTTGTAGCATTGGATTCCCATTTATTCCTATACTCGCCTGGGGCGAGTTTATACCTTGCCTTAAATGATTTTGAGAATGCAGGAGAATCGGAATAACCAAGTGTGTCTGCTATGTTGCCAATCGATTTTTTTGTTTCAACGAGAAGCTTTACTGCCAACTCCATTTTTTGTTCGTTGATGAAGTCATGTATTGTAGTTCCAGTATGTTTTTTAAACTCCCTCTGAAGCGTGGTAATATGAATTTTATTTAGGTCTGCAATTGTTGATATAGGGGGAAGAGAAAGAATATTGCCTTTGATATAATTTGAAATTTCTTGTATTAGTGCATAACGCCTTTCTTGTGTACTTTTTTGATTACTATTTTTGAACTGGACCCCCTGTAGGTATTGTAGCACTATATCACTGATTCGATTCTGTACGTAAATTCTATGTCCAGGAAGTTGTGGATTGGCATCCCTGATTTTTGTGATAGACTCAACAATATGGATATTAATATTGCTAAAATCAAGTTGTATTCCGGTATCAGATTCCTGTCTTAGCGCTTCATAAAGCGGCTCTAAATTCGGATAGTCCTTTACAAAGTAGTGAACATATGCTTCTTCCAACTCAAAATTGATGGTTTCATAATATCCTTTTTTGAAAAATGCGACATGCTTTATCGCTGGAAGATAGTAAAGAGCATATTTGTTCTCAATTAATGGAACTCGCCCTACCCCCTGAAGAATACAGGTGAGATTGCCTCTTAGCATACAATTTAAAGAAACTGTAGGTTTGGGCGCATATGGGTATAATCTTATTTCCCGATCAATAAAAAACTGTTGTTGGCAAATCGTATAGTATTCAGTTTTCAACTGCTGCCATAGAATTGAACCAAACGGTCCTTCAGTATATTCAGGTATGGCGCCTGGAAGCTCATATTTTTTGTATTTTTGAGGCAAATAGTTTTGAACTGACGCCATAGTACTCATCTTTGGGGATAATTCAAATTTCATAATTGCTTTAATTTTGGTGCTTTTAGCATCCTCTTACAGGATACTCTTATCCTGTTAAAGGAGCAATCATGGTTTTTATTTTTTTTTATCAATCAGAAACAAGGTCTTTAAGCCTAATTCTATTGAAATTGTATCTGGCTAACGATGTTAATTACCCTCCTGGAGCTTGGAGATAATTGGTTATTTTTCATAATGGATGTTTTAAGATTGACCAATTACAAAATAGGTTACAAAACAATAACAAGTTTTTGTGCTGGGTCAGGTATATTTTATGAACTACAAAAGTAATTTACAATATAATTCTGTTAAAATAAACACTGCATTGTGCTCGCAGTATAAGTTTCATTTATTTTGGTTAAATAATATTTGCTTTTTGAAGTAATAACTTTGGGCAGGTAGATCGCGACTATTGGACCTTTTGCGCATTTTATAAAAAGGTTTACCTATCTTGTTTTGTCGTATTTATACAGAAACATGATGTGCCCGATACACTTTAAATGTAATCTATTGTATTGCGCTTCTTTGTTACATTTTCAAAGGTATAGCAGAATAAAGGTGCAATTAATATAAGAGTCATTCTTGCAATTTGTATATTGTTATCTTGATCAGTTAAAATCATTCAATATTATCAAGTTGCGGGTCCTAATACCCCCATCACGACTACCGATTGCGTGTAACCGCATGGGGGTGCAGGATCTTCCACGACTTACTCGATCTGCACTTCAAACTTACGGAGCTCTATCACCTTTACCGCAGCCGGACGACCTATCTGGAACAAGTGCGCAATGGCTTTATCAAAGACGATTACGGACGGTTCGGTGATCTCTTATAATATTATACCGTCAACACCGATTTTCCCTAAAAACGTCCGGCAAAGAAAGCCGGGCGCAAGGTGAGCGGAATAATATATCAAGAAATTCGGGAACAGTTTTGCCATTTATGGAGTAGAAATGATAGATTTAGTTAAATTAGCATTATTCTAAACCAATTACTTATCCCATAAACTCATGAGCTACATTCCCAAAACCATCAGCGAAGTTGTAACTGAATACCTTAACAACAACACATTCCTGCCGGCTATACAAAGAGAATACGTTTGGAACACACCAGCTATTGAAAAATTGTTTGATTCCATAATGGGCGACTATCCAATCAGCACCTTCCTGTTTTGGAAAATAAGAGAAGAAAATAAAAACCAATGGACAGCCTATGAGTTTATTAGAGATTTCGATGGAGAAAAACCTCATAATAAAGAGGCGAACCTCGCTGGTGTTAACCAAGACATCATTTTGGTGTTGGATGGTCAACAGCGCTTAACTTCACTTTTTATTGGTTTGAAAGGATCATACAGGTTCTTTTATTACAAATGGCATAAGACCAGGTTGTATTTCAATCTTCTTACGCCCGAAGTTGAACCTGAAAATCCCGAAGAACTTACGTATGATTTTAAATTTCGCACAGACAAATTACCCGATCCAAGAAATCCAAAACCTCAATACTGGTATTTAGTAGGTGATATTCTTAATCATGTCGATGCTGAAGATGCCAAGAAAAGTATTAAGGGCGACCTGGCTAATTTCACCGAGGAGCAAAGGGATACTGCAAACACGCATATTGGTCGCTTACATTCCCGCATTCATACCCTACGTCTATTGAACTACTATGAAGAAAAGTCGCAGAGTTATAATAAAGTTGTAGAAGCATTCATTCGCGCCAACACAGGCGGAGTGAAATTAGGATATAGCGACATTCTGTTATCGACCGCTACGGCGAAATGGAACACACTAAACGCAAGGGAAGAAATACATGAATTTACTGATGATATTAATAAGATCGGGAACGGCTATTCTTTTGAAAAGGACTTTGTACTGAAAGGTTGTCTTTATTTGACGGACAATCTTCCGATTCAATATAAGGTAGAGAATTTTACTCGTACAAATCTGGAAAAAATTGAAAACAATTGGGAGGTAACAAAAAGTTCTATTGAAAAAGCCATAAAACTTGTTTCAAAATTTGGCTTCAACGATAAGAATCTTGTTTCTAAAGGTGCTTTACTACCCATTGCGCTATATATTCAGCTTCTTAACAAGCGAAACTTTGTTGAATCCACGGCTAGTGCAGATGTACTAAATCAACTATCAATTCAGCGGTGGCTTACTGTGGCTTTGTTGAAAAATGCTTTTGGTGGATCATCAGATAGGACTTTAAAATTAGTGCAAGACGTTATAAAAGGTCAGCAGGGATTAACAAAGTTTCCTTTTGATGAAATAAATAAACGATTGAATATCGATGCTTCATTTAACGAAATAGAGATTGAGCAATTACTTAGTGTTAGTTACAGTACAAAGTACAGCTATCTACTATTATCGTTACTATATCCAAACCGCGATTGGAAGGATAACAAGTATCATGAAGATCACATATACCCGAAGTCTGAGTTTACTACTGCTAAACTTAAACAACGTGGGTATGATGAAGCCACTATCAAAGAGTATCAACGGCACTATAACACACTCGCCAATCTACAACTGCTAACAGATAAGGAAAATATCGAGAAAAAAGCCGCGGACTTTGATAAATGGATCGCCAGCCGCGACGAGAACTTTAAGATTCGACACACGATTCCAGACCTAAGTTCTTACAATTTTGATAGTTTTTTGGAATTTATCAATCATCGAAGCGGGCTTATAAAAGGGATGTTGAAACAAATCGTTATGGAAATGGATACGGTGGAAGAAGTGGCTTGACAATCGCCGTTAAGACAAATGACTTTGATAAGAGTAACGCCCGGTTGTTAACCGGGCGTCCTGTTATATATTTAAAAAATATGGGAGTAACTCCGGCGTAGGTAGTTGTGCAATAGTGCCCTGCTGATCTTTTGGCCGATGCCGTTTGTAGGTTTTCTGTACCTGCACGGTTGTGGCATGCCCAAGTAGGTAGGCAATGGTCACATCATCTACTAACCTGTCCTGCAAGAGTATGGAGAAACTTAATCTTGCACATGACCAGGTGATATGTTTGTTGATAGCGGTAGCGCTTACCCATTGAAGGAGTAATTTGTTAGCGCCATCAGCACTCGGTAAACTAAATACCAACTGCGCATTTATATCCGTGCCTTCCGCAAAAGTGGCTTCCAAAATTCGCTTGCGTTTCTCCAAAATCATCCTGGCAATAGGATGGAGTGTTAAAGTTACCGGCAACCCTGTTTTTGCTTGTATGATCCGGGTAGTAAGAACAGCACCTTTAATTTGCTGCCAGCAAAGCTGGCTTACATCCACCCAGCGCAAACCGGTGTAACAGCAGAAAATAAAGGCTTCCTGTATCTCCCTGTTATGAAATGGTGTATTAAGCAATTCCAGATATTCTTCAACTTCCAGGAAGTCCTTTAATTTACTGCTGGGATTAGATTTTGCGCTCACTTTTTCTGTAGGATTTTGCCGATAATAACCGTCAGCAGTAGCCGCAGCCAGTACCCACTTAAACCGCGTATAATAATCCGATGGCGTTTCACCAGTATATTTATCCAACAGGTAGCGGCGAAACGACTTACAAAGATTCTCGTTTACTTCTATAGGTGCTACATAATCTTTGCCCATAAATTTTTTAAACTGTGTCAGGCTACACTGCAAATGCCGGTTGCCTTTGCGCTTATGTGCCTTTACATATTCCTCGTAGTAATCGAGAAAATTTGCCTTGAATTTATGCGGCGGGATAAAGCCGGTACCTACGGCCTGGCTTTCGATGATTAACTGGCTTTTCTTTAATTCAATGAGCGAAAGGGCTTGTTTGTTATGGTTTTTTTCGGTCTGATCTTTTGGTTTGGTATAAACGAAAATGCCCGTTGAAGGTCGTTGACCCTTGCCTCTGCCAAAATCATAATAGAAAACGATCTTATCGCCTTTCTTTGTCTTCCTCTCTAAGAAATTCATATTGCACACATTTTAAAGGTGATGCAATTCCGGCACAATGATGATGCCGTGCCGGCTTTCAAATCAGCGCTGGTAGCGCAATCGGAAGTGATAGGGAGAAAGGCTGCGTAAGATTTATTTTCGTACACAACTGCCGGTCTGTCAGAAATTTTTGGTGTGTCACAAACGCGGAAAAAGTGTCTTATTTGGGTGTCATAAAAAGCACAAACGTGCCGGTCTTGTTCTCCCACCCGCACACGAATTTGGTGTGTCATTTTGTGTGTCAATTTTGTGTCAACGATAGTGGGAGAAAGCGGAGGAAATGCGGGGAAAACGGAATTGACTGAAAATAAAAAAGGTTGTAAATCAATGACTTACAACCTTTTGACGTGCCCAGAACTGGATTCGAACCAGCACACCCTTGCAGGCGCTGCGACCTGAACACAGTGCGTCTACCAATTTCGCCATCTGGGCATTCAGGACCGCAAAGATAAGCAGCCTTTCCTTTTTTCCAAATTTAATACTGGAAATATTTTTGCTGTAACCCCTCATAAAACAATACCAATCACCCGTTGTTTTAATTGAATTATGATCTCTGTTATTATTATACTCGTTCTGATCGCCCTGAATTTCTACTTCTCCATCGCAGAAATAGGCCTGATCTCCGTAGATAAAAACGCTTTGCAGCTAAAGGCTGATGGCGGCGACAGCAAAGCGGCTGAAGTACTTAACCTCGTCAAAGATCCCGACGAATTCCTCAGCGCCGTGCAGGTAGGCATTACCCTGGTGGGCATACTGGAAGGACTATACGGGGGCGACCTGATGGCTGCCTGGCTGGAACCCGTATTCGTACGCTGGGGGCTACACGAATACATAGCTCACCTGATCGCGCTGGTTATAGGCGTTGGCACCATCACCTACCTGACCATCGTATTTGGGGAACTGATCCCTAAAACAATGGCGCTGGTAAATCCGAACAAGGTGTCTTACCTGATCACTCCTACTATGATCATCTTCTCCAAGATCACCTACCCTTTCATCAAGCTGTTAACCGCCAGCACAAAGTTCATACTGGGATTGTTCTCTATTAATGCCATACAGGAAGAGAAACTAACGGAAAACGACCTACGCAGCATGCTCACTACCGCGTATAAACAGGGATTGATCGATAAAGGAGAATTCACCCTGCATAAAAACCTCTTTGCCAGCTACGACCTGACAGCAGAAAACATTATGACGCCAGGCAGCATTATTACGTTTGTTACAGAACAAATGAGCCGGGAAGAAATTATTGAAGTGATAAAACATAGCATACACCGGACCTTCCCCGTAGTGAATGAAAACAGGGAGGTGATCGGCTGCCTGGGAGTTAAAGAATTCTTCCTCTATCCCGACAAGACCATCAGGGAAATGCTGTCCCCTATCTCTTACCTGTCAACCAACCAGGGGGTGTATAATATATTCCAGACATTAAGGAAAGAAGGCAGCAACATGGCGGCGGTGATCAATGAATACGGCCAGTGTGAAGGCATTATCACTTATCATGATATCGTATCCGGCCTGCTGGGAACTTTGCCGGGCTTTAATGCCAATGAAAGGTTCCTGGTAAAACAGGGCGACGGTACCTGGCTCACGTACGGGTATACCCGTTTAAGTTACCTGAGAGAAAACTTTGCCTTCGAATGGCTGCGCGAATATGAGCTGGAAGATGTGACAGTGGCGGGACTATTGATCGACAGACTAAAACACATTCCACAGGCCGGGGAGAAAGTGACACTAAACCAGCTTTCTTTTGAAGTAAAAAAGATGGATCACCACCGGATCGACGAAGTGATCATCCGGGTTACCGGCTGATCACTTATTATCCCATTTAAAGTATTTCACGCCTACTATGATAAAAACCAGGGAATACGCTACAGAAGCGAAAAAGGCATAGGTAGTTTCCATATTCCAGGTAGCCGGCGCCAACCCTGCTGCCAATACTTTCCTAACAGTTCCGTAAGGCGACCAGGTAGCAAGCAATTCAACCTCTTTGCCTAAAACGCCAAATTCGCCGAACATGCCTATCATGATAAACGCAAAGTATACCAGGCGGGTAGTGGAGTTCACAGACTCTGGGTTACGGATCAACCCGACAATAGCCTGGCCAAGTCCCAGGTATACGCCGCTCCCGATCACCGCCATCAATAGCCCAACGAGATAGCCGGAGGCGGAGATCTCGATATGATCAAAGAAATAGCCTACAACAAATATCAGTACCGTCATCAATACGATCATCGCTATCTGTACAACCAGGCGGCTGGTCATGATCGTCCAGCCGGCAACCGGGCCAACCCTCAGGCGCTGGAATATGCCCCTGTCGCGGTCCCGGGCTACGGAGTTGGAGTACCCCATCAACCCGATACTTGTTAACCCGATAGTGATGCAGGAAGAAAGTACGAACACCCCGCCCAGTTTAGGAACCAGTCCTTTCCAGGAAACAAGGATCAGCAAAGGAACCAGCAACACCATCCTGAAAGAACGGCGATTACGCCATAAAGTAGTAAAATCGGCTTGCAGCAGGGCAGATAATATAGCGGAGTTTTTAGGAATATTTGTTTCCATTTCAGGCAGTTGATTTTATGAACGGATAGCAGAACCGGTAAGACCGATGAACACATCTTCGAGGGTAACCTTTCCCTTACGAACCACTTCCAGCACCGCGGGATTGTTAAGGTTACGTTCTATCAGGGCGGCAGGAGAATCAATAGCAATAATACTTCCGTGGTCGATGATAGCGATACGATCGCAAACCGCTTCCGCTTCTTCCATGCTATGAGTAGTGATAACAACAGCATGCCCCAGGTCCCTGAACTGCTCGATCCGTTGCCAGAGATACCGCCTCGATTGCGGGTCGAGGCCCGTAGTTGGTTCGTCCAGGAGGATCAGCCTGGGATTATGGATAGTGGAGATCAATAAAGAAACCCTTTGCTGCTGGCCGCCAGACAACTGGGCGATCTTCTTCCTGGCTGCATCTGCCAGGTTGATGGATGCGAGTTTTTCACGGATCTCATCTTCCGTGATGGCCACTCCATAGATCCGGGCATACAGGCGAACGATCTCGGTGATGGTGAGCTCCTGCTGAAAACTGGTTGCCTGCAACTGCACGCCCATATTGGCGCGGGCATGCAGGGGTTTGGCGGCTATATCGAAACCGCATACGGAAATGGCTCCTGCTGTAGGTTTCAGGAGGCCTTCAATGGCGCTCAGGGTGCTGGTTTTACCGGCGCCGTTAGGTCCCAGCAAACCGAATATCTCCCCTCCTGCCACTTCAAACGAAATTCCCCTGACTGCCGTGAAGGTTCCATACTTTACATTCAGGTGATCCACTTCCAGGATCGGCGCCTGGCGGGTTACTTGATTACTCATTAAGCTGTTGTTTTAGGCTTGGACCCGAAAAATACATCAGGCCGGGGCAGCAATGTAAAACAAAAAGGTAAAAGCCTGAAAAATGACGGCGAAGAGGGGTAGTTTACCGGTTAACTGCTTAAAGGGAGATCAGTTGGCGGCGCAATGCCTCCAATACCATTCCTGTTCTGCTTTGCACGTTCAGCTTATGAAAAAGTGTTTCACGGTACCCGTCCACCGTTCTTTCCGTTACGTTCATTTTTGCAGCGATGGCCTTGTAGGTCAGATCGCTGCAGGCGAGGCTAAGGAATTCCCTTTCCCGTTCGGTGAGGATCTGGTTTTGTTCGGTCTGTATCAGGAGCCTGCGATAGTTGACGTTAGCGGCATCGTTATAGTATGCACCGGTATCGTTAACTTCTCTCAGCGCCTTTTCCAGTTCAGCCGGATGGATGTCTTTTAACAGGTAAGCGCAGCATCCCGCTTTCAGCATTTCTATGATAGAAGCGTCATTGTCTTTCATTGAAAGCGCTATGACCTTGGTATTGGGATAAAGGGACAGGATACGTTGGGTGGTGGCGGCGCCGTCTAATACCGGCATATTTACATCTATCAGGATAATATCCGGGGGAATAGGCAGTTCGGTGAGCTTAGCCAGAAGTTCTTCCCCGTTCACTGCCTCAACGATGATTTGAAAACCTTCAAAACTGTTGATCAGCAAACTTAGGGATTTAAGGAATAGTTGATGGTCGTCTGCAATGCCAATGGTAATGTTCATAAAGATTGTACTAAAGGTAAATTGATCACAACGGCTGTTCCGCCTGCGGTAGTTACTTCCCAGTTGATGTTGCCTTTCAGCAGCTTTGTCCGGTGTTGCATATTCCGGATGCCAAGTCCTTTTGCCATAACTGATTTATCGAAGCCGGCGCCATCATCTGCTATGATAACGATCAATTGCTGGTTGCTTTGCCGCATGCTGATGTCGATGATCTGGGGTTGGGCATGTTTGATGCTGTTCTGAATGGCTTCCTGGATGATACGGAACAGGATGATCTGGGGCTCGGCCTGCAACGGTAAAACCATTACATCGTAAGAGAATTTAACGGTGATTGCCTTGCTGGCATTTATCCTGTCGATTTCTGCTTTGAGATTATCTACCAGGCTGAATTGATCGAGCCACTGACGGCTGAACGATTTCGACAGCGCCCGCAGGTGCTGGATAGCGGTGCTGAGCGTGGCTTCCGCAGTAAGTAACGTATCCGGCACAATGGCCATATTACGCTGGGTTACATTGATCAGCAACTTGGTGCTACTGAGTAGCTGCCCGATGTCGTCGTGCAGTTCCTGGCCCAAATGAGCAAAGGCCTCTTCCTGCATTTCGATCTGGGACCACATTAGCTGTTTGTCGTACTCTTCTTTCATTAATTTAAGCTGATGTAAATGTGCATCCTGCTTCTTTTTATAACTTATTACAGCTGCAATCACCACCAGTCCCATGACGATGACCAACAATGTAATAAATGTTACAGCTACAAAGAGATCCTGGTTGACCGGAAGCATATTACCCCTTTTATGAGTATAATATACAACAGGTAATTGGATAATGAGTTGAGGACAGAGAAAAAGTGCCTGGCCCTGGCCGTATCATTTTCCAATAGCAGGTTGTAAAATGCATTTACGCTCACTGAGGCTGCGAAATACACAAAAAAAGCAAGGGTTAACCAAAAATATGGATGCCGGAATATAGACGATTCATCGGGGGTTATTGAAAAAAAGGATAAAAGGCACCAGCTAATAACCAAAAAGCTTTCAATGGTGATGTTGATACCCGGAAAGGCCCTCCATCCGCCCAAAACAAAGCTGTAGAACAAAGAAACTATCCCGAAAATAAAAATGGAAACACCCATTAATAACCTGAAGCGGTAGTCTCTTATTCCAGATCTCAGGATAATCGTAATCAGACTATATTCCAGCACCACGAAAAAGTGATATACTATAAAAAACGCTTGCCCTTTTGTCCCGATAAACTCTACGATCACCTCTGTAACTATAGATACTGCCAGCAATAAGCTAAGCATTCTCACTTCCCTGTATTGAAGGTGAAATAAGCTCATTACAAAGCAGGCAACCAGTAATACATAGTAGGCGTAAACCCATCCGTTCATCGGCACAAAATATTGGTTAATTTATTTTAAGTGGCTCATGTCGGCTGTTGCCAGCGGAGAATTATGCGCTTTCAATGCCTCGAATATCTGACCCAAAGACTCCAGTCCTTTACCTCCTCTTCCATTACCTCTTTCCTCGGTATTCGGATCGTCGGGGTCTCCCTCCAACATCCGGTTATCAATAGCTTTCTGCAGCAAATGCGCCTGCCCTAACTGCACAAACCCAGCATCCAATCCCTGGGCGGCCAGGCTGATCTTCTGGTTGGGCTCCGGGATCGCAAAATGAAAACGAACGTATTCACAGTTCGGCTGGCTTAGGATACGCATCAGCGATGCTTTACTGAAATCGATAGCATACGTATCCTGGAACGCTTGTCCCACTTCGGGATGGCTCTGGATGTAATTATAAAAATTATTCAGCATTCCGAAAAAAGCGCCCACTGTTACAGGCATTCCATAGGTTTCTGTGGTGCTGGTAAATGGCATGT
Source organism: Chitinophaga terrae (ex Kim and Jung 2007) (assembly GCF_900107795.1). Lineage (GTDB taxonomy): Bacteria > Bacteroidota > Bacteroidia > Chitinophagales > Chitinophagaceae > Chitinophaga > Chitinophaga terrae. Next base: position 18,999 of record NZ_FNRL01000026.1, read on the forward strand.
TGTAGTTGAGTTGCTCTGAACTTGGCTCCAGGTAACCCTGCCCGTTACATGCATAACCGGCATAAGACATTTGATCGCTCATATTTGTTATCAGTTTAGTGTAAACAAATATTTTACTTTTTTACTATAACAATACCGGGATTTTCCCCGGTATTCTTCTTCAATAGTTTACAGATGCAAAAGTCCCTGCCTGTATAAGGTGTTAACCGGTTTGTTATCCCAGAAAAGTTCAAAATCCTCCAGCCCTGCCGCTTCATAACTGGCTTTAATTTCCTGTAACGTATATACTTTAGGGTTATCTATCGCCAGGGAAGGCAGCAGGCCGGCCAGCCATCTTCCCTGTTCGGGGGCCACACTAATGCTCATTTTTTCCTTTTTCCCCTGGAAAGTAAATGAGGCCACTTCCCAGGTATTTCCTTTTTTCGATTTGGTAATGATCTCCATTGTTGGCTGATGCCCCAGGTAGATCACCTTTGTTGTAGGTTTGATGGTTCCGGGTTCCGGCTCCAGCAGCGCATTGGTAATGAAGTCGGGCGGCACAGAGGTCTTTGGCACTTTAAAATCGAACCATTTAGACAAAGGATGATCCAGGCAGGCCCCATGCATAAAGTTAAACAGGGATTTTTTCAAGCCAAAGCTGAATGCTTCGTGATCAGCCCCTGTAGGATCGATATGCATGATATCATTATTTGCGAAGGCTCCGACAACAGCAGTTTCTTTTTCTACTTTGAATTTGGCAGGTTCGAGTCCCACGGGGCTATGGGCCGTCATGGTGAACTGGTGCCAGAAGGCGCTTTGTAAAATACCGGCTGCAAACATCTGCCTCACCATTTCCAGCGCGTCTATGGTTTCCTGGGCCGTTTGCGTAGGGAAACCATACATCAGGTAAGCATGCACCATAATGCCCGCTTCACTGAAATGCCTGTTCACCCTGGCTACCTGGGCTACCGTAATCCCTTTCTGGATCAATCCCAGCAACCGGTCCGACGCTACTTCAAGCCCGCCTGAAACCGCAATGCATCCCGAAGCCTTCAGCAGCAGGCACAGGTCCCTGGTAAAACTCTTTTCAAAACGGATATTCGTCCACCAGCTGACGGTGAGCTTTCGTCGGATGATCTCCAGCGCTAAAGCCCGCATTAAGGCCGGGGGCGCCGCTTCATCCACAAAGTGGAAGCCCGTTTGCCCCGTTTGAGCGATGATCTCCTCCATCCTGTCGCAAAGCAGGGAAGCTGTCAACGGCTCATACACCCTGATATAATCCAGGGAGATATCGCAGAACGTGCATTTACCCCAGTAGCAGCCATGCGCCATGGTCAGCTTGTTCCACCGCCCATCGCTCCACAGGCTGTGCATAGGGTTAACTACTTCGATGGCAGATATGTATTGGTCCAACAACAGATCGCTGTAGTCAGGCGTTCCTACCTGCGACTGCTTATAATCGCAGGTTTTTGAATCGTTGATATAAGTTACCTTGCCATCCTGCAGCAGGAAAGTGCGTTTCAAGGCTTCTACCGGTCTTTCTCCCTTAATATGCTGCAGCAGGTTTTCAATAGGCGCCTCGCCATCATCGAGGGTGATAAAATCTATAAACTCAAATACCCTGGCATCGCTCAGCGACCGTAGTTCGGTATTGGGAAATCCTCCTCCCATGACCACTTTTACAGCCGGCCAGTGCTGGCGTATATACTGGCCGCAACGCAGGGCTGCGTACAGGTTGCCGGGGAAAGGCACTGACAGCGCCACCATCGAAGGCTTTATTTCTTCTAGGTATTTTGCCAGCAACTCTATGAGCAGGGTATCTATATATGTGTAGGGCGCTTTCAGCGCTTCATACAATTCATCAAAACTATTGGCAGAGCGGCTTAATTTCTCCGCATACCTGCTAAACCCGAAATGAGCATCCACGCACTCCATGATCAGGTCGGAAAGATCTTCCAGGTACATAGTGGCCAGGTGTTTGGCCCTGTCCTGTATCCCCATTGATCCGAAAGCCCAGTTCAGATCATCCAGCTGTGCGAAGCGGGATGCTTCAGGCAAATAATCACGTTTGCTGATCAGGTGCGCCAGGGTCGGATTCTTTCCCTGCAGGAAGCTGATCACCCCGTCGATGGTTTGAATATATTCTTTTTGAAGTACCAGTATCCTTTTACTGTTCTCTGATATCTCTTCAACCGGGTTGGCTGCGATATAACCGAATAACTCCTGTAATCCTTTCCTGCAAAACAAGCGCAGGGTTACTTCTATACCCAGGTCTGCCTGCCGGGAAGGAACCTGTTTGGTGTTCAGGAACCCTTTCAGGTATGCAGTAGCCGGGTACGGTGTATTGAGTTGTGTAAATGGCGGCGTTATCAGGAATACAGAATTCAAATCATCTTATTTAGCCCGCAAAAATAGGTCTTTTTTACCGGCTGGTAAATGATTTTCAAATAGTCTACAAAATTTATAGACTTTTATTTGGAAATAATAAACATGCATTTTATCTTTGTTTCACCACCACTGATAATCCCCACCAACCTATCAGTATACCCACCAAAATCTTTATCGCCTGCTCCCGCCCCACCCCGGAAAGGCAATGATCTGCATTGTTAAACCAATCATATACAATCATGAAAACACATAAGCATTTTCTATTGACCGGTCTGATGGTGGCAGGACTCTTTTCCAACAGCCAGGCTGCTCCCAAGAAACCATTTATCAAAGAAGGAACATGGAGAGGCGTATTCAGCCTGAACGAATCCAACGTTCCATTCAACTTCGAACTGAAAGGAAAAGATGCCGAACATGCCGTATTTACCCTGTTGAATGGCAGTCGCCGCGACGACTTCCATGTAGTACAAACCGCCCCCGATTCTATTTTCATCAAAATGAACACCTATGATGCCGCACTGGTAGCAAAGATCGAATCCGATGGCAGGATTACGGGAGAATACAGGAGCCTGGTGCCTAACTTCCGAGGAAACGCCCTGCCCTTCGTTGCTGAATATGGCCAGGCATACCGCTTTGAAGAGTCAAAGACCACGGCGCCCGCAGCCTATAACATCAGCGGCAAATGGGATCTTACCATCTACAGCAAAGAACCTACTCCCAACCGTATAGGTCTGTTAAAACAGGAAGGCAACAAACTTACAGGCGTGATCATGTCGGTAGTTGGCGACAGCCGCGAACTGGAAGGCGTAGTACACGGAGATGAGTTTGAATTGTCAGGGTTTACCGGTCCAAGCCCCATTTACATCAAAGGAAAGATCAATGATGATAAATCATTAACGGGCGAATTGAGTTTAGGTATTTACAACAATATCAAATTTGATGGAGCCAAGAATGCGGCGGCAGAACTTCCTGATCCTTACAAGCTGACATTCCTGAAAGAAGGCTACAAGAAACTTGATTTCACATTGCCTGACCTGAATGGCAAACCTGTATCGCTCAGTGATGAAAAATACAAGGGCAAAGTAGTGATTGTAGAAATTATAGGTACCTGGTGTCCTAACTGTACCGACCAGACTTCCTTTCTCTCACCCTGGTTCAACAAGAACAAAGATCGTGGCGTAGAAGCTATTGCCATTGGGTTTGAGCAGAAAGATGACCTGGAATATGCGAAGTATACATTAGGAAAACTCAAGGAAAAATATAATATACAATATGATATTCTTTTTGGTGGCATTGCTGATAAGAAAGTGGCGTCAGAGAAATTACCAGCGCTCAACCGTATGATGGCCTTCCCTACTACCATCATTATAGACCGCAAAGGGGAAGTAAGGCAGATACATACCGGCTATACCGGCGAAGTGACGGGTCAATATTACAAAGACTATGTAGCTAAATGGAACAAGGACCTGGATGAACTGATCGCGGAAAAATAGTCCCATTTTTTTCCCGATCCCGTAAACACTGATCCTGAGGCCGGCCTTACCTTAGTAAACGAAAATTTAAACACACATACTTTATGCAACGATTAGTATCATTGTTATTTATCGGCAGTTCTGTCTTTTTACTATCCTTTACCACTCCTGCCAATAACAACGAAGGAAATAAACCTGCCAGATCTGTTACTGCCCGCAAAGCTGCCGTATTCCAGGTTAGCACAACCGACAGTAAAGTTAACTGGACCGGCAAAAAGGTTACCGGTCAGCACGAAGGCACTATCAATATCACTGACGGCAAACTGGAATTGGATAACAACGTCCTGAAAAACGGCAATTTCACCCTGGACACCCGCAGTATTGTAGTAACTGATATTAAAGATGCAAGCGGCAATGCCAAGTTGCTGGGCCACCTGAAAAGCGATGATTTCTTTTCTGTAGAGAAATTCCCAACTGCTACCCTGGCCACAACCAGTATTTCCAACAAAGGAAATGGTAACTACGAGATCACCGGGAACCTTACCATCAAAGGAATTACCAATCCTGTCAGCTTTCCCGCTACTGTTACAGTTGCAGGCAATAAACTGACGGCAAAGGCGAAGGTGACCATCGACCGTACCAAGTATAATATTAAATATGGCTCCAAGAGCTTCTTTGAAGGCATTGGCGATAAAGCCATCTACGATGATTTCGACCTGGACGTGGTACTGGTTGCGAATCTGAAATAGCTCATTCATTTTTCTGCTACCCCATTATACAATTCCTTGGGAATACAGGCACTATGGCCTGTATTCCCGGGAATGCCAATCAAAGACCAATATCTTTTTACAGCCCGACTACAGGTAACTTTATTTAATCAACCATTTACCGGCAGCTTCCCACCTGGCCGCCAGAGGTATTTTTTTCTTTATAATTCATTGCCGCCATGCAACTGCAAAAAATCATATTCTTTGCATTAGGTATTTTTTGTGTCTACGCTTTCCTATGTGGTTTCCAGATCAAACAATCCACCGAGCCGCCCATTACCAAAGTAAAGCTGGGAGAAAAATTATTTTTTGATCCTATCTTATCGCAGGATCGCAGCATCAGTTGCGCGTCCTGCCATAAACCCGAATTTGCATTCGCAGATACAACTGCCTTTAGCCTGGGCATACACAACACTCCTACCAAAAGGAATACCCCTGGCATCACGAATATGTCGGGCCGCCCCAGTTTCTTCTGGGATGGACGGGCCAGCAGCCTCGAAGAACAGGCATTGCAGCCGATCATCAATCCCGATGAAATGGGCTTGCCCATTGAAACCGCGATAGCACGACTCAAATCAGATTCCCTTTATCAACGCTACTTCCGTGAAGTATTCAATGCGCCGCCCGATAACAAAAACCTCCTGCAGGCCATTGCAGCATACGAACGTACCCTGGAAACGGCCAACAGTCCTTACGACAGGTACATTGCCGGCGACGACAATGCCCTGTCGCCCGCTGCTATACGCGGCCGGATGTTGTTCATCGGGAAAGCCAATTGCAGCAACTGCCATTCAGGAGAGGATTTTACCGCCGACAGGCTTAAGAATATTGGCCTGTACAATGGCACCACATTAAAAGATGCCGGCAGGTTTGAGATCACAAAAGACTCCGCACACCAGGGATTTTTTAAAGTGCCCGGGCTCAGGAATGTAGCTGTTACAGCCCCATACATGCACAACGGGATGTTTAAAACACTGAAAGAAGTGATCGCTTACTATAACGAACCGGATAAAGTAGTACACAACGGGATAAAACGGGATCTTTCCCTGAATACCCCACTTCATCTCAGCGCGGAAGAAATGAACGACCTGGAAGCCTTCCTGGTAGCATTAACCGACGACCGATTCAACCAAAAAATCCATCATCAACCATGAAAAAAAAGTTACTCAAAACCATTTCTTTATTGCTGGTATCGAGTCCCCTATGGGCGCAGGACAGTAAGCGGATAACCGATACCACCACACAGTTGGGCGAAATCCAGATCGTTGGCTCGCGAAGCGTCAACAGGACTAAATTGAATTCGCCGGTGCCAGTGGATATCATTGACCTGAAAGCCATCCAGGAATCAGCGCCCCAGACGAGCATTACGCAGATCCTGCAATACATCTCGCCTTCTTTTCACTCTGTGAATGGCAGTAATGCAGGTGATGCCGCATCGGCGCTGAACCTGGTGCAGCTTAAAGGCCTGGGAGTAGATCAGCTGCTTGTGCTGGTAAACGGCAAACGCCGGCACAAAAGCTCTAACGTAAACTGGGGAGGATTAGGCAATGGCGCTACAGGATATGATCTTAATTCCATCCCCACTTCTGCTATTGAAAGGATAGAAATACTAAGAGATGGCGCAGCCGCACAATATGGCTCCGACGCCATCGCCGGCGTTATCAATATCGTGCTGAAGAAGCAGACGGAGAATATTATTGCCAGCACCACCGGAAGCGTCAGGCGGCGGGGCGACGGAGCCGCTACCCGTACCGGTATCAATTACGGGGTTAAGATCGGCGACCGCGGGGGCTACCTGAACGCCAGCGTCGAATTTGCCACGCAGGCTGTTAGCCTGCAGCCCGGGCGTGATGATGCGGGTTTATATAACGGTCCTATCTACGGAGGCGGAGCCAATACCAGGGGGTATGATAATATTTACACGAAGGAAATTGATGAAGCTATTTTAAAGAGCCGGGGCATAGACAGGCATTATTTTGATCAACGCGGCGGGGGTAGCAACAAAGCAAAAGATGCGCTGTTGTTTTTTAATACAGCCATTCCCGTTGGCGAGCATGCGGAAGTATATGCATTTGGAGGCATCAGTCGCCGCGCCAGCCAGTTCACCGCCGTATACCGCCTCCCCGGCTGGACAGAGCGCAACAATACTACGCTTTATCCCGATGGTTTCCTGCCGGCAATGGACAACAGCATCACTGATAAATCGCTGGCTGTGGGTTTAAAAACCACGGTGAACAACTGGAAGATCGATGTATCCAATGTATATGGAAGAAATGATTTCGGCAACGTGATCTCCAATTCGCTTAATGCAAGCCTGGGCCTGAAGAGTCCTACAACTTTCGATGCCGGCAAATACAATGCCTCCCAGAACACGGCCAGCCTGGATATCAGCCGGTACTTCGACAAAGCGCTGCATGGCCTGAACGTGGCATTTGGCGCACAATACAGGTCCGAAACCTACCAGATCATTGCCGGCGAAGAAGCATCGTATATCAAAGCCGACCTGCGACAGGTGTATAATGTAGATACCTCCGTAAACGGCGTGCCATACCTTGGCGACGGAGGACTGATCGCCCTGAACGGCCTTTCGCCCGGTTCGCAGATCCATGCAGGATTCCGCCCTTCCAACGAAGTGAACGTAAGCAGGGCCATCGTGGCCGCCTATGCCGACCTGGAACTGAATGTAACCTCTCACTGGCTTATTTCAGGTGCATTAAGAGCAGAAAACTTCTCCGACTTTGGGAATGTAACCACCGGTAAAATTGCCACCCGTTATAGTTTTGCACCCTGGCTCAGTATCAGGGGCGCCGCCAACACCGGCTTCAGGGCGCCAGATCTTGCGCAGTTCTATTATACCGAAACATCTACCAGCTTCCAGCAGGGACGGGCTATTGACCAGGTGACTGCCTCCAATAAAAGTGCCGCCACCAGGGCGCTGGGGATTCCATCGCTCACACCCGAAAGATCTACGGGTTATACAGCTGGTATTACTTCCCAACCAGCGCAGGGAGTGGAACTCAGCGTAGACGCTTACCAGATCGATATCCGCAACCGGGTTGGCAATACCGGCAACTTCTCTGCTACAGATCAAAACCTGCCCGCCGATGTAAGAGCTTTGCTCCTGCAAACAGGAACTACCCAGGCGAAGTTCTTCTACAACGCATTCAGCACCCGCACAAGGGGAATAGAATTCACGGGAAGCTACAGGATACCGTTGCATAAAAAGACCTTGCAGATACTGGCGGGAAGCAACTTTGTAAAAAATGAAGTAACGGCGGTAAATACTCCCAAAGGGCTGGAGCTATACAGGAACATTATATTCAGCGAAGCTGAAAAAGCCAGGGTAACCACCAACATACCTCAACAAAAGATAACGTTGCAGGCTATACTGAGTTCAAAGAAAGTATCCGTACTGGCCCGCACCGTGTACTTCGGAAGCGTTACCACTGCAACCGCGCAAAATGCGAACTTTCCCAAACCTGATTACTATTTCCAGGAGCTGCATCCCATCTGGGTAACAGATGTTTCATTCAGCTACTGGTTCACCAAGGCAGTACAGGCTACTATCGGCGTGAACAACGTATTCAATGTGCTGGGCGATTATTCCGACCAGGCTATCTCCGGTTTAAGGAATCCCACTGTGGTAGGCATACAGAATGGCAGCGCAGGAATTCAACCATTTGCAAGATTGTTTGCACGTTTCTAACTCTTAAAAATGCAGGAAAATGAAAAAGACTTTTATACTTATCGGCAGCCTGATCAGCTTATTTGCCTGCAGGAAAGCCGATTACCTGGATGTTAATGCGGGCGATCGCCCGCCTCTTACGGCCAATATCCGTTTTGTAAATGCCAGGACATCGGCCGCCGGTATACAATTCTGGACCTTTACCCAACAGGTTACAACTACCGCTTTAACTCCCGGCACTACTTCCGCCTACCTGCCTACCACTTACGGCAATGTGCAGATCAATATCACGGAAGGCAACGGCAGCAGCTACCTGGTTTCCCGGCAGTTCGGCAATAGCGCTACCTACAGTGCAACCGGGGGACCTAACGGCCCTATCCCGGGATACTATCATACCGTAATCGCCGCTCCTACCCGGAACGACAGCAGCAAAGACTCGCTGATCCTTTTTTACGACGACCTTACAGCGCCGCCGGCAGGCAAAGCCAAAATACGTCTTGTACACCTGGCTTCAGGCATCAGCGCCGTTGCGGCACAGGCGATACAAAGCGGCAGCGAAACCAAACTGTCAGACAGCATACCTTATGGCAGCGCCAGCGGCAGCAATATTTTCGGGAAAGCATACGACAGCGCTCCTTTTACCCAGGTTAACGCCGGGAAGATCACCATACGGGTAACCAATAAAAGTACGGGAACGCCTATACTGATCAGCAACCTGCAGGATATAGAACTGGCGGAAGGAAAGATATACACTGTGTTCCTGCTCTCTAACGGCAAGGGCATTATAAGCGCCAATATATTGTAGTCCAAACAACCAATTATACATCACATCAACCAAAATCAAAGGCCGGTCAGAGTTTGACCGGCCTTCAGCATTTTAAGTTATTTTTTTACAACGCTCCTCTACCCAGGCGTACTTTGGCGCCTATACTCACCCAGCGCCCCGGCATCACTGCCGCGTTGGATTCGATGTAACTTACATCTGTAAGGTTATTTACATCTGCAAAGAGTTGGTAACGGGGTTGGGCATACGAAATACGCGCATCGATCAGCGTATAGTCTGTATAGCTTACCCGCATATTATACCTTGCTGTTGCCGCTACCGTGAAGTGATGCAGGAAAGTGGTGCGTAAATTGGCCGTAAACTGATGGCGCAGGCTTTCTATCACATACCGGGATATTTTGGTAGATAAAGGATCGCCTTTAAAGGTTGGAGATAAGTAATTGTAGCCTGCATTCAGGGAGATATTATCAAAGGCGGAACCGGGTTTGAACGCCGTATTATACCCTGCTGTGAGTGAAACGCCTTTGATATCCGCCCGCTGGAAGTTCTGCGGCTGCCATTTGATAGTGCTCGGATCCGCAATACCAGCGGTATCTTTTACATAATCGATAAAATGGCTGATCTGCCTGTAGAATGCTGTGGCCGAATAGCTGAAATGGCCGTTGAATTTGCGAAGTCCCGCTTCCATATAGGTAGCTTTCTCGGGTTGCAGTTTATCGTTGCCTATAATGTCTTTGCTTACGTAATAAAGGTCGGTGTAGGTCGGTATCCTCTGGGCGGTACTTGCATTTGCAAAGACCTTCAGATCAGGAGTAATGTTGAAGCCAACATCGGCGCCGGGGAAGAACTGCCAGCCATAAGCGCTGTTGTAGTTCAGGTAACCGCCAACGGTGAAATTGAATCGCCTGTCCGCTTTGCTTTTGTATTCGCCCGACAGGCCGAAATTTGTTCTGTCGTGGTTGCCGAGGTTAGAACTTTTGATATGCTCATACCGGGCCTCCAGGCCTGCGCCGAATGTACCGATCCGGGTATCGAAAGTATTGTTCAGTTCCGCATCAAAGATGTGGGTATCGTGCAGGTTGCGGAATTTATCCGGTTTGATATAAACGTAATCATCTTTCGTGTAGCGGTAACTGATACGGGGCGCCAGGACCCATGACCGGTTGATCCTGGAAGTGTTGCTCACCGCAGCCAACGCGGTTCTCACTGTTTCCATGGATTCCTTGTCGCCCGGTGCGGCGTAAAAACCGTTGGCGCCATAGGTATTATACACGTAACCAGCCATAACATTGAACTGGTGCAGGGTGTCGTTGTTGAAAGCGCCCTGGTAAAACGCCCTGTAATTGTCATACGCTGTATTGTACCTATACCCGTTGCCCTGGTTGCGGTTTACAGAAACCGTTTGGCTATTGCCCCCATTGACAAGGGAACCGCTTCCATTAACGGAATAAGAACAATACAGGCGATCGTTCTCATTTTGTTTGAAACTGCTTCCCAGGCTTCCTCCGATCGTGGCGCCCGACTCTGTAGCTTTACGGGTAACGATGTTAATAGCGCCATTCAGTGCATTAATACCATATATCCTGGCTGCCGCTCCCCTGATCACTTCAATATGGTCAATATCCGACAACGAGATGGGCAGGTTCATAATATTATGACCCGTTTGCGGATCTGTGATCTTAACGCCATTTAACAGGATGAGCGTCTGATCAAAAGTTCCGCCGTCGATGCCAATATCTGTCTGCACGCCTTCCGGGCCCCGTTGACGCACATCCAGTCCCGGCACATATGCCAGCGCCTCGCTAAGCGAGGATACAGGCATTTCACTGATCTGTTTGCGGGTAATTATGGTAATATTCCTGTTAAGCTCCTTAACGGGTCCGGAAAACCTGTTCTCCTGGACAATTATTTCATCCAGTTGCCTGGTCATCGCGGTATCCCGCTGCTGTGCGGCAGCCGTACCGCATATACCCAACAGTATGGGAATCAACGCTTTTCTGGTTACACTCATACTTCTTAAAGTTGCTTCGAGCGCGCAAAGATAAGGTTTCACGCGTAAGTTTCACGCAGAGACGCAAAAGGAGCAAAGAGGCAAAGATTTTTGGATCGAAGCGAGTTTTAAGAAAGCAAAGGAAGTTGATAGTGTGTTATTACATAATCTCAACTTCCTTTGCTTTCTTAATTTCCTTAATAAAAAATCTTTGCCTCTTTGCTCCTTTTGCGTCTCTGCGTGAAACCTCCCTGTCGAACCAGCTATTTTTTGGGAGGGAGTGCGAAGGCTACCGCTTCGTGTTCGAAGTGGCCTTTGTGGGAGCCATCGCAGAAAGGTTTGTTGGCGCTCATGCCGCAGCGGCAGATACTAACGATCTCGCGACCGCCGAGGTCATATTTATTACCGTTCTTGTCTACAATTTCGAAATCTCCTTCAACTCTTAAAGAGCCATTACTATTAACTGTGATCTTTGTTGCTGCCATAATGCTAATATCGTTTAGGCGGCAAAAATAGGGAAAAGCGTTTAAAAGGTGTTGACTGCTTCGCTGAGATCATACACCGGTACGCTGTTGCCGATCTTATCGGCGACAATACTGCTGGCGGCAGCGCTCCTGTAGCCGCCGGCGCAGTGAACGACCACCGGCTTGTCGAGCGGGATGTCGTTGATCCGTTCGCGGAGCTGGTCTAAAGGGATATTGATAGCGTTGGGAAATATTTTACGGCCGGCGACTTCCGACGGCATACGGACGTCTACTATTGTATAGTTTTCCGGGTGCTTCCTGAAATCGTCGATCGACATCCGGGGCATCAGCACATCGCCGTCGTTCAGTACTATGGCGGCTTCGATGAAGGCTTCGTAACCGATCTTGGATGCTTTGCCTATCACATGTTTCAGGTGAATGTCGTTTCCGCTGATAAGGTAAAACGGTTCTTCCGGTGATACTATGCTTCCCAGCCAGGTTTCGAACTTGCTGCCATCCTGGAGATTAATGGCATGCGGGAGATGCCCCTGTTTGAATACCTCCTGGGGGCGGGTGTCTATGATGGTAACTCCTTCTTCCAACTCCCCGGTATTGCCTCTTTTAACCCCTGCCAGGGCTTCGGCCAGGTTGGGGGCTCCTATCCTGTTCAACGCTACATCGAACGGGAAATATTTGGGAACAAAAGGCTGATCTGCCAGGAGCTTTTCAATAAAAGTTTCGGGCGTCATGGGCTGCACGCTCCAATTGCTGACCCTTTCGGCGCCGATTGTGCTGCTATGGGCATCGCTCAGCGACTTGCCGCAAAGGGTGCCTGCGCCATGAGCAGGAAAAACCAGCACATCATCGGGCAGCACCATCAGCTTTTCCCGGAGGGAATAATACATCTGCCGGGCCAGTTCTTCTTTTGCAGCCGTGATGTTGCCTGCTCCTTCCCGGAGATCGGGGCGCCCGCAGTCGCCGATGAACAGGGTATCGCCTGTGAATACGGCGGCATCGTGGCCCCGGTGAACCAATACTACGCTGATACTGTCGGGCGAATGCCCCGGTGTATTCAGCGCTTTTAAAACGATATCTCCTATCACTATTTCTTCCCCTTCATCAAACCCGGTATAGGGAAAGCTGGCGCCTACCAGCCGTGAACAGTAAACAGCTACGCCATGTTTTTTATGTAACTCCAAATGCCCGCTCACAAAATCGGCGTGGGGATGAGTGATGATCACCCCGGCTATTGCCGCGTTCTTTGAATGGGTAAATTCCAAATATGGAGTGAGATCTCTTGAAGGATCAACCAACACTACCTGGTTCGTCGCTTTACTGTAGATGGCATATGAATAATGCGCCAGCCCCTTATCTTCAAATTGTCTTATATCCATTTAACTGCTTTTTGAATGAGGATAGCAGGATCTTTTCCCTACCTCTATACTAGCCTATAACGATCCGGCCGGCAAATAGTTTGATCGGCCCGGCGATATTCCTGCTGTAAATTACGGCTATAACAGATCGCGGCAAAGAGATAATAAGGCAGAACACGGCGGGGCGAGGCTTCACTGGGGACTGTAAGTTAACCGGCCCCTGCTGCCCGATCACCCGAATAAAACGGTTGACCACCCGGTTTTATTATTCTTCTCATCCGTTGTGAAGGTTATAAACACCAGTTATTGCTGGCGCCTGATCAGGGTATTGTTCACTATTTTCTCTAATATCTCATCTTTGGAATACTTGCTGACAGGGGCTTGCAAAGCGCCTATGTGCAGGGTATTGCCTTCAATGGCCGTAATAAACTGCATATTTACAAGGAAAGACTTATGGGGTTGGATAAACATAGAAACAGGCAGGTTTTCCTGCATGTTTTTTAACGTTACATGGGTAAGCAGTTTCCTGCCGCCCGTATACACTGCTACATAATTACCCAGGGCTTCGACCATCTGTATCTCATTAAAAAACACCTTTTCCAGTTTCTGGTCTACTTTAATAAAACAATACGAAATGGCTTCATTCTTTTGCTGACTGTTGAAATAATCGTAAGCCTTATTGGCGCTTTTAAGGAAACGATCGAAAGATATAGGTTTTAACAAGTAATCCAATACATCAAGCTCATAACCTTCAATAGCGTATTGATCATAGGCCGTTGTAAATATTACTTTAGGCGGGTTAGGCAAGCCTTTTAAAAAGGCGATACCTGAAACATGCGGCATTTCTATGTCGAGGAACAACAGATCTACCGACTGTTGTTTCAACACGGCATTCAACTGCAACGCATCTTCACATCTGGCCACTAATTCCAGGAAGGGGATCTTAGCGACATATCCTTCCAATCCTTTTGCGGCAAAGGGTTCATCATCCGTAATGATACACCTGATCTTTGGACTATTCATATGTTAACGCCAGCTTTAGTTCTGCAATATAAAAATCATTATCCCGCTTTGTACGGAAGTTGTATTTGCCAGGATACAACAATTCAAGCCGCCTGTTTAAATTCTCTAATCCTATACCCCCATCTCCCTTCGGAGGTTCGGGATGCAGGACACTGTTCTTCACTTCAAAAACAATATTATCATCTTCCCTGTATAACCGGATATCAATCATCAGATCTCCACCCACATACTTGAAGGCATTCTCCACTAACGGCAGAAAGAGGAGCGGGTAAACCATTTCATTGTCGAGACTTCGATCAAACAATACTTTTAACTGAAGGCGCTCTGCTACCCGGAGCTGCTGCACTTTAATGAAACTTTCCAGGTAGCGGGTCTCCTGGCCAATGCTGATCTGTTTATGTTGATGGTATAACTGGTAACGCAGTAACTCTGAGAATCTCTCTACTGTTTTCTTGGCTTCCTGCACATTCTCGTCCATCTGGAAATAGATCGTATTCAGCGCATTGAAAAGGAAATGAGGATGGTACTGTGCTTTCAGGAATTTCAATTCCGTTTGCAGGTGATCATTGGTAACACGTTCCAGCTGAACTTTGCTTTCCACATACGCATTGAGGAAACTGACCGAACGGCGCACACCGTAATAGATCAGGGTATAGAACAAGGGAATGATGTTGATATCTGCCACGTCATACCATTGCAAACCATCATCTGTAGACGCGGCCATGGTAGTGAGGAACGCATTCTGAACCAGCAGACTGACCACTACTACATAGAACAGTTCCTTTTTGAATACCTGGAAAGTAAAGCTCTGCCTGTTCTGCTGATCAAAATAGTTCAATACCCTGTTCACCAGCCAAATGAGCACATAGCCTGTCAGTATGCTGGTAATGATCTCGATGGCATTGATGGCAAAAGGACGGTACCAGAATTTCATCCCCGAGATGCTGTCTGTCAGCAACCGGATAGTAAAATATGCCAGCAACCCGAATACCAGTGGGAAGATATATTTCCAGAAGAATTTCATAATACTGTAACTGCAACCGGGTGAACTATCAAATTTTCCTTTTCTTTCTTCTTTCCTGTTCCTTTCATTCCAAACAAAAATCTCATGACCGCAAAAGGACGTATAAACAAATGAAAGATACACATACTCAGAAGGAAAGTTACGATAACTGTGAATATATATTTCATACCTATCGGGTCCGGTACCTTAACCAGGTAAAAGGTGATTATAACGATCACCGTCTGGTGCAGGATATAGAAGGGATATACCGCCTGGTTCACATAAGCCATCCCTTTCCATGGCCTGTTAAGGTACTGTTTTCCGTAGCCTACCGCGGTGAACACCCACATGTAGGCATTCACGCCGCCAACAAAGGCAAAAAGGTAAAAACGATAGTCGGGGTTGAAATATCCTGTTGCAAACCATGGTTCGATCTTATTCCAGCGGCAATAATTGATGATCAGTATAGATAATACAGCGATGGCAAAGGATGTTCTCCTGTTACGGGCCAGGCTATCCATAAACGACTGGTTGGCAATACATATAAAACCTACCAGCACAAAGAAGAGATAGTAAGGAAAATAACCATAATCGTGGATCAGGTCATGAGTGGCGCGGAACCTGTTCATCCAGAAGGTATACACCAGTACTCCCGGCAGCGCCAGGAAATAGATCCTGCTGCCTTTTGCCAGCCACTCCAGCCGCTGCATAAGTTTCCGGCCCTTCGACATCAGGTGTACGAACAGCGGCGTAAGTAAAATATCGTATACCAGCAGGTAGCAGATAAACCACAGGTGATGCCAGCTTAAATCTCCCTTCGGGTAAGCGCCTGTTTTAAACATATGCAGGTAAAATTGCCAGAAATTGCCCTGGTACCCTGCCACCACTCTTTCCAGGTAGATCTGGGGAGGCACGATCACCAGAATACCCACTATAAGCGGAACGAATAAACGCAGAAAGCGTTGCCCCAGGAACGCGCTGCCATTATATCGCTGCAGCATGAAATAACTGACGGCGCCGGAAATAAAGAATAAAAGCGGCATGCGCCAGCGGCTCATGAAATCATTTAATTCCAGGAGGGTGTTGCTGGTCTCGGGATTCTTGATATGCCACTCCCAATCTGCCACATAAGGCATTGCAGAGTGAAATAACAAAACGCCGATGATGGCAAATATGCGTAACCAATCGATGTAGGTTTGACGGGAAGATAGTGGCGTAACTGACATTGTCTTTTTTTTGATAAACCTACGCCCATAGCTGCGCTTATTAAAAGATAATTGACGTGTGGACAAGAACAGGTGATCAAAAGTCAGTTTTCGATAAATTTCTGTTGCCAAACAAAATGGTACGCTATCTGTTTAAAGGGCAAAAAGCATTGCTATGAAACACATTGTTATTATAGGAGGCGGTTTTGCTGGTATCAATCTGATCAGGAAGCTGGGTTCAAATGAGAACTATACAGTTACGCTGGTCGACAGGAACAACTATAACTACTTCCCTCCCCTGGTATACCAGGTTTCAATGGCGTTTCTGGACCCGACAGACATCAGTTATCCTTTCAGGAAGCTGTTGCGCAAGCGGAAAAACGTGCGGTTTGTGATCGGTGAGTTCAAAGAAGTGATCCCTGAAGAGAATAAAGTTGTCTTATCTACCACTACCCTGAGTTACGACATCCTCGTATTTGCCCAGGGTACCACGAATAACTATTTCGGGATGGAAAGCGTGAAGAAAAACGCTTTGCCCGTTAAAACAGTTGACAACGCTTTGGAATTGAGGAACCATTTCCTCAAAGTGATGGAGCAGGCCTGCCTGACCCAGGACCCGGCAGAAAGGGCCAAACTGCTTACTATTGTGGTGGTGGGCGGCGGGCCAACCGGCGTGGAAGTATCAGGGCTGCTGGCTGAACTGAAGAAAAACGTAGTGCCTAAAGATTACCCCGAGCTGGCCGGTAAAGGATATGAATCGCATATCTACCTGGTAGACGGGTTGCCTAAAGTGTTAGCGGCTATGAGTGAAAAGTCACAGCAGGATGCCTTCAACGATCTAACCAGGATGGGTGTAGAGGTAAAACTGGGCATGCAGGTAAAGGATTATGTCAACGACGTGGTAACGTTTGCAAACGGCGAGTCGATCGCTACCAAAACGGTTGTATGGGCGGCGGGGGTAACGGTAGACCCTATACCGGGCATACCTGATTCGTGCTACGGGCGTGGCAAACGTTTGATCGTAGACGAATATAACGCCGTTAAAGGTTTGAAGAACATATATGCGATCGGGGATGTTTGCCTGCAGACTTCAGATGAAGCCTTTCCTAACGGGCATCCGCAGCTGGCGCAGGTAGCTATCCAACAAGGGGTTCAGCTGGCCAAAAACCTGCGCGCGATGGCGGCATCCCAGCCGTTGAAGCCATTCAAATATTTTGATAAGGGAAGTATGGCGATCATTGGAAGAAATAAAGCTGTGGCCGATATACCCAAGCCAAAGATGCATTTCAGCGGTTTCATCGCCTGGTTTATATGGCTGTTCATTCACCTTAGCTTTCTCATCACCTACAGGAACCGTACAAAAACCTTCTTTAACTGGCTGATCGCGTATTTCACGAGGGACCAGTCGTTACGGTTGTTAATAAGGCCCGAAAGGAAACCTGACTGATCTCCTTCCGGGCGCATGCTTATTTCCAAGCCACAACAACATCATCTACCAGCAGCTGGTTTCCATTCTTTTTTACTTTTCCTTTAACAGGAGTCAGTACAGTAACGGCTGCTGTGTTTGCATTCAACGATAATTCATAGTCACCTTTTACATTCCGTGCGATAAACTGCCTGCTAACGGTATCGTATATATCAACAGCCGTTTCGCCGAGCGGCAGCATTACTTTTTTTGTTTCAGGGTATGGGTTATAGTACAGGTAAGAAGGATAAGCCTTATCCCTGAAAAAGTCGGTCGCCAGCAGGTTTAGCTGCAATATGCCGTTCACATTGGTGTTCCGGATAATGCTGCCAAAGATGCCTACATGCCCGCTGCCATACACGCTGAACTGTGAAACATCCGGGTTGCCTTTGGCCCATAAAGGACCATCGCCCTGCGCTACCGGCGCTTTCAGGTGAGCGTATTCAGGGTACGACGGCGAGTGGATAATACCCTCGTAGCCGATAACCCCCTTGGTAATGCCTGCTTTTTCCGGGATCGTTTCGTGTTCATCAGGCATATACTGGGTATAGAAGAAACGGGCTGCATTGGCTGCATTCAGCATCCATTTACCGATAGCAGCCGCATAGGAAGGATCATAGCGTACCAACGGCACCAGCGGCCATGCGGCGTCGAAGGTATTCATCAGGAAACCGTATCCTCCCCTGTCGGTAGTGCTGCCCACAATACCTGAAATATCTATCCCGTTCCAGTTGCCTACGAGTACGCCCCAGCCTATACGACATTCAGGATCGCCGTTGAATGTCCAATCGAGGAAGGGTTGCACATTAAACGATTGCCCCTGTTCTGCATTCAGCCTCGCCGCCATTAAAGCGCCGAAAGGCATGAATATTTCGTAGAAGGTGTTTTTAGGTTGCTTCTGCAAAGTTCCCAGGGCATGAATAGCAGCTTTGAGATAACGGGGATCGTTAAACTTCTTATAAGCTGCATACAACACATAGGCATGCCCCGCGGCTGCATCGGGCTGGTGACAGATCTGGTTCGACTTAGGCGTCATTGCCGCATAGTCGAAGAACGTATGGTTGTAGTCGCCATTCAATACGGAATCCGCTGCACAGAACTGCTCCGCTATAGTGCGGGCTAATGAATCCAGCCCGGCTACGGAAGGATAACGGTCGTAGATACCGTAGAATAACATATTCGGGTATACGTCGTACCACCAGTCTCTCCCATACCCGCCGCCCAGCAACGCTACTTCTGGGCAGGTATTGTTCATCATGATATTCCATTTCGTTTCGCTGTTGAAATAGTTCTTCAACATACTCACATAGTCCAGCCCCTGTTGACTGCTTTTATCTATGCCAACCAGCGAAGCGCCTAATGTTGCGCCCATAGTGGCCAACGCTTCATGGAACATTCCCTTGTTATGTGCGGGGCCCTGGCGCTGATCATCCATAGCCGTATATAAGCCCACGACGGGTTGCGGGAAGTTGTGTTTGGAGCTATCCCACCACACGAGCGGCCAATGGGGCCCTGTAGCTTTAAAATCATACACTGTACTGTCGAACTGCCGGGCAAGGGTATACCAGTCAATTATCTGCAATGGTTGCGGTATGGCCGGCATCTGGTTCACCCTGGCTATTGCTTCCTGTTTTACCGGTTCCGGCGGCGTCTCCTTACAGGCTGTCCACGCCAGGCATAGCAGGATGGCTGTCTGTTTCAATTTTACCATGCTGTGAATTTTTTTCATTAAGTTCTGTGATCATCTCTTTTCCCTGGCGGATTATGCTACGGGCAACGATCAGCGACAACAACTGCAGCAGCGCAATAATTACGATAGCATAGCGCAATGCCGCTTCCCTTGAAAAATAATAAGCCAGGAAAATAAAAGTGGCTGCACCCAGGAAGCGGCCGGCATACAGGCCTACTTCATGGTTCAGTATATAGGCGAATTCATTTCTCCGCTCTTTCTTCGATAAAATATCTATCACATTAAACTGGATAGGAAAATAAGCCAGGTCCAGCAAGGGTTTGGCCAGCAGCAGGAACATCATGAATATGATCACTCCCGTTGCATTGAAAAGGGCGCCGTTGAATATAGCAGCAATGGCAAAGAAGACCAGCCCTGCTGCAAAAATGTACAAACGGTGCGCTGGCTTTGCCATACGGCCAATGATGTACATCAGTATCGCGGCAATGATGGCGCCTACCGACTGAGCGGTACCCAACGCGCCTTCTTTTCCCAGCAGTAACATGATGAGCATAGCAGGAGCAGTTACCAGGTAGCCCTGCGCCAGTCCCTTTAATGCAGCCAGCAATAACAGCTTGCTCCAGTAAGGATCAAATTTGAAGAAGATGAACCTTTGCTGTTTGGGATTGGAAAAATTCCCTCTGAAACACACTACAGATGCCGCGATGGTAACTACAAACACGATGGCGGTAATGATGCGGTAAGCTACATTTACACTCTGTTTGTTCCCAACCAGTTCAATAAACCATCCTATGCAGATAGGTATTACCACCGCTATGATCGTATAAAAAAAGGTTTCGAGCCCATAGTAATAATTCCTGTTATGATCGTTGGTGATAGAGAGGGCGAGGTAATCCCTGTTGGCCCAGTAAAAACCGAACGACATACCCATGATCATACCTGCAACGGCAATACCGGTAAGATCCAGCGTAGTCAGCGACATCATTACCATCATCGATACCCCGCTCAGCATCATGCCTGCCGAATACAGGGTTTTAATGCTAAACCTGTTCAGCAGGAAACCATTGATAAGAAATGTGAGCGGTATTCCAGTATATATGGTAAGCTGGTAGATCACCACCTTCGTTGGGTCGTTAGAGTTACGCATCACATAGGCGGCCACAAATATATCGATCACCGGCAGTACCAGGGCATAGATCATGTTGGTTAGTACCAGTATCCGGAAATCGTGCGGCTGTTCAGCGAAGTGACGGATCTCCGCCTTCAGATTCTTGAGCATAGCTTCACCGGTTTAAAGATGAAAGGATATCGGCAATAGAAAATTTCGCTGCACACACTACTTCATCTGCCGCACCATAATAAATAGTCAGTTCATCTCCCCTGACCACATGACCATTGGTGAAAACCACCTGGCTGAAAAAACCTGTAAGTTCATAGGGCGCTTCGGGCGCCATGATCGGATCTTCGCTCCTGGCAAGCACTTTAGACGGATCGTCCAGGTCCAGCAGCAAAGCGCCTAACCCGTATTGCTGTTTTGCATTAGCGCCGTGGTAGATCTCCAGCCAGCCGGCTGAAGTTTTAATTGGCGCGGCGCCCGCGCCTACCCTGGCGCTGTCCCAATACCCTTCGCGGGTTTTAACCAGGCACTTATGGTGCCCCCAGTGCTTGCCGTCGGGCGACTTGGCCAGCCAGATATAGTTCCCTCCCAGGTCTACGCTGCTCGGGCGGTGCAGGGCATAGTAATGATCATGTATCTTTTGTTCAAACAACGCGCAGTCCTTATTATGCGGCGGAATGATGACACCCTCACGGGTAAACGTTTTCCAGTCTTTCGTTGTACGCATTCCCACCGCTACGCCGTTTGGCGAAACAGCGGTATAGGTCAGGTAGTAGGTGTCGCCGATCTTCGTTACCCTGCAATCTTCAATCCCGAATGTTTCCAGTTGTCCTATTCCATGCAGCTGCGGGTATCCTTCCGGTTCATAAAACCTGATGCCGTCTTCACTGCACAGCAGCCGGAGGTGCGAAAGCGTGGTAAGATAATCGTCGCCCCGGTAGCGGATCACGCGGGGATCTGTTGCTACCAGGTCCGGATCTTTTTTGGATATTTCGATGATCCTTATCCCGTTTTCCTCCAATACAGGAAAAGAGATCAGGTCCTGCTGCTGGTGAGGGCGTTCGGCCACCCTGACGATCAACCATATCTTATTATCAAACTCAAATACGCCCGGGTTCAGCAGGCAGGCTACTTCCAGTCCCGGCCTGCTGGGCTTTACATCTGCAGGTTTCAACAATGGATTCTCCATAAACCTGTTTACACTTACTTTCATCATTCCATTTAAATATGAGGTGATGGCGGTTGTTTCGCCAATTAGTATCCAGGATTTTGTTTTAGTCCCAGGAGATCCGTTTCCCGTTGCGGGATCGGTAATAGTTTATTAAATGATTGCCATCCGTTGCCATAGTCGTGGTACCCTTTGAGCGGATCTGCATCTGCCGCTTTTGCCAATACGGTTTTAGCCAGGTCCCAGCGTACCAGGTCGTAATACCGGTGCCCTTCAAATGCCAGTTCCACTCTTCTTTCATGCTGTATAGCTTTTAACAGGGCAGCTTTATCAGAGGTTGTAACGGCAGGCAGGTTGGCGGCAGGATTAGCGGCATATTTTCTCGCGCGGGCCCTTACCCTTTCCAGGTCGGCTTTTGCCTGGTCGGGCATATTCAGGTTGGCATGGCATTCTGCTTTCCATAAGATCACATCTGCCAGGCGGATGTAAACGAAATCAACTCCGCCATCGTCGATCGGGCTTACGTTGCTCATGAATTTGCGTACGTTATAACCGGTGAGCGGCGACCAGGCTGGATCATAGTTGCTGCCATCCAGGTATTTATCGCCCTGCATGAACAATGTGGCGGCCCTGCGCGGATCTCCTGTTTCAAACTCGTTTACCAGGTCCTGGGTTGGGATTTCGAAGCCCCAGCCCTTGCCTTGCGGTGCAAATACCGCATTAAGGATACTGCCCTGTGAAGGCGCTTTGCCAGCGTCGTGACGGGCTGCAAAAATGATCTCTCCGGCTCTTTCTCCAACCCCGTTAAAATTGTCTTCGAATTTATCTGTCAGGATATAATTATTCTTCTCCACTTCCACGATCTCGTTGAGACAATCCTGCCAGCGACTGCGATACAGGTAGGTTTTAGCCAGCAACGCATGTGCGGCGCCGCTGGTAGCCCTGTGATAATTATCGTTATCGTTGTAGGCAGGCGGAAGCAGGCTGATAGCCTGTTTCAGGTCACTCTCTATTTGTTCGTACACCTGCGCAACGGGTGTGCGCACGGTGTTATCCTTTAACTGTTTTTCCGGTATGAGCAAAGGAATATCGCCGAAGTTCACTACCAGGCGGAAGTAGTAGAACGCCCTTAAAAAGTAAGCTTCTCCCTGCATCCGTTTCCATAAAGCGGCATCCAGTCCCGGCACTTTGCTTCCGTCCTGCGTCAGCAAGGTGTTAGCGGCATCAATGCCTTTATAGTTGAACCGCCATACGCCTACCACGTTGTTGTTTTCAGGGAAAATGCTGAACGTCTGCATTCTTCTCATATCTTCCTGGTCGCCCAGGCTTCCTCCTCCCTTCACTGCGTCATCGCTCATTACATCTCCGATCACCCAGTCGCGGGGAATGCTGCTTCCGTTATCCCAGTCCCATTCGCCGCGGAAACGGTTGGTCAGCGGTACGTAGGCTGCATCTATTGCCATGAGGAAGTCGTTCGGCTGCGTGAACACGTTGTCTTCCGTCAGTTTACCCTGCGGGTATTTTTCCAGTTGTTTGCTGCAGCTGGTAAAAGTGAATGCAGCAACTATGATAGCAAATATCTTTTTCATGATCGCTTGTTTTGATGGGTTAGAAACTTAATTGTAATCCTACCGTGAAAGTCTTGGAAGGAGGATAAGTACCCATATCTATTCCTACTGCCAGATCCCCGTAATTCGCGAGGTTTTCGTTGGTGTACAGCTCTGGGTCCATGCCTTTGTATTTAGTAATGGTCCAGATATTTTGTCCGCTTACATAAACGCGCGCCTGGCTGAATCCTATTCTTTGCAACAACTGCGGCGTCAGCGTATATCCCAGCATGATATTCTTAAGTCTCAGGTAGCTGCCGCTCTGGATATAGCGGTCTGAATTCCTGCGGTTGTTGTTCGGGTCCTGGAAGGTAGCGCGGGGTGTGGTAGTGCTTGTACCTTCGCCATGCCAGCGGCTGTTGTAGAAGTCTTCCTTGTTGTTGAATCCGCGTCCATCAAAGCTGTTGATGATATTATCCACTTCGTTGTAGATCTGGTTGCCCTGTACGCCGTTGAAGAAAACAGTCAGGTCAAACTGCTTGTAGTTCAGGCTGGCGTTAAGGCTGTACAGGAATTTAGGATTAGGATTGCCGATGATGGTACGGTCGGCGTCGTCGATCTTACCATCGTTGGTTACATCCACGAAGCGGATATCCCCTGGTTTTGCGTTTGGTTGCAGCAGTTCTCCGTTGCTGTTCTTATAATCCTGTATTTCCTTTTCATTCTGGAAGATGCCGGCTGTTTTATAACCAAAGAAGGAGCTGATAGGTTGTCCTTCCCTCAGTATCACCCTGCCTGAACCGGCAGAGAAGATCTGTTCTTTTCCCTTGTACAATGAAACAACTTTGTTCTTCAGCGTGGTAACGTTTGCGGATACATTCAGCGACAGGTCTTTATTAAAGGCCTGTCGGTAGCCAACGTTCATTTCAAATCCCTTGTTGCTCATTTTTGCACCGTTCACGTAGGCTGGCGCGGCATCGCCATTGGTATAGGAAGAAGGAAGCTGGATGAGGATATCGCTGGTTTGCTTATTGAAATAATCCAGGCTTAAAGACAGTGCGCCTTTAAAGAAAGCCGCGTCAATACCAATGTTCGACTGGGTAGTTGTTTCCCATTTTACATCCGGGTTTCCCCTGCTCACTACCTGTAATACGTTGTTGGCAGTGGAGTAAATAGTGGAGAAAGGATACAGCCCGATGTTCTGGTTTCCGAGCTGGCCCCAGCCGCCACGGATCTTCAGGTCATTGAGCCAGGTAACGTCTTTCATGAAACTTTCCCTGGCAATGTTATAGCCGGCCGAGAAAGATGGGAAATAACCCCAGCGGTTGTTTTTAGAAAAGCGGGAGGAGGCATCTGCACGCATATTTACATTCAGTAAATATTTGCTGTCGTAGGCATAGGTTATGCGACCGAAATAAGACATAAGGGCCCATTCTTCCAGGATACCGTCGTTAAACTGTTGTCCTGATCCGTAGGCGAGGTATTGCAGGCTGGGCGACTGGTCTGCGCGACTGTCGTAGCCATTGCGGGAGGCAGAGAGATAGTCGGTTTTCGCCGTGATATACTCGCTACCCAGGGTAACCCCTACATCATGTTTTTTATTAAAGATATGATTGTAGTTCAATACGTTTGTCCAGTTAAGCACGGTAGACCTGTTCCTGAACTTGTCGAGGCCCTTGTCTTTATCCTGGAGGGTTGTACGGTCGCCCGGAATTTGCCCGCTGTACTGCTGATGTTCAGCGAAGATAACGTCGGCGCCGGCGTCTGTTCTGAACTTGAAGTCGTTACCGATCCTTGCTTCTGCGAAAACATTTCCCAGCAAGCGGTAGTTACTGTTGTTGCTGAACCGGTAGTCGGCAATTGCCAACGGGTTCTTTCCATCTCCGTACAACAGTGCGCTTTTATAGAGGTCTGCCGGCGGCAGATCGGTGTATAAACCGGTTTTGCTATCATATACCGGAATAGCGTTAGGCCTGATCAGCGCATACCTTACCACACCCGGCAAGCTGCCGGGGCGGGCGCCGTCGCCGCTGGCTCCTACCTGTTTCGTACGGTCGTAAGTGAGGCTGAGGTTTTCCCCTACCCGCAGCCAGTTTTTTACATCGCTGCTGATATTGGATCTCAGACCATAACGTTTGAAATTGGAATTAACGATAGTACCATCCTGGTTCAGCACATTGCCGGAAAGGTAATACCTGGTTTTTTCTGACCCGCCGGAGAAACTGAGGTTATAACGCTGGGTCAGGGCCTGGCGGAAAACTGCGTCCAGCCAGTTGGTATTAGGCAGTTTGGATGGGTCGTCCTGGTTGCGGGTAGCTGAGCCGTCGTTTGCAAATGCTTCGTTCTGCAGTTCAATGAACTGGGCGGTCGACATCATTTTAGGCAACCCGGATGCTTTGGCGATGCCATAGGCTACTTCCAGTCCTACTTCATTTTTGCCTGGCTGCCCGGATTTAGTGGTCACCAGTACCACGCCATTGGCGGCCCTGGAACCGTAGATCGCAGCAGCGGCCGCGTCTTTCAGTACTTCCATGGAGGCGATGTCATTGGGCGAGATAGTGGTGAGACCGCTGGTCATTGGCACTCCGTCCACGATAAAGAGAGGATTGCTGTTATTTAAAGTACCGATACCGCGGATACGTATAACCGCTTCCGTGCCCGGGGCGCCGGTCGGGGAAGTGACGGTTACGCCTGGCGCCTGGCCCTGCAGGGCTGTGCTCAGGTCTACTGCCTGCGTTTTTGCAAGGGCTTTACCGTCGATAGAGGAAATAGCGCCCGTGATCTGGCTTTTCCGTTGTGTGCCATAGCCGATCACGACTACATCTTTCAAACCAACTTCATCTTTTAATAAAACCACATTTAAAGCTCCGCTGCCGGAGTAGTGAACTGTTTTGGTGATAAATCCCATAAAGGAGAATTGAAGGGACGCAGGCACCTTATCTACCAGGGTGAGCGACCATGTTCCGTCGGGCTGTGAAACCGTACCATTGCTGGTATTTTGTTGGAGGATGGTTACTCCCGGGATGGGAGCACCCTGAGCATCACTAACCTTTCCGCTTACTTTCACCTGTGCGAAGGCGCCTCCGACCAGCAGCAGGAATGCGGCAGTCATGAATACTGTCCAGTTTTTCATTCGTAAGAATTTATGGCTCTTTTCAGGAGCCGGTTTTCAAAAAAATTTAATTACTCCTTAATTACCAGGAAAGTGGAATTCCGCTATTTCATACGTTGGAATCATGTCCCAAATCTAGCGGCTTGGGAAGGAAAATGACTGTACTATTATTGCAAAAAACTGTACAATCGAAAAAATACATAATTGATAATCAACGAATTAATACTACACAATGGTTTGCTGCTCCCTGAATTCGCTGGGCGAGCAGTGGTATAATTTTTTGAATTCCCTGAAGAAATAGGATTGGTTATTGAACCCTGTTCTATAAAAAATTTCTGCTACTGTAAGCTGGGTTTTGACGAGCAGGATAGCCGCCTGCTGCAACCTTACATACCTTATAAATTCGTTGGGCGTCATGTTGGAAAGTGTTTTCAGTTTCCTGTACAGCTGCATCCTGCTCAGCAGAAAATGTTTCTCCAGCATTTCGGCATTCAACTCCTCTTCGTCCATATGTTGCTCTATAAATGCTACCAGTTCCTGCAGGAATTGTTTGTCTTTATCTTCAACCTCCGACTCTCCTAACTGGGCCAATGGAGTTTGGGTTTTAAAGATATCGTGTAAGCGCTGCCGGTATTCGAGCAGTTTTCGTACCCGTACCAGCAAATGGGCTGCATAAAATGGTTTGGGCAGGTAGGCATCTGCTCCCGCCTCATATCCCTCCGTCTGCTGGTCGATAGTGCCGCGGGCAGAGAGAATAATAAAAGGAATATGACAGGAAGCCGGCGCTTCTTTTATTTTATTGCAAAGCTCCAACCCGTTCATGTCAGGCATCATGATATCGCTGATGATGAGATCCGGCATGGTTTGCCTGATAAATTCCAGGGCCTGGGCCCCGTTCTCTGCTTCATATATAATATAATAAGGCGCCAGCAACTCTTTCAGCAACTGCCTGATCGCTGCTTCATCTTCTACCAGCAATATGCTTTTCTTGTCCGACTGCTGCGCACTCCGGATAATAGCCAGTTTATTAGGGTCCAGTTCCGGACGGGAATCTGTTCCCAGGTCGGCCACGATAGATTTGAGCAGATAAGACGGGGTGGTACGCTCAACTGTTTGCCCTACCTGGGCAGGTAAAGGCAGGCTTACATGGAATGCGATACCGCCATCTTCGTTGCGGGCAAAGATGTTGCCTTTGAGCAGCAGCACCAGCTGCTGGGTAAATGCCAGTCCTATACCCGTTCCCGTATATTCCTGCGTGTGTTCGCCCGCTGTAAAGAACCGGGTAAAGATGCCCTCCAGCTGAGCGTCCGACAACTGGCTACCGCTGTTATACACGTAAATTTCCAGGGCATTGTTTTTCACCCCGGCATTAAAAACTATGCGCTCTCCTTTTTTGGTGTACTTGCAGGCGTTGCTAAGGAGATTAAAAAGGATCTTCTCCAACTTATCTTTATCCATGCCTGCAACCATACCGGGAGCAATGTTTATTTCCCAATGCAACTGTTGTTTTTTGCCTAACGGCTGAAACAAGGCTACAATATTTTCTACCAGGTCAGAAATATTGAAAGTGGTATAATAGGTTTTCATGTAGCCTGCTTCCGCTCTCCTGAATTCCAGCAGTTGCTGTACCAGGTATGTTAAACGTGAGGCCTGCTGGTGAACCAGCGCCATATTGTGAGCGTCAGTGGGGTTTTCCCTGCTCCTTTCGGCAGCGCCAACTATCAGCGTGAGCGGAGTTTGCAGCTCGTGTGCGATGTTGGTGAAGAAATGCAGTTGCGTGGCATGTACCTCTTCTTCCTTCTTGCGAAGCAGGTGTTCCATTTCCAGCTGGTGTTTCATCTCCATCTTATTCTTCCTGTAAAACCAGAAAGCCGTTCCTATGGCTGCCATCAGTACAAAGTACAGCACAAACGCAGGCCAGGTTAACCAGAAGAATTGTTCTACGGTGATATGCACCAATGTGCCGGGAACGGTCCACTCTCCTTCTCCATTGCTCCATTTAACTTTGAGAACGTAATTGCCCGGGGGCAGGTTGCCATAGGCTACCTTACCTGTACCGCCGGAGTATTGCCACGACTGGTCAAAACCTTCCAACTGCCAGGCATACTCGCATTTTTCTGCCTGCAAAAAGCTCAATGCCCTTGCCTGCAATTCAAAAAAGTTATCGCGGCGCGACAACGTATAGGCAACTGCAGGATCTTGTCCTGGTTTCAATACCCACAAACCATTTTCTGTTCCTTTGCCCGCCAGTTGTAAACTTGTGACCAGCAGGTTCGGATACCAGCGCCGTTGCCGGATATTATCTGAATGGAAATAATTGAAACCGTAAATTCCGCCAAAGTACAACCGCCCTTCTTCATCCTTCCAGGCGGCGCCATCACTGAACTCATTGCTTTGCAAACCATCTGTTTCCTGGAAGTGCGCAATCTCGCCGGTAGCAGGGTCTATTCTTGCCAGTCCCTTGTTCGTGCTGGCCCAAACCTGGCCTTTGTCATCTTCCGTGATAGCATGAATAGTATTATTGGGCAACCCATTACCTGTATTGAAACGGGTAAACACCGGCTGCAAGCCTTTCAGTGAAGATTCCTGGATATAGTTAAGTCCATAACTGGTGCCTACCCATAAACGGCGCTGGCTGTCTTTGTATACGGCTAATACATCATTGTGCGACAAACTGCCTTCATACCCGAAAGCTTTAAAGAAGGTGAACTGTTGGGTACCCTTGTTAAAGTAATTGAGCCCTCCATACCGGCATCCCACCCATAAACCATTGTTGCTGGCCAAGGTGAGCGAGTAGATAATATCATTGGAAGGTCCCTGGCCGGTACCCTTATAGGTGTATTGTTGGAAGTCCGTCACTTTTAAACCCTTTGCTGTTCTCTGCATCTGCAGGTGAATGAGGCCGTAGCCGCTGGTGCCCAGCCATAGCGAGTTATCAGGGTCTTTCACGATCACGTATACAGAGCCAAACGCAGGCAAACCGGCGCTGCCCTCTACCTGGGCCCATTTCAGGAAACGCCGGGAAAGCTGGTCGTATACGGTCAGGCCCTTCCCATCTGTTCCTATATATATGAGGCTATCCGCTCCTTTGCATAATGCGAAAACCGCATTGTTGTCCAGTTCTTCTGTAAAGAGTTGTTGTTTATCGACCTGCAATGTTCCGTTGACCTGTGGAATGCTGATAATGCCGCTTCCTTTGGTACCCACCCAGAGGTTGTTGCCATTGCTTACAAAAGCTCTAACCGGTTTGCTGTATGCGGGTCCGCCTGTTGCCCTGGTTACGCCGCCGAAGTAGCCCATTGGTGGGGCTATTTTCATGATCCCATTGCCGTCGGTGCCGCACCATAGAATTTCCTCGGTTCCGGTTGCCCAGGAAGTGATCCGGATATCCTTCAACCTGTATTGGATTTCCTGCATGAATTGGTCTGCCGGTTGAAGGTCGTTATCGTATACCCCGAAGCCCTGGGTACTCCAGGCAAAAAGGTAATGGGATTTGTAATAAATAAGGGCGTTGACGGCATGGGGCAGTTGTCCGCGTTGCTGTACCACCAGGGTACGTGGGTCCACCACCATCAGTTGGCGGGCATTGGTTACGAAAAACACCCTGCCATCGGGCACAAATAACGACTGCACATCGGGATGCCGCTGTACCAGGCGCCAGGTAGCGTTCTGTTGTTCGTATACTTCCAGCCCAGCATCTCCGCGCAGGACCCATAGCCTGTTGCCGCCATCGAACACTGCTTTAACCACCCGGTTATTGCTGCGGGGCCAGGAGTTGACAATAAAAGAGTCTTTTTCTGCATTATATTGAGTAAGCCCCGACTGCTGGTTCAGGCAGAAGAGCTGCCCGGAAGTATCCGTGAGTAACAGGAAATCACGCTCGCTGACCCTTCCGCTTCCCTGGCGGCTATAGAAGTAGTTAAAGCATTTACCTGACCGTTTATCGTATTGCGAAACGCCTTCAATGGTACTTAGCCATATCCTGCCTTTACCGTCTTCTGTTACCTGCATCACTACGTTGTTCCCGATGCTTTGGCCGGGGTTTTCCTTGTTGTAGTTGAAAACCCTGAATGCGTTGCCATCGTACATGTTCAGCCCATCCCAGGTAGCGACCCAGAGCAGCTGGTCGCTGTCTACATACAACGAATTAACGGCGCTGTTAGACAAACCATTCCTGTTGTCCAGTTGCCATATATTATAAGGAAGAGGATCGCTGGCATATAACGCTGGCACGGTAAAAAGAATACAACACGATAATAGGCAGTGGAACAACCATCTTTTCATAACGGGCCTGATTAGCTTCGAAAGTTACTAAATTTCCCATTTCAGGCCGCAGGCTGATATTTGCGCGGTTGTGTCAACAAAACGGGGATTCGCGGGTTATTAATAGTGGTAAAGGGATCCGGCGCCTGGGATGGAAGAGTGAAGATGGTTGAGCGGAACTTATCGTGCGTTGCAATAAGCAATAATTTGACGTTTCAAATAAAAGTCAGTTGTTTAGTTGATGGTTTAAGAAAGCCGGCTGGTATTCCATCCGGCTTTTCTGTTGCTTCGATCAGATGTTTTCCAGGAATTTTGCCAGCAACTGGCTATAGGCATCCTGTATGGGCAGTTCTTCGTCTTTGAATATATACCGTCTTTCTACCGGCTGCGGATACCGCAAAAAATAATTGCTTCCATTTAAACCGGGTTAACGATTTTACTAATAATTAAAAATGAATCCGAAAGAAGTAATGCTGAATGGGTTGGCGCCCTTTGCCACAATGTAGAGATCATGTACGCCTTCGGCGTGCCGGAGATTACCGGTCAGTTTCAGCGCATATGTGCTATCACCGGTGTAAGGTACTGCCAACGTTCCTATGATCTTGCCTTTGGGCTTGTCTATCCTGAATTCGATCCTGGATTTGCCATTTTTATGCTCAGAAGCCACTTCCACACGGAACCCTATCTCCCCCATACTCAGGTTTACCTGGGCAAATGCCAGATAGCTGCCCTCCTTCATCCGGAACTCGGTAGACCTGTCTCCTTTTTTTGCTGACGGCGCAGTTGTTTGCCCAATAACGGGCAAGGGCAAAAACACTAACACCAGCATAAAAAGCAGCCTCATAGGATAGGGTAATACGGTTCTCCCGGGTATTCAAGTTATATAATAATCGTATAAAATTAACAAATTTTATAATATCAAAATCACCCTTTAAAGTATCGTTAAACTTTGTATGCCAGAAATATAAAAAGGAAGGAAACAAAAGGCGAGTTAAATGATCTCATCTTTTGTTTCCTTCCTTTTAAAATCTTTATACCCTGGCGGGGAACATTTACTGCATGGCTGCCAAACGGGAATATATCTCTATCATGCCTGCCTGCCCAAGCAATTCCTTTTCCGGCCTGTTGCCTACCATATTGGTGCTGCGGTCCCTTTCCTTCTCCCAAACTTCATTAGCATATTCCTGCATGGCACGGATATACTTTTTGTTCCTGTCTGTTCTGTAAAGTTCTTCGTAGCCCCGTAACAGTACGGCATTGAACCAGTAGGATGACTTAAACCAGCCCCGATGATAGAATTCTTTATAACTGCTTTCCGCTATTTGCTGCGCAGTTTTAAGATACTGTGTATTCCCTGTCAGATGGTACAACTTAACGCTTGCTTCCAGCATGGTTCCGCTGTTATAAGTATAAACGGCAGAATCGATCCTGTTATGCTCCTCCGGTTTCAGCGCATCCCAGTAAATACCATCGTCGCGGCGCAGGTAGCGGTTAACCCAGTTGTAAAGCAACAACGCGGTATCCAGGTAGCTTTTCTGACGGGTAACCTGGTACAACTGCAGGGCCAGTAAGGCTGCCGGACCATTGGAACAGGTGTTCTTGGTAGTTTTATCGCCTTCTTTCCAGTAGATGCCTCCTCCCGTTACGGTATCGTAGCCTGTCATCACAAACCTGTAGATCTCAGCTCCTTTGTTCAGGTACCATTGTTTACCGGTACGGGTGTAAGCATCCAGGAAGGCAATTCCTATCCATTGGTTGTCGTCATAATACCTGTCTTCCCGCCGCTCTTTCACCACGTAGGAAGCATACCCCGGGCCCGGAGGCAAGGGGTCGTAGTACTGGTTGATGGCGGCCACCACAGGTTTCATATAGTCCTGCCCGTGACTTATCCTTTCCAGTTCATTGCTGGCCTGTACCATCCCGCAAAGTCCCCACAGGTAGGTATGGGGATTAGGATTGGCGGCCTTATCGCTGGTCTGCAGGTACAGGCCAGTTCCGGGTTCGTAGAGGTATTTATTCACCGAACGCTGGATCAGCAACGCTTTTTCCTTGTTTGATTGCGCCTGCAATACGTTTGCCAGCAATGAACTGACCAGCACCACAACCGTCATGCTTCTGCCCAACATCACAATTACTTGATTAATCCCATTTGTTTCAGGTGATACGCGGCGTCTATTACCATTTCACCACTGAGTTGTTCGGTAAGATCGCTGTTGGCAGCTATGGTCGTCCAGTTCTTATTAAAGATCACCTGCGGTTTGGCAGTACCTTTCACCCAAAGCGTTTCTGCATTCAGTTGAAGGAAATTGGCAAACTTGGCAGCATCGGTGCTACTGATACCGCCGTCGGTGATCAGCAACATCAGGTAACGTACCAGGATGCCTTTAAAAAGACCTCCGTCGCCCGCGCCTTCATCTTTTAAGATGTTGGCATTGGTGAATGTGCCGCCTAACGCATTGTTGGCGGTTTTAAGCGCATCGTTCAGGTATACCTGCTGGCCTGTAAGTTTATACAACTCTACACCCGCACCAATGAATACACCCTGGTTATAGGTGAAGTTCCAGTTCTTGGTAACGTTTCCGCTGCCATCCTGGTTAATGCCATCCCAAACCAGGCCGGTTACAGGATCTACCAATGTAGACTTCTGCCAGTCATAGATCTTCTTTGCCCATGCAATGTCATCGGCATTTTGAGTAACGCCGTACATGCGCGCCGCAATGATGCATGCAGGAGCATTAGCCGGCGTGTTCTTGTAATTCTTGGATTTATCTTTATTCCAGTGGATACCGCCGCCCCAGACATCATCCCAGCCACCTTTGATATCGTTCCACAACAGCACCGCCACATCTTTGTATTTGGTGTCGCCGGTCGCTTCAAAAGCTCTCAGGCAGGCTAAGGTCATCCACTCCATATCATCATAAAAATGATTGATGTAAGTGTTGCCATTCTTGACTTTCATCCCTGCCAGCAGATCATCCATCCGGGTTTTGATAGCCGGGTCGTTCTTCCGGATATAGGCATCTACCAATACATCCAGCGCGTGTGCATTAGGCCAGTAATTGAAGGTAGCGTTGCCGCTGTTGTTGGCATTGAAATACTTGTCCTGGTTCCAGTAGTTATTCAGCAAACCCTGGGTAGCCGAGTCGGCGATCTGGGGCCAGTTATAAACATACCTTTCCTTGCCGGCGCCCGGGCCCGGGCCATCATCTACAGGTTCTTTCAAACATGCAGTGAAGGCCAGGGGGAGCAATAATATAGATAAATACTTTGCTTTCATG
The DNA here is from genome assembly GCF_900107795.1 of Chitinophaga terrae (ex Kim and Jung 2007). Taxonomy (GTDB): domain Bacteria; phylum Bacteroidota; class Bacteroidia; order Chitinophagales; family Chitinophagaceae; genus Chitinophaga; species Chitinophaga terrae. Next base: position 52,772 of record NZ_FNRL01000026.1, read on the forward strand.
ATCGTCCTTATTTTACAATTACCTCGTGGGTGTAATTTTTATCAGTGTAGAAGTAAAGGTTAATGTCACAGTTCTTGTTATCTGCTTCCGCAGCAAACTTGTAACAGTAATTCCACTGATCGTTGTTGGCAATAGGGCGAAGTTCCCAGAAGCTCAGCGGGGTGCTGGAAGTAGGACGGCTGTTATCTGCGTTGGAGCTGCCGATCCATTCGCTGCCCGCGTTGCCGTCTGCATCTACCGTAGCAATGCGGAATTTATACCGTTCGTCGCGGCCCCAGCTTTCCTGTTTAAATTCTATAGGCTGGCTCTTGGCGCTCCAGGTGCTATGGCCTGCGTAGTTAATTTCGAACAGGAACTTGTTCAGCGGCGCGAACCACAGGCCAATGCTGGTGATCTCTGTTACATTGGCTGCGGCGTTGTTAAAGTCTAACCTGATACGGTATACTTTAGTGCCTTTTGTTTGCTCGGATTCGCCGGCTTCTTTCACGGCAGTTCCGCTGATCGAGTAAGTAGTTGGCGTACCGGTGTTGCGGTTAGTGAAATGATACTTACCGTTTTTCAGGGAAGTATAGATCTCGTAAACGCCCGGAGCGGTAGATTTCATTTTCAGCGCATTGCCCAGCTCGGCGCCTGCTTCGGTAGCCTCGCCGGTCAGGTAAACATCTGTAGGAATTTCAGCGAAGCCGTTAGGACGCTCTACTTCTATCAGCTTGGATTCAGCGGCTTTCTGGATGTTGTAGCCCTTGGATGCCAGCACTGTCCATTTCAGTTTGCCTGTTGCCAGGGAAGCGATACCCGCTTTACCGGCAATGCTGTTCAGGTCTTTATGCGATAAGGTCAGTTTATTCTGTACCCCTCCCCCATCGGATGCATATTTTGCTACGGGGTTGGAGAAATCGCCGTTTTCCTTATCGAACGCTACTTCATATAATACCAGTGAACCATCTTCGGCGCGGGCCTGGTCCCACTCAAAACTTACAGTGGCGCTGGTTGTAGGTTGCAGTTTAATATATTTATTGTCCAGCGGCGCGGTGAGTTTAGCTACCGGCTGGATATTAGTGTTCAGTGAGTAATCATCTTTTTTGCAGCTGAACATCATAATGCTGCATGCTATTAATAACAAATACTTTTGCATGTTCATTCAGTTTTTGCGTGTGGAATTACCAATCCTGGTTTTGTGAAAGATTTTTATTTTGGTCGCGTTCTACGGTTGGTACAGGCCAGAGATAATGCTTAGGATCTGTAAATAACCTGTTCTCTACAATTATATATCCTTTGGGATCTTTGTTAAAGGCCCCGGATGTTACCCTGATACCTCTTACCGGCCTGTTCAGCACAGTAGCGGCAATTTTCCAGCGGCGGATATCCAGCGCTCTCAAACCTTCGAATGCAAATTCCGCCCTTCTTTCGCGACGGATGATGGTTTGCAGTGCGGCTTTGTCCCAGGCTGCATTGAACTCTGTAGCTCCTGCATCGGTGAAGCCTGCACGTTTACGTATAGGCTGTATAGTTTGGTTCCATACCGCGGCGTTCATCTGTCCCAACTCGTTCTTTGCTTCTGCATACATCAGCAATACATCGGCGTAACGGATAAGGATCAGGTTCAGGCCGGAAGCATAGTTGGTAGCGGCGCGGTCGTAGTATTTATAGAAATAGTAACCGGTTGGAGACGCTCCCTGGTCGTCTACCGTGTTGGTAGAAGGAACTGATCCCGGTTGCGTGAGGATCGTTTGTACGTTACCGTTAAGATCTGTCACCTTGGAACCATGGTGAAGGATGGTAGCTTCGAAACGCGGATCGCGGTTCATGTACGGGTTATTCTCATCATAACCTGAACCAGCTTCGTTGATCGCTTTACCGTTGGTCATGATATAATCGTCTACCAGGTCCTGCGTTGGCACCAGTACGCTTCTCAGGGCAGTAATGGTCTGCGGCATGAACGAACGTTGTTTATCGTTTGTTCTGCTACCGCCATATTGCAGGTCGAAGATCACTTCGCTGTTGTATTCATTAGCCACGGTGAACATGCCCGAATAGCTGTTGAACAGGGAGTAGGCGCCATCTGTTGTTTTGCCTATAAGCAATTCGCAATCGTTGACCACTTCCTGCCATTCGCTCCTGAACAGGTGTACGCGGGCGCTCATGGCTATAGCGGCGCCGCGGGTTACGCGTCCCCGGTCTTTCTGCTCCTGGGCGGTATTGGCCGGCAGGTCTTTGCGGATGTCGTTCAGCTCAGACAGTACAAATTGCTGAATGGTATTTTTATCCGTACGGCTGATCGTTCTTGAATTGTCAATAGAGATCAGGTCCAGGTAAAAAGGCACATCTCCGTACCAGGCCGTAAGCTGGAAATAAGCATAGGCGCGGATAAACCTGGCTTCCGCTACGATGCGGCGTTTCAGGGCGCTGTCTATACCCGGCACCCTATCCATGTTCAGGGTGATCTCGTTACACCGGCGGATGGTCGTATAGTAGTAAGACCAGGTATCTTTTACCCTGGCGTTGTTGCCATCGTAACCGCCATTGGAAATAGCGTTCACGTTCAGCAAACCGGTACCGCTGTTGTAGGCGTTGTCGCTCAGCGCTTCATCGCCGTAGAAATAATCGTCTTTCGACAAATGCTCATAACAGGCGGTTAAAGCATCCAGTCCATCCTGTGCATTGCGCCAGTAGGCATTTTCGGTGAACTCCTTCGTTATGGGCTGGTCGAGCTTCCGACAAGCAAATAAACTGGCAGCTACCAATATAGATAAACATATTTTCTTCATAACTAATTTCATTTAGCATCAAAACTTAAGATCTATACCAAAGGCAAACGTAGCAGCATTAGGGTAGTTACGACCTGCGATCGGGTTGTAGTTAGACATGCTGAGTTTGTCGTCGAACTGCGAGAATTCAGGATCTACGCCGATTTCGCGGAAACGTTTAGGCATGATAGTGATCAGGTTCTGACTGGTGAAATAAACTCTTGCTCCCTGGATCTTTGCTCTTTGCAGTAAAGAAGCCGGCAGGCTGTATCCAACCTGGAAATTCTTCAGGCGCAGGTATTTGGTATCGAACAACCAGTAATCTGAATACGCAAAGTTGTTGGCATCCGCGGCCCCGATGGTCAGCCTTGGATAGCTAGCGTTAGGATTGGTTGGCGTCCAGCGATCCAGGTGCTGCACCATGGCGTGGTCTTCGTTGTTGTGGAACGCTTCCACGATATCCCCGCGCAGGAATTGCGTTCTTTTTCCAACGCCCTGCCAGAACATAGTCAGGTCGAAGTTCTTCCAGCTCACATTATAAGTAAATCCGAAGGTGTAACGAGGGAAAGGATTACCGAAGATATAACGGTCGTTCTCATCGATCACTCCATCTTTGTTCCTGTCGATATACTTGATATCGCCGGGCATTACCTGCTGGTTGTAAGCGAATGGCACTTTAGGCGCATTCTTCAGGTCGTCCAGGTTCTGATATAAACCATCTGATTTATACCCGTAGTAAGACGCGATCGGGTAACCTTCTTTAATAATAAAGGTAACATCAGATCCTCTTACAGATTCCTGGCCGAACTTGATCACCTTGTTCAGGTTATCGGAAAGGTTAAAGCCAAAGTTATGATTGAAGGCGCCTGTCCTTAAACGGTAATTGATCGTGAACTCCCAACCTTTGTTGTCTACCTTTCCTACGTTTTCCAGTGGCGCAGACGTACCCGCGGTTCCCGGCACTGTCTGGAACAGGTAAATACCGCTGGTTTGTTTGTCGAAGTAATCGAACGTTGCTGTCAGCTTGCCGTTGAAGAAGTCGGCATCAATACCATAGTTGCTCATGGTAGAGATCTCCCATTTCAGCAGGTCGTTGAAGGTTGAGAAAGTAGAACCGTTGGCAGGCGAGTTATTGAAAGAATAATTGGCATTATTCAGCGCCACTCTTGCCAGGTAGTTAAATCCGCCGATGTTGGAGTTACCCACCTGTCCCCAGGAATAGCGCAGTTTGAAATTGCCTATCCTCTCTTTGATGTCCTGCATGAAGGCTTCTTCTGTGAGCCTCCAACCGAGGGAGAATGCCGGGAAAAACTGCCAGCGGTGACCAGGAGCCAGTTTGGAAGACCCGTCATAACGCCAGGTGAATTCAGCCAGGTATTTATCAGCATACACGTAGTTCATTCTTCCGAACAGGGAGTTCAGGGCGTATAAATTCGGGTTGATGATATCGTTATAGGTGCCTAAGTCGCGGTAATCGAAAGTTCCGTCAGGTTTCGGGATATAACCGCCGCCGATAGACCAGTCGTTGTCGAGATTGGTAGTTCCGAACCTGTCGGCTCTCAGGCCCCACGATTCGTTGGTCGCATCGCTACGTACGCCTACCTGGCCTTTCACGTAATGTTTGCCAAAGGTATTTTCATACTCGGCAGTGGTATATACGTTCGTGATCAGGTTTTTGTATACGGAGGTATGTCGCTCGTTGTACAGGGGCGGCGTTGCGGTTGTATAATAAGGAGCGTAATCGAACTTGTTGATGCGGCGGTCGTTGTTCTCGATCGAATAATTCGCAGAAGCGTTGAAATTGATCTTGAAATGTTTCACCGGGGTGATCACAACATCCAGTCCGCCCATGAGGTTATCGATCCCCTGGGTTTCATAGCCGTAGTCGGATAACAGGGCAAAAACGCTGTTGCTGGTAAGGCTTGGAACAACCCAGTTGCCCAGTGAATCTTTAACCGGGTAGATGCGCGGCACCCTCATGGCATCCCTCATCAGCATGCCGATATCGGCTGCCTGTTTGCGGAAGTTGGAACGGGTGTAGGCAGCGTTTCCTGTTACTTTCACGTATTGGCTAACGTCTACGGATACATTGAGGCGGGCGTTATAACGTTTGTAGTAGAAATCCTGCGGCACATATTTGTTCTGCAACATGTTGCCCTGGTCGAGGTAGCCGAGCGAGAACAGGTAGCTGCTGGATTTGCCGCCGCCGGTAACGCTCAGGCTATGGTTTTGCTGCGGCGTGTATTTGCGGATCATTTCCGTGAGCATAGCTGGTTCCGAACCCCGGTCGTGCCAGTATTGGATATTTTCAGGCGTAAACTGCGGCGTTTTTCCTGAGTTCACCAGTGCTTCGTTTTTCAATGTCATGTATTGCCATGCTTCCATCTGGCGGGGCAAAGTGGTAGGCGTTTGCCAGCCATACATGCCATTGTACTGCACAGAAGGGCGTTCGTCTTTATTTCCTTTTTTCGTGGTGATGTAGATCACGCCGTTAGCAGCCTGGGAGCCGTAAATAGCGGCGGATGCGGCATCTTTCAGCACGGAGATATTCTCAACATCATAAGGGTTCAGGTTACGCAAACCATCGCCACCTGCAACGATACCGTCGATGATGATCAGCGGTTCGTTACCGGTTAAGCTACCTACGCCACGGATGTTCATGGTGAGTTTGGCGCCCGGTTCAGCAGTGTTCTGCTGGATGATGAGGTTAGGCGCCTGTCCCTGGAGGGCCTGGTACATATTCACTACCGGGCGGCCTGTAATGTCTTTAGACGATACGGTGCTGATAGCGGCGGTCACCTGTCCTTTTTTCTGCTGACCATAGGCGGTAACAACTATTTCGCCCAGGTCTTTGGAGTCGGTGTTCAGCATTGCCACGATGCTTTTGCGGCCGTTGATGGCAATTTCTGAAGGCGTATACCCCACAGATGAGATGAGCAATGTACCGTTTGCCTGGGCAGCAGGAATTTTGAGGGAATAGTTGCCTTCCCCGTTGGTCACTGTTCCTATGTTCTGTCCTTTTAGGCGGATATTGGCACCGGGGATAGGTTCTCCTTTCTGGTCCACCACGCGGCCGGTGATGGTGATGTCTTGTTGCTGATTTCCTATAGTGGTGGCCAGCTCTGCGCGTTTGAGGATGATCTTGTTGGCGATGAATTCATAGTTGATGTTCAGCGGCAGCAGGATCATTTGCAAGACATCTTCCAGGCGGTTATCCTTTACATTCAATGAAACTTTCTGCGCTGATTTAAGATCGTCGTTTGAGTAAACGAAAACCAGCGAAGTCTGAGCTTCTATCTGATCCAAGACCTGTACGAGATTTGCATTGTCTACTTTCAGGCTAACCAGTTGGTTAGGTGCAACACTTGCAGGCGGCCGTTCATGTTCTTTTTCCTGTTGATTTTGCCTCCGGGCGCTGGACGCATACGCTACCTGGGCCTGGATATCCAGTACACTTATCATCGATAGCCCAAGAACCAGCGGCAGGAAGGACGGTCTGAAAGAAGGCCTGTAAAGTTCCTTTCTCATAACGTAGTGGTGATTAATAATGAAAATGAATAAATATTAAACGTGTTGGCTGTTACTATTCTCCTATAACTAATGTTGAATCGGTGATCCGGTAGTGGAAAGCCTTGGATTTACTCAGGTAATACATAATGTCTTCCAGGCTGTTGTTATGAAAGGAACCTGTAAGTCGGAACTGTTTTGGTGCATCGGCTTCAAACAGCACTTTCTTATCGAATTTCCGTTCCAGGCCGGCCCCGATCTCCTCCAGTGTAGCGTTCCGGAAGATGAGCCGGTCTTCCGTCCAGGCTTTATCTTCCTTATCTATCATGGTTGATTTTACGATAGTGCCGGTGCTGGCAGTATAGGTCACTTTGATATCCGGTGTAATAACGATGGTATCGCTTACCTTTTTGGCTTCTTCGTAACGTGGGATGAATGCTACCTTACCGGTTATTACTGAAGTCTGGACAGGTTCATTATCGTATGCTTTTATGTTAAACGAGGTGCCCAGTACTTTTACTGTTCCTTTTTTCAGGTGAACGATAAAAGGCCTTGCACTCGGTGCAATTTCGAAGAAGGCCTCTCCTTCCAGGTAAACAGTGCGGCTTTTGCTGTCGAACTTTTGCGGGTAGGTTACCTGGCTGGCGGCGTTCAACCATATGACGCTTCCATCGGCCAGTTCTATGTAAGCCTTCCTGGCATTGCCGTTTTTCTGTTTTACCCAGTGCAGTGGTTTTGATTCGGCCTGTTCTTTTTCCCTGTTAAAAAAGAATATCGCTGCGCCGAGCAATGCGCAGGCAGCAGCAACTGCCGCGTATTTCCGCCACCTGATAGGTCTTACTACCGCAGGAGCGGCGGTATTGGCAGCCTGTATCTTGGCCCAGGTTCTTTCGAGCGCCTGTTCGGTATCGGCAGCTGCCGGTTGTTGTGTTTCCCTGAAATAATGTTCTAAGTGTAGGTATCGTTCTTTCAGCTCCGGGTGCCGGCTGATCATTTCCTCCAGCGTGGTAATTTCTTCCAACGTGGCCACCCCGGTGAGTTTTCGTGTTACCAGCAGCACAAATTGTTCTTCGTCAATCATAAAATGGAATCGTGTTCTGGTATAAGGACAGGTAACGGGAGGAAAACTACTTACAAAAAAGAAAAAATTTTTTTTAGCCCTGGAACAAAGCGGTTAGCCCCATTAATATAATAAAGGGAGGAAGCATTTTTTTGCGGGCGGAGATAGCGCCTAATTCAGCATTGAGCTTGCGCATGGCGCGGAAAAGCTGCGTTTCCACGGTGCGGGGGGAAATATTGAGGATTTCGGCCACTTCCTTGTATTTGAAACCATCTTCTTTTATTAACTGGAAGATGCGGCGGCATTGGGCCGGGAGTGTTGCAACGATCTTATCCAGTTTGAACCTGATCTCTTTCCATTCGAGGTCTCTTTCCAGGTCTACGCTGTTCTGCAGATCGGCGGTATCGGAGCCTGCCAGGGGGACTATGCGCAGGTGACTGTATTGTTCGAGGTAGTTCAGCGAATGGTTTTTAACGGCTACGAACAGGTATACCTGCAGGTTGGCGATATTTTCCAGTTCACTGCGTTTATTCCAGAGTTTTACAAAAACGTCGGAAACAATTTCTTCTGCCGCTTCCCTGGCTGGCACATAACGCAGGCAAAAATTCAGTAAGCGTTCATAAAAATGACGGAACAATTTAGCAAATGCCTGTTCATCATCATCACGTGAAATATGTAGTTGCCATTCACGAACCTCGTCTCTAATCATGTGGCTAAAACGTTTTTGCTAAAACAGAGAAAAAAAAGGAAACTGCTGGTTTCCAGACCTGGTTGACTAAATTCCTGTAACAGCCGGCGGATTTATGAGCAATAATAAATAAAAGGTTTAAAATAAACAAACCTTCTTAGCACCATCCTTCCTGGACGGCTTTCACGAGTATGGCGGCGATGGTGGGCTGACCAGATTTTTTCAGCATGTTTTTACAGTGTTGGTCAACGGTTTGTTTGCTGATGCTTAATTGTTCGGCTACCTGGTACCTGTTCAGGCCTTCCAGCAACAACCGGAGCACTTCTACTTCGCGGCGGGTAAATGAGGGGCCGCCTGTCAGCACTTTTTTAATAGGGATCTGGAATTCCTGCTGGTCATTATCCAGGTCGACCAGGGTGAGCACGGGCGTACCTGTGGTTTTGAGAAAAGAAATATCAGTATGCACTACCAGCGATCTTAAGAGCGTGCCTTTTTCGTCGTATTGCAGGGGAATGCTTTGCTGGAGGAGCCGGATATAGTCGCCATTAGCCTTCCTGAAGCGGATGTCGTAACGTACTTTATAGGAGAAGCGTTCTTCCAGGGGAAGGCTGTAGAAGAAATCGACCACCGAGTTTTCGAAATCGAAGAACCAGGGTCTGTCGTCGGGATGGATCATATCTATCAGGCGGGCTACCGACATCTCTTCGGGCCTGTACCCCATGATCCGGGTAACACTTTCGTGCATATAATCGAGGCTTCCCTGTGCAACATTGAATATAAAGTAATAGAAATCGCCTACCTGGAAGAATTTAAGTACCTTTTTATGTACTTCCATGCCCAGTGTCAGCTCAGGTGGTTCTCCAGTTTCAGACATGATGCGCCATATCTTCTTGGCATCTTCATATAATTGTACATTCATGCTCAGGCAACAGCTTATTTCATTAAGTTAAAAGATACAAAAATTATGGTTATGCTGATGCAAACCAACGCTACCAGGAACGTATAATCGGCGATCAATTCCAGGCGGGCGCTGAAATTTTCGCGCCGGCTCCTCATCGATAAAAAAGATAACAGGCAGCTGGCCATGAGCAGGATGGCTGCTATGCCGGTAAAATCGTCGATCAGGGTGGCTGCCGAAAAACCCGTCACCTTGATAGACGTCAGGATGATCAAACAAAATCCCAATAAATTGGTTGATGTATTTAAGATATGCGGCGACTTATTATGATTTGTCATGTTGTCCTATTTGTTAATTACAATTAACAAAGATTTCGTAAACATATGAGAATGTTTTTGTTGATAGTTTTATTCCGATAACATAACCCATATGAATAAACTGATGCTTGTCACGTTATTGAGCTGGCCTATGCTTTCCAGTGCACAGGAAGGCAGGTTCGTCATTAACGGAAGAATGGAAAAAATCGACATTCCAACAAAAATATACCTCACTACTGTAGTGGATGATATCATGACAATGGATTCCGCCACCATTCAAAACAACCAGTTTCACTTCGAGGGCAAGGTGGAAGGTCCTATTAAAGCTTCGCTGTTCATTAACGACATCAGACCCGCCGACAAAGCGCCAATCACTGTTCAATATAAGAACAACATGCGAATTTTCGTGCTGGAGCCGGGTGAAATAAAAGTTAATGGTAAGGAACTGTTGAAGACCGCTACTGTTTCTTCCCCCATTAACAACCTGGAAAAAGAATACAAGGAGTTGTTGAGAGATATCACGAAAACCATGGATAAAGTGGAGTACCAACTGGCCGCCCTGCGTGCGAATAACGGCAAGCCAAACCCGGAAAAGGAACAAGAGCTGGCCATGCGTCATCAACTTTCCTACGGCGCCCGTAAAATGCTCCAGCAAAAATATATCAACGAACACCCGAAATCCTTTTTCAGCCTGCTGGCACTGGAAGAGGTGGCCGGCTACACCTACGACCCTGTTTACATTTATTCTATGTTCGAAAGACTGGATTCCTCTGTCATCAATACTCCCGAAGGCAAACTCTTCAAAGCAGAACTGGACAGGGGTATGAACCTGCTGATCGGCTCAGAAGCGCCCGATTTTAAAGTAACCGATCTCCGTACAGGCAAGGAAGTGAAACTCTCCGATTTTAAAGGAAAGTATGTACTTGTCGACTTCTGGGCCACTTATAACGAGTATAGCCGGAACGCCCACCAGGTAATGACGGACGTATACAAAGAATTTGCAGACAGCAATTTCACCATTATCAGCGTTACCGTAGATGCCCCTTCCAACCGCGACGCTATCATGGAAGCCATTGAAAAAGATAAGATGGAATGGACAAACCTGGGCGACTCTCTCAGGCAACGGAACGATGCAGCAAAACTCTTCAACATCTTTACATTACCCCAGATTTACCTGATCGATAACAATGGTCATATCTTCAATAAAAACTTCCCGATAGAAAACCTAAGGACTGAAATTATTAAAATGAGACATCCGAAACGAGAAACCGAAGACAGTGCACTGCAAAGTGCCAATTAAAGAAAATTTACCCTACATTTGCCCTTATCAATTATAAATATAATTTATTATAAATATATAAGGAATGGGTAAACAAACCCTTTATTGGGCATCAAACCTGAAATGGCTTAGGACGAAACAGCAACTTTCTCAATACCGGTTAGCAGACATACTCGGATTCAACAGGAACAAGATCACTGCCCAGGAAAGCGGTAAAACCAAAAATCCACGGATGGAAGACCTGGTACTGATAGCTGATTATTTCCAGGTGCCGATCGACCACTTCATTAAAACAGACCTTTCTACCTTCCCGGATGCTGAATTGGAAACATTGATGAAGAAACAACCGGATCTCACGGGGAAACATATACGCGTTTTGCCAATCACCGTTGACCAGCAGAACGAAGAGAACATGGAATATGTTCCGGCCAGGGCCAGGGCAGGCTACAGGAGCGGATTCAGCGATCCATCCTTCATTGCGGCGCTGCCTAAGTTCACGTTACCGGATCTTCCGAAAGGGAAAACAATCCGCATGTTCCCTATCAGCGGCGATTCTATGGAGCCCATACCCAGCGGCAGCCATGTGATAGCTCAATACCAGCAGGATTGGGCCGCTATAAAGAATAATACTCCCTGCGTCCTTATCCTGAAAGGAAGCGAAGAGGATATCGTTTTTAAATTAGTAGTGAACGAGATTAAAAAGAATGGTACCCTATCTTTAGTGTCACTGAACCCTGCCTACCCTGCTGTGCAAATACCGGTCAACGAAGTGTTGGAGATATGGACCTTCATCGGGTACCTGAGCAAGGAAATGCCGGCTGCCAGCGTATCCTTGCAGTAGTGACCGGATTCACACGGAATAAAATAAGCACATATTGAACAACTCGTGTTATTGATCAAATGCGCCGGGTGGCAGGTAATTGAAGCGGATCAGGTCTTCCTGCGGGTCCTTCACCTGGTGAATGGCTCCCTCATGCAAGACCATGAAGCGCGTACAACAGTTCAGCACATGCCTGTAATTGTGATCCGTCAGGATAATACCCTTGTTTTTATAGCGCCTTAGTATGCCGATCACTTCTTCTGCGATAAGCGGATCTAAACCGCTGAACGGTTCATCCATCAATATAAACTTAGCATTGGTATGCAACAACAGCATCAGTCCTGCGTATTTCGACTGGCCAACAGACATACTCCCGATCCTGAGATTTAACAATTCTTTGATCCGCGGATAAGAGAGCAACTTATCTACCTGGTCTTTTTCCAGCTTAAAGAGCTTTACCAGGTCGCTTATGGTTAACCCGTTAGGAATGAAATTTCCCTGCGGTAAAAACGCTAGCAGGTGTTTTTCCCTGAAAGGCGAATTATAAAGCCTTCCGTCGACCCTTACCTGCGCCTGCTCTGCATCCCTGACGCCGTAAATAATTTCCAGCATGGTCGATTTCCCGCAGCCATTCCGGCCCAGGAGGCCCACCACTTCTCCTGTTCTGCAGGTAACGTAACAGTCTGTCAATACCTGCCTGACGCCATATTGCTTCATGATACCTTCGGCCACTAATTCATGCCCCATTGCCAAAACATTTGAATAATGAACAATAATACAGCCAGCAGCAGGTTTAGCAGTGTCGTATATACGAATAGCCGCAGTTTCGACAGGTGGTTGTTATAGTAGAAAAAATAGTGTTTGCCAGACCTGAGATTATAAAGGAAGACAGACAACCAAAGTCCTCCCGTCGCAAAGCAGAGGGCAAAGCTCGTAACAATTGCCGGCCAAGCCTTTCCCATAGCGGCTCCCATGAGCAGGGTATATGCTGCCGATATCGGGATGTTAAGACTGTTGATCGCCTTATAGTAGATCAGGAAAACTCTCATATTATTGGCCTGTAGCCTCAATATAAGAACTATTTATAATTCTCACGGAAAGTCTGTAGCCCTTGTTCCAGTTTTGTTTTTACCTTCTCGCTCTGTGGACCGTCGCCCGGCCGGGCTATGTGAAACATCATAGTAGTATAGGTATTTTTCAGTTCCCTGCTTCCAACTTCACCTTCTGCAATAGTCACCACTTCTGCGCCACATTCAAAACCTACATAATAATCGTTGAACACGGTTTTAATTGCATCTACCGGCACGCTGACACGGGTAAGCGAATAACTTTCCCCGACCGGGTAACGGAAGGTAACTGAAAGTATTCCTTTTTCATCTATGCGGAACGGTGATTCTATTGTTCCGTTGGCATCTGTTTCGTGAGATAATTGCGGAGGATAGGCGGTAGCGGCTTCCGTCAGTACGCGGGTGAACTGGATGGCTGCTTTAGCCCTGAGTCCCGGGTTGGAAGATTGCTGTGCGCCGGCGACCTGGGCGCCGGCCAGGCACAGGAAGGCGCTGGCGAATAGGTATAGCTTTTTCATAGGTACATTTTCGGATGCCCAAATATATGAAATTTACACTATACGTCAAACAGCAACGGCAGCGCTTCTCCTTTGTTATTATTCAGTGAAATGCCTGTTGCCGTTGCTTCAAAAGGAGCAAAACCGTTGCACAGTTCTTCATAAACCCGTTTAGCCTTATACGGTGTAACCTGGTTGCAGATAGTAATATGCGGATGAAAAGTTTGCTGGTCCCTAAAACTGAGCGCCGCCCCGCATTGGGCCGCCAGGCAGTCATGCAACCGGAACAACTCCTCTCCCGCTGCTTCATATGCGACCCCGTTTTTAAACAAAACAAGACCTGTGATCTGTATTTTGAAAGAAGGAATATGTGTGCAGGCATTGAGCTGCTCTGCAGTAATAGCAGTATGGTAAATGAGTGTAAGATGAGCCGGCATACGGTTGGCATGACCGGGATAATATCGCTTCCTTTGCGCCTCGAAAAAAGCCATAGACGCAGGCGTTAAAATAAGAGTGACCTGGTATCCATTCATGACGGGCTTAAAGATAGAATTTTCCCCGGGAATGATTTTTTTTCTAAATTCAGATAAATTCATGTCCTTCGCTGCCTAATCACATATGTCTTTACAGCACTGCCATATCGTTCCGGAACCTGCTTTTTCTTTGGAGAAGAAAAAACAGCTGGGGCAGTTCAGGACTTCCGACAACCTGGCCCGGTGGATGACCGACCTTGTTGCCCGGCTCGTACAACCCCATCAATCGGTGCTGGATCCCTGCATTGGACCTAATACATTTTTTAAAGCGCTGTCGCGCTACCCTGTTGCTCTAAAGCTGACAGGTATAGAGATAGATCCCGGAATGATAGACAGTGAAACCATTGCATTTTTCAGGCATGGCAACAGGCAGTTGCTGATAGAAAATTTTTTGGATTACCCGCTTTCTGAAACCTTTGATCATATCATTGTTAATCCTCCGTATGTAAGACAGGAGCTGATTGTGCAGGGAATTAATGCAAAAGAAAAAGCAATCGGGATGATCGGAGAAGAACTGGCTGCGCTGATCCCTCCCAAAGCCAATCTCTATGTGTATTTCCTTATCAAGGCATTGTTGCATTTAAAAGATAAAGGCCATTTGGTAGCGGTAATTTATGATAGCTGGTTATACAATGCATTTGGGAAAGGGTTGAAAGAGATATTTATGAAGCTGGGAAACGTTGGCAGCATCTATCATTTCAAAAATGCCGTATTTGATAAAGTGGATGTAGGCGCTACTGTCATCCATTTTCAAAAAAATGTGCAGGCTGATGATATTGCTTATTACCGGTTTGAAACGGCAGAGGAAATAAACCAGTGGCAGGCTACGGAGCCGGTTGTTATCAAAACGGCGGATTTCTATGAATATAACTTCAACAGCGCACCGCAACTGGATTTTGACAATGATTTTTTTATTCCGTTGAAGAACATTTCCGGTACGATCAAAAGAGGAACTGCAGCGGTGATCAACGATTATTTCCTGCAGCCCAAAAAAATGTTCAAAGAATCGCTACCTATAATCAAAGACACAACCCGGATCAGGACCTTCAGCGTGAACCGGCCAACAGCTTACCTGCTCAACGCAGGTAAAAAAACATCTGCCGCCGCCAAGAAATACCTTTTACAGATCCGTGAACAGATCCTGGCAACTGATGGCGCCTACAGTGCGGTAAAAGAAAAGATACAAACGAACGGGCATTGGCATAAAGTGTACATCAAGAAACCAGGTAATTTTATCTTCAACTATTACCTGAGAAATAACATCGATTTTATTCTTAATGAGCAATTATTCCTTGCCTCTGATAATTTCTATGCCTTCAATATCACAACGCAGGTAGACGCCTACCTGGCTGTGCTGAATTCCAGTTTTACCAGGCTAAGTATTTTAAGCAGGTCGCGCAGCCAGGGAAACGGGTTAAGAAAAATTCAACTATACGAATTCAAGGAAACACGGGTGGTAAACCTTTCACATTTATCGCCGGGGGAACTGGAGCGTTTATCTCAACTCGGCAAACAGCTAAAGAAAACCGACAGGTACAGCGAAGATAAACATGCCCCTACCAGGTTGATAGATGAATTGCTCCTGGAATGCTATAACCGTCATACAAACAGCGACATCTCGCTCAATGATCTGAAAATCAGTTCTTATTAATTAAATTACACATATCTGTTTTGATCAAAAACGGAAAAAATTTTCCCTATTGCGTAAATACTTTTCCTGATCGGAGATAAAATGCCTCCCGGTCCTGGCGAACTTTGCCCCGGTTTTATTAAAGTAAAAAAGCATAAGTATCAATGGGAAAGTTTTTTACATCAGTCCTTTTATTCTTCACCTTTACAACTGCAGCCTGGGCTCAGAGCAATAACGGAACGATCAGGGGAAAGGTAACGACCAGCGACGGCGCAGCCGCAGGTTTCGTGACTGTCCAGATCAAACAGAACAGCCGCGGTACGGTAAGTGACGAAAAAGGAAATTTCATTTTCAGACGTGTAACACCAGGAGAACATACTATAGAAGTATCATTTGTTGGTTACGAGCCTTTATCGCAGGTTGTAACGGTTAGGCCAAATGAAACTACGGAAGTAACCCTTCATTTACAGGTTTCCAATACCCAGTTATCTGAAGTACAGGTGATCGGAGGCCGGAATAAACTGGCGAACAAGGAAAGTGAGCAGGTAGCAAAACTGCCGCTGAAATACCTGGAAAATCCGCAGGTTTACAATGTGATCAACAAAGATGTGCTGAAGCAGCAAGTGGTAAGCAACTTCGATGACGCCTTGAAAAACGCTCCCGGCGTAAATAAATTATGGTCATCTACCGGCCGCCCCGGCGATGGAGCAGGGTATTTCTCCATGAGAGGTTTCTCCGTTCAGCCAACCATGGTAAATGGCGTTGCCGGTGTTTCCAATGCCAGTATTGATCCTGCCGACCTGGAAAGGATCGAAGTGATCAAAGGCCCGTCAGGCACTTTATTTGGCAGCAGCCTGGTTTCGTTCGGCGGACTTATCAACCTGGTAACTAAAAAACCTTACGATGCATTTGGCGGAGAGATCAGCTATACAGGCGGAGGTTTTGGTTTAAACAGGATCACAGCCGATTTCAACACGCCGCTGAACAAAGATAAAACCGTGTTACTGCGTACCAACGCAGCTTATCATTCAGAGAACAGCTTCCAGGACGCAGGTTTTAAAAGATCTTTCTTCCTGGCGCCAAGCCTTACCTATAAAGTGAATGACAGGTTAACTTTCAATGTGAACACTGAATTCTTTACAGGCGAAAGCACCAATACCCTGATGATATTCCTGAACCGTGGCCGCCAGCTGATCGCAAAAAATCCTTCAGAACTGGGCATGGATTACAACAGGTCTTTCACCAGCAATGATATTACTTATAAAAACCCGACCGTAAACCTATTTGGCCAGGCAGTATATAAACTTTCTGACAAATGGACCAGCCAGACAAACATTTCAAGAAGCATCCGTAAAAGCAACGGCTATTTCTCTTACGTGATGTTCCTGGATGCCGGGGTAGCGCCAAACGACACTTTATTAAGCCGTTTCGTTTATCATCAGAACTCCACTACTACCGCTACAGATGTTCAGCAAAATTTCATCGGCGATTTCAGGATCGGTTCCTTACGCAACCGCGTTGTAATGGGTCTTGACTTCCTGAGCCTCGACACCCGTAACGATAACTCTCCTTACCTGCTATTCGATAATGTAAGCGCCGTAAACAAACTGGATCCGAGATATGGAATGCTGAACAGGCAAGCCGTAGACGCCAAACTGGCGGCATCCACAGACCCCGGTACACATAACCGCGCCATCAACTATACTTACAGCGCCTATATCTCCGATGTACTGAACATCACCGATAAATTGGCTGCTATGGCCAGCTTAAGGGTCGACCACTTTGTAAACAGGCCAACCCAGGATTACACAACCAGCACCAAAGGAACAGATGATTACAGCCAGACAGCGGTATCTCCTAAATTTGGTCTGACCTATGAGATCGTGAAGAACAAGTTGAGTCTCTTCGCCAACTATATGAATGGTTTCAGTAACGTGGCGCCGGTAGTACAACCATTACCGGAACTGAGCGGTAATTTCAAACCACAACAGGCCAACCAGGTAGAAGGTGGTGTCAAAGCCGACCTGCTGAACAATCGCCTTACCCTGACTGCCAGCTACTATAACATCCTGGTTAAGAACATGACCAGGGGAGCCAGCATCGTAAAAGATGGCACCACTTATAACTACACCATCCAGGATGGCTCTCAAAGAAGCAAGGGCGTGGAATTTGACCTGATCGCCAATCCCATTGCCGGCTTAAGCGTTGTGGCAGGCTACGGTTATAACGATAGTAAAATGGTAGATGCAGATCCGGATGTAGAAGGTCTTCGCCCGGTGAGCGCAGGTCCTCAGCACCTGGCTAACTGGTGGTTAAGCTATACCCTGCCTAAAGGCGCAGTACATGGTTTGGGTATCGGTTTCGGCGGCAACTACGCCAGCGAGAATATTATCACGAACACTACTACAACAGGGAAATTCACGCTGCCATCTTACACTATCTTAAACGCGTCCGTTTACTACCAGGTTAAATCCTACAGGCTAGCATTAAAACTGGATAACCTCACCAACAAGGAATACTTCGGCGGCTGGAGCACCGTAGAAAAACAGATGCCGAGAAGATTATCGGCCAACGTCACCTTTGCGTTTTAGCACGCGAGTGTTTCTCGCAAAGGAGCATAAGGAGCAAAGAAGCATAAGAGTTTTTGACCGAAGCGAAAAATAGGAAAGCAAAGGAAGCGATGATTGTGATACGACACAATTATCGCTTCCTTTGCTTTCTTATTTTTCTTAAAACAATTTCTTATGCTTCTTTGCTCCTTATGCTCCTTTGCGAGAAACACTCGCGTGCTAAAACACCCCCCAGGACTTGTTAGGCTTAGGCCCCATGAAGAGTTCGAGTGTACCGCCTTCTACGAGTTGCTGGTGTGTGAAAGTGGGTTTATTCAGCGGTTTGCCATTGAATTTGGCCTGCTGGATATATTTATTCACTTTGGAACTGTTATGGGCGATCACCGTGAATTGCTTTTTGTTAGGCAAAGCAATGCTCACTTTCTCAAATACGGGGCTGCCGATTGTATACTCAGGGAGGCCCGGAGTTACAGGATAGAAGCCCATAGAAGAGAACACTACGAAGGCAGACATACCGCCGCCATCTTCATCGCCGGGGATGCCAAAGATGTTGTCTTTAAACCAGGTATCCAGCAGGAAACGGATGCGCTGCTGGGTTTTCCATGGAGCGCCGGCATAGTTGTAGAGATATGGAATATGGAAGCTTGGTTCATTACCCATAGAATACTGTCCAACGAGGCCGGTAGCGTCAGGGAATTTGCTCCAGAAAGCGTAGCGCGACATATCCAGCGGTTCGCGGAACAGCTGATCCAGCCTTTTTTCAAACGCCTGTTTGCCGCCCATTAAGTTTATCAGGCCGGGAATGTCCTGCTGTACCTGCCAGAGGTAGGTCCAGCCGTTGTTTTCATCATAGAACTCGCGGCCGCCCAATCCTCCGTCGTATTTTACGTTGATGTTGATCCAATCGCCCTTTGCATCTTTAGGCAGGAAGAATTGTTTATCCGGGTTCCAGAGGTTCTTATAGTTTTTAGCTCTTGGTGCGAACAGGTTCTGATCGTTCTTTTTATTCAGGTCGCCTGCCAGTTCGGCCAGGGCCCAGTCGTCGTATGCCGCGCCTAAAGTAACTGCTACTGCCTGTCTTTTCTCAAAAGAGTGTACAGCAGGTTCAGTTTCTTTTTCGCCTGGCCTGAGCGCCGGGAAGTAGCCTTTGGAATAATAGATGTCTTCCAGGGAAGTTTTAGGACCATTGCGCCAAGGCAGCATCGTAGCTTCTGTAGCGTTTTTGCGCATACCTTCGTAGGCTTTTTCAACGTCGAAGTTGCGCAGGCCTTTCCTGTAACCATCGAGCATGACAACGCTGGAGTGGAAACCATTCATGCAGGCATGATCGCCGAAGAGTACCGGGAAGGTTGGCATCCAGCCGCTTTGCTCATACATTCTTACGAATGATTGCAGTATGTCTTCTTCCTTTGCAGGATCGAGGATCGTGCGCAGCGGATGCAAAGCCAGGTAAGTATCCCAGGTCCAGTCATCTACATAGAAAGTACGTTTATCCTGGTGGATCTTTTTATCGTACCCGCTGTAGTACTGCCCGTCTTCTGTAATGTTAACAGGCCTTTCGTAGCAACGGTACAAAGCGGTGTAGAAAGAACGCAATTGTGCAGGAGTACCGCCTTTCACCCGGATCTGCGACATCACGTCAGACCAGGCTTTTTTTCCATTTTCAGCAACCGCATCAAAGGATTGCCGGCTGATCTCCTGTTCATAGTTCTTCTTTGCCTGTTCAGGACTGATATAACTGATAGCGTATTTGAACGTTACTTCTTTCGTTGCAGCAGGGAAAGAGATATAAGCCCTGATGCCTTTCCCGGAAATGCTTTTATTGTTGGTCAATGCGCCATTTTCCAGGGTGCCCGGCGTACCTGCTTCACTGAAAACACCGTACATGTAAACCTTTACGTCGCCGTTGTAGGTTTCCAGGGCGCTGATCGCGTTGCCGGGAAGGAACTGGTAGTTAGCATCGCCATCGTTGTATACGCCTAGCAATAACGATTTAGCTTTTTCAGCCGGAAATTTAAAGCGGTAGTAACCGGTTCTTTGCCCGGCTGTGAATTCGATATTCACTTCCTCATCCAGCAACCAGGTAGAATAATACCAGGGCCGGTTGATCTCCAGGTCGTGATCGTAAGCCATCCTGTTGTTCCAGGCTTCTTCATTAACGGAACCGATTGCCGGTTTGATAGAGAAAACCTGCCCCAGGCGGTGAGAAACGACGTTTAACGGGAAATCAGATATCTGATCGTCCATATAGTCTTTCCGCTGAGGGGTAAACCTGATCATCTGGTTTGGCAGTTGTACAGTAGGCCGGGTGGGTTCTAACAATTGTCCCACGTTCCCGATGGTAGGATCAATAAAATCGATGTTCTGCCTGTTAGCTGGGAGCGTATCTTTTACGGTAGCTTTACCTCCCGCAAAACAAGCAAAAGGCGCCAGCAACAAAAGGTTGCAGAGCTTCCATGTTGTTTTTTTCATTCACTAAAATTTGTGCGAAGGGAAATTTACAATACCTGCGCGGGCTCTAATTAACAAAATAGTTTAATCATGCACAAGGCATGACTAAACTATTTTGTTTTATGGTCAAATCAGGAGGTTGCTAGTAACCTGGGTTTTGCTTCCACTGCGGGTTTTGGATCATATCTTTAAACGGAATAGGCGCGTAATAGCGGGTAGCCGGATTGCTGGCATAGTTTGCATTCAGCTTATTCTGCTCTGCGGTGGTGCTGCGTTCTGCGATCACTTTAGGCAACAATTGCAAACGAACAATATCAAACCAGCGTTGACCAAACTCCCCGGCGAATTCGTATTTACGTTCAGCTACTACAGAATCGCGGAAGGCGGTTGCAGACAAGCCGGGCGTTAAGTCTTTCAGGCCTGCGCGCTGCCTTACCAAATTCACCGCTTTGTAAGCATCGCCAGACGGGTTGCCGGTAGCCATAGCTGAGGCCTCAGCGTAAGTCAGCAGCGTTTCAGCATACCGGATGATGTCTGTAGTTTTATTGGTACTAGGCTGGATGGTCAGGATCTCCGTAGCTGTTTCCGTAACGCCATCATTCAACCCTGCACGGAACTTCTTATAATAAGGGTGTTGTACGCGGGTAGCGGAACTGTTCCATGGAACCAGGTCAAATTTTTTGGTAGCGCTGTTATAAAGTTTGAAGGTGGTATAGAACGTTTCATCTGTACGTTTACATTTCGGCGCGTCCAGGTAGAAATTCACTTCAGGATAGAAATCATCCCATCCGCCGGAGTTGTCTAAACCCGATTCTTCCAACGGAACGGAAGTAGAACCGAAAGAACGGTTAGGCGCGTTGCCTCCTTTGTTGAAAACGATACCAAATATTGCCTCGGAATTGAAGTTGGTTTTAAACACATCGCCATACTCCGGAACGAGGGAATATTTATTGGATTTGATAACAGCATCCGCTTCCGCAGCAGCCAGCGCATAGTTAGCTGTCTGGTTTAAAGGCCAGCCAGCCATTGTCAGGTATACGTTGGCCAGCAAAGCCCTTGCAGCCAAAGCGCCTGCGCGGCCAATGTTTACGCCATCCCATTTATCAGGCAGCATGCCCGCTGCTGTTTTCAGGTCGCTTACAATCTGCTCATATACTTTTTCAGGCGCCACCTGGGCAGGTTTATCGTCGCTGGCTACAGGGGCAGTGATCAGCGGAATGTTGCCAAAGGTCCTTACCAGCATGAAGTAGCACAAAGCGCGCATATAGTAGGCCTGCCCTGCCGCCTGGGTAACCGCTAATTTATCAGCGTCCGTTACCACCGGAACTTTCTGGAAGTTGGCCAGTACGTTGTTTGCCTGGTATATCGCATACCACGGGCCAGACCACTGGGCTTTCAGGCTTTCGTTGATCGGTGTGCCTTCCAGCTTATCAAACTCGCGGAAATCTCCTTTGTTCAGACCAGGATCTGTAGTCAGGTCATCCGCCCCGAAATAGGAAGTACTTTTATTAGTGAATGCCCAGGCCCCATCCACGCTCAGTTTCTGGTAGATGGAAGATACGGCGGCATCCAGGTCGTTCTGCGAAGAAAAATAGCTGCCGGCTGTCAGATCTCCTTTCGGATCTTCCGTCAACTTAACGCAGGATGCAGTTCCCATCACTGCTGCTATAGCCAACGGTATTAAATAATATTTTGCTTTCATTGTAATATTTTTTTTGAAAAACCTTCTATTCATTTTCTATTATAATCCCAGTCTTAAACCTATTGTATAGGTTTTAGGGTTAGGAATCACACCAGTTTCCAGGCCCTGAGTAATAGCGTTGGTGCTGTTGGTAACTTCCGGATCATAACCAGGATAGTTGGTGATTGTCCAGATGTTCTGCGCACTTACGAAGATGTCGAGGCTGCGGAATTTCACTCTGCTTAACAGGCTTTCAGGGAAAGTGTAAGTCAGTCCGATGTTTTTCAATTTGATGAAGCTGGCGTCGTATACCCAACGGCTGGTGTTCAGATCATTTTTCGATGTATAGGTAGGTACATCTGTTTCCTTTTCAGGGCTCCACATGTTGTCTACCAGGTGAGAAGTAGCATCGCGGGCATCTCCCAGGTTACCTATAGTATAAGGGAAGGTAGCCGACATGATCTGGTTGCCGTGAGAGCCCTGGAACAATACGTTCAGGCTCCAGTTGCCATAAGTAAAATCAGAACCGAAACCGAACGTATACTTAGGTATGCCGCAACCGATGATCTTGCGGTCGTCGTCGTTGATCTGTCCGTCGTTGTTTACATCCAGGTATTTGGCATCTCCGGGCACTTTGCCATATTTTGCTGCTTCTGCTTTTTCTGCGGTTTTCCATGTACCCAGGAATTCCCAGCCGTAGAAGCTGCCCAGCGATTCGCCTACCTGCAGGATTGAAGCGTTATGTTGTGCAGAACCGATGTTATTTACCGCCTGTTTATCTAAACCACCCAGGTCAACCACTTTATTATCGTTGAAGGAGATGTTGAAGTTCGCGTTCCATTTGAATTTGCCCGCAATAACAGGAGTACCGCCAACATTGAATTCAAGCCCCCTGTTGCGCAGGGTACCGATGTTAGCTTTGTAGTTTCCGCCTCCTTTGTATTCATCTACCGGGTAGTCGTACAGGAGGTCCGTGATCTTCCTGTCATATGCATCAAATACAAAAGTTAAACGGCCTTTGAAGAACTCTGCATCCAAACCTGCGTCGTAAGTGGTGTTCCTCTCCCATTTCAGGCCCCTGGCAACGGGAGTTCCCAATGGAGTGGATACGCTTGGCGTAGATCCGTCGAAGTAATAAGCCGGGCCGCCTGATGTTACTCTTGCAATGGTTGAGTAAGCAGGAACTGCCTGGTTGCCTGTCTGACCGTAGCTCAGGCGGAGTTTCAGACCGGTCAGCACATTGGATGTTGGCATGAAACCTTCTTTATCTATCGCCCAACCCAATGCTACGGCAGGGAAAGTAGAGTATTTCTCGGTCAGGTGAGAAGAACCGTCTGTACGTACGGAAGCTGTTAACAGGTATTTATCTTTATAGGAATAATTCACCCTGCCCATGTAAGAGATCAGCGCATCCGCCCAGTAACCGCTGGTAGTTAACTGCGTTCTTCCCAAACCGAGGTTATAGTAACCGTTACCATAAGATGAAAGGTTGTTGGCCTGTGCTTTAAAGTTGTTGTTTACACGGGAAGCCTGTTCAAACAAAGCAGTAACTGTTAAACTATGATCGCCAAAGCGGTTGTTATAGGTCAGGAAGTTACTGTTCTGCCAACTGCGGTACCTGCTGTTTTCCTGGGAAGCGCGGTCCTGCCCTACATCGCCTTCGTTGGTTAATTTAGGCAACAGGGTCTGGGTCAGCTGGTTCTGCAGTTCGTAGCTGTTGTTAGATGTGAAGGTCAGATTTTTCAGGATCTGGTAAGTCAGGATACCCGTTGCCGTTACGTTGGTAGTAGTTCCGTCTTCCTGGCGGTTCAATGCGTTGGCCACCGGGTTAAACTGGTTGGAACCTCTTGGGTATCGCTTAACGAAATTGCCATTCTCATCTCTTACTGTTGCAGTAGGCGCCCATTGGTAAGCCTGCGCAAACGGATCTGTGATATCGCCCGCATAGTTAACGTTGCGGCTTTGCGGTAATACCGCTGTAATATTGACTTTCAGGTTCAGTTTTTTATTCAGCTGCGCGTCAACATTCGCTCTTAATGTATTTCTTTTATACCATTGATTGATGACAAGACCCGGCTGGTCGATATTATTGTAAGACAGGTAGTATTTGATATTCTCACTGCCGCCGGAAACGCTCACCTGGTAGTTTTGTATCAATGGTTGCTGGGTAACCTCATCCTGCCAGTCAGTTCCTTTAGGATTCTTTGCCAGCGCATCCAGGTCTGCCTGTGAATAAGGTTTGGTTGTGTTGTTTTGTTCCGCCTGTTTGTTAGCTTGTGTGGCAAATTCGAATGCATTTAACAGGTCCAGTTTTTTCGGTAAAGATGCTTTGCTGAACCAGGCGCTTGCATCAACTTTCATTTTACCTGATTTACCGGATTTAGTGGTGATCAGTACCACGCCGTTAGAACCTCTCGAACCGTAGATGGCAGTTGCAGAGGCATCTTTCAGGATTTCCATTGATTCGATATCTGCCATGCTGACAGATTCGATGTTGCCGCCGATATAGCCATCAATTACATACAACGGATCATTTCCGCCGCTGATAGAACTGGTACCGCGAACACGGATACTCAGTCCTTTTCCTGGCTGACCGCTGTTGCTTTGTGCGGTGACACCGGCAGTGGTACCCTGCAAAGCCTGCTCGATCCTGGTCAGTGGCCTTTTGGCTATATCCACTGCTTTCAGTGAGCTGGTTGCCCCGGTTACGTCTCTTTTTTTCTGCACGCCATAACCTACAACTACTACGTCTTGCAGGGATTTGGCGTCCAGTTGCATCTGAACGGCTATAGGTCCGTTACCTGAAACCGGGATCTCCTGCGCATTATATCCGATATAGGAAATAATAAGCACGGGAGCTGTCTGATCTCCTGTTGAGATCTGGAATTCACCTTTTCCGTCTGTGGAGGTTGAAATTGTGGTACCCTTTACTCTTACAGTTGCACCCGGAAGGGGTTGTCCTGTTTCGTCGGACACTTTACCCTTCGTCAACTGCTTTTGGGCATAGGCCTGGAAGAGGCCTGATGCTAGAAGCATCAGCAATAGTAATCTTTTCATAACGCGAGCGATATTTCGATTGATAAGAACAAATAATGCTGCAAGTAAGCCGGAGGCACCTAACGGATGGCCTAATAATGAACTAACAATAGCATTAATGTTAACTTTTTTTAAAAATTTTGAGGGTTTGGATGCAAAGCGCTATAGAAAAAACGCCACATCGCTTTTTTTTCAGAACGGCCGCCGCACTGCGTTGCCGGTTATGCATTGCTGCATATTATCAATCAGCAGAAAACGTACTGAATACACTTGCAGGCAAGACAGGTTGCTGCGTCTTATCAAAAAGATAATTGCCGATCACCAGGTGATCGATGCCTGTTTTCATAAAAGCCAGGAAGGCTTCTTCGGGCGTGTTTACAATTGGTTCTCCTCTTACATTAAAGGAAGTGTTCACCAGCATAGGACAACCGGTCAGTTGTTTAAAGCAACTAATAAGCTGGTGAAATTTAGGATGCTGACTTGCGGATACTACCTGTACCCTGGCCGAATGATCAACATGCGTAATAGCCGGAAACATTGAACGCTGCTGGTACAAACGTTCATATAATGTGCCTTCTTTCTTTACCGGCGAAAGTTTCCATTCGTCTTTTAATGATCCTACGAATAACATATAGGGAGAAGCGATCTTCATATCGAAGTAAGCCGGCAGGTCTTCTTCGGGAATAGCCGGGGCAAAAGGCCGGAACCCTTCCCTGAACTTCACGCGGAGGTTGAGCTGCTGCTGCATTTCCCTGTTCCTGGGATCTGCCAGTATGCTTCGGTTGCCTAAAGCCCGTGGACCAAATTCCATGCGGTCCTGGAACCAGCCAACCACTTTTCCTTCCGCCAGGCGAGCGCTTACCAATGCGGTCAGCTCATTAAAATCAGTATGATAACCTGCTACCGCGTTGTATTTCCTTATCACCCTGTCTACCTCCTTATTGGAATAGGACGGTCCAAGAAATGCGCCCTGCATGCCATCGGGAGCTGTTTCCACGCTTCTTTCCTGTTGTAATGCGATATGATGAACGGCCAACGCAGCGCCTAACGCACCGCCTGCATCTCCTGCTGCGGGTTGCACCCAGATGCTTTCAACAATACCTGCTTCGGCGATCCTGCTGTTGGCAACACAGTTCAATGCAACCCCTCCGGCGAGCACTAATTTTTTACTACCAACCAGTCTGGTAGCGGTTTTCGCCAACTTCACCACTATTGCTTCCGTAACCTGCTGGATAGCCAAAGCCAGGTTCATATGCACTTCAGTTATCTCCGATTCGGGCAAACGCCGGGGGATGCCGAATAACTTTTCCCACTTCGTTGCCACGATCATGGTCATTCCTGTAGCAAAATCAAAATACTCCATGTTCAACAGGATAGATCCATCCTCGCGGATATCGACCAGGTGACCGGTAATGATCTCCCTGAACCGGCAGGTTTGCGGGTGAGCCGCATCTCCGTACGGCGCCAGTCCCATCATTTTATATTCGCCACTGTTCACCTTAAACCCGAGAAAATAAGTGAATGCAGCGTATAGCAGGCCGGGAGAATGAGGGAAGCGCAGTTCTTTCAGCAAAGTGATGTCTTTCCCTTTGCCGTGAGCAATAGTAGTGGTAGCCCACTCTCCTACTCCATCTACCGTCAGTATAGCGGCTTCGGTGTAGGGAGAAGGATAAAATGCGCTGGCAGCATGCGACAGGTGATGTTCAGGAAAGAAAAGCGGTTTGCCATATGCGCCCAGCTTCTTCAACTCTTTATTCAGCAAACGTTTCATGAATATCTTCTCCCGCAGCCAGACAGGAATAGCCTTCATAAAACTGCGCCAGCCTCTTGGCGCAAAAGCATGATAGGTTTCCAGCAACCGCTCGAACTTCAGCAAAGGTTTGTCGTAAAACGCAACGGCCGTCAGCTCTTCAGCAGTAATACCCGCTTCCTGCAAGACGTATTGAATCGCATTTACGGGAAATGATTCGTCGTGCTTTTTCCGGGTAAAACGTTCTTCCTGTGCTGCTGCTATGATCTTCCCATCTGCTATGATCGCTGCGGCACTGTCGTGGTAAAATGCTGATATGCCTAAAATTATCTCCTGCAAAATATTTTCAGAATATTGAATAGATAAACGGCGCTAAGGCTGAAACGCTGGTCAGCGCTACCAAAGCGGCCATCAATAACAGGATAATGATCAGTGGCAGCAACCAGAATTTTTTTCTTGTACGCAAAAAGTAAAACAACTCCTGTAAGAATTCCATAACGCAATAAAATATCGGGTCTAAAAAGTATGCTTTAAATCTTCGGGTTGGTATCGTTTGTAAACATCCACCATTACTGATTCCCGGCCTTTTTTAAATTGGCGCAATAATAAACTATCACGGCCGCGCCATCTTCTCCATAGTCCTATGGGCAGAACAATCAGGAAAAATACAATAGAGAGCAGAATATGCACATTAACGACTCCCAGGATCTCTGAAATTCGGGACCATAGTTTTGCCAGCGGAGAAAGAAGTCGCGGCGCCAGGATGGTAACCAGCAAACAGCCTGCTGCCAGGCAGACCAGATGCCAGTTGTGATAGTAAATACCGGCCAGGGTCGCCGCCAAAGCAGCAACCTGGCCGAATTCCATTGCTTGTATCTTTTTTACGGGCATGGGCATCCCTTATGTCTTTTTAAGTTGATTGCTCAATGTTAATGCCTCGATATTCCGAGGTTCGACCTGCAATATCTTTTCTACATAATGTTGTGCTCCGACAGTATTGCCCATTTTATAGTATGCATCCGCAATTTTATTCAGCAAATGCAAATTGCCAGGTTCTTTTTGCATGGCCTGTTTCAGGGCCATTACCTCCAGGAGGTAATTCCTGACAGGCTGCAGGTTCATCTGCCGCTGGTTGTTGGCGATGGCATAATCGAGGTACGGCAAAGCATCTTCCGGCCGGTCCAGCTGCAAGGCCAGCACGAAGATCATTCTTGCCTTTTCGAAATCCGGCGCCAGCAGGAAGGAGCGTTTAAAACACACCAACGCTTCCGGGATGTTATTGGCCTGCCCGAATAAATTCCCTGCTTCGTCGAGATAGGAAGGTTCCGTCTGGTTTTCGAGGGCCAGGGCTTCCATGATCTTCCCTGCCGCTTCCCAATCCTGCGCCCTGGTGTAGGCGGTATATAACTCTTTCATTGCTTCGGCCCAGGAAGTATGGCGAAAGGCAACGGCATAAGCCAGCTGTTCTTCCCTGGAACTGATGATAGTTGTATCGCTTTTATTTCCCTGGTTAAAAGGCCAGGCCCTTTTGAGGTTGGCGATCTTATACGCGCCAGCCAGCGAATCTACCCCGGTAAGCGGCATCCCTGCCGTCATGCTGTTGTAGCTCATCGCTTCCTCTGTTGCCGGCGGCAGGATTCCCTCCTGTTTCAGCGCCTGGTAAAATGCGTCCGACATCAGCGAGTATCCTTTCAGGTTAGGATGCACATGTTCCAGCACCAGCGAATTTCCTATGATATGTGCCAGGCTGTGTACTTCAAACACCGACTTGATATCTACCAGGTGCGAATTCTTATAACGGGTACACAATTGTGCAATCACATCGTTAATCCTGGAAGGCGCTCTAAACCTCAGCACATCAAAATCTCTTGCATTGTCGAAATACGATTTCCCTGCAACGCTATCTCTTGCCTGCAAACTCAGTAAACCCAGGTAATAGTTGCAACCTGCATGCTCCCCGAAAATTCCGTTAGCTGCCAGGAAATGCTGTTGGGCCGCTGTACTGTCGCCTTTCCACAACGCTGCCTGTCCCTCCTGGTACTGCTTTTCAAAGCCGGGATATTTTACCGGATCTACCGGCACGCTGATAAAAGGGAACAGGTCATATTCGCTCGATACCAGGTTGCCTATGAATACCGGGACGCCCGCTTTATCAAGTAAAGACAAGGCCTTGCTCATATTATCGTTGAACTGCCGGATACCGCGTTTATAGATTTCTGAGTTGATGGGGATCTGCTGGTTGGCCACCATCAGCTCCATCCTGGTTTTACCATCGCCGGCGGCAGGCGTACCCGGTACGCCGATTTTCCGGATAAGGTTGCCCATTAGTTGGGTTAATCTCAGTTCTCTTAATTTCAGGACCAGGTCTATTACCCATGGGCTGCCGGCGATCTTGTCGGTACTCCCGGCGCCCAGGCAGCCATAATATTCATTATGACCTGTATAGATCAGCACCGCATCTGGCTGATAGGGTAAAATATCTTTAGCGAAACCCGCTATGGTATAGGAATTAACGCCCGTTAATGAAATATTAATGATCTCAAATCGCCTGTTGGGATAATTATGCCATAACCGGTACTGCAACCAGCGGTGAAATGATCCGTTATGAAAATATGGGTAACCGATCGTGGTCGATTCTCCCAATACAAAGATCCGGATGGCGCCGGAATCTTTTACTTTCTTGAAAAGTTCCCTGTTACCGGTTGTTGCAATTTGTTCGTTGGAGAAATATTTCAGGGAGGCGGAAGGATTCAGCACGTAGTAAGTGTCTTCTTTCCCCGGGGCGGGAATAAACAAACTAAGGTTATGACCATAATGAAAGACCCTCAACAAACCTTCTGCAGCGCCAAGAATTAAAAAAGGAAAAAGAATACTGATGATCTTGATCACCAGTATTCTTTTTTTTCGTAATAAAACGGCCTGAGTGCCATAGTCGTGGAATCGAGTCTTATTCATTTCAATGCAATTTAGACCCGCCACCTTAATAATGGCACTAATTATACACTAACCAGGCTTTGTTTTTTGATTATT
Organism: Chitinophaga terrae (ex Kim and Jung 2007); assembly: GCF_900107795.1. Lineage (GTDB taxonomy): Bacteria > Bacteroidota > Bacteroidia > Chitinophagales > Chitinophagaceae > Chitinophaga > Chitinophaga terrae. Next base: position 82,333 of record NZ_FNRL01000026.1, read on the forward strand.
TTCTAAAAATTATTCCATAGAATACTCATTAAAGGTATGGGGGAAGTCTTCTCCATACATATGCTGGTATTCTTTTGCAAATTTATTGAAGGCAGCTTTGGCCAGCGAATGCCTGCCAAGGGCTACTAAACTGCTGCATTTCATACGCAGGGCTTCTTCGTTAACAGGATCAAAGAGGAATATACTGTCGGCGATCTCGATCAGCAATTCGGGATCGGCTTTGAATTGTGCTGCCGCTGCGGTCAGGATGTCGAGCGCGTTGTTGGAGATCTCCGATTGGATGTCTTCCAGCCAGGTATAATTTGCGTCTGGCAGGAATGAGCCCCGGTGCAGGATCTTTAGTAACTGCCTGATCCCCTGCTGGGTCAGGGGCCTTGGCCCCTGGCTGATCTGCTGGAATTCTGCCAAATCCATCCTGATCTCAGCCGGATCATATTGTAAACTCCACCTGTCGGCCTCCTTCACGAATGCGCAGACGCCCAGTTTATCCAGTATGGCTTTTAGTTTAACCATATTCACGGACCTGTTATTCTGCGCCTCCTTGTTCGACTTGTCACGCCACAGGGTAGAGTACAGCCGGTCGGAGGAGATCCCTTTTCCTGACCTGATAGTATGAATAGAGATCAGGAGAAATAATTCTTTCAGCAACGGAGTAAAGAACCTGGTGATGTCCTGTCCTTCTTTATCTACCACTTCGAAAGGACCGAAGAAGAAGATCTGTCCCCGTTTCTCCTCTTCCGCTTCCTGCGGAGGCGTAGGCGACACCGGTTCGGGCGCCACGGGAGGTTTTGTTACCACTTGTTCCGGTTGGGGCGCTGTTGCTATAGGTGCAATAACTGCCGGTGCAACAGCGGTTGCCGCTGCCTGTTTTTTCCTGTTCCCGGAAAAACGTTTGCGGAGGAGGAATAACACTATTGCAACAGCTAATAGTATCAGCAACCCGTTCACCCAGGAGAAGAAGCTTTTGCTCTTTACGGCCTTTTCCTGGTTAATGGCATTGGGTGGGAATTCCAGGCTGTATGCCTTTACCTGGGTGATATTGTCTTTAGAGGTATAGAGCGTTACGGCCACCAGTTTACCGCTTTCTTTACAATAATAAAGATCAGCGAACGACTTGATATCATGGAAGGAATAAGGAATACTGTTAGCCAGCAAACGGTATTTAGGTTCCCTGAAATCGCCTTCGATAAGTTGTAAGGTAGTATTGAATTTATCGTTCGGGAAGATCAGCGCATAATAATGCCGGGTTGCAGGGTCGATGACCATGCTGTTGGCAAAGCAGAATTGTTCCTGCGGTTCGGGGAACTGGTATATCCTGCTGAAAGAATGGTCTTTCACGGAAAATGCTACCAGGTCGTAGTAATGCCGGGGATTCACCACCTGGTTGCCGCTGTTGGAACCATATCCTCCCAGTATATACGCTGTATCGCCATTTTCATCAGACCCGACTGCCGCCATATAACGGGGCGTGAGCCGTTCGCCCGCGGCAGGCACCGAATCCCATTGCCTGGTGGCAAAGCTGTAGCGCTGCACAGTATTCTTGTACTGCATCTGCCCATAGCCGCATAATATATATAAAGAGGAATCAGCTTTTGATACAAACTTATTTGCCTGCCAGTAAACTGTGAGCAGATCCTGCGGGTAGCTTACGTCCCAACGTCTTGTAGCGGTATCGTAGCTTCCGATCTTTCGCTGGTCTATATAAAAATTATACAGGCGATCGTTGAACGGGTTGAAGACCGACTGGCTTCCCGGCATGAGGCTGTCGAGCCGCTGAGCCAGCCTGATGGCTTTCTGTTGTTCTGTTTTGAATGATATATTATATAAGGTGTCGGCAGACACGATATAGAGCACCTCATTATTTTTATCGAAAGCCACGCTGGGGTTACCCGGTATTTCCCAGGTCTGAACCAGTTTCCAGTTCTGGTGCCTGGGGCCTACCCAGTTAGCATTCTTCACAGTTGCCACCTTTCCCTCTACCAGGTCTGTAGCCGTGTTTCCCGAATTTTCAGAAAGCGGCCAATTGTACCGGAGCTTCTCTCCTTCCCTGATCTCGATGTTGCGGATATTCATAGGCGGGATGTCCACTGTCTGGAATCCTTCGAAGCTATTGGTACCGAAAAAATAGCGGGCGCAAAAGGGGTTGCCCAGTTTGGCCGGCCCCTGGGTGATAAGTTTATTGTCTACAAAGATGGCGGCTGTCTGCTTTTCAATATCGAATTGTATGGAAAAGTGTACATACTTGGTATGCAATGCAACCGAATCTACCAGGAATACTTTTGAGAAACTTTCGCCCATTACGAAATTGAAGTTCCTTTCCCGTTGGTTGTATACTACATCTATATTCTGGTTATTGGCATCAATGACCCTGAGGATGTAGCCGAAATAAGTTTCTTTATATGGAATGAAGTTAAGATCGAAAGAGATTTCAGTATTTTTCTTGAAACAAAGCGGACCGGATGAAGTGAGATTAAGCGTAGTTCTTTTTTCCTGCACGACCTCATGACTGGAAAAGCGTAAACCGTATGTTTGCGCGAGGCCAGTCGTGGTAACCAGAAAAGCATGTATAATTAGTAAAAGGATAAATTTCCGCATACTCCGCTAAAAAACTAAGTAACTATTAAGAATCAATCGGTTTAACCTTACGTGGAATATACAAATAATAAACAAAAAAGCGCTTTTTACGTATTCAGGATCAATGACAAACGTAAAATTCACCCGTAATGTTGGCTCTTGATCACTCCTGTAGGTTGTTAACGAAATATACGTTTTAAAGAAACCGATCTACCAATACTTCCCATTCCTGCTCCTGGGAATAAGCTGGCATTTCTTCCCCTGCACGACGATACCAGTAGTTGGCGTTCCATTCGTCGCCTTCTACCCTGTGCAAGTAAGCATGGACACGCGCCGCATCCGTTCCCGGCAATCCATCTACCAGGTCGTGCGCCTTTTTCCAATTACCTTTTCCATCATGCCATAACGCCTTTAAGTAAACATTCAGATTTTCGGGTGGGAATGCCTCCTGTAAAGACTGCTTAAATTCAACTAAATTCATTTCAAAAGTTTACCAGTCATAATAACGTGACCTCAAATATACGGAAGCATCAGTCAAAATGACAACTTTAACCTCCTTACTGATACATAATTAGCCAAAAATTAGTGCCTTATTCTCCTAATTAATCCTTTGTTAATGTCTCCTTTCATCCATTTTTCTTAGCAGGTAAACTTAATTCTATTATTTTAGCCGCGCCAAATCAAAATCTACTACATTTCATGCTTGAACAACTAACAAGGGTAAAACATGTTTATTCAACCTGTTTTATTGTCAGTTTGACACTCTTTAATTTACGCACCCAGGGAGCCCCGTCACACATCGAATCCAACAGCGGATTCCGTTCCGCCACCGAAAAACGAGTTGAAAAAACTGTTGCCGGCAACCGGCGTACAGGCGCCGACACTCTCAATAAACCGGAAGACAACCGGTTTACAAAAACCATATTGGTGAACGACCTGAACGAACCAATGGAGCTGGCAGTCACCAACGGCGGCGGTGTTTATTTCATTGAGCGCAGCGGCAAGCTGTATTATTATAATCCCCTCACCAACCGCAGCAAGGTAGTTTATACTTTTCCTGTGCTGCCGGATACCAAGGAAGGATTCGGGAATGGTTTGCTGGGGTTGACCCTCGATCCGAATTTCGATAAGAACCATTATATATACTGCTATTATACACCGAATAAGTTGCCAGCCGCACAGCGGGTTTCCCGCTTTACCATAAAAGGTAATGATGCGCTGGACCCTGCCAGCGAAAAGGTTTTGCTCACTATTCCGCTGGAACTGGAAGTAAGCGCGCATACCGGCGGATCGCTGGATTGGGATAAAGAAGGCAATCTTTTTATTTCGACCGGCGATAACACTGTTCCTTTCGCCTCTAATGGTTATGCGCCGCTCGACAGAACCCCGGGCCGCATCACCTTCGACGCTGAAAGATCGGCAGGCAATACCAACGATCTGCGGGGAAAGGTGCTCCGCATCCACCCCGAACCGAATGGAACTTATACAATACCGGAAGGAAACCTGTTCCCTAAAGGCACTCCTAACACCCGCCCCGAAATTTATACTATGGGTTGCCGGAATCCTTACCGCATCTCTGTTGACCAGGCTACAGGAATTTTGTACTGGGGAGAAGTGGGGCCCGATGCCGGCAACGACAGCAACCAGGGACCGAGGGGGTACGATGAGATCAACCAGGCAAAAAAAGCCGGCAACTACGGCTGGCCTTATATGGTTGGCGATAACAAAGCATACCCGGAATATGATTTCGCCACTAAGAAAATAGGGCCTTTCTATAACCCTGAAGCACCTGTGAACGCTTCTCCGCATAATACAGGTCTTAAAACCCTGCCGCCAGCGCAGAAAGCAATGATCTGGTATCCGTACAGCGCGTCTGCTGAATTTCCTGAACTTGGAAGCGGCGGCCGTTGCGCCATGGCAGGACCAGTATTCCACTATGATGCCGCCTCGACTGGCAAGAAAGGATTTCCTGCTTACTATGATAAAGCATTGTTTATCTACGACTGGATGAGGAACTGGGTATTTGCAGTGCGACTCGACGAACAACAGAATTACCAGTCGATGGAGCCGTTCATGGCCAGCAACGGGGACTTCAGGCGGCCGGTAGATATGGCCTTCGGCAAAGACGGCGTATTATATGTACTCGAATATGGTTCTGTATATGGTATCGATAATGATGACGCCCGCCTCGTGAAGGTAACATTCAACAGCGGTAACCGTGCACCCGTAGCCAACGTCCAGACGGTTGATACTGCCGGCAAAGCGCCTTACAACGTATCATTCAACAGCGACAAAAGCTACGATTACGACAACGATGCATTGACCTATGAATGGACATTCGGAGACGGCACAAAAGACAATACTGCTAATCCTACCCATACATATACGAAAACAGGCGTGCATAAAGCGATCCTTAAGATCACAGATCCATCCGGCGCAGTTGGTAGGGATACCGTGAAGATCTATGTAGGCAATACGCCTCCGGTAGTGAAAGTGGCAACCACCGGCAACAACACCTTCTACTTCGACAAAACTCCTTTACACTATAAAGTAACGGTTACGGATAAAGAAGATCCGGCTATCAATCCTGCGAGGTTAAAGGTTAGCCTGCACTACCTGCCAAAAGGTAAAAGCCAGGCAACTATCGGGCACCAGGCGCCAACTACCATGCCTGTACACCCGGGCAAAGTGCTCATGGAAAGCAGCGATTGCAAGGCCTGTCACCAAATCGATAAAGCATCTGTTGGACCTGCCTTTATAAAAGTTGCGCAACGTTACCGTACAGATAAAAAAGCGCCTGCTTACCTGGTCAATAAGATCATTAAAGGCGGAGGCGGCGTATGGGGCGAGCATTCTATGGCTGCTCACCCGCAACTGTCAACCGAGGATGCAGGACAGATCGTGAAATACATTCTTTCCTTAGCCGATCCGAAAGCGCCTGGCAGCCTGCCTGCCCAAGGCACTGTTGCACTGAAAGATCATCTCACGAAAGAAAAATTCGGCAACTATATTCTTTCCGCCTCCTATACAGATGGAGGAGGAAAAGCTGCACCACTCAGCGGAAGCGGCTTGCTGCTCCTTCGTCCTTTACGCCTGCAGGCAGAAGAGGCAGACGACCTGCACAACATCGACCGCCAATCCAGTTCTCTTGGCGCTATTCACCATCAGTCCTGGTTCCTGTTCAGACAAATAGATCTGAAAGGGATCAAACAACTGACCTACCGTTACTCTTCGCTGAACAGGGATGCTACCATAGAAGTGCATGTGAAGAGCCCTGACGGCCCGGTGATCAGCACCCTGAAATACACCGCTACAGGCGCGTGGAATAAGTTCGCTGAAGTCAGCGCGCCAATCACGGATCCGGGAGGAGTGAATGACCTATATTTCGTGTTTAAGAAAGAACAACAACCTAACCAGCACCTGTTTACATTGGACTGGATTGAGTTCCGGCCTTAAATTGAATTAGTATTATAACAAAAAAGGTTGACCTCAACAGTCAACCTTTTTTTGTTCGCCATCGTTGCGCTGGCACGGGCATGCATATATGATCTTTAGAAAAACGACTGCAACTATCCTTATTTATCTACATCCAGGCAGTAGGTAACGCAATGCCAGATCCTTTCAAACGGTTTGCCTTCGTGGGTTCCGGAAGCATTTTCCGTAAAAGTACCTTCCAGCATGTATTTGCCTGCCCAATAAGGCTGGAATGTTACAGCCCCGTTTTCATCAGCTTTGAACTTTTTTGTCCAGCCAACGGGCGATTGCACCGTCAGTTCCGACACCGAAGATCTGTTTTGTTTATAGAACAGCTGCACACTCTCTACCTGGTTCACTTTAGGCTTCCTGTCGCCTTTGGTCACCAAAGCGTAATCAGCCTTCTGTGCCAGTTCTCCGGCACCGGCAGCAGAACCATTTACTTTCACGAGACCAAGTGCGTAGTAGCGGATCTTGCTGCCGCTATAAACTTCCTGCACGGTATGATCTACAGATAAAACATAAGTGCCTGCCGTTTTAGGAGTAAAAGTCGCTTTAAAGTGGTTGCCGTTCGGCGTACATTGCAAGGCTTCTTTTTTGCCATCAGGAGCGATCACATATAGTGTAAAATCCCTCATGTTGCTGAACCAGTTTTGAGTAGAATCTCTTTCTCCATCAGCATACTCGCCAAGGAAAACTTTTACTTCCTGCGCCTGACCGACCTTCCCTGAGGTAACGGTTTCAATCCAAAGAGCGTGGGCGAACAGGGTTTGCATACAGAAACAGAATACAGCGGTAAATAGTAATTTGCGCATAATTTTATTTTTTAAAAACGATATCCGACATTGAGTCTTAAGTTACGGCCCGGCTCTACCTGCCAGCAGTAAAGACCGCTGGTTGGAGCGCCCGTATATAGATATTTATCCAGCAGGTTGTTTACAAGCAGGTTGATGTTGATCTTATTGAACTGGTATCCCAACCCGGCATCCAGCCGGAAATAATCGGGCAGGAAATTCTCCGACTTATCATATACCATTCCTGCTACCCTGCCTACCTGGTACTGGTAACCTAAGGAAGCACGAAGGCCTTTCAGCGCTGTGGCATCCAGCGTATAGGTCAGCCAGGTATTTTGAATATGTTTGGCGGTACCGGAAACAGCGTTTCCTTCAAAGGATTTTACATCATCTTTAGAAATCACCGCGTCGGTATACGCGTAGTTCACCACTACATTCAGGTTCTTCACTACCTGGCCCTGCACATCTACTTCCAGGCCTTTGATCTTCTGCTGGCCATTGGTACGGCTATAGATAGGCCTGTTGGTCACCGGGTCAGGATGATCCAGGTCTTGTGTCAGTACATTGTTTTTTGTCATCTGGTAAAGAGATACTGTCGATGTCAGGCGGCCGCTGAACCAGTCGCGCTTCACTCCCACTTCAATATTGTCGCCGGTGAGCGGTTTAAAGTTCTTTTTCTGCCAATCCAACCCGGGGTTCGCCATGAAGTAAACATCATATACGAAGTAAGCCGCAGTGTGTTTGTCGAGCGAATAGCTTACGCCAAAGCGGGGAGTGAATTTGCTGTCGGTATACGAACCTTCATAAGGGTTAACGTATTTGTTGGTAGTATATCTACCGGCCAGGGTTACACGAAGTTTATCATTCAACAGGCCGATTTCATCCTGCAGGTACAAGGCGTTGTAGCCTAAAGTATACTGTACGCCGCGTTGGCGGATGTTTACAGAGCGGTCCCATTTCGGTTGCACCACTCCTCCGTGTTTTGGATTATAGATATTGAAAGTAGAATCGCCGAATTTGGCAGCCTGCGACCAGTCGGCAAAGTAGTCGCTGTATTTCAGGTCTACGCCGCCGAGTATCTTGTGTGAAAGGGAACCGGTATTGAACTTCCCTGTCACAAACACCTGCCCGCTCCTGTTTAAACCTAAAGCGTCCCAGTTATTGATACTCCGCTGGATCAGGCTATCGTTGCCGGGAGTCGTGAACCCGGTAGGCCACATGCTCTGTCCTACCTGGTTATAACGGAAATATCCTGCCTGTGCTGTCAGTTTCCAGTCGACATTGAACTGGTGGTCAAAATTCACCATTAAGCTATGATCATAAATATTGGTAGGGTCCATGTTTGGCTCAATGGTGGTAAAGTTGATCGGCAGATCTGCATATCCCTTTTTAGAGAAGCCGTAGTTGCCGCCGATCACGGGCAACTGCATATATTGGAGGTCGTATTCTACAGTTAAGGAGCTTTTATCATCTACCAGGTACTTGATAACCGGGGCGATGGAATAACGGTTCGTATAGTCGAAATCCCTGTACCCGTTTTTTAACTGGCCCATGATGTTCAGGCGGTACAGGAGTTTGCCGTCTTTCGACAGTTTGCCATCCAGGTCCACAGCCGCCCTGTAGGTTTCGAAACTGCCCAGGGTCAGGTTCACTTCTCCCTGTTTTACCCCTGTCGGCTTTTTGGTGACCACGTTGTAAAGTCCGCCGGGTTCGCCGTTCGACAACATAAAGCCTGCGGGCCCTTTTACGAACTCGATGCGCTCTACCATGCTCATATCTTCAGCCAACGGGCTCCATGGACTGCTTACCACGTTCATACCGTTCCTGAAGGCGGTGATCTGGGAGCCGCGAACATTAATGCGGGAGTACATGTCCCAGTGGCCTATTCTTTGGGCGCCGCTTACGTTACGGGTAACTCCCTCCTGCATATCCAATACCTGCTGGTCTGCCAATACATCTTTTGTCACTTCCTGGATATTCTGAGGTATCTCCACTAACGGGGAGGATAAACGAAGAGAAGAAGAAACAGTGCTTACATTATACCGTTTGCTTTCGCCGATCACGATAAATTCTTTCATCTCCTGGCCGGTAGCCGTCAGGGGTATCCTGACATGCGTAATTTTATCCGCCTCTACAACCACTTCCTGGCGCGCGGTTCTATAGCCCAGGTAAGAGGCTTCGAGGATATACCTGCCTGGTTTTATCTTCTTGATCACGAAATCGCCATTTGCATCGCTGAGGGCGCCGTGATTGGTGTTTTGAATCCGAACAGTGACATAGGCGGCTGGCAATCCGTCGGCGGTGACCACCTTACCCCGGATAGCGGATAAGATATCGGCAGCCCGGGCGCCGGATAGGATAGCGAAGAAAAGTACTGGGATTAGTAGGAATCTCCCGTAGTTCTGGTTCATTTATTTTTTTGACCACAAAAGTAGCGGCAGTTACCAACCACAGGTTACGCAAATGGGAAATTGATTTATGAATTTGGGAAAATTACCATACCTCCGCCCGGGGGAACAGACAAAAACACCCCCATGGTTATTAAAGCAGCAATGAATACCTTTGCAGCTTCAATTTATATAACTGTTTATATGAGTATGGCACCTATACAGGCATTATCCGATACTTCAAGCATACCGGCGCTGCTGAAGCAGAACCCTTTGTTTGTTTTTGCGCTGGAGTATGAAGCCACGGAAGCATTTGCCCATGTTGATCCGTTATTTGTAGGGATAGGAAAAGTAAATGCGGCCTATAAACTAACTAAACGGATCGCAGAACAGAGACCAGGAATTATCATCAACCTGGGTTCCGCCGGCAGCAACAGTTTTGACAGAGGCGCAGTGGTTTGCTGTACTAAGTTCATACAGCGGGATATGGACGTGAGAGCGTTGGGATTTGCGAAATATGAAACGCCGCTTTCAGGCCAGGCCCCCGTGCTGGAATATGGATTACCGGTAAATGGCTTGCAGCACGGCATTTGTGGGACAGGCGATAGTTTTGAGACCGAACACAAAACAGATGATTACAACGTGATAGACATGGAAGCGTATCCACTGGCCTGGATCGCAAAGGAAGAAAACATCCCTTTTCTTTGCCTGAAATACATATCTGATGGCGCCGATGGCCAGGCGGCGGAAGAATGGTCCGTATCTGTTCACCTGGCGGCGCAGGCGCTTAAACAGACTATCGACCAGTTAACTGAATCATTGACTATTAAAACTTCGTGAATGGATTTTGGAGCTTACCTGGATGTTTTTGAGAAGATATTACATGATCCTGCACCTAAAAAACCATACGATAATCCCGATTACTTTAATTACGCCAAATTAAACTGGTCGAGGATGCACCGATGGCTGAAACAAGCCAAACTGGCGCCTGAAGCGCAAGAAGCGGTAATGCAGGTAAAGGCTCCGCAGCAATGGATCATTATTACAGAACCCTGGTGCGGAGATGCGGCACATTCGGTACCGCTGATGGAACTGATAGCCGCAATGAATCCTTTGATCAGCGTCGATTACCAGTTACGGGACAGCCCTCCTTTCCTTATCGACAATTACCTGACCAATGGCGGAAAGTCTATCCCCAAACTGATCATCCGGAACAGCGAAGGAAAAGACCTGGGAACCTGGGGACCAAGACCTGCGGAATGCCAGGCGTTATATAACTCATTAACTGCGGAAAAGGCAGATTTTGAAACGCTGAAAACCGCTTTACAGAAATGGTATAACAAAGACCAGGGACAAGCGATCATGGCAGAACTCACCGCGGTGATCCGCGGCTCGCTGGCTGATAAGTTTTAAAGAACAGGAGGAACTGCAAAACAGATTTGCATCCATATTTCCCGTTAAGCCCCTCCGGCGTCAGCCCTCCTGTTAATTCTTTGCTGCATACCCGAAATTAGGGCGGATCAGTGGTCATGGGGTTGCAGCTATGTTAAATTTGTATATCTTTGTGCCCGAAGGAAATGGTGTCTTCCTACTTAACCGCTCCTTATAGAGCTGATGGCGCCTACAAATTATCTGATCACTATTGCTTTAAAGAGCAATACATTATTAATTTGTAGTGCATGAAACAGCTTAAAACTTCCCTGGAACAATTCGCAATAACCACTTATTTACTGAAATGGACCCTGTTGGTGCTGCCTGTGTCACTGGTCGCCGGCTCCGTTGTAGCCCTCTTCTTATGGCTGCTGGAAGAAGCCACCAACTACCGGTATGCTCATACCTGGCTCTTATACCTGCTGCCGCTTGCAGGCGTTTTCATTTACTGGCTGTATAATAAATGGGGAAAAGAGGCGGCGGGAGGAAATAACCTGGTCATAGACGAGATACATCAGCCGGGAGGCGGAGTGCCGGCAAAAATGACACCGTTGATCCTGGTCACTACAGTAATAACCCATCTTTTTGGCGGTTCGGCAGGCCGGGAAGGGACCGCGGTACAAATAGGCGGCAGCGTAGCGCAATATTTCGCCAGGCTGTTGAAATTGGATAAGGAAGACGTACGTATTTTGCTGACAACGGGAATTGCCGCGGGTTTCGGGGCCGTTTTCGGTACGCCGGTAACCGGCGCTGTTTTCGCGCTGGAAGTACTGGCGTTGGGAAGTATCCGGCACAAAGGATTACTCCCCTGCCTGATGGCTGCAGTGCTGGCCGATTTTGTTTGTACTGCCTGGGGCATTCACCATACCAAATACCATATCAGTTTTGCCAGCATCTCACACCTGCAGGATGGATGGCTGCTGGTAAAAGTGATCGTTGCAGGCGTGGCGTTCGGGCTTACCAGCTTCCTCTTTGCCACCACTACTCACAGCATTCAGCATTTCAGCAACCGCTTTATCAGCGCCAGGTGGCTGATCCCTGTAGCGGGCGCCCTGACTGTCATCCTGCTCACCTTCGTGTTGCAAACCAGCGACTACCTGGGCTTAGGCGTCTCCAACCCGGATGCCAGCGCCGTAACCATCGTGTCTTGTTTCCGCCCCGGAGGCGCAGCATATTTCAGCTGGTTCTGGAAGCTGTTATTCACCGCTATCACCCTGGGAACAGGGTTTAAGGGCGGTGAAGTAACTCCACTCTTTTTCATGGGCGCCGCGTTAGGCAATACTGTGGCTACGCTTACAGGAGCACCGGTTGACCTGCTGGCCGGCCTTGGCTTTATAGCCGTATTTGCCGGGGCCACCAATACGCCCATTGCCTGTACCATCATGGGGGTTGAGCTTTTTGGCGCCGACAACCTGTTGTATTATGCAGTAGCTTGTTTTACGGCCTATTATTTCAGCGGGCATTCAGGCATTTACGGCGCACAACGGATCGCTGTTCCGAAACTGGATATCAACCTGCCTTTCTCAATCCTGAGAGATAAACGCAAGAAGAACTAGCCTGCTACTCTGATTTCAAATACTTAACAGGGTTGGTTCTTGCCGCCCTGATGGATTGCACGCTTACCGTTGCAACAGCAATTACAATAGCTATAACAGCTGCGCCTATAAACATCCAGGCAGTTAAACTGATATGATAGGCATAACTGTTTAACCAGGAATGCAGGACATACCAGCTGATAGGCGTAGCGATCACAATAGCAATCAATACAGGTTTCAGGTATTCTTTGGATAAAGTAGTGGTCACCTCTGTAACGGAAGCGCCAAGCACCTTACGGATACATATCTCTTTCTTCCGCTGTTCGGCAGTATAAACAGAAAGACCCAGCAAGCCAAGGCAGGAAATAAAAATTGCTATGGCAGCAAAGACAGCAGCCAGGCGTTTCAGCATTGTTTCTGAACTATACAACCTGTCAAATTCTTCATCCAGGAAATGATAATTCATAGGGTAGCCTGGATTCAGGGTTTTAAAAACATTTTGTATACCTGCGACTCCTGCTGCGGTAGCGCCTTTATGAAGTTTTATCATGATATAGTCGCTGGCGAAAGGCGACAACATCATTACCATAGGGCCTATCTCTTTGTGCATGGAATTAAAATGGAAATCTTTCACCACGCCTATAATCTCTCCTTTGCCCTGCCAGAAGGATATATACTTGCCCAAGGGGTCTTTCATATTCATCATCCGGGCTGCAGATTCGTTAATGATGTATGCGGCGCTATCTGAACTGAATTTCCTTGAAAAATCACGTCCCTGGGCTAATTCTATTCCCATGGTCGACAAGAAATCGTAAGAAACCCGCAATGGCGAAGTAGATAACACCAGTTTATCGGGCCTGCCTTCCCAATCCAGGTCGGCGCTGGTGGATTCAAGTGCAATTGGCAGCCAGGAACTATAAGTCAACGACTTGACCTGCGGAAGTTGCCTGAGCGCCTGGTCAATTGCATCCATGTTTTCACGGCTTCCCTTATCCTGCTGAATATACACTATATTTTCCCTGTCCATACCGAGGTTACGGCTATAGATATACTGCGTTTGGCAGTAGACTCCGATACTTCCTACAATGAAACCAAAAGACAGGACAAACTGCAATACAACCAGGTTTTTACGGAACAAATTACCGCCCGTTGCCTTGGTATCTCCTTTCAGCACGCGTACCGGCGCAAAACGGGAAAGAGCGAAGGCAGGGTAACTTCCGGCAATCAAGCCCGTTACTATTGTAACCAGTAAAAGCACTAACAGGTATTTGCTGATATTAGTTCCGGAGAAAGAAAGCGATTTTCCGGTAAGATCACTGAAAAACGGTATGAGGCATGCAATGGCAGCACAGGCTAACAGGGCGGCGATAAGCGTCATGATCATCGCTTCACCGGCAAACTGTAATACCAGGGAAGTTCTGGGAGCACCTAATGATTTGCGTACTCCCACTTCTTTACCTCTTTTGGACGCCTGGGCAGTAGAGAGGTTCATAAAGTTGATGCAGGCAATTACCAGCACAATCAACGCGGTTATGAGGAACAGGCGGACATATTCAATTCTTCCGCCAACCACTTTCCCATTATCATACCTGCCATGCAGGTAAATATCTTCGAATGGTTGCAACCAGAGTTCTTCTTTCTGCCCTCCCGACACCACAGCTTCCTGCTGGATCTTAGCTGTAAAGGCTTTAAGGTCTGTACCTTCCCGTAATACCAGGTATTGGCTAACGCTGAAACTTCCCGGCCGCATCAACCAGGGGTTTTGTTTGACATTAAAAGCAAGGGTTTGCAACACGTCAAATTTCCGGCTGGCATTAGGCATATCGTCCAGTATCCCTGTTACCAGCAAAGAGGCGCCATCTTCCAACTGTAAAGCTTCACCTACTGCATTGACCTTTCCATAAAACTTGATTGCCATTTCTTTGGAAATCAGCACAGCTTCCGGGTTTTTCAGGGCTGTTTGCCTGTCGCCATACAACAAGGGATAATCAAAATATTCCAGGAAATTAGGCGATGCATAAGCATAGGAAGCAGTTTTCTCCGTATAGGCAGGGGTCTTAAACAAAGCCAGGCTTCCTCCGTCCATCACCCGTACTACTGTTTCGATCTCCGGGTACTTAGGATATAAACGATCTGCCATGGCAATGGGCGTAGTAGCCAGGGTTTGCATACCTCCCCAGTGCTCATTGGCATGTAACCGGTAAAGTTTATGACCGTTTTTATTGAACTTGTCTACACTATATTCATCCATTACCCAGCAAACGATCAGCATGCAGACAGTTAACCCGAATGCAAGTCCCAATACATTCACCAGGGTAAAAAAGCGGTTCTTTCTTAACGAACGGAAAGCTATTAACAGGTAGTTCTTAATCATAATGGCAATTTAGAATAGCTGCAGGAGAGTTCCAAGCTATATGCCAAATGCCGGGATGCCCCAGGGGCAAGGGATTAAGAAAAAACAACAGTTATCAGCCGTTCCCAAGCGGACGGTCTGCTGTTCAAAAACGAACATTTACGGCAAGGCAAAAGCAAGGTAAGTATCACCGCTCTTCTTACCCAGTTTACCGCCGCCGCAGGCGATCACGATGTATTGCCGGTTCCTGACACGGTAAATGGCCGGGGTAGCGAAGCCACAGGCCGGCAGGTCTGTTTCCCATAGCAGCTTTCCTGTAAGCTTATTAAATGCCCTGAATTTACTGTCGGCTGTTGCGGCGATAAACAGCAGGCCGCCTGCCGTTACTACCGGCCCCCCGTAATTCTCGGTTCCGCTGATGATGCCTGCCTTTTTAAGCGTACTGTCTTCTCCCAATGGGATCTGCCAGGCAGTTTGCCCGGTGTTGAGATTAATAGCGCTCAAAGTACCCCAGGGCGGGTTAATAGCCGGCGCGCCGCCTGGCGACAGGAATTTGATATAACCATTTCCCATATATGGCATTTGGAGATAAGGATTTGGCGCAGGCCGCGGCCCCTTATATTGCATTTTCTGCTGCTGTTCCTGTTTTAAAATGAAAGATGCCAGCGCATCTCTTTCTTCCTGTTTTAACAGGGTAAACGCAGGCATCATTCTTCTTCCTCCCAGCAACAGTTCATTGAACGCTTTTACAGAATACCTGGAAGCCACGTCGGTTAACGACGGGTAATTGCCGCCGCCTTTTAAATCGCTGCCATGGCAAACCATGCAATGCGTTGCATACAATCTTTTGCCTGCCTGCAGGTTGGTTTCACTCCTGGTTTCCGCCGGTTTTGCCGGCAGCATTTTAAGTATCCAGGGAAGTTCGTTGGCATTTACATAAAACAAGCCCGTAGCTTCATCGAATGCCTGTCCGCCCCACTCCGCGCCTCCGTCGAAGCCGGGCATGATAATCGTGCCCCGTTCACTCGGCGGAAGGAACATATGGCCGTGGCCTACCTCCTGCAATACCTGCCTGATAGAATCCTGCTCCCGCTGCGGAAGGAAGCGGTTGATATCCGAATCGTTGAACACCTGCCGTACAAATGGTTTGGGCAATACGGGGCGGGGCTGCGTGGGCGATACCTGCTCGCCCGCCAGGGTGCTGATATGCGGAACAGTATCTTCCTTTACTTCAAACAATGGCTCTCCGGTTTCCCTGTTCAGCACATATACATAACCGGTTTTTGTAGCCTGGGCTACGGCAGGGATCTTTTTTCCATTATGCGTCACCGTTATTAACGCCGGAGGGCTGGGCAGATCTTTATCCCAGATATCATGATGGATCTGCTGAAAATGCCATTTACGTTTGCCTGTATTTGCATCCAGTGCCAGTATGCAATCAGCAAACAGGTTTGCTCCTTTTCTCATCCCGCCGTAAAAGTCGTAGGATGCGGAGCCGGTTGCAGCAAATACGGTCTCCCTTTCTTCGTCCAACGTAAAACCGCTCCAGCAGTTGGCGCCGCCGATATGTTTATAGGCTTCGGGATCGGCCCAGGTTTCATAACCTGGCTCGCCGGGATGTGGAATGGTATGGAAACTCCATTGCAATTTGCCTGTCAGTATGTTGAATGCACGGATATCGCCCGGCGCCGCGTTAGGCCCTTCATCTACCCTGCTGCCGAGGATCAGCAGGTCTTTGAACACCACGCCCGGCGAAGTGCTTGTGATATACAGGTCGCTTACCTCCCTGGCAAAGCCGTTATGCAGGTCTACTTTTCCCTGGTCGCCAAACGATGGGATGATCTTGCCTGTTGAGGCATCCAGGCAATGCAGGTAGGAACCTGAAGTAAACAACAGCCTGGCGCTTTTGTTATCTGTCCAATATGCCAGTCCCCTCATATTGTTCATCCCCATCATTCCTGCGTCCATGCCTGTTTGATGCAAAGGATCGAACGACCATAGCAACTCTCCGGTTGCGGCATTCAGCGCAAACACCTTCTGCCGCGGAGAGATACCATACAACACCCCGTTTATGACCAGCGGGTTGCACTGGATCTGCGATTTACCAACAGTATCGGCATCATTGGTATGATAAGCCCAGGCCACCGTTAAACCGGCAACATTGCTGGTATCTATCTCCTTCAAAGGAGAGTAACGGGTACCGGCTTTATTGCCGCCATAAACGGCCCAGTCAACATCCGTATTACCGGAAGGCCGACAGGAAAATAAAATACAATTAAGTAGCAGGATGCAGAGCTGTGGAATTTTTCGTAGCATGGAACAAGAGTTCGAGATAATAGTGAATATAATAAGTAAATACCAGAAATTTGATAACTTACTGTAAACAACTATGCCCTCATGAAAAAAACACTCATTCCATTTGCTATTGGCGCCCTGGCATTAACTACTGCCATACTGGCTGCCGTGCCTAAACCCCCAAAATCGTCTCCCCTTGCCGGTACCTGGAAACTTGTTTCCAGTAAAACGATCAGCAAAGGAACAACCAAATACACTTTTCCTGTTGCTAACCAGGAAATGATCAAAGTATTTACCAATACCCAGTTCTCTTTCTTCAAACATGATCTCAGCAAAGGGAAAGGAGAAAACAGCGTCTTTGATGCCGGCAGCGGCACTTATACGCTGAACGGAAATGTATATAAAGAACACCTGGCGTATTGCAGTGCCAGGGAATGGGAAAACCAGGATTTCTCTTTCACACTCACTATCAAAGGGGATACACTTATCCAGAAAGGAATCGAAAAAATCGAAAGCCTGGGCGTGAACCACGAAATCGTGGAAACGTACGTCCGTACCGGTTTCTGATTTCACGCGAATGTTTCACGCAGAGACGCAAAAGGGGCAAAGAGGCATAAGATTTTTTTTAAGAGACATAAGAGTTATTAAGAATGAGGAGTTTGATAAGACATAAAAAAGAGCGAAGATTGTATACACTAGCATCTCTGCTTTCTTTGCGTTCTTATATCTTATTCTTTTCCTTTACCTCCTTATTTTTCTTAAAAAACATTAGAAAACTCTAAGCGAGTTAATACAGAGTAGATTACTTTAAGGAGGTTTGTTATAGGTAACGATTTAGTAATGGTGCTCATTGCACTCACTTTCAGTGGTTTTCTCCTTGTAACTCAACGCAAATTTACAAAATATGAATAACATCTTTTGTGCTAAGCAGATTTTTTGCTTTTTAAATTTGATATAAAACAAATAACATTCAGTATTATATAGAGAAAAGTAAACCCGTATAAGAAAAAAAATCTTACCCAACTTGGGTGTAACTTGGGAAAAAGAGCGATTGATAATCCCAATCTTTGTATAGAGCAATTCTTCAATTGCAATTAGTATTCTAACAAAAACTATATTGCCATGAAATACTCTTTACATAAAATCATAGACGATGTAAGTCAATATGAAAGCAAAATTGTGAATGAGGCATCTGGATCTTTGGACGAGGCACTCAAAATGATTAGCTATTTGCAAGAAGTCCTTATCGCATTAAAAGCATCTGTCGTCAAAGAAGGTTTTGATAGTGAATGGGAAGAAATCAATTTTTTCAGGAACGTCAAACCTGGTGTTCTCGGTAAACTGATTTATTATAACAAGGTTTATCGTATTGAATGTGCCTGCCCTCTTGGTAGCGGGAAAATATACAGAAACTATTTTTCCAACCAAATAAAAGAACTCAAGCAGGAATTTGAAGAGAATATTT
>NZ_FNRL01000031.1 GCF_900107795.1 Chitinophaga terrae (ex Kim and Jung 2007)
CATCGAATTTTTATATATCCAGCCCGGAAAGCCCACGCAGAACGGTTTCGTGGAAAGATTGAACGGTACTTACCGTGATAATGTGTTGGACTGCTACCTGTTTGACACATTGGACGAAGTGAGGGAAGTTACCTGGCAATGGATGGATGATTATAACAATCACAGGCCACATGACAGTCTTGGAAATATGCCACCAACAGAATATGCTGCTCTATCCAATTTTGAAAGCGATAAACAGGCGTGTTAGGGTATTTAGGTTTAGGTTAATTTGAAGAGAATTTTGTAAAATTACACAGTCTTAATTTCGGGAAGCCGACATGTTCTGTTTGTATTAGGCAGTTGCTTTGGCTATGCACAAATGCCAAAGGATTCAGCTACTGGAAATAAAAGAACGGTATACCTGTTCAGCGGCCTGGGCGCCGATTCAAGCGTTTTTAACAACCTGGAACTTCCCGGTTATAATAAAGTATATATCAAATGGATCCCTGCAGAGCATAACGAATCATTAACTTCTTACGCAGGGAGGATCAAAAACCAGATCACTGCACCTAATCCTTATTTCATCGGGCTTTCTTTTGGCGGCATAGTAGCCGTAGAAGTATCAAAACAGGTGAGGGTAGATAAAATGGCGTTGATCTCTACAGCCAAAACCAGGGATGACCTGAACCGGATACAGTGCTTTTTCATGAAACTGGGTTTGTATAAGATCATTCCGGGCTCCTTGCTGCGGCATTCCAATTTTCTTACCTATAGTTATTTCGGGGTAAAATCGCCTATGGATAAACAAGCTTTGTCGAAACTCTTAAGAGGCACCGATATTACTTTTTTCCGTTGGGCATTGAGAGCAATTGCCTTTTGGGACAACAGGGAAGCGCCTGAAAGGGTTATCCAGATCCACGGAACGGCCGACAGGGTCATTCCCTGCTGGCTGGTGCATCCCGATTACAAGATCAAAGGCGGCGGGCATCTGATGGTCTATAACAAAGCAGATACCATCAATCAGATCATCAATAATTATTTTAACAATTAGCCGTTGGCCCGTTGCATTTGTTTGATCGCCGCCCATCCTTCGGGTGTTATACCCATAATCTCTGTAGCAACACCTAAGGTGCGATATGTGTCAAAAAAAGCCATCCTGGCAATTGGGTGATCTACTTCACTGATAACAGTGTATCCCTGCTTATGTATCTCTTCGGTGATCTTATCAAAGCCACTGATGGGCAACCGGAAAGCAAGATGTTGAGTCCCGCCGGCAGGATATTTAGCCAGGTAATCATGAAACATGCTCTGGCCCGTAAGTGGTTGTATTAGCTCAATAAAAGTGCCGCCATTGTAGGTTTGGGTTGCCAGCCAGTCGGCTTCCACTACTTTTCCCATGTAACTCATTTTCAGGTCCTGGGCCCGTATGTACTCTGGTTCCGGAAACCCGATGCCAAGCGTTTGCGACAGGAACCGTACCGTTGTATGAATATCCGGAACTACCCAGCCGATTTGAGCAAATTCAAGGCCTGCAAGCGTACTGTTAATATTACTCATAGTCAGTAAGTGAGTGGTAATACGTGAAAGACTACACGCTCTCTTTTCCTTCCTTCGTTTCTTCTCTTTCTACAGTTATACTGCATTCTCCCACCAGCGCAGCAACCGCTCCAACCGCAGCCAGCACCGGGGCAAGTACTATACCAACCACTCCAAAGGTCAGCGGAAAGCTCATGATCTCTTTACCGTCTTTATGTGCGATGGTAATCTTCCTGATATTACCTTCTGCAATAAGTTCTTTTATTTTCTTTACCAGGTTTTCTCCGTGGAGAATAAATGTTTCTTTTGTAGTCATGGCGTCTTTTGTTTAAAAGTAGAGGTAATGAAGATAATGAAAATTGTCATCTCCTCATTTTTATACTGCATATTTCAGCAACGTTTCTGCGGTATTTTTTCCGCTGATCAGCGCCGCTTCCACGGTGCCCATGGTAGGGCCGCTATAGAGGTATTCTCCTGCAAAATAGAGCGTACCCTCCACCGGTTGGTTCAGCAATTTCCGGGCTTTGGTACTTCCCACTTTATCGTAGGCATAGGACCCCCTGGTATAGGGGTCAGTGATCCAATTGGCAACCTGCGATGCTGCCAGTTTGCTTCCCAGGGCTTCTGAACTGGTATTGAAAACATGGCTTAAGGTTTCCAGGGCCAGTTGTACCAGGGCAGCTGACGACAGGTCTTTCTGCCGGTATGCCGGCGGACCGCCCAGCCAGCCTGTAAGCAGGTGAGGATGGGAGTCGGGCGTTGTCCAGAAGGTAGGGATTGACTGGCCTGCCAGCAACATCATTTTAGTGGCAGATAGGTCGCCGGCTTGCCTGATCGCCTCGTGCTTTTCCCAGAACGCATCATCAAATTTCAATAATAGCTTTATTACAGATCCGAAGCCTATATTTCTCACTGCTTCCATATGGCTGTCGATGACCGGGTGAAATGCAATGGCGTCATCCGCCTGCAGCACTCCAAGCGGTAAGGCAATCACCACCTTGCCCGTCTTGTAAACATCGTTGCCTGCAGTTGTTACCTGCACGTTATTCTCTCTCCAATGGATTCCTCTTACCGGTGTGTTCAGTACTATCTCGCTGCCATTATCCAGGCAGACTTTTGCCAAATAGTTCATCAGGGCGCTATAGCCGCCGGCTACACGATGCTGCGCGTCCTCATCTTCATTATTCCATTCTTCCCGCAGGGCAAATGTACTTACATCCAAAAGGTCGGCGGTATCGTAGCCATTCACGTAGTTGGCAAGCTGCAAACGCATAGGGGCATATTTTTCTTCCGCGAAATTTTGAAGAATGAAATCATGCAGCGTCATATCCTCCTGCAGCTGGTTCACCTTTTCCATAAACTCGTCCCATCCTTCTACCAACTCCTCGCTTTCTTCAAACTTTCCATTTGCATGCCTCAACATTTCAAAACTAATGCTGTTGCTCTTAATACCGGCTTCCTTCAACAATCCCAGGGTTACAGGTAAGTTCCCATGAATGAATTCTGCTCCCAGCTCTATACCCGAAAAATGGTGCGCATCGCCGAATGTATGGACACGGCCACCAATGCGGTCGCGGGCTTCCAGTATGGTTACTTTTTTACCTGCTTTCACAAGGGTGTAGGCAGTCATGAGTCCTGCTGCTCCGGCTCCGATTATAAGAATATCTGTCTGTTTCATCTTTCTTTATTGCTGTACACAAGTTAGTATTTTGTTGAATTCAAATCCTCCGGCTTCAATAATCATTTTTGTAAAAACTGCGATGAGACAGGTTTATTATTTATCTTTAAGAAACATGTACGAGGTGTTTGATTGTTTTGTATACATCCGATTTTAGCCTTTATGCCAGATACCTATAATATTGTTTGGAATGGAAATGCTGTTGGTGAAATTGAACTAATGTCCAGGGATATGTGGTACCTGGAAGGGAAATATATATTGTCTGGTACTGAAATCTCTACCGAATTTGAAAAAAGGCTCCGGGATGGAGATATGAAAGCATTTCAGCAAGATCCGGAAACGAATTCATTGAAGGTCATTTTACACAATACGGAAAATGCTGATCTGGTGCTTTATTGTCTTGCAATTTATATTGATGATAATGTGATAAATCTCAGGCAGCTTGCGTCGTCTGAGGCCATAGACAAGTTTTTCCACAAACCAAAATATCCACGCATCCTTTCATTCATTTTATCTATTTTTAACCCCAAACTATAACATAATTTTATGCCGGATACCTTTACTATAACCTGGAACGGGAACCCGATCGGTGAACTCACAGATGTGGCCAATGACATGTGGTATATAACCGGAAAATGGAAATCGTCTGACACCCCGGCAGCCAGGGAATTTGAAACCCTGCTCCGTAATTTTGATAGTAAAACGCTCGAAGTCGATCCTGTTGCCAATTCAATAAAAGTAGTGCTGCATAGCAATCAGTACGCCGACTCCAGGCTTTACTGCCTGGCAATGTCTTTAAACGAAAATGAAATTGATCTGCGAATGGTAGTGGGAGACGAAGACCTGGATAGATTTTTCCCGAACCGATAAGAACGATCCGTTGGTATTTAAAATACGCCAAGCGGTTGCCTCACCTGGTATCGAGGCAACCGCTTGTTTATTTAAAAGCAGCTTCAGG
The DNA here is from genome assembly GCF_900107795.1 of Chitinophaga terrae (ex Kim and Jung 2007). Taxonomy (GTDB): domain Bacteria; phylum Bacteroidota; class Bacteroidia; order Chitinophagales; family Chitinophagaceae; genus Chitinophaga; species Chitinophaga terrae. The sequence goes on from NZ_FNRL01000031.1 coordinate 4,152, forward strand.
CCGGCGCCTCCGTGGAACGTTGCCTGTTTACATCTGCCTATTGCTCAAAATCATAAAAGTTCAGTCCCACATTTTCATTCTTCACTTTAACAACCCTGCTGTTCAATGGATAAATGAAAAATTCGCCGGCGCCCCTCACATGTGCATCCTGCAAGTGTCCCGCCAGCGCTGTGTAATCGCTTTTGCCTAATGTGGCATGCAGGTGCAGCATAGGTTTCCCCTCTACTTCAGAAATATTTCCTGAAAGATTACTTACCTCCATCTGCTCGTTGAACGTTTTGTCGACATACTTCTTTGTATCAGGGTTGAAGAAACGCAAGGTCGCTTCGTTCACCGCTCCGATACCGGTAATTTGCCCCGCACGTATTTGCTGGCTTGTTACGAAATCTGTCAGCGCATTTACGATACTCGATTTGTCAGCGACGCTTACAATATAAGCGTTGTCTACCTTCCGGGCCGTCCAGCCTTTGCCTTTTAATATCGTTTGTGCGGTGGTATTCATAGCAATAATATTTAGCAATGTGATAAAAATGAAAGCAGTCTTCTTCATAGAACATCTGTTTAAAAAGACACCGGCATCAAAAGTTCTGCCATAAGATTGCTTTACATGTACCAACCAGCTGTTATATAGCTTGCAGCAACAGTACCCAGTCATTTTCCACCCCGAGGGCAGGAGGGGTGAAGGCATGTATCTCCCGGCCGCTAACCGCTTGAGTTGCCTGTTTCTTGCCGGTACGGGGATCAAACCAGGTGGCGTTCACCGTTTTCCCTTTCAGAAAATTCAGATCGATCTTTATTTCCGTTCCCACAGGCAAATATACCATTGCTATTTTCCCATCGGCGCTCTGGCAGGCCTGCTGGTAGGTCCCCTTTTCGCCGTTCGCAGATGCGATGAGTTTATTGTTGGGTTGCTGATTGGCAGAAGGATATTCCTGCATTAGTCGACAAAGATAACCGGCCTGGAAAGCGCCGGGCCTGTCCATCGCATTTTTCCATCCCCTGTCGGGGTAGTTGATGGCTTCCTGTTTATCGCCCATAAATTGCCAGATGGCATGGTGACCGTAGGTAACGCCACAGGCGCCGGCGAAAACAGAACGGTACAATTGTTTGCGCACATCGTAGGCCCGGAAATAGCCATTGTCGGGATTCCATTTTGGCCAGGGACTGACAGGATGGTCTTCATAATTGGGTTCTGCATCCAGGGTGGGTTTAGGCGGACTCAAACCCCGGTCCTTCGTTACAAAATCCCAGCAGGCTACGTCGTGCCCGTTTCCATGCCCGCTCTGAAAGGTATTGACGTTCAGCCAGGGTTCATTATGCAACCACTGCGACGATGAACTTCCTCCTGAAGGATGGTAGGCGATCAGGCATTTATTGCCGGTAGCCGATTTAATACCGGCGGCCATGGCCCGCCAAACAGGCCTCCAGTCCTCGTTCTCCCTGGCTGCGGGCCTGTCGCCTCCCAGGATCCAAATGATGTTGGTATTGTTCTTATACCGGCTGCCTATCCATTTGCCGTAAGCGTATGCTTTGGCGCTGTCAAAGACCACGGGCCCTGTGCCCCATAACTGAGTCACTTTGTCGCCCCAGGTAGGTAGCAGGCCGATGTAAAGATTGCGCTGCATGGCCCAGGCAATAGTACTATCGATCAGCGAAAAGTAAGCGTTGTTGGGTTTCGCCGGGTCCTGGTTATCGAATGGTGTCTGACCGTAAACATTCGGTGTACGCAATCCGTCCATTTCCGCAAGCGCTACCGCCTGGATCACTGTAAATCCTTTAGCGGCGCGATTGTCGAGATATGATTTGATCTCTTCCCTGCTTAACCTGTGAAACAGCTCCCAGCCTGTATCCCCCAACCAGAAGAAAGGGGCGCCGTCTGCATGTTCAAGAAAATGTCCGTCGGCGCTGACATGCAGGCGGTCTGCCATATGTTTTTGCTGCGCCATACCGCTTAATATCCATAGCAGGAGTACCGGTAATGTGAAAAAGCGTTTATCCATAACGTTTAAGGGCTCTTCAAAAGATAGGGATATTTTTTTGAGAGAGCAAATGCGCCGGAAAGGGGAATCGTTGGCTAAACGAGTTTTTCCGGATTATCCAATGTGTAACAATGTTCCCACTGGCTCATGCCGATTTTGGGATAGTAATGGATTGCTTTTGGAGCGGCCAGCAAGATCAGCCTCGCATCCGGCGATTCGATTTTTGTTCTTCTTATCAATTCTCTTCCTATTCCCTGCTTTTGATAGGCTTCATCAACTGCGAGATCAGACAAATAAGTGCAGAAAGCAAAGTCGCTCAGTGACCTGGCTACGCCAACTAATTGGCCATTGTCCCTTGCCGTGATGATAAGGTTGGCATGTTGCAACATTTTGTTGATGCGGGAAGGATTATCAATTGGTCTGCGTTCGCCGAGGGTTGACCTGATCAGCAGGTCGGTGAATGCTGCAGCATCCAGTTGTTGTTCTATCTGGTAGGTGATCATTGTTGAAATTTGAAACAAATGTACCAAGGAGTTGGATCATCCGGGTAGTCCATTTTTGATAAAAACCGGTGGTCCAATTGTTGGCGTTGTTCACACCTCTTCTGAAGAAATAGGGCACACTTATATCTCCAATTGTTCCCCTATCAGCTTAATCATCTTCTTATCCATTCTATCCATCTTCCAGCCACTTTTCATGTGCTTGATGATCCCCATATTCTCATCATTCAGCGTGATTTCAAATTCCGAGCAGGTACCGTCTTCCCCGCAGGTTGCCAGTACAGGCAGCGCTTCTCCCTTATAATGCACATCCTGGTAATCAAATTCGAAAGTGATGGGTTCAATCTGCAACTGGTTAATGATCTCGTTTAAAAACTGTATCAGGTGTTTACGTTGCGTAGCAGCGCTGATATTCCATTTCTCTTTCCCTGCCCGTTTATGCGCCAGCTTGAATTTCAGGCCCGACATTTCGGTGGTGTAGTCATCTGCATTCAGCTTCACCACTTTCTGGTTGGCCAATATATACCATTGGTAGCCTGTTCCTACTTTGGCGCCGGAATTTTCCGGGGCATGTCCTTTACGGCGCTTGGTCACTGCGTAGGAAATTTCCCACAGGTCAGGCGTGATCTTGGTTTCTTTCCAGTCGCCGGCGTCATATTGCCAATGGTGGCTGCGCCCAACCTGCATGCCTGTATACTCTTTCCCTTCAAAACTTTTAAATTTATTGTAGCCTTTGGCTAAATCTTTGACCACCACTTTGGGTGCTGATTTTTTGGCTACAGGCTTTTTAGCAGTTGTTGTCTTTTTGGTTTTAGGCGCCGGAGCCTTGACTTGAGTTGCCATAACAATGATTTTCAGGTTTGTGATATGCGCTAAAACGGAGCGCGACAAAATGCGGGCCACTATCGTATTGGATCTATATTTAGTGAGATGATAAAACTTTTGGAATTGAACGAACAATTTGTACACTTTAATGTAGCTGCCATTGCCCTGAAGATCGCTGTGGCGGTAGGTATGGGAATGTTGATCGGGTTGGAAAGGAATTGGTCGCACAAGGAAGCGGGCATACGTACTTTCTCTATCGTGTCGTTAACAGGGATGCTGGCGGTACAGATCAGCAGCGGGTTGGTGATAGGTGGATTAATAGCGGTATGCCTTTTAGTAGTGATTTCTAACGTTAAAAGCTTCCTGACGGATAAAAGCTCCGAAATGACCACCTCTGCAGCTTTAATAGCCTGCTATGTGTTAGGAGTGCTCACCGGATTGGGGCATATTTTCACACCGGTTGCCTCAGCCATTGTGATTACCATGCTGCTCGCATGGAAAACGGAACTTAGCAGGTTTGCCGGAGATCTGCAAACTTCAGAGATCAGGGGCGCCATATTGCTGGGATTGATCGGCTTCGTTATCTATCCTTTATTGCCCGACAGGTATGTCGATAAATGGAACCTCTTCAACCCCAGCGATGCATGGGTCAGTATTATCGCGATTGCCGGGATTGGCTTTCTCAACTATGTATTCCTGAAGATCTTCAGCTCCAAAGGCCTGTACCTGGGCGCGGTATTCGGTGGACTGGTAAACAGTACGGCAACAATTGCTGAAATGACCACCCGGGTCCAGGAAGCAGGTACGCCAGGGAGGATCACTATCCTTTCCAGTATTATTAATATTTCTATGTTCACCCGGAATATGATACTGGCCGCCATCTTTGTTCCGCTGTCATTGACCGCTACGCTGCTGCCGTTGCTGGCAATGTCGGTGGTGGCGGCTATCTGGATATGGCGCGATCTCATGGCCGAGAAGGCCTACGGGCAACAGGAAGGCAAGCTGGAGTTAAAGTCGCCTATTTCAATAAGGAAACTGCTGACTTTCGGCTTGTTGTTTATCATCATCCAGGTTGGAGGAACTTTGTTGACCCGCGTGTTCGGAAACAGCGGTATCCTGGTTACAGGTTTCCTGGGAGGACTTGCCAGCAGCGCCAGTACCACAGCCGCGGCAGCTACGATGGCCATGCACGGACAAATTTCCCCTAACGTTGCCGGCAGTACGGCAATTATTTCTTCCATGGCCAGCGCCATGATAGACTTTCCTATTGTCTGGAAGAATATTAAAGATAAGACCCTTGTAAAGGCATTTACATGGAAACTGATGTCGGTACTGGCTGCCGGTGTATTATCCGTAGTACTGGATCATATCTTTAATATTTCAGGATCGCTGATCGGCGCTTTTCAGTGATCAGGATGCGGGAATATATTTTTTCGCCGCCAGGTTAGATAGCGCTATTAGCCCTGCGCCAGCAAGCACCGCTCCTCCTACAAATGGAAATCCGGCTCCGACCAGGTCGGCCACGGAAGCGGAGAAAAGGAATGGAAGACAGTACAACATTCCTGATAACCTGGCGATCATAGCGGCATATGCAGCAACCTTGGCAAAGAAGAATTGCGTATTCACTTTTGCATTGCTGGTTTCAAAAACCAGCGCTCTCAGTTCGCTGGTTGATCGATGCCCATATTCTTCTATTGTCCATGAGGCAATAGGGAGGGCATTTCGTCCGTTCTTAAAATCCTGGTAAAAGATCTTCCATTTTCCGGGCAGGAGTAATGCTCCATAAATAAAGATGGCTAAACTGATAAAGGTGATGTTGCCATTTCCCAGCATGAACGCCTGCAGGCGTATTTCATCCAATGCCGTCATCTTAAAGCCAAGAAGAACATGTTTGAGGTCATGACTCCCGAATCCGGGGATCAGGTCTAGTTTATTTGCCTGCAAGCAAGTTGAAATATCTTTGCCCAGTGTGCCGGCCGGCAACTCATCCAGTTGCTGCCTTTTTTCCTGGTATTGCTTCTTGTTGGAAAAGAGTTTGATCACCCATACGCTTAAATAAAAGGAGATGCGGATAATCGCCTGGGCAACCCGTTGGAAGAAATTCATGGTACAGTATTTAATTTATTTTAGAAATAGGGAACTGCTTTAGTATTTACCAGTAAGAAGATAAGACAACTACGGGAGAAAAAGAAAAGGAAAGATACATCTATCGCTGTCGCATGTAAAAAACTACATTACCGGGCTTTTGACCTTAGTTTTTTTCCCTTAATTTTACTGCTGCAAGTTTATTAAAAACATTATAGCAGTATTTAATCAACCAACAACAGGTCCTGGTTCCATGTTATGAGATTGAAGCGATTGGTTGCATCATAACGTTCACCTTAGGTTTTTAAGATAACTGTGCCCTTTAGTGATTTCCATCATGAATATTTGCTCGTCGAAAGTACTGATAGTAGTATGGGTCGTAATATTAATTGTAACAGGTCGGCCAGTCTGTTCGCAGGGATTGGTTTTCTCTTCCTTTGAACAGGTCCAGGAGAAAAGAACCTCGCTGAATTTAAGCGATAAGGAACCATGGTGCCTGGATGGCGACTTTGGTATGTCTTTTCAATTCAGCTTCTATCCTGATAAACAGGTCTATTATGGTTACCTGTTGCGGATGGTCAATCAGCACGGGCAGAATATAGATCTCATCTACAATAATCAAAACCAGCAATTCAATATTGTTTCAGGAGGGAATTACATGGATCTCTCCTTCACGATCGATAGCAGTTTGCTTTTCAGGAAATGGAATACCTGCGCGTTGGAATATAAGGACCAGACTTTATCGTTGTTCATAAACGGGAGATCCTGCGGCGGGCGACAGCTCGCGCTCCGGGATCATTGTTTCCTGATCAGTTTCGGGGCATCGCAACTGCCGAATTTTAAATCCAGCGACCTGCCGCCGATGAAGCTGAAAGATGTATCCCTGCACCGCGGAAGCAAACAATACGCTTTCTGGCCTTTGAAAGAAGTAGATGGAAATCTGGCAATAGACAGTATAGGAGGGAAGAAGGCACTCGTTACCAACCCTATCTGGGAAACGCCGCTGCATCAACGCTGGCAGCTGTTGCAAACCGTTACCGTTAAAGGGAACGGTAGTTATACTTTTAACCCGCTCGAAGAAGAAGTATATATGGTAGGGTCAGACAGCATTCATCGTTTCCTGCTGAGAGACCGTTCTTTGTCTGCTGATGGCCTGTCGAAACCGGTTTTTTTAGCAAGAGGATTTCAATCGATTTACAACCCGGCCGACAAGACCTTATATAGCATACATATTGATAAGCGGGAGATCACTGCCTTTCTTTTTGGTGCAAAAAAATGGGATCAGCAGATCGATTCCCTGGAAGTGACCCAGTACTGGCAATCAAATAAGTTCATCAACCAACGGGAAAACGCCTTGTATGTACTCGGCGGCTATGGGCAGCTGAAGTACAAGAACCTGGTACAGCGTTGTTCCTTCAACGACCGCAAATGGGAAGAGGTAAAGGTACAGCAGCAGGATTACAAGCCCCGTTACCTGGCGGCATTGGGTACCAAAGCCGGGGGCGATACAGCGTATATACTCGGCGGTTATGGCAGCAACACGGGCGAGCAGATGCTCAATCCCCGCTACTACTACGACCTGTTGATGTTCGATGTAAAGAACCGGGAAATAAAAAAGATCTATACCCTGAAGGAACCGGAAGAGCCGTTCGCTTTTGCTTCTTCCATGGTTATAGATACCTCCGACAATAGTTATTACGCACTTATCTTTCCTAATGACCGTTTTAGGTCGGCCCTGCAACTGATCAAAGGATCGTTGCACGAACCGACCTATCAGCTGGCCGCGGATACTATTCCTTATGCGTTTGCTGACAACTTATCAAGCGCGGATCTCTTTTACTGCGCCCGAAGCAACCAGTTGCTGGCCATTACCCAGCTCACGGCAAAAGACAGATCAACCGAGGTGCGTATCTACTCACTGGCCTTCCCGCCTCAGCAACTGCAGGAGGGCGCTACAGCCGCAACCAGTGCCGCCGGTTGGTATAACCGGCCCCGTTATTTATTAATAATTGCATTAATCGGCGTAGCTATTGCCTTATTTGTCTTTTTGCGTAAGTATTTGATTCGTAAACCTTTGCCGGCAATAACTAAACTTCCTGACGAGCCTGCGGCCCCGGCTTTACCAACCGTTAATACGGTTCCTGTGAAGCCCGTTGCGCCGGTAGCGGAACAAGGGCAAGACCCTAAGGAAGGGAAAGCTATATTAACCCTGTTCGGCGAATTTACAGTCAGGGATAAGGACAAGAACGCGCTGACACATCTTTTTTCTCCCCTGATCAAAGAGATGTTCCTGCTGATCGTTATTCATACAGCTCGCACCGGCAAAGGCATTTCAACGGAAAAGCTATACGAAGTGCTGTGGTACGACAAATCGGAAAGAGATGCCCGGAATAACCGTTCCGTGAACATGGTGAAACTGAAAGGGATACTGGAGAAATTGGGAACAGGAGTGATCCAGCGGGAAGATGGCAAATGGAAGTTCGTGTATGACCCGGCGTTATTATGGGTAGACCTGATGGAATTCTATGCACTATCCAAGTCTAATAATTTGACAACGAACGAATTACATACTTTATTGAATATTCTTAAAGAAGGAACCTTCCTTTTCAGAACGGAGTATTTATGGTTGGAAGATATTAAATCGGAAGTCTCCTCCCAGGTATTGGATATATTGTTAAGGGAGATAGGGCAGCTTCCCGGAAATGCATCTCCCGATACCTTTATAGAGATCGCCAATGCAATTTTCGTTTTTGATCCTATACATGAAGATGCACTTCGCTGGAAGTGCCGGAACCTGATACAGTTAAACAGGTTGACGTTAGCGAAATCTGTTTATGAGAAATTCTGTAAAGACTATCGTCATATCTATGGCGAATCATTTAACACCAGTTTCCAGGAAATCATCTCTTAATCCCGTCTTTTTATCTCCCCAGGCAAAAAAATCTGGCAATTAATGGCGCGTTAATGCGAATGTTAATCCATTTATTAGCGTCTAGCGCATTGATTTGCAATATGATTTAACAAAAGCTGCGTTTCGGCGAAGCGATGACTTACTGGATTCCACGATTTGAAAGTACCATCCCTTTCCTGCAAATTCCTATAAGTACGATCAGCTAAACGCCATCAGGCTAACAGAAGTTCCACGATTTTTTAAACCATTAATTATCAATCAATGATGCGATTCTGCTTGTCAGCTGTCCTGTCGCTTTGCCTTTTTTCGCAGGCAATGGCCCAACGCACCCAGATCCGGGGTAAAGCCACAGACGACAAAAACAATCCGCTCCCGGGAGTAAGTATCCTGGTAAAGGGAACTAAAATGGGTACGGCTACCCAGGCCGATGGTACCTTTTCCCTGAATGTGAATGATCCAAACAACACGGTACTCAGAGCTACAATGACGGGTTATGAACCAAAAGAAATTGCTTTAAACGGGCGGACAGCCGTCCAGTTCCTGCTAACGCCTTCCGCCATCAACCTGAACAACGTGGTGATCACCGGGGCGATGGGGCTTACCAAAACGCAAAAACAGGTAGGCTATGCCTCCCAAACGGTAGATGCTAACAATTTTACAGAAGCCCGCGACCTGAACCTGGTGAATGCCTTATCAGGAAAAGTAGCCGGTCTGCAGGTCACCAATATGGGACAACCGGGCAGCTCGGCCAGGGTAGTGATCCGCGGCGAGAACTCCATCACCCAGAACAACCAGCCGTTGTGGGTGATCGACGGGGTGCCTATCAACAACGATATGGGAGATGCCAACGATAATAAGCTGGACTATGGCAACGGGGCGGCAGATATCAATCCCGACGACATCGAAACCATGACCGTTTTACAGGGGCCCAACGCCGCCGCTTTATACGGTTCCCGCGCTGCCAATGGCGCCATCCTCATCACTACCAAGAAAGGAAAAATAGGAGACGGGTCATTAGGGCTTTCCGTTAACCAGAACACCCAGGTGAACAGCATCGCCCAGTTTCCGGAATACCAGAATGTATACGGCGAGGGAGGAAACGGGCAGCTGGTCGGAAATGGCAACAACATCGTAAAAGGCACCAATGGCGTGCGGATGGGGCAAAATAACAGCTCCTGGGGTATGCCAATGCTCGGGCAGCCATACAACGATTTTGCCGGCAACCCCATTCCCGGCGGTTACCGTCCGAAGCCCAATAATATTACCGACCTGTATAAGAACAGCATCACCAATTCTTCCAACGTAGCCATTAGCAGGGCCGATGGATTATCTTCCTTCCGTCTCTCTTACGGCTATACGAATAGCAATGATGTGCTGAAAAATTCCAACCTGATCCAGAAACACAACCTCCAGCTGAATGCCAGCAGGAAAGTGGTGGACTGGCTGAATATTGATACCAGGGTAATATATACCACTCAGAACACGAAGAACAGGATGGTCAGGAACCTGGATCAGAACAGCCCGATGGCGGCATACGTATACCTGCCACGCAGCTTCGACCTGGATGCCATGACCCCCTGGGCCGACGCCTTTGGCAACTCTACCACGCTGGGATCTACCAACAGTACGGAAAACCCGCTTTGGATGTTGTATGAGAACAGCAACCAGGATAAACGGAACAGGATCATAGGCGGTATCAGCGCTACCATTAACTTCTCCAATAAACTAAGTTTTAAAACCCAGGCATCTACCGACATCCTGAATTTTAACAACTATACCTATACGGAGTTGGGAAGTTTAAGAACGCCAAGAGGCGCTTATAACACCACTTCCCAGATCAACCAGATGTGGGATTACCAGGGAATGCTCTCGTACCGCGATAAATTCGGTAAAGACTTCACCTTGCAGGCCAACGTGGGCGCGGAGTATGTGATGAATAACAACCAGACCAAGTTCACCTCTACAGACGCGTTACTGACCCACGATATGCCGAGCATCCAGAACACCACTTCTCCTCCTGTTTCCAGGGAATATCTTTTAAGATCAAATGTGCAATCGATTTTAGGAGATGCAACGCTGGGCTTCCGCGAGTTCCTGTTCCTGAATGTGACAGGGCGTAACGACTGGTCTTCTACCTTGCCGGTAAACAATTCCAGTTTCTTTTACCCTTCTGTCAGCGGCAGTTTCGTTTTCTCTAACCTTTTACCCCAGTCCAGCGTCCTGAATTTCGGTAAACTAAGAGCTTCCTATGCGCAGGTTGGTAACGCCGCCCCGCCGCTAACCCTGTATACCATGTACAGCAATGGCCTGTTCCTGGGCAATCCTTACCTGAACTATGCGCAGGTTGGTACGTCCAATAACTATAAACTGATGAATCCAAACCTGAAACCTGAGAAAACAATATCCAGGGAGATAGGGCTGGAACTCTCTTTCTTCAAGAGCCGTTTGCAACTGACCACTAACTTCTACAAATCCAATACCCTTAACCAGATCATCGAGGCTAATGTGCCAAACGAAACGGGTTACAGCACCCGCATGATGAATGCCGGCGAGATGCAGAACAAGGGAGTGGAAATTTCCATGAACGCGGTGCCTTACCAGAACAAAGACTGGAAATGGACTGTCAGGGCTAACTGGTCCAAAAACGTGAATAAGGTTGTTTCTATAGCGCCGGGCATCGACAGGATCCGCCTGGGCGGTCAGTTGGGAGCTTCCGTATATGCCGTGGAAGGCCGCCAGTACGGTGAACTGATCGGCAACGGGCCGTTGAAAAGAGGCGATACCATTATGGTCAGTTCCAGCAATGGCCGCACAATCGTAGACCAGAACGTTTACCTGGGCAACTTTCACCCCGATTGGCTGGGATCAATAGGCTCCGGTTTAAAATATAAAAACTTCGACCTGTCGTTCCTTGTAACGGTGAAATGGGGAGGTAAACTGTTTTCAGGCTCCTATGCCAGGGCCAACTTTGCAGGAAGTACGCAGTCCAGCCTGTATGGCAGGGATGAATGGCTGATGAGCGCTATTGTGCTGGGAGAAAACGACCAGGAAAGGATGGGCCAGGGATTGCCTAACTCTAAAGGCAACACGCAGTATGCAGACGCAGAACGGCCTAAAGGGTCGATGTACCCGAATGCTTACTACTCGGCAACGGATAAAGACGGTAAACCTATCCTGGTGAAAAGCACCATCTGGATGAACCCTACTACTTACCAATCGGACATGGTAACCAACAATACGCCTGCCGTCACTTTCGACGCCACCTGCATCCGCTTGTCAGAAGTGATCTTCGGCTATGCGCTGCCTAACGGTTTACTCAAACCTACTCCTGTCAGGTCGGCCCGGTTGGCGTTAGTAGGCCGCAACCTATGGACCATCTTCAAACACACGCCAAGAGGAATTGATCCTGAATCGGCTTTATCTACCGGCAATGCCCAGGGTATCGAACTGGGAGGGTCTTTCCCGTACTCTACTTATGGCTTTGACCTGAAACTCACGTTTTAATCGACATTTATGAAGAAACTTACAATATATATAAGCCTTCTGCTATTCAGTTGGGGATGTACCCGCGACTTTGCAAGCATGAACAAAGACAGCTCCCAGTTTGGAAGCGCAACGCCTGAAGCCTCTATTCACGCCGCCAACAGGAACCTGGTCCTGCAACTGGGAAATATGAACGGAACAAGGTTCTGGGACCTTAGCCACCTGGCCATCGCTGGTACCAGGTACGATGTAACCGACAATGGTTTCTGGCAGAATATTTACCAGGGCGTTCTCGGCAACCTTACACAGGTAGAACTGAACTACGGCGCCGATTCCATATATCGCAACCGGGTACAGGTAGCCCGTATAATGAAAGCATATACTTATTCCATTCTTACAGGCATCTATGGCCCGGTTCCGATGACCCAGGCCAATAATACCGGTTACCTGAGCAATGTGTTGTTTGATGATGAGGATGATGTTTACACTTATTCGCTGAATACCCTGAAAGATGCGGCCGGCAATCTCAATCCCTCCAGGGATAAGCTGACCTACGACGCTATCTTCAGCGGGGATATTAATAAATGGATCAAATTCGCCAACTCGCTGCGGCTGAAGATCGCGCTGAACATCCTGGAAAACCCGAAGCTGAAACAGTTTGCAGAAGGTCATATCAGGGAAGTGATGCAGAACGAAGGGGCGCTGATGAGCAGCGATGCCGACGCCGCGAAAATGCCTTTTGAAAACGTGTCGGGCAACGAAAATCCTTACTTCCAGCGATATGTGAAAAGCAATAACTTCTGGCCATACAACGCCAATTCAACGAATGCCGGACCAAAGATGAGCGAGTTTTTAAGTACCTTCTTCCGTTCTTACCCGGATCCCCGTATGAAGGTATATTACGACTCCGTACCTACCGCCAACCGGGCATTGATCACCGATACGCTGACAAGCCTGAACGACGACTCCCTCCGCATAGTTCAATATCCAATAGATTACCTGGGGATGCCTTTGGCCAATACCAAGCTTACAGGATGGAATGCCTTCCTGAATCCCAACCAGGGAGTAGACCTGGGATCTAACGACCAGAAGGCGTTTTCTGCTGTGACACCAGCTATCATGCAGGTAACAAGGCCTTATGTGATCATGTCGTATGCCGAAGTGTTGTTCCTGAAAGCGGAAGCAGCCTACCGCGGCTATGGTTCAGGATCTGCGGAGTCGTATTATAACGAGGGCATTGCAGCCAATTTCAGGGCCTGGAATATTTCGTCGGCCGACCTGGGCAATTATATGAAAGTAGATGGTGTGAAATGGGGAACAGAAGGCAACCCGTTCTGGAACTACCTGCACCTGGTTAAACCGGCTATACCTGCCGGTAACCTGAATAAGATATATGCACAACGCTGGCTGAATTACTTTCCTGACGGGGCTTTCGATTGCTGGTGCCTGCAACGCCGCACCCTGGTGTTTGACCTGCCTCCGCATACGAACCCGGGCGGTTATTCTTCCTATTCTTCTACGCCAACCTATGCCGACATCCCGGGCCGCGGATCTTACCCCACTTCAGTGCCTACCCTTAATCCGCAAGGTTATAACAGCGGCCTGAAATTGCTCAACGTTACAAGCGGGAATGATTACGATATGTACACCCGTTTGCATTTTGCAGTAGATGATAAAAGAGAGAGCAAGAAATGGAACGATCGTACCGACGTAGCTTATGATAACACCTATTTGCGTAAAAAATATCCTAACTGGGAAGCCTATGTAGAAGATTGCAGGAAAACAGGTATCCCGATCAGGCTTTCACAGACCATTAAACCGTAATCGATGAAACGTATCAAAATATTATTTACCATAGTTGCTGCCACTGCGTTTATAATTTCCTGTAAGAAAGATCTAACAGGGCCTTCGGCAGATGATAATTTTCTGAACTACCAGATACCTGAGATACCGGTAACAGACGACTATAACGTTGGCGCGTTCTATTACACCTTCGGCGGTTTTAACGCCAATGTAAAGGATACGCCGGTAGTAGGCCGTTATAATTATACCAATGGCGTACCCGCCCAGGCCAATATAATGGCGGCGCATATCAGCCAGGCAAAAAAAGCAGGTATCGATTTCTTTATCTTCAGTATTCGTTCTGCAAATAAAGACGCCGCGAACTATCGCTCCGACTCTGCTACAGTCAGGAACTTCCTCAATAACAATGCAGAAGGCCAGCTGAAATTTGCCGTACAATACAACCTGAATACAGGCCAGTTTGGTTTGAGCCCTACAGCGCCTATTGAAAAGAATCCTGCTAACCTGGAAGCGTTTTTCAGCGATTTTGTCAGGCTTGTTCCTTACCTGAAAGATGATAACAGCGTAAAAGTGGATGGTAAACCAATGCTGTTTATCCAGAATGCGCAGAACCTGAACTCCGACAGCAGCAAAAAAGTATACGATACCCTCAGGGCAAGGCTGAAAGCCCAGGGCGTAGATGCCTACATCGTTGGGATGCAGGACCGCTGGACGCCGCCTGCCAGGTACGACCTGCGTTTCAGGGGCGGTACGGTAAATGCGCTTTATCATAGTTCTTACAGCACCCAGATCAGCAACTGGGACAGGTGGTACCTGTTGCCGCAGGTAATGGATCAGGCCTGGATTTACTCGAAACAGTATTTCAAGGATAACTTCCAGGCAGAATATATCCCGAATATTTCTCCCGCCTACGATCCGCTTATCACCAATGTGAATAGTACCAATCCAACTTATCCGCGTAGTGATAGCGGGGCGTTGTACCAGAAATTATGCAATGTAGCCAAGAAGAATGTCAGCAGCCAGCTCAGGATGATATTGATAGATTCATGGAATAACTGGTCGGAAGGCAGCCAGCTGGAGGCTTCCAAAGCTTATGGAGAGCTTTACCTGAACCTGACCAGGAAACAATTTAAGCGACAGTAAAGTCGCAACTCGTCAAAAGCAATATATACAGGGGCCGTTTTTACGGTCCCTTTTTTATATGTTGAAAGAGGAAAGAGAATTATTCTCTATGTTATTCAAGTTTGTATAAATTCATTTTATTAAATTGGGAAAGCTGTAGCAGGTTTTTCCGATCTGTGCTGCGCATATTGACCCATAAATTCCATAACACATCTATACACTAGAAAACTTTATGTTCCCGAACCCAAAAACTCTGGTTGTCTTTATATTCACCCTATTGGCCCACGTAGTTGTACGCTCCCAGGACCCGGTTGAAAAGCAGAAAGTGATGATCGATCCCTTGAATGCAATGGGAGGAGCAGCTTCCAAATATTTTGACGATGTGCAGTTTATTCCTTTACAGACAACCAAAGAGAGCCTGTTTGGAAGAATTGACCAGTTATTTGTAACGCCTGAATATTATGTGATCCTGGACAAGGATACGGAAGCAGTGCTGTTTTTCAACAAAGATGGCAGTTTCCACCATAAAGTTAACAGGTTGAAATTCGACAGGGTATTTAGAACGGGGAGCAACGAAGGGCAGAGGCGGAGTATCATTTCTTCAATCAGTATTGCGGCAACTGGCGACAGGTTTTACGTTAGATCTGTTTTTGAGCCCAACGTTTTGTATGTTTATTCATTCGACGGTGAAAGGGTAGGGAAGATCATGCTTCCTAGATACACCCAGGATTATTTCCAGCTAAAGAACGGATATTTCGTTTGCAAGCAACTCCGGCCTTATTCTGAAAAAAGAATAAATGAATTTGTCCCTTTTGATATTTCAATTGTAAAAGATAGTTTGTCGGCTCCCGGTTTTTACCTGCCTGTCAACTTCCGGAATGCAACGCTGCTTGATGATTTAAGCATGCACATGAATTATTTCAATAGGGGGCCGGTAGATAGCGTTTGTCTTTACTCTCCAGACTTCAGCTATACTTTATACCAATTAGACGCTGGCGGTATACAAAAGGAAATTGAGATCCTGTTGCCAAAGGATCTGTCTATTCCCCTGAATTTTGATACTGATAGTATTTATAAAGGGAAGCGCCAGGAATGGCTGAAAGGCAAATCCCTTGTTCACTGCATCTGGGCGGCTTCATTCGTCAAAAACTACCTGTTGATGGACCTGAGGATGACAAACCCTGCTGCTGTTACTCTTTTATACAGTCCGCAAAGCGGCAGGCTTATTACACTTGATAAAATAGCTGCTGATATAAAAACCGCCTATTTGCCGGTTTCAACGGGAAGCAGATCAGAAATGCTGTTCAGCGATCATGAAAATATATATTTCAGTGTTCCCTCCGTTGCGATGTTTGCTGCGAAGGAAGCCGCCAGGGACAAACATCCCGTTTACCCGGCACTGTTAGAGAATTACTTTAATACACAGGATAGAAAAAGCAACCCGGTGTTACTTCAGTTAAGGCCCAAATCTAACCTTTAATGCGCAGGTCCCGGTTCTTAATAATTGCTGCTGTTTTGAAGCTGCTGTTCTTTTTACCTGCAACAGCGCAGAAAAAAGATACCGCCTCAACGGGGAGGTTAGAAGGCGCAGTAAGGGATTCTGTGCACGATTACGATCTTGTTTCCGCTACTGTGGCGCTGTACCTGGAAAAGGACTCCAGTCTTATTGCTTTCAGGTTAACCGGCAACGAGGGCGAATTCAGCTTTGCTCAACTGCCGGTCGAACAACCATTATACCTGGCGGTCAGCCATCTTAGCTATATTACACGCTATTTCCCGTTACTGATCTCAAAAGAAAAGCAGGTATTGCAACTGGAAGCAATAAACCTTGTTCAGAAAAACAGGGAACTGCCAACCATCGAAATAGCCGCTCCGCCGGTTCAGTTCAATGGCGATACCCTCGAGTTTAATGCATCTGCATTCAAACTGGATAAGGCGGCACAGGCGGAAGACCTGTTAAAGATGTTGCCGGGTGTTATTGTATGGAATGATGGAAGTATTACGGTAAACGGAAAGAAGGTATCAAGGGTGCAGGTGAATGGCAAACCATTTTTCGGAGGCGACACGAAGGTTGCTATCCAGAACCTGCCTAAAAATGCAGTTGATAAAATACAGGTCTATCAGGTTGCCGGTTCTCCGGGCAGCATACTTGATTCCCTCCTGGAAGTGAATATAAAACTGCGAAAAGGAAAAGGAGTGGGTTATTTCGGAAAGATGGCCGCCGGCGCCGGAACAGATCAGCATTATGAAGCAGATGCAGGTATGAACTTTTTTTCGGAAAAAAGCCAGCTTTCTCTTGTAGCGGCAGCAAATGATGTAAATAAGGTAGCTAAGGATCTCAACACCATACTTCGAAATACTACCTTTAAAGGTGTAGGAACCAGCCTGGAATACCAACCGGAATTGATGGTACAAGGGTTGCATTCCCCTGTCAACGCAGGCGTTTCATGGCAATACGATTTTACTCCTGACGTGGGGAGTATGAAGATAAACAGGCTTAATCTTAACTACTTCATGGACGATATGCATGAATCGGTATCCAGGCAATCCAGGTCGGAAATACTCCTGGGCGATGGAGTTGGCAATATCCAGGAAAGCCAGAGCGCCTACAAAAGGCATTCCTCGGATCATTCATTCAGCTCAAAGTATGAGAAAAACAACCAGCTGTCTTCTTTCTCAACTGCCGTTTCTTTCAACCTGGGAAGCCTGCATAGCAACGGCAACGAAACTACCAGGTCGCTCGACTATGATAACCTGCCGCAAAGCAAGGATGTTCTTCAATCGACCGACGATTCGAGATACCAGCGACTTAACTGGACCATCGAAGCGGCAGGAAGAAAATCAGTATCCAAAAGTCACCTGCGACCGGGAGATTACCAGGTGAAATATTCCCTGACGTTGAGCAATAACGAAGGTGACAGGGCCAGGGAAAGCGAGTTTACAGCTTTGAAAGATATGACGCTTTCCAGGCATTTCGACAGGAAATATGAAGAAAAAAGGAAGGGTACTGACCAGTTGCTGGATACCAGGTGGGGGAATTTTCTTCCATGGATCGTAGGTTCATATAGCCCGCTTGCCAGATTTAACCTGCAAATTGTGAATGTACTGGAACTGAGGCAGGGAAGGGACGATAACAAGGCTTTCGACCGGTTAAAGTCGTCGGATGATTATTTCCTGAATCCTTTACTGACAGCAGAGCAGCGGAATACGGTCATCAATGAAGCGCCAGGTATCAGTATCAGCAGAAATTTTATTAAGTCGCTGTACCAGCGTTACCAGAAGAACCTGTTGGCAGAACTCATCCTGCAATACCAGTTCTACAGGCAAAAAAATGAATCGACCCAGGAAAGCCAGCGATATGGTCTTAATGCCATAAAGTTTACGCCTATACTGACCATCAATTACCTGAACAATCAATATGGCGCTTTCCAGGATTCATATAACTGGACCCTGGAAATAAAACCTGATTACCCAACCTCCGGCCAGATGGCGCCGTTGGTAGACAGTATCAACCAGTATTTCATTTTATTAAGAAATAAGGCATTAAAACCGGCCGACAGGTATGAATTATCGTTTAATATGCGGCATAATAATATCTCGGGCATCCAACCGTTCAATTATTTTGTCAATTTGAATATTGGAGCAATTAATAACCCTATAACAGAAGACATCACCACCGATAGCCTCGGCAGACGGACGTTCAGGTACATCAACCTGGGAACTGAAAAGCATGCGCGGATAGGCGTTAACATGAACAAAGCCTTCAAATTCAACTCCAATCTCCTGGAGCTGCAGCTGAATGCCACTTCAAATTATATAAACAGGCCTAACAGCATAAATGGATTTGCAAACGCTACCGGTTCTTTGAATAATACTATCAGGCTTGGTATTGCCTATTCTGCGGGACAGTTTATAGCGCTCAACCTTTCTCAACAGTTCTATAGCTACCTGGCAGTACAAAAAAATATCAAGGCAGAGGAACTGAGAAGCCGTACCTATTCCACTATTTTAAGCGCCAGTTGCAACACGACTTCCCGGTTTACTATCAATACCAACGTTTCCTATAACAATAATTCCGGCTATGGTATTGAGAACTTCATTCTCTGGAATGCCGCAGCTGTTTATCGTTTAACGAAAGCAAAGGACTGGGAGATAAGACTGTCGGCGTTGGATTTGTTGAGGCAGAACAGGGGCGTGTTTTACGAGGGAAGCAATAATATGCTAACTACAAGTACAGTTAATGTACTAAGACAGTATTTTATGCTGTCGTTATCTTATTATCCGAGGAAGTTTGGTCGGAAAACTCAATAATTGCAGTTTAACCAAATAACAAAAGGACGTCAAAACGTCCCTTCTGTAATACTGTCATTCATTTTCCATTAGTCCTGATACGTAGGAAGACTAAAGCTCTTTATTCTGATTTAATACTCTTTACAGGATCCAGCATGGAAGCCCTGATCGACTGGTAACTCACCGTAATGACACTGATAACTATCGCCGCTACTCCAGCCAGCACAAATACCAACGGCCCAATACTCACCCTGTACTGGTATTGGAGCAACCAATTATGCATTACCCAGTAAGCTACAGGGAACGCGATCAGCATAGCGATCATAACCAGTTTAAGGAAATCGATAGACAGCAACCTGGCAATGCTGCCTGTTGTAGCGCCTAATACCTTCCTGATGCCTATTTCCTTGGTTCGGCGTTCGGCGGTATAGGCAGAAAGACCAAATAATCCCAGGCAACTGATGATAATGGCTATCAGCGCAAAGATGCGCGACAGCTTCTGCATCAGCATTTCGTTCTGGAACATGCCATTGAACTGTTGGTCTGTAAAGGTATAAGAGAAGGGGTAGGCAGGATTGTATTTTTTAATCACTGCAGCCACCTTGTCCAGCGACTGGTCTGGAGGTAACTTGGCATTGATACGGGCAAAGATGGTATTGGAGCCCGATGGGATGCCGAAGAAGATCACCGGATCAGGTTTGCCAAACATATCCCCGTATACATAGTCTTTTACGAGGCCCGTTATTTCCAATCTTAACTTATTGCCATTGCCATCACTCATGTATAGCGATTTACCGATAGGACTGCCACTACCCAGTTGCCTGGCCATGGCTTCATTGATCATTACGTGGCTGCTGTCGTCGGCATCCCTGGTAAAATCTTTTCCTTCCAACAATGTCATACCGGTAGTGGCCAGGAAATCAGGGCCGATCTGCCGGATAGAAGTGATGGTTTTTAAGTTGGCAGGTTTGCCGTCCCAGGTTATTTCATCAGTGCTGTTGCCGTCGTACAAGGGGTTGTAATCTGCCAGCGCAGCCTTGTCAACCACTCCCGTGTTGTATAACTCCTGGCGGATAGCCGGGAAGCTTTTTACCAATCCTTCGTTGATGTCTATTGAAACCAGGTGCGATACATTGAATCCAAGGTCCCTGGATTTCACATGCTGTATTTGCTGGTATATAATAACCGTAGCAATGATCAGCACAATGGAGATACTAAATTGCGAAACAACCAGTCCGCGGCGGATAAATGCAGCGCCGCCGGTTTTGATCTTGAACCCTTTCAGGATCAAAACGGGATTGAAATTGCTGAGATATAAAGCAGGGTAGCTGCCTGCCAGCAGGCCGCAAACTACTAATAAAGTTAAAATGGCCAGTAAATGAACAGGGTTAAGCAGGTGCAGCGACATGGTTTTTCCTACCAGCGCATTGAATCCTGGCAGTACCAGCAATAACAAAAGTATAGCCAGCAGCGTAGCTAAAGCCGCCTGGATGAATGATTCGCCCATAAATTGTTTCACCAGGGCGCCCCTGCCTGCTCCCAACGCTTTCCGTACCCCGATCTCTTTCGCCCTCTGTTCGCTGTTGGCAGTAGCTAAGTTCATAAAATTGATACAGGCTATCAACAATATAATACCGGCAATGATAAGGAACAGGCGAATATAGACAATGCGGCCGCCCGATTGCACGCCGTCTTTGAATGCGTTGCGCAGGCGCCAGTCTTTCATGTTAAGCAGGGCAACAGTAGTGGTGCTGATATTGGGTTGCGCAGAAATGATCTTATCCAGCTTGCTTTTGATCTGGCCCAGGTCGGCTCCCGGTGCAGTCTGTAAATATGTTTCCAATGAACAGTTATCCCATTTTTTTAATTTTCCGGGATCTTCGAAGGCATCTGCCAGTGGTGCAAGCCATTCGTACCTGATGGTAGTATTATCCGGAATATCTTTTATCAACCCCGTAACTGTGTAGGCTTCGCGGTTTGAAACAACAATCGTTTTACCGACAACGTTAGAAGTTGTTTTGAAGAATTTTGCAGCCGTCTTTTCTGTAACGACCAGCGACCGCGGATTGCTGAAAGCCGTAGCAGGAGAACCCTCCAGGAAATGGCATTCAAATATCCTGAAGAAGGAAGTATCTACATACTTCCCACTGCTGTACATGGGATTATTATTATAGTTGAACAGGGCGGTAGTGGCGCCCTCTGTACTCCTGCAATAGGCAGTAACGCCCGGGATCTCTGCGAGGGCTGCCGGGCCTACAGGACCGGAGGTAGAAGTATAGGTCCGTATTTCGTTGTTTAATGACCAGTTGAATTTGACAAGTTGGGTATGGTCCCTGTCTTTGTAGTAATTATTATAACTAAACTCATCTTCTACCCATAACAAAATCAGCGCAGCACATACAATCCCGATACTCAACCCGAAAATATTCAGGAAGCTATAGGTCTTGTTCTTTCTGATATTACGCAATGCTGTTTTCAGATAGTTTATAATCATAAGGAAGTTGACTTTGCCTGGTTGATGCCAAGAAGGTGCCAGCTTGCGAAAGTACTGAAAACAGGGCGTTTTACCTGGAAAAGATAAGCGGATCTGTCCAGTTCTGATACAGTAAATGTCCAGAAACGGACATTAGGCGCGGGAGTTTTTTAACAACTTATCCAATTCCGCAAATACGGTATTGGCATAAAATGTCCGGATATCTACAGGGTCGCTGACCGATTTGGGTGTGATCTTGCCTGCTTTGGCAATTTTATGGTTATAAGCGATAGCATAAAAAGCAAACACTTTTTCAATTCCCAATTCCGGAACCGGAGAAGCATAACCCGTTATACCCAATGCCCAATGTGATATAAAATAGCCGCAGCAATTGGCGGAAAGTACTTTTGCGGTATCGGGAGAAACACAGTTGCATGCTTCCCCATGAATGGGATCTAAACCCAGGTGTTTCACTTTTTGTCCAAGATTGTACACAGTTATACCGCCCTGGAAATAACTGGTTGCCTGCCCGCCCGACGATAGTCCTGTCTGCAACAGCCCGGCTGTTACACTTTCAGCTACTGCGATGGTTTCCTTACGGGTAATGAGTTTCTTGCCGATTTGATCTATGAGTTTTAGGTCGAGGTTTATCATGCCTGTGCCTGCGCTAATCTTATGCCAACCTTTGGCATAGAGTTTTGGTGCTGAACGTTTGAAACTATTAGCTGATGACACAAACAGAAAGAATTGCTGAATTCGCAAACTCCGTATCCTTTAACGCTATTCCGTCTGCCACGATCGACAGGCTAAAACTTCACCTGCTGGATGCCATTGCTTCATTCGTCTGGGCGCAGTTCCAGGAACTGCCTGCTAATGTAAAGAAAGCTTTAACTGCTTTATCGCCCGACGGCATTATGCCCGCAGACCATCTCGCCCAGCTTTACACTACTTATATCAGGTATCCTGATTTTATGGATAACTTCCTGGCTAAAGAATCTACCTGCCATCCATCCGATAATATCGGTATCCTGCTGGCAGCCGGCCATCTGGAAGAGATCCAGGGAAAAGACTTTCTCACCGCTATGGCTATTGCTTATGATGTGGAATGCCGCCTTACCGAGCTTTTTCCTGTAATGATCGAAGGGTATGATCACACAGTACTGCTGTCGTTCTCTGCAACTGCGGGAGCGGGGCGACTGCTGGGGTTAAGCAGGGAGGAACTGACGAACGCCCTCGGCATTGCAGGCTGCAGCTTTAACCCGGTTGTAACGTCAAGAGCTTCTTATACCAGCCAATGGAAAGGACTGGTTTCTTCGATGGTCAACGCCGGTTGCATGAACATCCTCTCCATTGCCAAACAAGGGATCACCGGGCCTGAAAAGCTCTTCGAGATCCCCGAAAAAGGATTGAACGCTATCTATAAACAACACCTGGATGTGGATTGGTCGAAGGAAGATTTCAGCATTATCTCCAGGTGCTCTCTTAAAACCTTTAACGCCGAAGTGCATGCGCAATCAGTGCTGGAACTGATCTCCGAGCTGGCCGCCGCTCACCGGTTCGCTGCGGGGGAAATAGAGCAGGTAGATATCACTACTTTCCTCACCGCCTACCATATTATCGGCAACGGCGAGTACGGCGATCGCACTGTAGTGTATTCCAAAGAGCAGGCGGATCACAGTCTCCCTTACCTGGCAGCTGTTACGATCCTGGATAAACAGGTATATCCGCAGCAACTGATCGCCGACCGGATCACCAGCCCGGATGTGCAGGAATTATTGAAGAAAGTAAAGGTACACACCGGTTTCCCGTTGCATAAACCCGTGAAAGTGGCAGGGATGCTGGACCCTTACACCTCTGCGTACCCGGACAAGGTTAAGTGCAAAGTGGAAATAGTGCTTAAAGATGGAAAGAAGATATCTGGAGAAAAGGAAACCTATAAAGGCTTCTATTCAACGCCTTTAACGTATGAGGATGTGCAGCAAAAGTTCATTAAGCTGAATGAAAGTTATGTAGATAGAGAGTCCGCTAACCGGATCTTTACGCTGGTAAGCAACCTGGAGAACGCTTCCGTAAAAGAACTCCTGGACGCTATCAACTTCAGATAACAACGTATATGCCTGTAGGTTAGGTGTGGCGTTTGTTTCCAACTCGCTTCTGAAAAAGGGAAGTTTTTGCCCAAAAACGCCGGAGCTTCCGGCATTCGTTGAACGCCAGGATAGACGCCCATGGCGGAACACTGCTGAAATAACAATGCCGGACTGCTTTTTGGACCGTGTAGTTATAAAAATTTCGCTTATGTTTTATCACGTAAAAGAACTTCAATTTGATGCAAGGGTTTCTAAACCCGATCCGGCATTTGCTACCTTGTTATTGGAACAGTTCGGTGGGGCAAACGGCGAATTGGCCGCAGCACTGCGATATTTCGGGCAGGCTTTCGCAGCCAGGAAGCCATTCCCTGATAAATATGATTTGCTGATGGATATCGCTACGGAGGAATTCAGTCACCTCGAAATCGTCGGAGCTACCATCCAGATGCTGCTGCAAGGTATCAACGGCGACCTGAAAAGAGCTGCCGACGAATCAGAGATCATGGCTTTGCTGGATGGCAAGAAAGCAAAGGAGGAATTCATTCACCAGGCTTTAGTGGCGCCTCAAACACTGGTTTCGTCTGGCGGCGGCCCGGCTTATACGAACAGCCAGGGTGTTCCCTGGTCGGCGGCTTACATTAATGGCGACTGTAACGGCGACTTAACCGTGGACCTGCGCTCCGATATCGCTGCCGAATCAAGGGCTAAGATCACGTACGAATACCTCCTGCAGTTTACAGACGATCCGTATGTTAAACAAACCCTGAACTTCCTGATGACAAGAGAGGTAGCGCACTTCCAGATGTTCGAAGCGGCGCTGGAATCCATCCAGCCAAACTTCCCTCCGGGCGTACGCCAGTCAGATCCGCGTTACAGCAACCTGTATTTCAACATGTCCAGCGGTGCAGACATTCGCGGACCATGGAACGAAGGCGAGTCTTCTCAATTAGGCGAAACCTGGCAGTTTATTGATGACCCTGTAAGATACGTGATGGAAACCAACGGGCTTACCAACCTGGAACCTAACGGAACTCCAAGGACCGTTAAGGGAGTGGATAAGCTGGATAAGGAAATGAGCGAAACAAGAAGCGAGGAAGTAAATATGGCCGTGCCGATCGGAGAACAGGCATGGAGTCAGCATAGTATCGATCAGATGGAAAGTCCTGCTAAAGGAACTAAGAAAAGAAACAGCCGCTCAAATGAATAGATTCAATATAGTTTATTACACAGACCCCTTATGTTGCTGGAGCTGGGCCTTTGAGTCCACGCTCCGGCAATTAAGGGAGTACCTGAAAGATGATTGCGAGATACGTTATTGCATGGGGGGCATGCTTGCCTCCTGGAATACCTACCAGGATACATTGCTGATGGTGACAAGACCTGCGCAGATGGGACCTGTATGGATGCAGGTCAGACAGGTGACAGGAGCAAAGCTCAATGAAAGGATATGGCATTTCGACCCGCCCGCTTCTTCCTATCCCGCCTGTATTGCGGTAAAGTGTATGGGCCGCCAGTCGAAGAACGCGGAAGAGGAATATTTGTACAGGCTGCGCAAAGCAGTAATGCTGGAAGAGAAGAATATCGCGAAACCCGAAGTGCTGCTTCAGCTGGCCGAAGCGCTGGATAAAGAGGCGCCGGGCTTATTCGATCTGCCACTCTTTAAACAACAATTAACAGATGAAACTACTATCAATGCTTTTAAAGCTGATCTCAACGAACGGAAGGAAAGAAACATTTCCCGGTTTCCGAGTTTATGGATATCGACGCAGGAGGATGAAAGAAAATCTTTATTGATTACGGGTAACCGACCGTTTGAAGCGCTACAAACCTTGATTCATCAGTTTTAAATCGGCCAGCATTTCCATGTACAGGTCGAAAAAGGTCGAGGAGATCCTTGCCGGTTTCCCCGTCCTTGTTTTATCAGTTTGTTGGCTTGGTAGCTTTAAGGGAAAACAACAGAGGGATCTTATTTTCCAGGCCCGTGATCTGGAAGCTGCCGGGCTCAACTTCTGTCATGGTACGAAAACTATGATAAGGAGAAGATTTGTGTTCGTTGAAAAATTCGATCGTTAACCCTGCTTCGATCAGCGAATTCAGGATATCGCTGATGCTGTGATTCCATCCATATTCCGTATCATGAAGGTCGGCCGACCTGTCGGCATACGTACCACTGCTTACTTCTTCAAATGGTTTCCCTTCGTTGAAATAGGGGTACTGGATATGGGTGAACATGTTGTCAAACATCCAGACGATAGGATGAAAGTCTACTATGTAGAACATAGCGCCCGGCTTCAGCCGTTCTGCTATTACATTCGCCCACTTTTTCAGATCCGGCAACCAGCCAATAGTGCCATAGGATGTAAAAACAATATCAAACTGTTCCCTGATGTAAAGGTCTGTGTCATATACGTTGGCGCAAACAAAACGACTGTTCACCTGCAGCTCTTTAGCCAGTTGATTGGCCTGGCTGATCGCCTTGTCTGAAAAGTCCAGCCCTGTGGTGATAGCGCCTTTCCTTGCCCAGGAAATCGTATCCATACCAAAATGACATTGCAGGTGCAGTAATGTTTTTCCACTCACATCGCCCACTTCCTGCAATTCTACGGCATTCAGAGAAGTACCGCCGGCTTTGAACCTTTCAACATTATAAAAATCTGAAGCTACATGTACATCTACTTTATTGTTCCAGAGTTTTTGATTCGCTAAAAAATATATATTAATGTCTTCCATCTTTTAAAAATTAAAATGAATATAGGTTAATAAAGAGGGCTGTTGAAGGAAGTTACTTTTTCTGCCAGTCAGCTTTCTTTATCTCATAAATAAAGTTGTGACGAGGCGGTTCGCCGTAATAAGACATTTCCTTCTCATCTATCTTTTTAGCGCCTATCCTGCCAATGGCGATCTGCGACCTCAGGTTGTCGGCGCCAATCACAAAATATACTTTGTCAACATACCGGAAAGCATAGTCCAGCATCAGTTTTTTAACCATAGGGTTAATACCTGTTCCCCAGTATTTAGTAGAGTAGAAGGTATAACCTATCTGAATGCTGTTGTCGGCTTCGTCGTAATCATAAAACCTGGTAGAACCGATAACGACATCGTTCGACTTGTCAATTATCTTATACGCACCTTTGCTTTTAATGGCGCCTTCAAAAAAATTCCTGAATACCTCTTCCTGCCAGCGGTCTTTGTTCGGGTGCTGCTCCCAGATCTTTTTGTCGGAAGCTACGGCGTATAAAGAGTCGAAATCACTTTCCTGCAACGGAAGGAGCTTGATTTTGTCATTTTCCAGGATGGGTTGAATGTCGAATTGCATGGATGTTTGATTTGACACGAAGATATTTAATATTCAACTATCTGCCTGAGATGGTGCTCCATGTGGTTCACATAGTCTTCCACTATATAGTCGAGCGTGAAGGGAACGCCTTCTCCGCCTATTCCTTCGCGGTTTAGCGCAGAAGCAGGAAGATGTTGCAATATGCCTTTCAGGAAAAGATTATACTGCTTCCAGGTATCGATCAATAGCTTTGTTTCCTGCAACTGGTGATAGCTGTAGTAATTCCAGTCGTTCTGCTGGTAACGGATGGTAGGCGTACACTCAAACTGTATCCTGACAAACCGTTGATGGTTATTGGCGGCGCTGTCAATCAGGTGCCCGAGTATTTCTTTCCTGCTCCACTTTTCGGGACTGCTTTTAAAACTCCATTGTTCTTCGGGAATAGCCGCCAGTTTCGCGGGAAGGTTTTCCAATATCCAGGTTAACCGGTCCAATGAGGGATGAAGAGCTGTTGACATACGATTATTTTTCCTGTAAGTTACTAAAATCTATGGTGAGCGGAGATGAGGATTTTGGGGAAGAAGATAGACGGAACGGCCCGGGAAATATTTGACTTCCCGGGCCGTTCGATTATTTCTTAGGCTTAAATACCCAGTAATAAAGCGGCGGGATCAGTGCCGGTGTAAACAGCAGGGTAAAGGTAAGTCCCCCGATAATCACAGTGGCCAGCGGCCGTTGTACATCCGAACCGATACCAGTACTCAGCGCAGCGGGAACCAGGCCGATGATCGCTACCATCAGCATCATCATGATTGCCCGGTATTGCTCTACCGACGTTCGTTCTACGGTATTGATCAGCGGATCGTTGCTGATGAGCGTTTCCCTGTTCAGCGCCGAAACCAGCAACACCCCGGCCATTACAGAAATACCAAAGATGGAAACGAAACCCACACCGGCCGAAACATTGAAGTGATAACCCCGTATGAACAGCGCCACAATTCCTCCTGCCAACGCTACCAGGATGCAGCTCATGGTAATGAATGTCTGCTTCATATTCTTGAACAGCATGAAGAGGAATACGAACACGATGACGATTGTAAGCGGGATGGTGAACGCAAGCTGTTTGCCCGCCCGCTCCAGGTTTTCGTACTGGCCTCCGTAGATAATGGAATAACCTTTGGGTACATGAACGGTTTGCCCTATCCGATCCTGTAATTCCTTTACAAACGAACCCTGGTCGCGCCCTCTCACATTCGTGCGTACTGTTACCATTCTTTTGCCATCGATACGGTAGATATTCGTTTGCCCGTCTATAAACTTAACTTCCGCCAGCTGATCCATCGGGATAAGGGCGCCGGTAGCCGATGGCACCTGTAACGATTTAATGGCTTCGATCGTACTCCTGTACTCGGGCAGGTAACGGATCACGATATCGTACCGCTTGGTGCCGTCGTACAACGTGCCGATAGGTTTGCCTCCAATGGCCGCTTCTATCATGGCTTGTATATCGCTTACATTAATAGCGAACCTCGCTGCATTCTCGCGGTTGATATTGATCGCCAGCTGGGCCTGCGTACCTTCCTGCTCAATGTTCACAGATGCTGATCCCTGCGTGGCTTTTACGATGGCAGCAATACTGTCGGCTTTCCGCCGCATCATCTGCAGGTCGTCGCCCACTACGGAAATCGCGAGGTCGGCGGCGCTTCCGGTAACAATTTCCATTACCTGGTCTATAATCGGTTGCCCGGAGTTGAACGAAGCGCCCGGAATACTTCTTTCCAAATCGCTTTGTATCCGCCTTACCAGTTCCTTTTTGGAAATGGTATCGCTCCATAGCTTATAGTCCTTCAGGCCAACCAGTATTTCCGTCCTGTTGGCAGGGAAGGGGTCTGTTCCATCGTCGTTCCGGCCTGTTTGCGTGATCACGTAACGTACAGGGCTATACTTACTGATGATGGCCCTGATCTGCGGCGCTATCTTCGCATTTTCCTGTATGGTAACGCCGGCGGGAAGGAATGCGCGCATGAATATAGATCCTTCATCCAGTTCCGGTAAAAACTCTGTACCTAACCTTGTTCCTAATCCTACCAGCGCCACGATAGCCAGGCCGGCAATCAGGATGGTCCGTTTATACGATTTAAGGAAAACAACCAGGGTCCGGTGATACGAACGTTCGAAGAAGTTCAGCACCGGGTTTTTATGCTCCTTCATTGGCGCATCCGTTGAAAGCGCCTTCCTGTAAGCAAAGGATATCAGTACCGGGATGAGGGTAAGGGCGCAGATCATGGCGCCTATCACTGCAAAGGCCAGGGTTAAGGCCATGGGAGAAAACAGTTTTCCTTCTACCCGCGTCATCATCAGGATGGGCGTATATGCGAGGATGATAATGGTAACGGAGAAGAAAATTTCCCTGCCTACTTCCTGTGCGGCCGCCAGCGTGATCCCGATAATACCCGTCCTCTTCTCTTCAGGCGTTGCACTCCTGTACCGCCTGATCAGGTGCTCGGCCATTACGCAGGCGCCGTCAACAATGATCCCGAAGTCTATGGCGCCTAAGGAAAGCAGGTTGGCGGGTATTCCTGTAAGCCGCATGAGTATAAATGCGAACAACAGCGAGAAAGGAATAGTGGCGGTTACTACCAGCGCCGATCTTAAACTTCCCAGGAAGAACACCAGTACGATCACTACGATGCTGATACCCATAAAAAGGGTATGCGACACGGTTTCAAGGGAATGGTCAATTAGGAAGCTCCTGTCGTAAAGCACGCGGAGTTTCACCCCTTCCGGCAATTCCGTTTCGCTTAACTCGGCTATTTTGCTTTTAAGGGATTTCAGTACTTCGCTGGGATTTTCGCCCCTGCGCAAAAGGATGATCCCTTCGGGAGAGCCGATCTTGTCTATGCCCTCATCAGGAATAGAATACCCCAATACGCCGGATGGAGGAGGAGGCGCTATTTCTACCGTTGCCACATCCCGCACATAGATAGGCGTACCGCTAACCGCTGCCAGTACTATGTTCTCAATATCATGTTCTGTTTTAACGGCTCCAAGCCCCCGTACGGCAAAGCCCTGGCCCCCGCGGGCAATTACATTGCCTCCCGTATTAAGGTTGTTTTTCTGCACCGCGTTGATCACATCTTCCAACGTGAGGTTATACTTGCGAAGTTTGGTAGGAGAGGTGAGTATATGAAACTCTTTTAACGGCCCCCCGAACGTTGTCACATCAGCAATGCCCGGCACCTGTAAAATAGCAGGGCGGATCACCCAGTCCTGCAGGTCGCGCAGCTGCATGGCGGTATAATTGGCAGGCGCTTCTACCACGTACCTGTAAATTTCACCTACTGCCGTGGTGAGCGGCGCCAGTTGCGGGGTAACGCCATCCGGCAGGCTGATGGAAGATAACCGCTCTATCACCTGCTGCCTGGCAAAATAATCGTCTGTTCCATCCTGGAAGGTCAGCTGTACAACGGAAAGTCCGAAGATGGTACGGCTTCTCCTGTCCAGCACCCTGGGCACATTGTTAAGCGCCCGTTCTATAGGAATGGTCACCTGCTGCTCTACTTCTTCGGCCGCCCGTCCGTCGAACGGCGCCACTATAATTACGTTGGTATCTGCAATGTCGGGATAGGCTTCTATCTTCAGCTGTGTAAAGCACCAGTAGCCGATGGCCGACAACACGATGGCTGCTATGATAACAGCCCACCTGTTGCGCAGGGAAAATATCAGAATGTTGCGGATCATGCGTCTATCAGGTCTACTGGATGAGTAATAATAAGCCCTCCTTTATATTGTTCTCTCAATAATTTCAATACGGATAATACCTTCTCATCTTCATCTATAAAAACGATCATCATGGAAGGATCATCAAAGGAGAATATCTGGTTGGGTCGTTTGATCTTGTGGTTAATACCGAATCCCATCATGCCGGTGAATGCCGTAGCGCCTTTAACGTTATGCCGTAACAGGAACTGCATAATGAACTCATATAAGGGCTGTGAGTGGATCAGGTTATCTT
Source organism: Chitinophaga terrae (ex Kim and Jung 2007) (assembly GCF_900107795.1). Classification (GTDB taxonomy): domain Bacteria; phylum Bacteroidota; class Bacteroidia; order Chitinophagales; family Chitinophagaceae; genus Chitinophaga; species Chitinophaga terrae. The sequence continues at coordinate 35,002 of NZ_FNRL01000031.1, forward strand.
TGTCTATAAAGATCTGTGCTTGTAGCATAAGACAATATTTTAATATCCGAATGAAAGTCCTTTTAATTGCATCGCTCCATCGGTGACCACCTGGTCGCCTTCGTTCAGGCCGCGGTATATGATGATCCGGTTATTGGCTTCCGGGCCTGATACCACTTCGCGGCGACGGAACGAATTATCTGCCTCTTTCGTAAACACATAGTTGCCGCCCTGTACGGTGATCAGCGCCGCTTTCGGAACTGAAAGGCTGTTACCTTCGTTCACCCCGAACCTTACCGTGGCAAACATGCCTGCCCGTAGTTTGCCGCCGGGATCGTCAACGCCTATACGTAATTTCACCATCCTCGTCACATTGTCTATCACTTCCCCTATATCTTCGATCGTGCCCGGGAATTCTTCGCTGGGGTAGGAAGTAAAAAGAAGCTTGCAGGCATTGTTCTTCTTTACTTTGGTCACCTGGTTCTCCGGCATTTCGCAGATGACCCAGGTTTTGTTTAACCGGGCGTTCACCAGGGCCTGCGGATCAAAGCCTGCCAGTTTGAGCTTTGATTCATGCTCTATAATGGAAGTGCGTTCGTTGATCAGCTCTGTCTGCGCCATGGCCAGGTCAGTTTCTGCAGATATAAGGTCTGTTTTAGCGTCTGATACGTCTTTACCCGTCCCCGCTCCATGAGCTGCCAGATCGCTGAACCTGTCCAGCTCTATTTGCTTTTGGGAAACGATTGCTTTACGCTGTTGCACGATGTTCCCCTTTTGCCGGATATTGATAATATGCTGCAACATAGCGGTATAATTGGCTGTGAGTTCCGGGTTATCGAATAACACCAGGTTCTGGCTGGGATTTTCTTTTGAATAGACCACGGTGGCCGCCACCATTGCAGGCGCTGTCAGCTCCGCGCTGATATCGGTTTTGGTAACGGCAGCTGTTTTGAAATAGCTTAAAGTAAGACTGTCGGGCGGAAACCTCACAACCAGTCCGCTGTCTTCAACCGTGGGTTTGGTGGATACCGGGGCGTTGGTTTTCTTCTGTTCATGACCGCCACAGGATATTGCCGTCCAGGATATAACAGCGAATATTAAGCTATAGACTGATGTTTTCATTCGTTGATATTTAACTGTGATCGATTTTCGTTTAGAGCACCTGGGTATATTGATTGATTAAACCGGTAACCGACAGGAGTTGCAGGTAATTCTTCCTGTAATTGTAAAGCGCCTCGTAATACATTTTCTGTGTATCGAACCAGGTTCTTTGGGCATCCAGGAAATCGATGATCGTAGTACCGCCCCTGGTATACGCATACTTCACGGATTGCAGCACGGTTTCCGACTTTTCAATAATGTTCCTGTATTTGGTCATAGTTTCCCTGCTCAGTTGAAAGCTTCTCCACGCATTCTGAACTTCCGTTTGTACCTGTTGCTGCAAAGCGCTGAGGGACTGTTCCGACTGTTGCAGTTGCAACCGCGATTTCCTGATCTCGCCCTGGTTCCTGTTGAAGAAGGGCAGGGGAATAGTGCCATAAATGCCCGCGTACTGGATAGTGTTCTGCGGGTTATAGATCACGCCCAGCTCCGGAACTGGTTTGGCCAGCGATCTTTGCAACCTGATATTGCTTTTGGCCGATTCAATGCTGCTTTGTACAACCTGTACATCAGGGCGTTGTTGCAGGGAAAGCTGCAGCAGGCTGTCTATCCGCGTTGTGGCGATATAGTTGATAGCAGTATCCTTTTCATTGATGCTGATACTGTCTGTTCGTCCTATCATCAGTTTGAGGTTCTGAAGTTCATTGTTGTAATCCTGTTCTGCATTCCTGTACTGAAGCTGGTACTGTTCCAGCAGCAACTGTGTTCTCAATAATTCGCTGGAACTGATCACCTGGTTCTTTAACCGGATCTGCTGGATCTTCAGCAGGCTGTCGATATTGTCTTTAGCTTCCTGGACCAGTGTCAGGTTGATCTTGTTGAACCAGACATCCAGCCATTTGTTGCCTGCGGAGGTAAGCACGTTCCGTTCAATATCTGCGTAATTCCTTTCGGCGGTGACAACATTCCTGTTGGCCACTTCCTGTTTCAGTTTGCGTTGTCCCGAGAACTGGAACTCCTTGGTCAGTTGCCACCAGCTCTGGTTATTATGGGAGTTATAGAAATTGGTTCCCGGCTGGAAATGCTCTGTACCCAGGAGCTGCAAGGTTTGGTTATTCAGGACCGGGTTAGGTCTGAGCCCTGCTGTGATAACATCCGATTGCGCGATGGAAATATCGAGACTGGCAGGCCGGAGGAACGGGTTGTTCTTCTGGGCTGCCTGCAATGTTTCCACCAGTGACAGGTTGTTTTGGGCGTGCAGGCTTGCAGGTATAACAGGTATTATACATGCAAGGAGTAGATAGCGTATTGATCGCATGCCTGGCTGTTGGGTTTATATTTGATGAATAAGTTTGTTGTGTTTGTGTATTCCGGACAATCGACTATTTCAGACCTGGTTGTTATGGGAACGTATGCCTGCCATTCTGGAACGGGGCTAAATATTTTTCTTTACTGAATTTAAATACAAAATATAAGACTGCAAAAGTAAGGTTGCTGAAAGCTGTTGGTTTGGTGCAGGAAAGGTAGTTGATACCCTTTTTGTTGTTGCTGTAGGTAAAGTTGATCATGCCTCAATTTTAAGAACCGGGAAGGGAGTTCCCGGTAGTTGCCCGATATTGTTAATCTACTGCAAAGCTAAGCTGGCAAGGGCTAAGAGGCTATTATATACCAGATAGAAAAATATTAGAATTTTATTAGAAAGGGTTACAGGTGTTTTAGTTTGATAGTAAACGTAGTTCCCTTGTTCGGAGTCGAAACTACAAATATCTGCCCCTTGTGCAGTTGTATGATCTTATGGGTGAGGGAAAGACCAATGCCATTTCCGTCAGCAAATGATTTGTTGCTTCCCCTGAAGAAAGGAGTAAAGATATCCGGCAGGTCGGCAGTGTTGATCCCAATTCCCTGGTCGGTGAATTGGAGTATAGTAAAGTCAGGTTCAATAATAATGTTTACGGTGTTCTGATGATCTGTTGAAAATTTGCAACCATTCTCCATCAGGTTCATGAACGCTACTTTCAACAGGTATTCATTACCCGATACTGAAATATTATCCGCATCATCAATTTCCTGTTCAAAAACTACGCTGATATGGTAATCCGGGTTGCTTTTCAATACCTGCTGCCGGGCGTCGAGCAGCACTTCGTCTATCCTTACCGGTTTGAATGTGATCTCCGAAGGGTCGTAGCTGGCTTTGGCCAGATCGAGCAGGCCGTTGGAAAGACGGGCCATCCTTTTGGCATCTGCCAGGGCATTTTTTATTACGGCTTTATATTCTTCCTGCGTCCTGTCCTTAATGGCCGAAAGTTCCAGTTCGGCGGTGATAGTGGCCAAAGGCGTTCTCAATTCATGGGAAACATTGGATACAAATTGTTTCTGGGCATCAAACGAGTTCTCAAGCCTGTTCAGCATCTGGTTGAAGGTAATGGCCAGTTCCGCTATTTCGTCTTTCCTGTTGCCTTCATCAACCCGCAGATCCAGGTTGGTAGCGGTGATCTCTTCTACGCGTTTCACCATCCTGGAAACGGGGTATAGGGCTCTTTTTGCAAAGAAACTGCCGGCTGCCAATGTGAGGATGATAGCAATGGAAAAACAGATGATCAGCGTGTATTTCAGTTTACGTAGTTTACCCAGCCCATATTGGTCAAACGCCGCGGCGGTAATGATGTATTGTTTGTTTGCATGTTCGTACAGGAATCCCACTGCCTGGAGCTTTCCTATATGGAAATCCAGTTCCTTCAGCCGTACGATGCTATCCAGCATGCCGGGAGTTTCCTTTACCTTGTCAATACCTGCGGCATCATGGTACAGGAGGTTGTGAGAAGTATCGTAAATGGCCACTTCCTCTTCTGTCAGGGTATTGGGAGCATTGCGGTGCAGCAGCTGGAGTACAGAAGGACTTACTTTCGCTTCCAGCCAGAGATTGGCCCTGTTGGCCGCCTGTAGTTTCAGGCGTTTGAAATACTCATCTTCCCGGTTCTCGGCATACGAAAGATAGGTCACGATCGCAAATGCAGCCAGCAATGTTGCAAAAAGCGCGGTAAACAATAACGTAAGCCTTAACCGTATCTTCATGGATCAGTTTTCTTTTAGAATGAAACCCAGCCCTGGTTTTGTATGAATTAATTTTACGGGGTGGTCTTTGTCTATCTTCTTCCTTAAATAATTAATATAAACATCAATAAAATTGGTACCTGTGTCAAACGTCGTATCCCATACTTTTTCAGCGATTTCGGCCCTGGTAAGTACCCTTTCCTTGTTGCGCATCATGTATTCGAGCAGCTTGAACTCTTTAGGGGTAAGGTTAATTTCTTTTCCGTCCCGGGTGGCTGTCATGGTTTGCAGGTTAAGCGCCAGGTCGGATAGTTTCAGGATATAGCCGTTGCTATAGCTGTTAACAGCATTGCGTTTGGTAACATTCCTTATTCTTGCCAGCAGTTCCCGGAAATCGAATGGTTTTACCAGGTAGTCATCCGCTCCTGCATCCAGCCCTTCTATCTTATCATCCGTTGTTCCCAACGCGGTAAGCATAATAATAGGCAAGTGGGGTCTTACTTCCCTGATCTGTTTGCAAAGATCCAATCCGTTTACCTGGGGAAGAATAATATCCATGATCACTACATCGTATTCGTTCTGTAACAGCAGTTTCCTGCCTATAGCCCCGTCAAAGGCTATTTCCACGGTGAACTGGTGCTCTTCCAGTCCCCGTTTCAGCAGGTCGGCCACTCTTTGTTCATCTTCTATCACTAAAATATGCATGGGCTGAATATTTGCAGATTGCCTGCAAGTTAACAGAAATTCCAAAACAAAAAGGGCCGGCCATTGGCCAACCCTTGAAACTATTATTGAATGAATATCTCACGGTAAAGCGGATACACCTGGTTGGAAGCTACATTGCAATGGCGCTTTCCAATGATTCCAGGCTTCCGTCGAACTGATCGAACCGATGGCCGTTGATAAAGAAACAGGGCGTTCCGTTCACTCCACTGCGAAGGCCCCCTTCATAATCTTTTTCTATCCGGTTTAGGAGTTCCTGGCTTTTCCAATCGGCCCTGAACTGTTCCATGTCCAACCCAATTTCTTCTGCGAAGTTCATGATATGCTGGATAGTCAGGTCTGCCTGGTTTTCGTAGATGATATCATGCATTTCCCAGAATTTGGATTGCCTGGCCGCCGCTTCTGCCGCCAGGGCAGCGGGCATCGCTTCGGGGTGCGATTCCTGGAGCGGGAAATTGCGGAAAACAAATAATAGGTTATGCTGGTGTTTGGCTATCAACTCCTTGATAATAGGGTAAGCCTCGCCACAACTTGGGCATTGATAATCGCCATATTCCACCAACACCCTGGGTGCGTGCAGGCTGCCAAGTGTATGATCCTGTGCGTTTACGGGTACTTTTAACATCGACATAATCTGTTATTGGTTTTTTGACTGATCAAGTGATTCCAGGGCTTCCAGTATTCCGTCTGCCCCCGGGTTAATGCCATCAGGCGATAAATAACTCCATTGTATGATCCCGTGTTCATCGATCAGGAACAATGCGCGCCTGCTTTCTCCTTCTTCCTCATTATATACGCCATATTGTTTTGATACCAATCCTTTGGGCTCAAAATCTGCCAGTAACGGGAAATGCAATTTCCGGCTTTGTGCAAATGCCATATGGCTCCATTTGCTATCTACCGAAATACCCAATAATACTGCCTTATGTTCTGTAAAAAGTTTTAAACTTTCGTTAAATAAACTTAACTCGTCGCTGCAAACAGGGCTCCAGTCGGCAGGATAAAAGGCCAGGATTACTCTCTGCCCTTTGAAGTCGCTAAGTTTAAGCCGTTGGTCCGGCGTGGAAAAAAGATCAAATTCCGGTGCTGGTGTATTTTTTTCTAGTATCATAACAAAAATTTGATGCTTATAAAATATCTGCAGGTCCTTTACTCCAGGTAAATTCTCCGAGATCTGTTGTTTGCTGATGGATGGGTACTCACGGTATTGACTACACTGGCGGAAAAACGACCGTGAATACCGGTTGGTCAACAACAATTATGCCCGTGTATCTCACCCGTGCCAGGTGAAAAAAATGCGGGTTCCGGACGCCATGAACCGGTTTTTCGTTCTTATTTAACAGGTAAACAAAGATGCCTGTTCAACGGTATAACGAATGCCCGGTCATTCCTGGATTTTAATTGATCAGCCGCCTGAAAATGCAACAGGTGATCATTAATCGCCCATCGCTTTTATAATAAAAGTTTTACATTTGCCTTATGCGATTTATCACCTTCATATTAGCATTCCTGGTCCTTTCGCTCAGTTGTATTCCCTGTGCGGATGGAGTGGCTGCTGGTATGCAGGGAGGAACAGAAATTGCACAAACCGGTCACCAACATCCACAGCATACGGACTATTGTTCCCCGCTTTGTATCTGCGCCTGTTGCGGTACCGTATCATTCATTACCGTTCATGCAACAGTAGAATGCCCGGTGATCCCCGTACCACGCAACTATATCGTATTCGAAACCTCATCAGTACAGGACTTGCCTCTTCCTGTATGGCAGCCCCCTCAGCTTAGTTAATTTTTATTTCTTATGTAGTAATTAGTTCATACGCCTGTATGAACATGACAGCCTGCGTCCTGTACGGATGCACTGAAGCCCAGTTAAAATAAAGCTTTCCGCATGTTAAGTACGATCATCCGGTTTTCAATTCAACATAAACTGATAATCGGGCTGCTTACCCTGGCCCTTGTAGGCTGGGGGATCTGGAGCGCCCGGCAATTACCAATAGATGCAGTTCCTGATATCACCAATAACCAGGTACAGATCATCACCAATACGCCAACCTTAGCCAGCCAGGAAGTAGAACAACTGGTCACTTACCCGATAGAACAAAGCCTGGCCAACCTGCCAGACCTGATAGAACTCAGGTCTATCTCCCGCTTTGGCTTATCAGTGATCACTATTGTTTTTAAAGAAGGAGTAGATATTTATTTCGCCCGTCAACTGATCGCGGAGAAATTAAGAGAGGCAGAAGAAAAAATACCTCCCAAAGTAGGGAAACCGGAAATGGCCCCGGTAAGCACAGGGTTGGGAGAAGTTTATCAATACGTGATCCACCCGAAAAAAGGCAGTGAAAACAAATACACGGCCATGGAGCTGAGAACCATGCAGGACTGGATCGTAGCCCGCCAGTTATACGGCACTCCCGGTATTGCAGAAGTGAACAGCTTCGGCGGACTTGTAAAGCAATACGAGGTAGCTGTAAAGCCCGACAGGCTGAAAGCCCTGAATGTAACGTTGCCGGAAATTTTCCAGGCGCTCGAAAAGAATAACGAGAATACAGGAGGCGCGTATATCGATAAGAAGCCGAATGCCTATTTTATCCGCGGCATTGGCCTGGTCTCTTCGCTGGAAGATATCGGGAACATCGTTATCAAAACCGCCGACGGTATCCCTGTATTGATCAGGAACGTAGCTACCGTGCAGTTCGGGCATGCGGTAAGATACGGGGCGCTGACCTACAACGGTGAGAAAGAAGCCGTAGGAGGCATCGTAATGATGCTGAAAGGCGCGAACAGCGCTGAAGTAGTGGGGCGCATCAGGGAAAAGATGGAAACCATCAAAAGCTCCCTGCCTGCGGATGTGGAGATAGAGCCCTTCCTCGACCGAACAGGCCTTGTAAACCGGGCAATAAACACCGTTAAACGTAACCTGGTTGAAGGGGCGCTGATCGTTATATTCGTACTGGTGCTGTTCCTGGGTAATATTCGTGCAGGCCTTATCGTTGCTTCCGCCATTCCTTTGTCCATGCTTTTTGCACTGGGCCTGATGAACCTCTTCGGGGTAAGCGCTAACCTGATGAGCCTTGGAGCCATTGACTTCGGGCTGATAGTAGATGGCGCCGTGATCATCGTGGAAGCGACTATGCACCATTTGGGCCTCAGACCTTCCAGGCGCCGGCTTTCACAGGCCGAGATGGATGAAGAAGTGTTCAACGCGGCTGCCAGGATACGTAACAGCGCCGCATTCGGCGAGATCATCATCCTGATAGTTTACATTCCTATCCTCACCCTTGTGGGCATTGAAGGAAAGATGTTCCGCCCGATGGCGCAAACAGTAGGGTTTGCGATCCTTGGAGCGCTTATCCTCTCGCTTACTTATATCCCTATGATGTCGGCCCTCTTTTTACCGAAGCAACACGCTGAGAAAGAAACCTGGTCCGATAAACTTATGGCCTGGTTGCAGCGGCATTATGAGCCCGTCCTGAAACAGGCCATTAAGCTGAAATACTGGGTAATAGGCGTTTCTGTGACATTGCTGGCTATCGCTATCATCCTGTTCAGCAGGATGGGTGGAGAATTCATACCACAGTTGCAGGAAGGTGATTATGCGTTCCATTGTATCCTGCCGCAGGGTTCTTCTCTTTCCCAGAGCATTGAGACATCTATGCAGGCAAGCCGTATCATTAAATCATTTCCGCAGGTAAAAATGGTAGTGGGTAAAACAGGATCGGCTGAAGTGCCTACTGATCCTATGCCTCCGGAGGCTTCCGACCTGGTTATCTCGCTGAAGCCGCGTAAAGAATGGCCGGTAAAAGAAAGCTATGAATCGCTCGCTTCCCGTATGCTGGAAGAGCTGGAGGCGATCCCCGGCGTGTTCTTTGAAGCCTCGCAGCCGATCCAGATGCGTTTCAATGAACTGATGACAGGCGTAAGGCAGGATGTGGCTATAAAAATATTTGGTGAGAATATCGATACATTGGCTACCCTGGCGCCAAAAGTGGCAGCTATTGTGCAGAAGGTAAAGGGCGCAACGGCGCCGCAGGTAGAACGGACAGTGGGGCTGCCGCAGATCACCGTAACATACGACAGGGCGCGTATGGCCGGCTACGGCCTGAATATCCAGGACATTAATAATACCGTAGCAATGGCGTTTGCCGGCAAGGCCGCCAGCGTAGTGTTTGAGAATGAAAGGAAATTCGACCTGGTAGTACGCCTCGACTCCACCAGCCGCAGCACGGTCGATGATGTGAACAATCTTTACATCGCGTTGCCCGATGGTACCCAGATCCCTTTAGACCAGGTGGCGAAAGTGGCTATTAAGGAAGGGCCGGCGCAGATCAGCCGCGAAGAAGGCAAACGCCGGATCGTGGTAGGATTCAATGTAAAAGGCAGGGATGTTGCTTCTGTAGTGGCAGATATTCAAAAGCAGCTGAAAGCAGCCAACCTTCTTCCTACCGGCTACTATTATACTTATGGCGGAACCTTCGAAAATCTGCAAGAGGCCTCCGACCGTTTGCGTTTAGCCGTTCCTGTTTGCCTGCTGCTGATCTTTCTCTTGCTCTATTTCACTTTCCGCTCCATGAACGAGGCGTTGCTCATTTTTACAGCTATCCCGATGAGCGCCATTGGCGGCGTATTTGCCTTATTGCTTCGAGGTATGCCTTTCAGCATTTCCGCAGGCGTTGGGTTTATCGCCTTATTCGGGGTAGCGGTATTAAACGGGATCGTGTTGATCAGCACTTTTAACCAATTGAAAAAGGATGGAGTAACGGATATGGTAGAACGAATTATCACAGGCACCAAAACCAGGCTCAGGCCGGTGTTAATGACTGCCGTGGTAGCCTCCTTTGGATTCCTGCCAATGGCCCTGTCGACCGGCGCCGGCGCGGAGGTACAGAAACCGCTGGCTACAGTAGTGATCGGAGGATTGATCACTGCCACATTGCTCACGCTTATTGTGTTGCCGTTATTATACCTGTTGTTTGGCGAGGGTAAGAAGATCAATATCCGACCAGCAGGGGGATTAGGCATAATAGCCGTGTTGCTCCTCGCTCCAGGAACTATCCAGGCGCAAACAAGAGTATCCGTGGATGAGGCGATCGGAATGGGAAGCAGCAACCTGTTGCTGGCAGCCAACCAGCAACTGATCAATAAGGGAAAGGCGCAGGTAAGAACTGCCAGCCTTATTCCCAAAACGGGCGTTTTTGCGGAAAACGAAGATTACCGGCCTTCAGATAAAACAGGCATCCTGAAAATTGGTCTTTCCCAAAGTATAGTATGGCCAGGATTGTATAAATCACAGCGCCGGCTATACGAAGCAACGCTGAAAGGATACCAGATCAGCGGGGAAGTAGTTGCCGCATCATTGAAAACGGAGATCCGCAGCGCATATTACCAGCTTTGGTTCCTGGAGGAAAAACAGAAACTCTACAACCGGTTGGATAGCATCTACCGTACGCTGGATAACGCTGCCAGGCTGAAAGTTAAAACCGGCGACAGCCCGGGACTCGACAGCATAGCGGCCAATGTACGGTCAAAAGAGATCAGGGTTTTGATCCGCCAGTTGGACAACGATATGCTGATCCAGCAACAGGAGCTGCAACGATTGTTGAATACTACAGAGGTGCTGCTGCCGGTGAACGGGCCGCTGGAGAAGATGGATTTTGTGGCAATGGGCAACGATAGTTTGCATCCCCAGTTGTTGAACCAAAAGCAGCAGGTAGAAATTGCCAATGCAGGAATATCGGTTGCGAAAAATGAGAACAGGCCTGAGTTCTCGGGAAGATTTTTCAATCAACGCCTCTACGGCAAACCTGATCCTTATGCCGGTTTTTCTGTAACCGCCGCTGTACCACTGTTTGGAATGGGTGCGTACAGGAACAGGGTTAAAACCGCCCAGGCGGAAGCCGCCTACCAGGCTTCTCAATACCAGTACGAATCGCAGCGCTTCGAAACTCAATTGCAACAGGCATTGCAGGAGGTGCAGAAGAACAGGAACCTGTTGCAGTTTTATGAAAGCGCGGGATTAATGCAGGCAGAAGAGATCATCAAAGCATCCACCCTGGCTTACAGGGCAGGACAGATCAGCTTCGCCGAACTATCGCAGTTCCTGGGCCAGGCCATCGATATTGAGAAAAACTATCTCGATAGCCTGAATGCCTATAATCATGCGGTCATTAACTATAATTATTTCATTCATCAATAATAAAAAATATGAGGTATATAAAGATTATTGCCTTATTTATTGCTGCAATAGTTTTCTTCTCCTGCAACAACAACCAGCCGGTAGCCGAAGGCCATGACCATGAACAGGAAGAAGGGGAGGAAGGACATACCGATTCCCTGTTCCTGACCCCGGCACAGATAAAAAGCATAGGCATTGAATTTGGAAGCATTCAGCATAAACAACTGACAGCTTCGCTGAGGGCCAACGGCGTATTGAAAGTGCCGAACCAGAACAAGGCTACTGTAAATACATTGTATAACGGTGTGGTAAAAACCCTGCTTATTCAAACAGGTAATACGGTGAAAAAGGGAGAGGTGATCGCCACTATTTCCAATCCCCAGTTTATTGCCGCGCAGGAAGAATACCTGGCATTGAAACCTAAGATCCTGCTGGCAGAACAGGAAGTAGCAAGACAGAAGGAACTGAACGAGGGCAATGCCGGTGCATTGAAGAACCTCCAGGCGGCATCAGCGGAATTGCATGCGCTGCAAACCCGCTCGGCTGCGCTGAAAGAACAGATCAGGCTAATGGGCATTAACCCCGAACAACTGAGCAATGGTAAGCTGGTATCCGTGATCGCTGTTCATAGTCCTATTTCCGGCGTGATCAGCAAAGTGACCGCCAATGTAGGCAGCTACCTCGACATCAACACCCCGCTGGCAGAAGTAGTAGACAACAGCCAGTTGCACCTCGACCTGTTTATCTACGAAAAGGACCTGCCCAAACTGAAAACCGGGCAACTGATCCACTTCACCCTGACGAACGACCCGGGTAAGGAATATGACGCCACTATCTTCTCGTTAGGCTCCTCTTTCGAAGGCGAGAGCAAGGCGATCAGCGTACATGCAAAGGTGAATGGCGACAAAACAGGATTGATAGACGGGATGGGCATCACTGCACTGATCAGTCTCGATAAAGCAGTAGTGCCGGCGGTTCCGGCAGAAGCAGTGGTCAACTACCAGAACCAGGACTATATTTTTGTTGTTACTAATCCTGCCGCTGCTTCCGGAAACAAATATTTTGAGCGGATACCTGTTGCCAAGGGTACAACAGATGTTGGCTTTACAGAAATAACGCCGCTGAAGGATATCCCGGATAGTTCAACGGTAGTTGTCAAAGGCGCTTTCTTTATATTAGCTAAACAGACGAATTCCGGCGAACATGAACACTAATCATTAAGTTATGGAAAAGATCAAGATCAATTTACATCTGCTGCTCCCCGAAGTGCCCGACGAACGCGATGCATGCGTGGCAAGGATCATCTTTATCATGGAGCATCATAAAGGTATTGACAAAGCGCACCTGGTACCGGCAAATGATGGACAGGATGCACAACTGTGTTTCCACTACAATCCCGACGAGATCACTTTGCAACAGATACAGCGCTTCGCACAGAACGCCGGGGCAGCCATCACAGGCAAATACGGTCACCTGACTGTGGAAGTAGCATATACCCGGGAGCTGGAAGATAAGGCAATAGAGGACCAGCTCCGCAAACAGGCCGGCGTTGCAGGCGCCGTTGTTTCTTCGACAGGAAACATCCGCCTGGAATTTGACCGCAAACAGACAGACAGCAAACAGCTGCTGGCAGCGATCAGGAAACAAGGACTGAAAGTATTGAAAGGAGAAGAGAAACATCATGATCATACGCACGAACACGGAGCGGACCATGATCATGAGGCAGAAGGCGGGGAAGACCACGACCACGGTCATGACCATGGCGGCGGAGAACCTGTATGGCCCGCTATCGTCAGCTTTGGCATGCTGGTATTGGGTATTGCTGCCGATAACTTCTGGCAGCCGGCTTTCTTCACCGGGATCGTCAGATTTGCCTGGTACGCACTGGCCTACCTGCCCGTCGGGTTCCCGGTAGCGTTGCGGGGTGTAAAATTGTTGCTGAAAGGAGACCTGTTCACGGAGTTCGTGTTAATGACCATTGCTACTTTAGGCGCTTTCTACATCGGCGAATACCCCGAGGGCGTAGCGGTCATGTTATTTTATACGGTAGGAGAACTGTTCCAGGATGCCGCTGTAAACCGCGCCAAACGAAGCATCAAGGCGTTGCTCGATATCAGACCTGATACGGCCGCTGTGCTGGTGAACGGAAGTTTTAAGGAAGTGCCGCCCGCCCAGGTGGAAATTGGCAGTACCATCCAGGTAAAGGCTGGAGAAAAAGTGCCGCTGGATGGCCTGATGCTAAGCGAGAGCAGTACTTTTAATACAGCCGCACTGACGGGCGAAAGCAAACCTGCCACTATCCGCAAAGGCGAAGCTGTGTTGGCTGGTATGATCAACCAGCAACAGGTGATCACCCTGGAAGTCACCAAACGGTTCAATGACAGCTCCCTGGCCCGTATCTTAACCATGGTACAGGAAGCAACTACCCGTAAGGCGAAAACAGAACAGTTTATCAGGAAGTTTGCGCGTATCTATACGCCGATAGTCGTACTATTGGCTGTATTGATCGCCCTGTTGCCTTATTTCTTTGTAGAGAATTACCGGTTCAACGATTGGTTATACAGGGCATTGATCTTCCTGGTGATTTCCTGTCCATGCGCCCTCGTTATCTCTATCCCGCTCGGCTACTTCGGCGGCATAGGCGCAGCTTCCAGTAAGGGCATACTGTTCAAGGGCTCCAATTACCTCGACCTTATCACAAAGGTCAACAACGTGATCATGGATAAAACCGGGACGTTGACAAAAGGAGTATTTAAAGTGCAAACCGTTGAACATGCAACCAGCGATAAAACGGAATGGCTCTCACTGGCCGCAACATTGGAAGCGCAATCCACCCATCCCATCGCGAAGGCGGTGGTGGAGTATGTTGGCGTAAATAGCGCCGATAAGGCCACCAATATCGAAGAAATAAGCGGGCATGGATTGAAAGGGAACGTGAATGGAAAAATGGTATTGGCAGGCAACATCAAATTGCTGGAACAACAAGGGATCAAAGTGCCCGATGCGGTAAGACAAGTGACAGATACCATGGTAGCAGTAGCCGTGGATAGTAATTACACAGGATACCTGTCTATCGCCGATGAGATCAAAGAGGACAGCAAGGAAGCGATTGAACAACTACATAAACTGAATATTCGCACTACTATGTTGAGCGGCGATAAACAGTCGGTCGTCGATAAGGTATCCGGATCATTGAAGATTGATAACGCCTATGGCAACCTGTTGCCGGAAGACAAGGTGAAAAAGGTGGAAGATGTGAAAAAAGTTCCGGGCGCTGTAGTAGCATTTGTGGGAGATGGGATCAACGATGCACCGGTACTGGCGTTGAGCGATGTGGGTATTGCAATGGGAGGATTAGGTAGTGATGCAGCTATTGAAACAGCTGACGTAGTGATACAAACCGACCAACCATCCCGGATCGTGACGGCTATCAATATCGGAAAAGCTACCAGGAGAGTAGTGTGGCAAAACATTGTCTTTGCCTTTGGGGTGAAAGCCATTGTATTGGTATTAGGGGCGGGAGGACTTGCAACGATGTGGGAAGCTGTATTTGCAGATGTCGGCGTAGCATTGCTGGCCATCGTCAACGCGGTAAGAATCCAGCGAATGTTTCACGCAGAGACGCAAAAGGGGCAAAGAGGCATAAGATTTTTTTTAAGAGACATAAGTTTTTTTAAGAAAAATATTAGGAGAAAGCAAAAATAAGCAAATCGGTTAAAACCGTTCATATACAGTGGTTTATAATGCGTGAGGCAAAATTTGGAAGTAGGTGTCCAACAAGTTTTGGGCTTGAAATGACGAGGTTAGGTTACTAAATCGTTACTGATTACAGCTAACTGAATATTATATAAAAATCTATATTTCAGTCATTTGCACCTCTTTTCATATTCCCTTGTAACTCAATGAAAGTTAATTTTAAACGTTAAACAATTGAGTTATGGAACAAGAGAAAAGATCCACGTTCAAACTGCTTTTTTACCTGAAGAAGAATGAACCTAAGAAGAACGGAAACGTGCCTGTTATGGGACGTATCACTATTGACGGAATACCAAAATCCTTTAGTACCAAACTGGACATCAACCCCAATAATTGGGATTTAAAGCACGGAAGAGTTTTAGGTAAAAGTGCCCAAGCCTTGGGTACCAATCTCAAATTGGACAATATTCGGATGCGTATCAACAAGATTTACGATGATATGCTCAAGGATGAAGGCTTTGCAACTGCACAAAAAGTAAAGCTGTCCTTTTTAGGGGTTAGTGTAATGGATGATGCCATTCTTAAAGTATTTAAAGACCAGAATGAAGATTTTGAAAGAATGGTAAGCAAGGGCAAACGTTCTCAGAATACTTACAATAAATACAAGACTGTATATAACCATCTTAATGAATTTATAAAGGAACGCTATCACAGAGAAGATTTGGCATTTCGAGAACTTACCTCAGACTTTATCCGGGAGTTCGATTTCTTTCTACGAATAGATAAGGAATGTACACATAATACGGTTTGGGTTTATACCATGCCGGTTATTGCTTTGGCTGATCTTGCGATTAAAAAAGGCCTTATACGCCAAAACCCTTTTGAGGATTACGAAATCAGTATGGAAGAAACTGATCGCAGCTATCTTTTAAAGGAGAATGTAGAAAAGCTAATGCTTCTAAAACCGTCGAAGGACAAATATGAATTTGTAAAAGATATTTTCATTTTCAGTTGCTTTACAGGGCTTTTTTATATTGATATTCAAAAGCTGAAATGGAGCAATATACAGTCCTTTTTTGATGGGCACCAATGGATCATCAACAGAAGAAAAAAATCAGATGTTGCTTCAAACGTCCGCCTTTTGGAAATTCCGAAACGTATAATTGAAAAATACAGGGGACTTACACGTAGCGATTATGTTTTTCCGGTTCCTTCCAATGCTACCTGCAATAGCCATGTAAAGAAAATGATAGAAGAAGCAGAAATTGTTACAGAACAAAAAATAACATTTCATACTGCACGCCACACATTTGCTACCATGTTCCTGACCGAAGGTGTTCCACTTGAAAGCCTTAGCAAAATGATGGGACATAAAAATATTTCAACCACACAGATTTACGCCAAGATTACAAGTCAAAAAATCAGCAAGGATATGGATTTGGTGGCTCCCAAATTTAAGGAGATTGAAGACGCATTTTTGACAGTCTTATAATTAACTTCTATCAATAACGAGCAGAACTTATCGGTTCTGCTTTTTTTATGCCCTTACTTTTTGCAGCCAAAGCACATTTAATTTCCTATTCCCCTACTGTAAAAGAGCTTTTCGGCTACTCCTGGAACAGAAGATTAAAAAATATTGCCATCAACTTCTCCCATACAAAATAATTTTAATCCTCCGTAAGTGTGGCTCTAATAGCCACACAGCTTTGAAAAAGTGATTTAAAAATTCAGCGAATTGGAAGTGTTATTTCAATGCACTGTAAACCATTTCTCAATGCCATCTTCTTGGCTTCCACATTCATTTTATCCAAAGACCCGTATGCTTTTTTGTCCCATTTCAAGAGCAAAGGTATTTCCGTGTTCTTAACGCATCACAAAGGTCAGGCAAGTTTGGAAAATAATCTCCACCCTTTGGGTAGTATTTTTTTCCAAAACCTTGGTGCTGCTAAACACGAACCTTTTATGCTCGTGAAACGAAACATAGCATACTCCGGCTCTTTAAACGAATAAAAAAAATGTCAGACAGAAAGATTAAAAACATTGGAAATGGTAATGAAACGAAACAGCACCTCCTCTCATTGCCGAATAAGTCTAAAAAAATCAAATCAGAACAAATTTCATAACGCAAAAAAGTAGAAAACATGAACATCACAGGAAGACTGACAAGGGATGCGGAAGTACGCATAACGTCACAGGACAAACAAGTAGTAAACTTTTCGATAGCAACCAACGACAGCTACCGTAACAAACAGGGCGAACGCAAAGAGCAAACTACCTATTTCGATTGCTCATACTGGATAAGCCCGAATGTAGCGAAGATACTCACTAAAGGTATATTGGTGGAGCTGACAGGCAGGGTAAGTGCTAGGGCGTGGACAGGTAATGACGGAGAAGCACACGCAGGATTGAATTTCCATACCTCAAACATCAAACTGCACGGAGGGGGCAAGAAATCAGAAACCGCACAAACTACCACAGGAACAAGCAACAACAAGTCAGAGGACGATCTCCCATTTTAACAACGAATATTTCAAACATTTAAAATCATTTTATCATGGCACATAATATCAATTTCAACGAGAGAACAGGGCGTTATTCATTCTTTAGCGTACAACAAAAAGCGTGGCACGGTTTAGGGCAAATCGTGGAGCAATACCCTACAAGCGAGGAAGCTATCAAATATGCAGGGTTAGATTATGAAGTCGTAAAATCTCCATTGTTTACAAAAGGTTCGGACATTATCGAAACCACCAATGGTATAGAGATAGGCAGTACTGAATTAGAAGTGCCTAATTATTACGCTAACATTCGCACCGATAACAATAAAGTATTGGGAGTAGTCGGCAAGGATTACCACATTGTACAAAACCGTGAAGCCTTTAATTTCTTTGATGCTATTGTAGGCGGTGACGAGGGCATTCTGTACGAAACCGCAGGAGCATTAGGCAACGGAGAACGCATTTTCATCACAGCCAAACTGCCCGACTATATCCGTGTGGGTAATGGCGATGACGTTACGGAAAAGTACATTTTCTTAACCACTTCGCACGATGGTAGCGGAAGTATCACAGCCGCATTTACACCAATCCGTATTGTTTGCCAAAATACCTTAAACGCTTCATTACGAAGTATGACCAATGTAGTCCGTATCAAGCACACTTCGGGAGCGAAACAACGTATCGAGAACGCTCATAAGATTATGGGACTTGCGAACACATTGAGCGACCAATTAGAGGGGATTTTTAACGAATGGGCAAAAGTAAAGGTAACAGACCGTGAAGTTAAAAAGCTAATACAATTGGCACTTTGCCCGAATAAGGAAACGCTTGACCTTATCAAAAAAGGTGCAGAAGATGAAATTTCCACC
This sequence comes from Chitinophaga terrae (ex Kim and Jung 2007), assembly GCF_900107795.1. GTDB lineage: Bacteria > Bacteroidota > Bacteroidia > Chitinophagales > Chitinophagaceae > Chitinophaga > Chitinophaga terrae. The sequence goes on from NZ_FNRL01000031.1 coordinate 53,096, forward strand.
GTGTTCAAAAACACCGTAGAGGATGCCTTTGCATACGCAATGATAAGCGACACCCAACAAATGGACACTACCAAAGGTACATTGTTCGGAGCGTATAATGCGGTTACTGGCTACTATCAGAACGTAAGAAAGTACAAAGATGATGAAGCCAAGTTACAGAGTATTGTACTGGGTGGAACTGCTCAACTCAAGTCACAGAAAGCATTTGAATTGTGTAATGGCTTTGCATTAGACGGAGCAGAAATCTTTAATCTTAATTAAATAACAACAGGCTACCGCTTTCATCGGTGGTAGCCCACTAAAAATATTCATTATGGCAAATTGGTGCAGTAATACAGTTGTATTCGAGGGGAAACCCGAAACAATCACAGCAATACAGAAACTTTTTCAATTAATGAAGAAAGAGGAAGAAGAAACAGAAGAAGGACAATTACCCGAATTTATTTCTAAAGACAATGGCGGTTATTTCTTCAATATCTATTGGAACGAGGGCGATGAAGGACAATTTCAGTATGAAACAAAGTGGTCGCCTAATATAGAAATCATTCAAAAGATAGCGGAACATTACGATGTGAATTTTACACACGATTATGAAGAAATAGGCAATCTAGTATATGGCAGAGCAACATTTTTTGACAAGGTACTCACAGATATTTATTTAGAGGACGAGGATTTTGAGCAATACAATTTCAATGAAGAAACAGATACGTACCATTTCGAGGGGAAAACATTCGATAGCGATTGTGGGATACTAGAAACACTTTTAGAACGAAAACTATCATTGCTATGAAAATAACAGACTTGAACGGTTGTCTTATTGAGGTAACGAACCTCAGAGAAGCTATTGAAATAGCAAGGCAGTACAAAGAGTATCGCCACGAGGATAAAAGTTTCTCCGAGTTTGACAAACGGCAAAAAGCCTATTGGGCAGATATGCACGAGAAACTAGAAAAAGCAAAGGAAAAAACAACAACAATTAAAATTTCAGAACTATGAACGCAAATTTTTTCAATCAGATAGCACAGTTGGACTTTACAGGAATTTTACAACTAAACATAGCCAAAGGAGCAGAAAGCAACCTAATTGTATCAGTAATACTCAATAACGAGCAATGCGGAGATAACGCCAAAAACCTCATTCCCCCATTGACATTTAACGCTACACCACAGGAGTTTGACGAGGGATTTTTTCAGCAGATAAACACGCCTATACAAAAGGCTTCGGGCTTAATGGTGGATATGGAAGTATTTATGAAGCAATTGGAAGAAGCTAAAAAACAATCAGCAATGGAGAAAGAAAAAGCAGAGAAAGAGAAAAAAGATAAGGAAGCCAAAGACAAGAAGTATAAAGACGGTATGGCAAAGGCTGACGAACTGGAGAAAGATGGCAAATTCCGTGATGCGTGGATGAAAGTACCCGATATAACGGAGTTCCCCGAAAAAGCGGACGAAATCCGTAAACGCAAATCAGAATTATCGGAGAAGTTTTCAACGCCAAGCCTTTTCGGAGCAGAGTAAACCAATTGTTTAACACTTAAAACGAGCATCATGTTATTAGCAACGCAATTAGAGAGGGTATTTATACTCAACGATAAAGGACAGCAAATTAAACTGACCGACCCAGAACCCAAATGGAGCGTGGAAGCCGTGATGAATTTCTATGCAAATTCTTATCCGATACTGACCACTGCCAAAGTATCTGCCCCTGTTATCCGTGACGATACAGTACAGTACCGATTTGAGAGTGTAATGGGAACGAAAGGTTAAACCAAAAATCAAAAAAAATGAATTATGCAAGGCAACATCATATCGGGCATCATCAAAACCCCACAACAACCCAAACAGCGGACTTTGCACAAACAATTGGGCGAGTTCGCAGACTGGATGCAAAGACCAAAGAACGCAGACGAAATAAGAAAAGACAAACTGAAATCGGTACCGATAACGGTGCTACCAATGGTTTTCTAAAATGCTCATTTCTGCCTAAACTGCAAGAAGCACAAACCGTACAGGCTTGTGGAAAACCCGAAAAGACGGAAAGGGATTTTTATCAGTCCCTTTCCAAATTGGCAGGGCATTACGGTATACAACCTATGCAGTCCAGGCAATACGGCTATCCCTACAATATCGCTTTGGCTTTGGATGATACAGAAGAACAGTTAAGGAAAAAGTTTTGTGATTGGGAAGAAATACGTTTGATACAGGATAGTAAGAAAACTTATTTCGTTAGCGAGGAACGGTGCAGTACAGGTGCGACCCGAAAATTAAGTTCATCATTGATTTGATTAAATAATTGCGACACCGTTTTCAGCTGGTCTTCCAGCAAATCCACCTTTGGAATTTCAAAAATATTGTTGAATAAAAGTCCGTCACAAGCCACCTCTTCGTCGTGAATCTGAATGCAGTAAAAATCTCTGTTGTAATAAATCAAAAAAGCATCTTCATCAGTTGCCGATTGAATATCAAGATATTGATTGGTGTTAATGAAAAACAAAGCCGGATTTTCAGTTTCATAAACATTGAAATCTACCGTCAAAGAATAACCTGCGGGAACGAACAAAACTTTGATGTAAGGTCTGAATGTTTCTCCATTCACAAAATCCAACGTTTCGGAATTGAAAGAAATCAAACCCAATTTTTTGTGATGAGATTCAAAAGTTTTTGTAGAATTATTAATTGCCGAAAATGTTTAAGTAATTGCTTTATACTGATTTGTTTAAAATAATTAAAGTGCTTTTCTGAGATTTTCTTGCGCTCTTTTTAGAAATGCTTCTTTGTCTTTTTTTACGTCCTGTAGAAATTTTTTATGGTTTTCAGACAGCTCAAAATATTGCTCGCCCCACAAATAAATCTCTATTAAAACGGGAAGTAAACTGATGCCTTTTTCGGTCAGTTTATACAAAAACTTTGCTTTACTTTCAGGATGTTGCGATTTGGAAATGATTTCTTCAGCCTCTAAAATTTGCAGTTTTGTCGCCAAAATATTAGTTGCTATTTTTTCTTCAGATTTCAAAAAATCACCGTATGTACACTGTTTTTCATACATCAAATCTCTCACAATCAACAAACTCCATTTATCGCCCCAGATATCCAAAGAGTTGCTCACCGGACATCCGGAATTTCTATTTTTTTTTGCCATAAATATTCTACTTGTATTTTGCAAGTTAGTTAGTATCTTTACACTTTCAATTTGCAAGCAAAAATACTGAAATATTTCTCACTTGTCAATTTGAATAAGATTTTATCCAATTACAAATAAACTTTAAAAAAGAAATTACTATGATTTTTACAACACAAAAAATTACAGATAGCTATTGGAAAGTAGCGATCAATCATCCTCCGGTAAACGTGTTCGACCCTGAATTTTCGGTTCAGTTAAGAACATTAATGGACGAATTGGAAGCTAATGAAAACTTAAAAGTAGTCGTTTTTGAAAGTTCCAATTCCGAATTTTATGTTGCTCACGCAGAATTGGTCAACATTTTTGATTTTCCTAAAGGAGAAGGAAAAACCGGACTTTCAAAATCTTGGCCCGATGTTGCAAAACGTCTCGAACAGGCTCCGTTTGTAAGTATTGCGTCTATCAGAGGAAGAGCGAGAGGTTTGGGAAGTGAGTTTATTCAGGCTTTCGATATGCGTTTTGCAAGCAAGGAAAAAGCATTTTTCGCACAACCGGAAATCGGAATCGGTTCTTTTCCTGGTGGTGGCGGATTGGAGCGTCTTCATCTCTTAACAGGAAAAGCCAGAGCTCTTGAAATTATTTTAAGTGGGGACGATTATGATGCTCAAACTGCCGCTGATTACGGTTGGATTAATCGAGCATTTCCCGATAACGATTTGGATGCATTCGTAGAAAATTTAGCCAAAAGAATTGACTCATTTGATTTGAAAATCATCAAAAAAATAAAAGCAACGATGAATGAAAGAGTGATTATTCCAAAAAATGAACATATTATGGAAACGCAAATAGCCTTTTTCGAATCATTGACAGAGCCTGAAGCAAGAACCAGAATTAAAAAATTGTTAGACCAAGGATTACAAACCTACGGCGATGTCGAACTAAATCTTGGAAAATATTTATAATTAAATGAAAGCATTAATCATCAACGGTCATATCAAATGGCCACAAATTGCAGAAGGAAATCTCAACAAAACGATTTTCGAAAAAAGTAAAAGTGTTTTTGAAGAAAAAGGCTACGAAATTCTCGAAACAGTTATCGATAATGGTTACGAAATTCCACAGGAAATTGAAAAATGGGTAAATGCAGATTTTGTACTCCTTCATTTTCCGATTAATTGGTTTGGGATGCCTGCCAAAACAAAAGATTATATCGATAAAGTTTTGATGAGTGGTTACGGAAAAATCTACGCCGGAGATGGTAGAAGTAATGGCGGAAATTACGGTACAGGCGGACTTCTGAAAAGCAAAGGAATGATTGTGAATACTTGGAACGCTCCCGAAGAGACTTTTGGAAACTCAGGTCAATTGCTTGAAGATTTCTCAATGGAAGAATTAACAAGACCTTTCACGGCAACGCTTCAGTTTGTAGGAGTTCAGCCATTGCCGACATTTGCGTTTTATGATGTTTTTAAAAACCCAAATATAGAACAGGAATTGGCTTCATTTGAAACACATTTAAAAAGTAATATTTAAACTTAACTTAATAAGTTGGGAGAATTTTCTTCCGATTTTATTTTAAAATTTAAATTAAAACTCTCTCCGTAATTCTGTGCTATTCTTCCGCTGATTTGGGTTACAAGCTTGGTGCTGATGAGAGATAACTTTGTCTTATCAAAATTTAAAAACAAACAATCAAAATTTTAAAAAATGGCAAAGACAATTTTTATCACAGGAGCATCAAGAGGATTTGGAAAACTTTGGACAGAAGCATTGCTAAAAAGAGGCGACAAAGTAGCGGCAACATCAAGAAACATTGAATCTTATAAAGATTTGGCAGAACAATATCCCGAAACTTTTCTTCCTATTTCTTTAGATATCACCGACAGAGAAGCGGTTTTTGAAGCAGTAAACAAAGCTAAAAATCACTTCGGAAGTTTAGATGTTGTCATCAATAACGCCGGTTATGGTGTTTTCGGAGCGGTGGAAGAAGTGGGAGAAAAAGCAATTAAAGATGTTTTTGAAGCCAATGTTTTTGGTACGCTTTGGGTAACACAGGCTGCTTTGCCGATTTTCAGAGCGCAGGGAAGCGGTCATGTGATTCAGTTATCGAGTGTTTTAGGGGTTTGGAGCTTACCGACTTTAGGAATTTACAACGCTACTAAATTTGCGGTGGAAGGTTTCAGCGAAGCTTTGGCAACAGAAGTGAAAGCGTTCGGAATTAACGTGACCATGATTGAACCTAATGGCTACACAACCGATTTTGGTGGAAGTTCTGCAGTTCACGGCGATGCAATTCCGGCTTATGATGCTTTGAAAGCCAGTTTGGGAGAAGCTGAAGGTCTTTTACCTGAAGATTATGGAACACCGGATGCTACCGTTCCTGCAATTTTAAAATTAATCGACAGCGAAAACCCGCCACTTCGTTTATTCTTAGGAAAAGTAGGATTAAGAAAAACCGAACGAGTTTATGCCGAAAAACTAAAGGTCTGGAACGATTGGAAAGAAGTTTCCGAAGCAGCTCACGGTCATTAATTTTTTTATGAAAGCCTTGCTGATAAAAAAGAGCAAGGCTTTCTTTTTTTAAATCCTATCAATATGAAATTTCAAAATACAAAATATTTGTACATCAGTACAATATTGGCGTTTATGCTCATTCCGCTGGGTGGCTTAACGACGGATATTTACATTCCGTCACTTCCTGCGATGGCAGAAGATTTGAGTGTACCGGTTGAGAAAGTGCAGATTTCACTACTTTTATTTATGGTAAGTTCAGGATTTAGCCAGCTTTTTATCGGAAGTATTCTTGATAGTTTTGGGAGATACAGAATCAATATTTTTGCTTTAATCACCTTTTCTTTGGCAAGTTTTATCATTGCCTTGGTTCCGGAAATTTATGTGATTTATTTGATGAGAATTATTCAGGGGATCACGGTTTCACTCATTATTGTCGGGAAAAGAGCTTTTTTTGTTGACCTATACAAAGGCGAAAAACTGAAACACTACACCAGTCTTTTTTCGATTGTCTGGGCAACTGCACCTATTGTTGCACCCTTCATTGGTGGCTATTTACAGGTACTTTTCGGGTGGAAATCCAATTTTTATCTCTTAGGAATTCTTACCATCATTATTTTGATTTTCGAACTTCGGTTTACAGGAGAATCTCTACAGAATTTTCAGGTGTTTAAAAGAAAAGAAATTGTAGCAGTTTACAAAAAAATGTTGGGAACACCTGATTTTTATTTAGGATTAATCATTATTGGTTTAAGCTATTCACTTCTAGTAGTTTACGGAATGGTAAGTCCCTTTATTATTGAAAAAGTATATGGATTTTCGCCAGTCGTTACGGGGTATAGCTCACTGGCTTCGGGAATTGCTTTAATGAGTGGCGGAATTACTTCTAAATTAATGATTAAAAAGAGACTTTTTACCAAAATAAATACGGCGATAATTTTACAGCTACTCATCGTTTTTGCAATGCTTACTGTCACTTCAAAGTATGACGGATTAGTATTTTTACTGGGTTTCACTTTATCATTACATCTTTTATCGGGATTTATTTTCAATAATGTTTATGCGTACAGTTTACAGAGATTCACGACAAATGCCGGAATTGCAAGTGGTTTGACTGGTGGTGGTGTGTATGTAGTAAGCTCAGTTGCGGGCTATGGATTAATTAATTTATTTGAAATTAAAGATATTCAGACATTTGCTTTGGTAAATTTTATCATTGTTGGAACATTATTCGTTACCATTTTACTGTTCAGAAAAGCTTCGATGCATCAAAGATTGGAAGCAAGCTCGCAGGTAGGTTAGTTACTATACAAAACAGAAGTGCTGTCCATTTCTGCTTTTTAATTTCTTAAATTTGATAATACTTAAAGCTTTTAGCCCAATTAAATATGGAAAAAATCAATCACTATAAAAGCATCGTAGAATTGCACGAGAAAAGCGGTTTCGAACCTCCGAAAAATCCCCTTTTGAGTTTGATGACTTGTAAAGAATTAATGACCTATTCTGTAGGTGAAGACCGATTTACAGGAGATTTTTATATGATTGGTTTAAAAAAAATCAAGTCTGGTTATGTGTTATATGGTAAAACTAAATATGATCACAACAATGGCTCGGCGGTTTTTATGAAGCCCAGACAAATCATTGAAGTTCGCAATGTTCAGTTTGCTGAAAAGGGTTTTGTGATGTTTTTCCACGAAGATTATTTATCGGGACATCCACTGAACGAGCAAATCAAAAAGTACGGTTATTTTGAATATGAGATCAATGAAGCGCTTCACATTTCGCCTTCGGAAGAAGTGATTATGTGGGAACTTTATGAGAAAATCAGAAGAGAATATGATGAAAATTCGGACGAATTCAGCAGGGAAATTATATTGTCGCATATCGATTCTATTTTAAAATATTCTGACCGTTTTTACAAAAGACAGTTCATAGACCGAAGCCCGAATGTTTCGGGAAGTATGGTTAAAAAATTCCTAACGGTTCTGGATGAGTATTTCAAAGCGAACAAACATATTGATGACGGTTTGCCAAGCGTTAATTTTATGGCTGGAGAACTTGCGATTTCTCCCCGTTATCTCAGCGATATTCTGAAACAGGAAACCGGAAAAACAGCCTTGGAACACGTTCATATTTATTTGATTAAAGAAGCTAAAAATCTGCTGTTGAGTTCAGAAAGCAACGTTGCAGGAATTGCCTATGATTTAGGTTTCGAAAGTCCGTCATATTTTACCAGATTATTTAAAAAAGTGGTTGGGGTAACGCCTGTTCAATATAAAAAAGAAGCGGTTAAATAATATTTAGAATTAAAAGAAACTGATCTTTTTTACAAAGTTTATTTTTCATTTCTCATCTAAATTTATATCGTAAAATTAGATGAGAAATGAAAATTTCCAATCATTCTATTATCGTGGTTTTATCTTCCAAAGCCATCTTCGCAATTTCGTCTTTACGCTTAAAACTTACACCTTCGTGTTTTTTTATATATGTGAACAGTTCTTTCGCCGCCTGTACCATTTGCGGTGTGCCGCCAATTCGGTCGTGGAAGCTGATGGACATTTGCCTTCTGCGATTTGCGGCTTCTTCATACAACTGATCAAACTCCATTTTCACCTGATGTACGAATTGATCAACAGAGAAATTTTTGCCTTCAATGAGTTGAATGTCGTTGCAACGTAATGTGTAAGGAACCGTTACAAAATCCTTTCCGTTTACCTTTTGAATAAAAGGTTCATCCCTACTTAAATCATCTATGTGGTACAAAAATCCCAATTCCTGTAAAATTTTCAACGTGTTTTCGCCCCTGCGCAACCAATTGGCATTATAACCAATTGCATCAAAACCAGTAATTTTTTTGATGGCATCCACACCGTCTTTAATAAACTTTTTCTCCTCGTTGTATGACATTGTGTATTGCGTAGCCCAGTTCATTCCGTGTGCAGCAGCTTCGTGACCACGATCTACAATTTCTTTTGCCAATGCCGGATTTTTTAGCACTGCACTGCCCACCATATGCGAGGTGATTTTTACACCCAACTTATCCCAGTTATCCAACATCCGAGGAATACCTTCTTTATATCCGTACTCATACCAGGTTGTTGCCGGTAAATCTTTATAGCCTTTTTCCATATTTTGAGGGAAAGGGCTTTCTGCATTTTCGGGTTGCCCGCCGGCTTCAAACTGCATAGAAACTGAAACCACCAATCTTGAACCATCCAACCATTTTGATTTTTTTGATTTGGATTCTGGTTGCATATTTTTTCCGCTTTGCGCCATTCCAGAAAATGGTACGGCGCTTGCAACCAAGCCCGCTGTGGTAAGCAAACTGCCTTGTTTTATGAACTTTCTTCTGTCAATCATATTTTTATTTTTTAAAAAATTGGTCTAGTGAAATGCTGTTTGCAGCGATGAATTGGTACAGCGCAACAAGGATGATGGCGTGTATCATTTGCGATGGTAAAGCCTCCCAATTTTCTATTAGGCAAGTGCCGAACATTAATAGGAGCATCACAACCCAACCTGCGATAATTACTTTAGGAGAAAAGATGCCCAAGATTAGTAATATACCGATAGTGAATTCTGCCACTGGCAAGGCGTAGCTAAAAGGCGTAACCAAACTTTGTGGCAACATTGATTTTGAAAAACTGCCAGTCATCCATTGACTAAAAGCATTCAATTTTGGTAACCTTACCAAACCGTGCCCGAAAAAACTGATGCCCGCCACCAGACGTAACATCAGATAAGAAATATCATTCATAATAAAGTTTTTTACAAAGTTCAACTAAACACAAGGAAGGAAACAAGGTTTTTTACTGGATTTTTTTGTAAAATTGCAGGTATGGAAGTGCAAAATTTATACAGTACCTATGAATTAGAATGGCTCGAAACGCACGAGTACACCGCCAAACCCCGAAAAAATACTTTTTTTGAGATGGTTTTTGTGATGGAAGGAACAGGCATCCAAATCATTAATGAGCATCAACTTCCTTATGCGCCTAACAAATTATTCCTGATTTTTCCAGAGGATCTGCATAGTTTCGAGGTTCAATCGTTAAGCCAGTTTTTCTTCATCAGGTTTAATAACGATTATATTAAAACCCAAAACAGCCAAAACATCCGTGAGCTGGAATATATTTTTAACAGCCACAATCATCTTCCGGGTTGCATTCTAAAAACCGTTACCGACAAGCCGTTTATCCGTGCCGCCGTCGAAGCTTTAATTCGTGAAAGGGCAAGCCAGGCACCTCATCAGGAGCAAGTCATTCAACAATTAATAAATACCATTATTACCTATGCTGCCCGCAATCTTACTTTGCAGGAAAAGGAAGTTTTCAATGGTAAAATTTCCAGTGTAATGCCTATCATTAATTACCTTCATCAACATATTTTCGAGCCAGAGAAATTAAAAGTCAACCAACTGGCGGCACAGTTTCATCTTTCTCCAAAATATATGGGCGAATATTTTAAAAAACACACCGGAGAAAGCCTGCAACAATATATTATGCTTTATAAGTTGAAGCTCATTGAAAGCCGTTTAATGTTAACTGATATGCGTATTAATGAAATTGCTTTAGAATTTGGTTTTACAGACCAAAGTCATTTAAACAGGATCTTTAAAAAATATAAAGGTAAATCCCCTTCTTCGTATCGAAAGAGAAGCATTTAATACTATGGGTATTTCTGTGCTATTCTTCCGCTGAAATGGGTTAGTAATTTCTTTGTGTGCTGATATAACTTTGTATTAACAAAATGAAATAATTTAAATCGTAAAAAAATGAAAACAATTTCAGTACCCGAAAAAGAACAGCTAAGCTTTAGTGCACAGAGCATTTTAGAATCTGTAGAGAAAAAAATGGGAAAAATTCCCAATTTGTACGCAACGATAGGCTATTCATCATCCGCTTTAAAATCAATGTTGGAAACCGAGGCATCTTTGGCGCACGACTCATCGTTTACGGCAAAAGAAAGAGAAGCGATTAATCTAATCGTTTCGCAAGTCAATGAATGTGATTACTGTTTGGCAGCGCACACTACATTGGCGAAAATGAGAGGTTTTACAGAAGAAGATACGCTGGAAATCAGAAAAGGAAGTTTTTCTGAGGCAAAATTAGAAGCTGCGATTAAATTGGCTCACTCCATTGCAAACAATAAAGGCAACGCAGGAAACGGGGCTTTAGAAAATTTCTTCAATGCAGGTTTCGACGAAAAAGCTCTAGTTGAACTGACTGCTTTGGTGGCGCTCAGAAGCTTTACCAACTATGTATTTGCCAACACTCAGATTCCTATTGATTTTCCTTTGGCACAGGCTATTTAAGAAGTGTTTTAATATAAGTATTTAGTTTTAAGTGGAAGCCTTCCAGATGTATTTTTGGGAGGCTTTTTTATTTTTTAAATTTTTTCCAAAACGTATTTCTGTGCTATTTTTCAGCTAAAATGAGCTAGCAGTTCGGTTGGGTTTGATGATAACTTTGCTTCATTAAATAACACTAAAAAATTAAAACAATGAGTAAAATAGTTTTTATCACAGGAGCATCAAAAGGATTCGGGAAATTATGGGCTGAAGCACTTTTGGAAAGAGGAGACAAAGTAGCGGCAACCGCAAGGAACGTTTCTTCATTACAGAATTTGAAAGATAAATACGGCGACAATATTTTGCCTTTAAAGCTTGATGTTAATAACCGTTCAGAAGTTTTTGAAGTAACGGAACAGGTAGAAAAACATTTCGGAAGAATTGATGTCTTGATTAATAATGCAGGTTTTGGTTTATTCGGAACAACGGAAGAAACGACAGAACAGCAGGCGAGAGACCAGATGGAAACCAACTTTTTCGGTTCACTTTGGGTAGCACAGGCCGTTCTACCAGTGATGAGAAAACAAAAAAGCGGACATATCATTCAGATTTCCAGCTTTTTGGGATTAACGACTTTGCCACTTTTAGGATTGTACAACGCTTCAAAATTTGCGATAGAAGGTTTAATTGAAACGATTGGTTCAGAAACAGCTCATTTGGGAATTAAAACGACATTAATAGAACCTAACGGATTTGCCACAGATTGGGCAGGAGCTTCGGCAGTTCAGACTTCTTCGGAGATTGCAGATTATAACCCTGTTCGTGCTGCATTTGCCGAAAGTGGGGAAAATCCGGATACCTGGGGAAAACCAGAAGCGACAGTAGAACCTGTTTTGAATCTTATCGACAATCAAAATCCTCCTCAACGATTATTGTTGGGTAAAATTGCGTATCACGCTATCAATGAGATTTACACCAAAAGATTAAATGATATCCAAGAATGGAAAGAAGTGAGTATTGCCGCTCACGGTCATTAAAAAAACAGTAAATTAGTATTTCAAATTCAACAGTAATGACACATTATAAAACCCTTACCGAATTGCATTTGGGGAATCATTGGGATGCTCCTGAACATCCGCTTTTCAGTATGATTGGATGCCAATCGGCGTGTACTTTGGGAAACCGGGAGTTTACAACAGATTGTTATGTGATAGCTTTCAAAAAAATAAAATCGGGAGTTTTTATGTACGGTCGTACGCAATACGACCACGATAATGGTTGTTTGTTTTTTGCAAAACCACGTCAAATCATAGAGTTGAAGGACCTTCAATTCGAAGAAAAAGGCTATATGCTGATGATCCACGAAGATTATTTGAATGGACACGAGCTTTTCAAGGAAATTGAAAAATATAGCTTCTTCGATTATGAAGTAACGGAAGCACTGCATCTTTCGCCAAAAGAAGAACAGATTATACTGGAACTCCACTCAAAAATTCAGGGAGAATACTTTAATAATCCCGATGAATATAGCCGTGAGATTATTTTAAGTCATATTTCATCGATTTTAAAGTATGCACAGCGATATTACAAAAGGCAATTTATCGACCGAGCGCAGGTAACAGGCAAGACAGCTTCCAAGTTTAATGACGCGTTGAAAAAATATGTGGATGAAGGCTTATTAGAGAAAAATGGTCTTCCGAATGTTGCTTTTTTAGCCGATCAACTTTTTGTTTCGCCAAGATACCTAAGTGACTTATTAAAACAGGAAACCGGAAAAACCGCAATGGAACTGATTCATATTTTTATGATTTCTGAAGCGAAAAACCTATTGAGATTGGGCGAAAAAGGGGTGGCTGAAATTGCTTATGAATTAGGCTTTGAAAACGCCTCTTATTTCACAAGATTATTCAAGAAACAGACGGGAATGAAACCTTTGGAGTTTAGGAAATTGCAGATGAACTGAAATTAAAACTGCATTACAATTTGTTACAGTCATAGCAAGAATCAACTTGCTGTGACTTTTTTTCTATGTTCCAGGCCCCAGTCTTTCATCGCCATAATTACTTTTTCTAAGGACAATCCGTGTTCGGTGATTTCATATTCTACTGTTGGGGGAAATGTGTCATGTACGGTTCTGGTAATTAATAGATTTGTCTCCAATTCCTTTAGTTCCTTTGATAAAACCTTATCTGTAATCTTAGGAATTTCTCTTGCAAGCTCCCTAAACCTTTTACTTCCGAAAGATAAAGAAACGATAATTGGTAATTTCCATTTTCCTTTTAAAATTTCTAATGCGTCCTGTATTGGAAGCATTATTTCCATACAAGTTTTTTGTTCAGTACCGTCAGTTACTCTAGCCATAATATTCCATTACTTACTTAAAAGATAGTGCTATCTAAAAAGATAGTAATATCTTTTAGATAGTTACTTGCTTTAATTTTGTATCAACAAATTTATAAAAAAATGAATACACTCAACAACATTAAAAATCCGGGATATTTTAAATTCCAATTAGGAAAACTTCATTTGGCTGTGATTACAGATGGAGTTATTGAAATTGAAAACATTCAGCCAATGTTTGCACCTAATATTGAAAAAGAGAAACTCAAAAAATTTTTAAATGAAAATAGGCTTACGGAAGACAAATTAGAATTGGCAGGTAATATTCTTTTAATAACAGACGGGAAGAAAAATATTCTAATAGACACAGGTAGTGGTGTTATGCTTTCACCTCTTGGTGGCAAGTTAATTGAAAACCTGGCGAATTTAGGTGTTAGTCCTCAAGAAATAACGGATATTGTCTTTACTCACGCCCATCCTGACCATATTGGAGGAGTTGTTGACAAAGAAGGCAAATTGGTTTTTGAAAATGCTGATTATTATATTTCAGAAACAGAATATAAATTCTGGATGTCTGAGGAACCTGACTTTTCAAAAGGTACGAAAAATCAATTTTCCGATTTTGAAATCCAGTTTGCAAGAGACCATTTTAAACCAATCGATTCAAAACTTACTTTTTATGAAGATAGCGCCGACCTGTTTGGTTTTCTTCGATTGGAACATGCACCAGGTCATACGCCTGGACACACAATTATTACCATTACATCTGAGGGAGAAGAATTAGTACATATAGCTGATACTTTTCAGCACATATTGTTGGTCGCGCATCCTGAATGGGGTAATCAAATTGATTCTGATTTTGAATTAGGTATTAAAACACGAAAAAATCTTCTTGAAAAATTAGCATCTTCAAACCAACTCCTTTTTGGAGATCATTTGCCATATCCCGGCTTAGGCTTTATCGAAAGAAATGAAGAAGGGTATCGATACATTCCAAAAGCTTTTTATACCGTTTAAAGTAAAATCCTCCCAGTTGGAGGATTTTTAGTTTATGTAAATCTGTGCTATTTATTCCTCGAAATGTACTATTTATTCAGGTATAGTTGAAGGTAACTTTGTACTATCAAAATTATTGAAATCAAATAAAGATGAAAATTACATTTAGCCTTTTACCTCTGCTGCTTATCTGCGGATTTGCCAATGCACAATTACAGCAAGTAGCAACTTCGAACTTAGTTTGGAACGGTGTAACCACAAGTTCCGATGGAAGAATATTCGTCAACTTCCCTAAAATAGAAGGCGGAAAAGGAATGAGTGTGGGCGAAGTTTTAAAAGATGGGAAAATCATTCCCTACCCCAATGAAGATTGGAACAATTGGCAACCTGGTGAAGATGTAAACGAAAAGTTTGTAAGGACGAATTCCATACGTATCGTAAATGGTCAGCTTTGGATTGTGGATACCGGAACACCTTCAATGGGACAAAATCCGTTATCTGGAAATGCATTAAAATTGGTTTCGATTGATATTAAAACCAATACCATTCAACAGATAATTCCCCTTACTGGACTTGCAAAACCTTCAACTTTTATTGATGATCTAAGAATTTCGAGAAACATCATTTATCTGACAGATGCGGGAGAACCGGCTTTAATTATTTTGGATAAAACGACAGGTAAAGGAAGAAGAGTTTTAGAAAATCAACCTTCAACCACGGATAATTTACCCATAAAAGCGGAAGGGAAAATCATGAAAGATGAAAAAAGAAATGAAGTGAGAATCCACGCAGACCAATTGGAAATTTCTCCCGATGGGAAATGGCTTTACTTTCAGCCTGCAAGCGGTCCGCTTTGGAGAGTGGAAACGCAATATCTGAATGATGAAAATATATCTGAAAAAGATCTGGCATCGAAAGTAGAATTATTCTATAAAACCCCATCAACAGGAGGAACAGCCATCGATGCAGACGGAAATATTTATGTAAGCGATGTCAATAAAAGCGAAATCATTAAAATATCACCAGAAGGAAAAGAAAGTCTGGTCATTAAAGACAAAAGATTGCTTTGGGCAGACGCTTTATGGATTGATGACAACGGCTATCTATGGATTCCCACAGGTCAGCTCAACCGTTTGGCGGCATTTCAAAACGGAAAAAGCAAAGTGGAACTTCCCGTTGTGATTTACAAGTTGAAAATCAATGCAAAACCTCTAAATAACTAAGTAAAAAGATCAAACATCATATATAACATTTAAAAAAAAATTATGAAAGCAATCATATTAAAAGAAGCAGGAAGCGTAGAAAATTTAGAATATGTGGAATTGGCGAGACCTGCCATTAACGAAGGTGAAGTATTGATAAAAGTAAAAGCTATCAGTATTAATCCTGTAGACACAAAAAGCCGTTCTGGAAAAGGCGTTTATGGAAGAATAAAAACAGAAAATCCATTGATTTTGGGTTGGGATATTTCCGGGATCGTGGAAGAAACTAAAAGTTCAGATTTTAAAATAGGCGATGAAGTTTTCGGAATGGTTAATTTTCCCGGACACGGAAAAGCGTATGCAGAATTTGTAGCGGCTCCAGCCAATCAACTGGCATTAAAACCAAAAAATATCTCTTTTGAAGATGCTGCAGCTTCCACTTTGGTTGCGCTTACGGCGTATCAGGCTTTGGTTCACAATGCGAATATTCAGGAAGGGCAAAACGTTTTGGTTCACGCCGCATCAGGTGGAGTTGGGCATATCGCGGTACAGATTGCCAAACATTTGGGAGCGAAAGTAACGGGAACTTCTTCCGCTAAAAACAAAGATTTTGTCTTGGGCCTAGGTGCAGATTCACATATCGACTATCACGGTTTCGACTGGAAATCAGCGGGCAGAACTTTTGATTTTGTGTTGGATACGATTGGAGGAGATAATATCGACCATTCTCTTGAAGTGACCAAAGAAGGTGGTTCTATCATCAGTATTCCGACAGGATTGAATGAAGAGGTCACTTCAAAGGCAAACTCTAAAGGAGTGAAAGGTTATTTCATTCTAGTACAATCCAGCGGTGAGGATATGAAACAGATTGCTTCTTTCTTGGAAAGTGGTGCTGTAAAACCTCATGTTTCAAAGGTTTTTCCTTTCGAACAAATGAGAGAAGCTCATTTGGAGCAGGAAACGGGCAGAACGGTGGGTAAAATAGTGATAACGCTTTAAATCAAAATTTAAAATTATGAAATTGACATATTTAACGGCTATTGCAATGTTGGTCACATTGTTTACAGCTTGCAATAATAATTCATCAACCAAAGCCGATGCTCAAGAAAACACAATTGAGCAGGTTGCTGAACAAAAGCCAATTTTAGAAGAAGTTTTTGCAGACAGTACTTATCAATTAACAGGTGTTGCTGTAGCAAAAGACAACCGAGTTTTTGTGAATTATCCTTATTGGCTGGATTCGCATTCCTATTCAGTGGTTGAGGTGAAAGATGGAAAACCAGTTCCTTATCCCGATGCTGAATGGAATAGCTTTAAAAAAGGTGAAGATGGCCAAAATAAATTTGTATGCGTTCAAGCAGTGGTGACTGATGACAAAGGATTTCTTTGGGTGGTAGATGCAGCAGGAATCGGGCTTGGAAAAGTATACCAGCACAGCAGTAAAGTGGTTAAAATAAATTTAGCCACTAATAAAATCGAGAAAATATACAGATTTCCAGAAAATGTAGTACGAGAAGATGTTTACATCAACGATATCCGGGTGGATAATGAAAATGGTTTTGCTTACTTAAGCAATTCAAATACAGGTGGAATCATTGTTTTGAATATTAACACAGGAGAATCAAGATTGGTTTTAGCCAATTCCCCTTCTGTAAAATCTGACCCGAATTATCATTTTTCTCCATTGGGGACGGAGCTTAAAAAAGGTGACGGTTCTTCACTTAAAGTGAATTCAGATGGTATTGCGCTCACTCCCGATAATCAATATGTGTACTACAAGCCGCTTACAGATAACCGTTTGTATAGAATTAAAACCGATTTGTTGAGAGATTTTAAGACAACTGAGACTGTTTTAAACAAAAGTGTAGAAGATTTAGGAAAATTCGTCAC
This sequence comes from Chitinophaga terrae (ex Kim and Jung 2007), assembly GCF_900107795.1. Classification (GTDB taxonomy): domain Bacteria; phylum Bacteroidota; class Bacteroidia; order Chitinophagales; family Chitinophagaceae; genus Chitinophaga; species Chitinophaga terrae. The sequence goes on from NZ_FNRL01000031.1 coordinate 70,445, forward strand.
AACGGACGGAATGATCTTCGACAAAAAAGGGAATCTATATTTTGGAGATTTGGAGCAGAATTCAATCGTAAAAATTACTCCGGATTTGAAAATGCAGACGATTGTAAAGGATGATGAACAACTGATCTGGCCAGACAGTTACAGCATTTCTGAAGATGGATATTTATACATTTCCAATTCGCAAATTCAGTTGATGCCTTGGTTTCACGAGGGGGTAGTGCAGTTTAAAAAGCCGTTTAAAGTGTTGAGAATTAAAATTTAAACGATGAAAAGCATTATCCAAATTCTAGCTGACAGCCAAAAGGTTTTTATCAATTTCACCAGGATAGCCATTTTCATTGTGATGGCTTGGATTGGTGGCTTGAAAGCCTTCCAATATGAAGCAGACGGCATCGTTCCCTTTGTAGCCAACAGTCCCGTAATGAGCTTTTTCTATAATCATCCTGAAGAATACAAAGCGCATAAAAACAAAGAAGGCGAAGTAGTGCCCCAAAATATCGAATGGCATACAGAAAACGGAACATACATATTCTCCTACGGATTGGGAACTATTATCGTTATTATCGGTTTACTAACACTGCTGGGAATCTGGTTTCCAAAAATAGGTTTACTGGGCGGTTTACTCACTTTCGGGATGTCTCTGGTTACACTTTCCTTTCTGATTACAACTCCTGAAGCCTATGTGCCTAATTTGGGAGGTGCCGAGCACGGATTTCCCTATCTGTCGGGTGCAGGCAGATTGGTTATAAAGGATATTATAATGCTGGCGGGCGGACTGGTTGTTGCATCGGATGCAGCGAAGAGAATTTTAAAAAATCAGGGCTTATGAAATCAAAACTGAAAGGTTTATTCCTTTTTATCATCGCAACCTTCCTGCTTGGTCTTAGCAGGAAGGATTTGCTGTATGGATGGATTGATGATTGGTATATGCGAAAGAAGATAGCAGAAACCAAGTCGCAAAATCCGAATGAACTGCGTTTTGAAACGCAAAAATTAGATTATGATAGCCTTCAAAAAAGTTTCAAAAATCCAAACTTGTATTTTGAAGTCGTGAGGCTGGGCCATATAGATTTTAATAGTTATAAAAGAAATCATTATTGTCCGACAAAAATCGGGTTAAAAATGGCTGTAATCCCTTTCTGATAAGGATTACAGCCTAAAATTTGATTGTTTCAAAATGGGGGGAAGCTCCCCTCCTTTATTACGGTGAAAAGTCAAGCGATGATGCATTGTGTTTTTTTCTCCATGCTTTATATGTGTCTTTAATAAATTCCATCAGTCCAACATAGCTTGTCAGGTGTAATCTTATAACGGTGATCATATTAGCAAAAGATTTTTTCGTGGCAGCTTTCTTTCTGATGACCACCATCAGTAATTGAGCGATCAGCACGCAATAGACCTGCATTTTGACTGCATTGGGGCTTTCTCCCCAGAAATAGCGCAAAGGAAAATTCTGCTTGATCTGTTTAAAAAGCAATTCTATCATCCAGCGGTTCTTGTAAATGGTAGCTATCTGGGGTGCCGGTAAGGTAAAATTATTGGTGATGAACACATAAACCTTTCCTTCCGCTGTTTTAAAAGTGATGCGCCTAAGCTTTAGACGCCCCACCTCTTTTCCGTTCTGTTTTACCCCTACGGTGATGTATTGCTCTTTGAGCACACCTTTGACATTCTTCTTTTTGGTTTTATCCACCAATACTTTAGTAATGTGAAAATCTGCATTATCCTTCATCCGGGTTACAAACCAAACCTTTTGGGTTGTCCATTTGGCAAACTGATGATATACATTGTATGCCTTGTCGAACACCAGCCAGCTATTA
>NZ_FNRL01000008.1 GCF_900107795.1 Chitinophaga terrae (ex Kim and Jung 2007)
CCTCCGAAATTCAGGAGATTTTTTGGCCCAGTGACCTCCGAAATAATTGGCAAATAAAACCGAATTAACTGGCCCATTGACCTCCGTTATAGACAAGGATATGCTTGCTTTGCTCGAAGCTGTGGTAGGCATCAAAAATGAACTGCTGTATATCAGGGAATATTTTCATCCACTCTTAAAAGGGGAAATCTACCTGTCAGACGAACAGGTTTGCGAGATGTTGCATATCAGCAAACGGACGTTGCAACAGTACAGGAATGACGGACTGATACCTTTTATCAAGCTCGAACGGAAAATCCTTTTTCGTGAAAGCGATATTTGCAAGGTGTTGGAAGATAACTATCAGCGTTAGCCGATTGAAAGAATACCCTAAAAAACAGCCCACTGCTTAAAGCGGTGGGCTGTGGTGTTTTATAAAAGGTCTATATCTCTATTTTCCAAATATCTTTTGAAAGTTCGTATAACAAATTTTGTCTATCAATTATCGTTTCTTTATTCCAATATTCGTAAGACCTTAATTTTAGATTTAACCTTGTAACAGATGAATTTATTCCAATCGTATCTAATCCTGCTATTGATTTGGAAATATAAAATGGCGATTTAGAATATTCAATAACTTTTTTTGAAAAGAAGTCGTTACCAACCACAATATTCATCGTTTTTTCAAGCAAAGTCAAATTTCCTAATCTGATTTTTAAATCATCGTATTCCTCGCCAATTTCATTACGAAGACTTTCTGTTGGATTAAAAGGTAAAATATGCTCAATTTCAACTCCTTTGGTAATATAGTTATCTAAAACTTGTGGAATGTACGAGCCTAATCTTTCTTGGTCTAAATATTGTGCAATTTTTGCTAAAATATATCTAATTCTGTATTGTTGCAGGTTATTCTGACGAGTTTCTGTAAAGTATAATTTGTATTCGTTTTCTTTCGATGTGATTACAGGTTGAATATTTTCTTTTACGAAATTATTCAATTCTTCCCTGCTTTTAATTCTTAATACAGATTTAGCCCATTTTGAAAAGTTTCTTTCAAACTCTTTTGTTGGCTCTTTTGTAATGAAGTAATAAAAAACCAAAGTTTCTATCTGCTTTGCAAAATGATTAAACAAATCTTGTGGTAAATTTCTTCCCGCTAAAAGCAATATCAAATGTTGTTTAAAAGCTCCTCCTCCAAGTTTGGAAATATTGTCTAAATAGACATTTTTACTACCGTCCTTGTTTAGTCCTTTAAAGAAATTAATATAACAAGTTGCATTTTCCAAAAGAAGTTCAACAAACTCAAAAGGCTCTTTTTCATAGTTGCATTGAGCAACATTTTCAGGTCTTATAAACCATTTATAAATTTCCTCCTCTCGGATAATTTCTTCTCCTCGCTGATTATTTACCTTATAATTGGACATTATGAAATAACGAAGAAAACGCAAAGGTTTTTCATTATTCTTTTCCAAAAGCTTAATCAGCGTTTTCCATTTATCTTTTAATGAATTGAAATCATTTCTATTAACTTGCCTGAATAAAAGGTTTTTCAATAAATCCATAGGATTTAATCCAACTCCTCTTTCATTAATTGTTTCAAATATTTTTAAAGCGTCGTTTATTTCTGGTGTTTCAATTTGGATAAATTTCAGTTTTCTAAAAATATAAACAAAGAACTTTTTTAGCTTTACTGGGTCTTCATCTTCCTTAAATCTGTTTTTTAGAAATGAGATTACATTTTCATACGCATTATAAAGTCTTTCTGCTGAACCTGTTAAATTTTCAGGTCTTTCTAAATTATTAGCAATTTTTGAAAGAATATTTGAACTGTCTTTATATTGCAGTTCGAGTTTATAGCAATCAACACTATCTCCTAATGCATTGACTGTTTTGTCTTTAATCATTCTCTCAATTGTGTCTGTATCGATTTCTCGTTCTCGATAAATTTTCTTAAAAGCGCAAATTATTAAGAAGATAGAAGTTGTTCTTTGTTGTCCATCAATCAATTCGTAAAAGCCATCATTATTTTTAAAAACAACTGTACTTCCTATAAAATATTCTTTATTAGGATTAAAATCAAATTCTTCGTAAATGTCATCTAAAAGTTGATTGATTTGTACTTCTGTCCAGACGTACTCTCTTTGATAATCAGGAACGACATAAAAATTTTTAAAACAATTCTCCACATCCAAATAATTAAACTGTATTTGGATATTATTTGTGCTATTACTCATTTTTTATTTAGATTTCAATAGATTGAGGTTCGTAAAATTCATATTTTTGAAGAAGCTAAAGTACAAAAAAACCAATACAAAAACGGTATTGGCTTTTTTTAATCACTTTATTGGCTTTAGAGTTGAGCCACAAAAGAGCGTTCCAAACCCTTAAACTTGTGCGATACTTTTTGCATATCTTTTCCGACTTTCTCATTAAGTATCTTGGCGTAAATCTGAGTAGTAGCAATGTTTTTATGTCCTAACATTTTGCTCAAACTTTCCAACGGAACACCCTCGCTCAAAAACAAAGTGGCAAAGGTATGGCGTGCCAAATGAAAGGTTACTTTCTTTTCTTTCAGGCATTCAATCTGTTGTGATATTCGTTTCAAGCTATCATTGCAGACGGTGTTTGATGGTACGGGAAATATCTTGTCGTCCTTTGATAATCCTGCATATTTCTCAATAATCATTTTGGGAATATCTAAGCAAGATGCTTTCTGCTCATTGCCAATCGGCAAAGTGTGGTAAAGCCAATCATATACAGCCAAATCGTGTTATGTGTCAAGCTTTGGTCATCACGTAGGTAGTAATCAAAGTACTGTACAAAATCAGGAGTAAGGTCGTTAAAAGACACATCGGAGTAACCGTATTTTGTAAGTACAAAATTGCGAAGATGTCCTAATAGTGTTTTATACTTACTTCGTGTTCCATTTACCCGAAGCCCGCTATTGACCTTTTTCTCATAGTCGGAAAGAAACTGTTCATAGAACTTGAAAAAGGTCATTTCTCCGCTTTCCATACCGAGGAAGGCATTTTTAAGTTTAGTACTGTTTACAGCCCCCTCGTTCTTCAGAATTTTGGAATAGCATTCCTCAATGCCCAAACGGATTTTATCAAGCTTGCCGTTCACATCTTGGGCTTCTCGGCTTTTTCCTAAAACCCTGCCGTACTTCAAATCCCAATTTGATGCAGAAATATCCAGCTTGGTACTGAATGCAGACTGATTACCGTTTATGGTAATTCTGCACATAACCGTAACTTTCCCGTTCTTCTTCGGGGCATTCTTTTTAAGGTAGAAAAGAACCTTAAACGTTGATTTTTTTGTCGTTTCCATACTCACAATTCTTAATGATAAAATTAAACCTATGTGAGCTACTGAACAATATGAAAAACTATGCAGAAAGCTGAAATACAGTGTTTTATATCGATTGTTTCGAATATTTAAAAGTAACGTTTTAGTAACCTTACTTTTGCCTAACCTCGCTTTTTTCTGCTTTTTACATCATTACCAAAAAATCAAAAACGATTGTAAAGCCTTTATTTACAATCGTTTTACCTGTTATTAATCTTTGATGTATTTTTACTGAAAATTTATTTTAAATAACCGTTGGTCCTACAACACTTATATTTTCCTTAACTGGATAGACTGTACAAAATGATGATGTCCTTTTTCCAGGATCAGGCTTGAACGGAACTTAGTAGGTGCAATGTTTTGTTCCAGGTTAGGTTTGTTGATATCCTCCCAGATCTGCGTAGCTAATTCAACTGTCGCAGTATCTGAAAGATGGGCATATCGGTGAAAGAATGAATCCGGGCTTTGGAAAGCCGTTTTCCGCAGGGTTTCAAATCGGGAAATATACCATTTACGAATGTCTTTCTCCGCAGCATCTACATAGATACTGAAATCAAAGAAATCGGAGACATATACGGCCGGATCTTTTTGCTGCTGCCTGGGCCTTACCTGCAAAACGTTAACTCCTTCAACTATAACAATATCAGGCCGTTCAATCCACTGTAATTGTCCTGGCAGCACATCGTATTCCAGGTGCGAGTATAACGGCGCCGCTACTTTTTCTTTACCGGATTTAACATCCGCTAAAAAATGTATCAGCCTTTTAATATCATAACTTTCCGGGAACCCTTTCCTGTTCATCAGGTTGTTGGCTTCCAATACCTTGTTCGGGTAAAGAAATCCATCTGTCGTTACCAGGTCTACTTTCGGATGATTAGACCATCCCTGCAGGAGTCGCTGCAATACCCTGGCAGTAGTACTTTTTCCTACAGCCACGCTTCCGGCGATACCGATAATATATGGCACTTTGCTCTCATGACTGCTGAGAAATTTACTGGTAGCATTGTGAAGCTGCTGCGAAGATGTTACATATAAATTCAGCAATTGAGCCAGTGGAAGATAAACCTGTTGAATTTCTTCTTTAGTAAGCGGTTCATTCATCCCATGTAATGGCTCCAGATCATAGTCGTGCAGTTGCAGCATGGCGTCGCCGCTTCTTTCAGCCCATTCCTTACGGGTGAAAGTGATATAGGGAGTGTAGCGTTCGCGTTTCAGAGAAGTGGTCATTCTGCGTGTTTAGTTATTTACGGATGTTTAATGTTGTAACCAGGCAACTTTTCTAAAAAAGTGCCTCAATTTCCGTATATGTCGGCAAAATTCCAACATTAAACATCCGCAAATATTATTGTTGTATATAAACGGTCTTTATATTCAGGAATTCATGGGTGCCTTCCAGCGACAATTCCCTGCCATATCCTGATTCTTTAATTCCCCCAAACGGTAAACGGGCGTCAGATCTCACCATTGCGTTAATAAACACATTACCGCTTTCTATTTGTTTCGCCAGCCTGGCAGCTTTGTCCAGGTCGCTGGTCCACAAAGCGGCGCCCAGCCCGAAATTCGTTTCATTGGCCAGCGCAATTGCTGCGTCTTCATTGTCAGCTTCAACAATCACCGCTATAGGGCCAAATGTTTCTTCTTTAAAGGCAGTGGTAGAAACGGTTACATTCCTTAACAGGGTAGGAGCAAAGTTACAACCTTCGTGATAACCGCCCACAAGTACTTCTGCGCCCTCGCTAATGCTGGCCTGGAGTTGGCTGGCCAGTTCTTCTGCCAGGTCTAACCGCGCCATAGGACCGATATTGGTCGCTTCGTCGGTAGGATCGCCCTGTTTTAATCCTTCGATGATCCGCTTAACTTCAGCTGTAAACGCAGGCGCAACCTCTTTTTCAACGATCCAGCGCTTGGCGGCGATACACGACTGCCCGGCATTTTGCATACGACCTTGTACAGCGGTTTTAGCTGCTGCTTCCAGGTCTGCATCCTTCAGGACAATGAATGGATCGCTTCCGCCCAGCTCCAATACAGTTTTCTTAATATATTTTCCTGCCAGGGCGGCAACACTTCTGCCGGCAGGCGTACTTCCGGTAAGGGTAACGCCCTGTACCCTCGAATCAGCAAACACCGGTTCCAGGTCTTTCGAGGATACGAGCAACGATTGGAAACTTCCTTCAGGGAAACCGCTTTCCATGAATAATTTCTCTATAGCCAATGCGCAGCCGCTTACGTTGCTGGCATGTTTCAATAATCCTGTATTTCCTGCCAGGATATTGGGAATCGCAAACCTGAAAACCTGCCAGTAAGGGAAGTTCCAGGGCATAATGGCAAGGATGATCCCTTTCGGTTCATATGATACATAACTTTTATAAGCGTCAGACTTTATCGGCCTGGGAGCCAGCATAGATTCAATGTTCTCTGCATAGTATTCTGCTGTTGTCGCACATTTTAATACCTCGGCCCGCGATTCCCTGAGCGGTTTACCCATTTCACTGGTAATTAAGGCTGCATGCTCATCTACATCTTTTCTTAAGGATTCTGCTATCTGCATCATCCATTCTCTTCGTTGCGTTAAAGGGATCTGCAATTGCTGACGATATGCCCGGTAACCTAATTCCAGTTTCTGCTCTGTTTCCTGTGGGGTATGCGCTGTGTATACCGCGATGGTCTCCTGTGTAAATGGATTAATGCTTGTAAACATGACTGTGGGCTTTTTAGCTTGCGCTGTTAGTGAATAGTCATCATCGGATTACAAATTTACCGTTTTCTGATTAAAGCCAACTCCGGTACCTAATCACTATCTTTGCCCTCCTAAATCACCTAATTGTATGGGGCTCAGTAGATGGAATATTATTATTATGGCTCTCTGTACGGGTTTGATCGTGGCTAACATTTATTACAGCCAGCCTTTAACCGTGCTGATCAGCCAGGAATTTCGTGTATCAGAAAGTAATGCAGGTCAGGTTACCTTTTTTACTCAGGTAGGTTATGCTTTGGGCCTCCTGTTTTGTGTACCGTTAGGCGACAAGCTGGAACGTAAAAAGCAGATCATCGGGATGACCCTCGCGGCAGCCATTTCCCTGGTAGGGGCGGCGCTGGCAAAAAATATGGCCATGCTGAAATTTACTGGTCTGCTGATCGGTTTTACTTCCGTTGTTCCTCAGCTGATCCTTCCGATGGCGGCTCATTTATCCGATCCGGCCAGCCGGGGAAGGGTTATAGGTACCATTATGAGCGGATTACTGGTTGGCATCCTTTTGTCACGCACCCTGAGCGGCGTGGTTGGCCATCATCTTGGCTGGAGAGCAATGTTCTGGATTGCAGCAGGGATCAGCGGCTTGCTGGCCGGCATCATGACCGTATCATTTCCATCCAGCAAACCTAATTTCCAGGGCAGTTATTCCGACCTGATGGGATCTCTCATCACTTTGATCAAAGAACAGCCGATGCTGAGGGAAGCTTCCGCCATCAACGCCTGTTGCTTCGCCATGTTTGGTATGTTTTGGACAACGGTTGTGTTTTTGCTGTCGGATGCGCCTTTTCATTATACCAGCGAGCAAATCGGGTTAATGGGACTGGCAGCAGCGGCAGGAGCGTTGGGCGCGCCACTGATCGGCAGGGTGGCCGACAAAAAGAATCCGCGCATTGCGATCGGTTACGGGATCATCTTCTTATTCGCCGGTTATATCCTGTTCTATATTTTCAGGGCAAATATCATTGGGATTATAGTGGGTATTATTGCCATTGACCTTGGGTTGCAGGGTATTCACGTGTCTAACCAGACAAGGATCTACACTATGATGCCGGAAGCCCGTAACAGGTTGAACACCGTTTTCATGACGGCGAGCTTTATTGGAACATCCCTGGGTTCAGGTATCGGGCTATGGGTTTGGTCGGTTGATCAGTGGACGGGCGTTTGTATTGCCGGGCTGGCGTTGATCACGATGGCGCTGGTAATTTACCTGAGTACTTATAAAAAACCGGTTGCAGCGTAGCAACAATGTTAATAAAAAGGGCTGACCTGCGTCAGCCCTTTGTTATGATAAAATGGTAAGGATCAGATTAATCTACCTTTGTGATCTTTAAAGTATTGGTAGGCAGATGATCTTTCACCGGAGTGCTGCCTGTGTTAACACAAACATCTCCTGGCTTGATAAAGCCTCTTTCTTTAAGAATGCTGATTTGGTCGAAGATGATATCGTCGAGGCTTTCTTCTTCTTCATAATAGAAAGCGCGAACGCCCCAGCTCAGGCTAAGTTGGTTTACCAGGGTTCTTTCTTTGGTAAATACATATAATGGGCTGCGTGGACGATAACTACTGAGCATGAAACCGGTGTAACCGCTTTGGGTCATACCAATTAATGCATCGGCATCCAGGTCTTCCGCTATCTTACAAGCGTTGTAGCACAATGCATCGCTCAGGAAGGTAGGAGAGTGACGGTGAGGGATCAGGTTACGATTGTAGATGATCGCTTCTTTTTCAACTTCCTGGATGATCTTGTTCATAGTTTGAATAACCAGCTCAGGGAATTGACCGGTTGCTGTTTCACCGCTCAGCATTACTGCATCGGCGCCTTCCAGTACCGCGTTAGCTACGTCAGTGATTTCGCTACGGTTAGGACGGGTACGATCGATCATGCTTTCCATCATTTGTGTTGCCACAATCACAGGTTTCGCACGGTGAATACATTTACGGATAATATCTTTCTGGATCATCGGGATCTGTTCAACAGGTAATTCTACCCCGAGGTCTCCACGGGCAATCATTACGCCATCGCTTTCCCAGATGATTTCTTTCAGGTTTTGAATAGCTTCAGGTTTCTCAATTTTAGAGATCACCTTCATTTTTGAGTTGCGGGCCTGTAAACGTTTACGTAGATCTGTCAGGTCTTTTACGCTACGAACAAAGGAAAGGGCAACCCAGTCGCATTCCTGGTCGATAATGAATTCCAGGTCTGTAATATCTTTTTCTGTCAGGGCAGGGAGGGATATTTTAGTATCCGGGAGGTTAAAGCCTTTTTTGGAAGACAGTACTCCTGGTAAAGTTACTTCAGCTTTGATTTCGCCATTGTCGGTGATCTCTCTTACTACTGTTTCAATTTTACCATCATCCAGCAGGATTTTTTGTCCTGGTCTCAGGTCTTTGTACAGATCCGGGTAAGAAACATAGATCCTTTCCATGTTCCCTACTAATTTCTGATTAACAAAGGTCAGTATATCGCCTCTTTTCAGAGGGAGTGCATTATTTTCGATTTCACCTACACGGAGTTTAGGGCCTTGAAGATCGGCCAGAATAGCTACGTTATAAGGTTCGGTTTTATTGATCTGACGGATGTATTCAATAATACGGAGTTTGTCTTCGTGTGATCCGTGAGAAAAGTTGAGGCGGAATACGTTAACACCGGCTTTTACCAATGCCAGTAGTCCTTCATAGGTATCACATGCTGGTCCAACAGTTGCCACAATCTTTGTTTTGTGGGATGAATGCTCTCTGCCAGCAGCGTTGTCCATCTGCTTGTGATAATATTTCGATAGATCCTTTGTACTCATAAGTCTAATTTTTAACTCGCAAGAATTTTAACAATCTTAAACCACTCGGGGTCAATTTCTTGTTTAGCTTTAACAGCTTTATCAAGAGGAGTGTAATGGATTTTGTCGTTAACCACGCCGATCATTACGTTGTGAATACCTTCGAGGAGAGCATCTACAGCGGCATAGCCCATTCGGCTGGCTAAAATGCGATCAGTGCAGGATGGAGCGCCGCCTCTTTGGATGTGACCAAGGATACATACCCTTGTATCCAGTTGCGGGCATCTTTCTTTAATAATACGTCCAACTTCGTTAGCGCCGCCATTTTCGTCGCCTTCCGCCACTACGATGAGGTTTACTAATTTTTTGCGACGTTCGTTGGCTTGAAGTTCTTCAACGATTTCGTTTAATTCTGTTTTACGCTCAGGCATCAAAATGTGCTCTGCTCCGGTGGCAATGCCGCTGTGTAATGCGATGTAACCGGCGTCGCGGCCCATTACCTCAATTACAAACAGGCGGTCATGTGCATCTGCAGTGTCGCGGATCTTGTCAATCGCTTCGATCGCAGTATTCACTGCTGTATCAAATCCGATCGTGTAATCCGTTCCTGCAATGTCCTTGTCAATAGTCCCAGGCAAGCCTATACAAGGAATGTCAAATTCCTGGCTGAATTTCTGTGCACCATTGAACGAACCATCCCCTCCGATCACCACCACACCGTCAATGTTGTGTTTTTTCAGGTTCTCATAAGCTAATTTTCGCCCTTCATATTCATAGAACTCTTTGCACCGGGCGGTCTTCAATATGGTGCCTCCGCGCTGAATGATGTTGGCTACTGATTTGGATTCCATCGGAAAGATCTCGTTCTTTAACATCCCCCGATAGCCGTACATAATGCCAAACACATTGAGCTGATGATAAATGCCCGTTCTTACAACAGCACGAACTGCGGCGTTCATGCCAGGAGCATCTCCTCCTGATGTAAGGACTGCAATGTTCTTCATTTTTTTCATATAAATTGCTAAAAAAATATCTTAAAGGCGCACAAAAATAACATTTTGCAATTGTTTTCTAACTATTATCTGATGAAATAACCCAAACTTTCAATTTCCATCAAACAAAGTAGGGAAATTTTTTAAAAAATATTATGCATGTTAAAATTAATTAATAGGAGGTGGATCTTTATGAGTATGAGCCTGATAGGAGGACAAGCATTCGCTCAACAACAGCCTATAGTGTATCCCGAAACCAAAAAAGTGGATACCGTAGATAATTATCACGGAACTGCGATCGCAGACCCTTATCGCTGGCTGGAAGACGATAACAGCGAAGCTACCAAAGAATGGGTGATCGCTCAGAATAAAGTTACCCAGGAATACCTCTCTAAAATTCCGTTCCGCGCCCAGATCAAAAAAAGACTGGAAGAACTGTGGAATTATCCTAAAAATGGCGCCCCATCCAAACACGGCGACTATTATTATTTTTTTAAGAACGATGGACTCCAGAACCAGTCTGTTCTCTACCGCTCTGCCACGCTGAACGGTACCCCGGAAGTATTCCTGGATCCAAATAAGCTATCGGCCGACGGTACAGTAGCCCTGGGAGCCATGTCTTTCTCCAAAGACGGGAAATATTTCGCTTACCTGGTCGCCAAAGCCGGCTCCGACTGGCAGGAAGGATACGTAATGGACGTTGCAACCAAACAATTATTGCCGGATAAGTTGGATTGGATCAAATTCAGCGGCCTTTCCTGGAGAGGAAATGGATTTTATTATTCCAGGTACGACAAACCTGAAGAAAAAAGCAAGCTTTCCAGGAAAAACGAATTCCAGAAAGTTTACTATCACCAGGTTGGCGACCCGCAGGAAAAAGATGTACTGGTATATAAAGATGATGCACATCCTCTCCGTATGGGAGGTATCAGCGTAACGGAAGACGAACGTTTCCTGGTCCTGGGCCTTACAGAAGGAACTTCCGGCCGCGAGATCTGGTACCGTGATATGGAAGATCCCAACCAAAAAGATTTTGCCCTGCTGATCAAAGGCTTCGAGTACGAACCGGATGTAATAGACAACGACGGGTCTACACTCCTTGTTCGCACCAACCACAATGCCCCTAATTATAAGATAGTGGCCATTGACCCGAAACATCCTGAGGAAGCTAACTGGAAAGTGCTGGTTCCTGAAAAGAAAGAAGCATTGGAAGGGGTAGGAACCGGGGGCGGTAAACTCTTTTTGTCATACCTGGCCGATGCTTCCTCGAAAGTGTATCAATATGATTACAAAGGAAAGCTGGAACATGAGCTGCGACTGCCGGGCATTGGTTCGGCCAGTGGCTTTGGCTCCAAAAAAGATGAAAATGAATTCTTCTACACCTTTACATCTTTTGTAACGCCTACCACGGTATATAAATATGATATTAAAACAGGCCAGTCGACCGTGTATGACAAGGCGGCTGTAAAATTCGACCCTTCCAAATTCGAAACAAAACAGGTATTCTTTACAAGTAAAGATGGTACCCGGGTGCCTGTTTTCCTGTCATATAAAAAAGGTATCCGTTTAAATGGGGATAACCCGGTGCTGTTATATGGCTACGGCGGATTCAATATTGCCATTACACCGGCTTTCAGCGTATCCAACCTTTACTTTATGGAACAGGGAGGGATATACGCTGTAGTATCCCTGCGCGGAGGCAGCGAATATGGAGAAGCCTGGCATAAAGCGGGAATGATGGAAAAGAAACAGAATGTATTCGACGACTTTATAGGAGCGGCCGAATACCTCATATCTGCCAAATATACCAACCCGACGAGGATCGCCATCCAGGGCGGTTCTAATGGCGGCCTGCTGGTAGGCGCCTGCATGACCCAACGCCCTGAACTCTTTAAAGTGGCCTTGCCGGCAGTAGGAGTGATGGATATGTTGAGATTCCAGAAATTCACCATTGGCTGGGCATGGGCAACGGAATATGGAAGCAGTGATGACGCAGAGCAGTTTAAATACCTGCTGAAATACTCTCCTCTCCATAATTTAAAACCCGGTACTGCCTATCCTGCTACCATGGTCACCACTGCCGATCATGACGACAGGGTTGTTCCTGCACATTCGTTCAAATTTGCAGCAACGCTGCAGGCAGATAATGCGGGTCCAAACCCGGTACTGATCAGGATCGAGTCGCAGGCCGGCCATGGCGCAGGCAAGCCAACCAGCAAGAAGATAGAAGAAGTTGCTGATACCTGGGCATTCACCATGTACAACCTTGGTATGAAGGTGAAATAATGCGCCCAAAAGCAGATAGGGGAGCATGGACAAAGGGCGCCAACTAAAAAAAACCTTTTGTCCATGAATCCCCTTATTTTTTTCTTATCTTTAGAGATAGCGTTTTATATGAAGAAGGTACTTATAACAGGCAGTAACGGATTATTGGGACAGCATCTGATCCCGCTTTTTCTGCAAGATGGGCAGTACGAAGTGATCGCCACCGGCAGAGGAGCAAATCGTTTTCCCCATAAGGGCAATTACATATATGAAGAAGCTAACCTCAGGAATGCCAGCAGCGTTAACCAACTGGTAGACAAGCACAAACCGGATGTGATCATTCACAGCGGGGCTATGTCGCAGGTCGATGAATGTGAAAAGAATAAGGACGCCTGCTGGGATACTAACGTAGGGGCTACACGCTACCTCGTTCACGCGGCCGAAAGCTGCAACGCCTTCTTCATCTTTTTATCTACCGATTTCGTATTCGACGGCCTGCAGGGACCTTATACAGAAGACGCCCTGGTAAATCCCATCAATTATTACGGCACCAGTAAAGCTGCCGCCGAACGCCTGGTCATGAACAGTAAACTGCAATGGGCCATCGTACGTACGGTGCTGGTTTATGGCGTTGTACACGATCCTAAACGCAGCAACATGATCAGCTGGGTAAAAAATAACCTGCAGGAAGGCAAGAAAATAAAAGTAGTGGATGATCAGTGGCGTACTCCCACTTTATGCCAGGACCTCGCAAAAGGATGTTTGTTGATCGCTGATAAAAAAACTACAGGAGTATTCAATATCTCAGGAGAAGAAACACTGACCCCCTACGATATGGCAGTTCAGATAGCTGCATTCTTTAATCTGGACACTTCCCTGGTAGAAAAAATAAGCTCCAAAACCCTGGCCCAGCCAGCTGCACGTCCTGCCAGAACAGGACTGGTGATCAGCAAAGCCGCTAATGAACTGGGTTATAAACCTCATACTTTCGCAGAAGGACTGGAGATCATAGCCGCCGAAATGAAATCCTGATCATTGTTTATCCAGGTGTACAGGAGTCAGGAAATGTTTCCTGAGCGAATCCAGTACATGTGTGGTATCGGCGTCGGGCAACAGTTCTATTGCAGTAACGTATAAACTATCCCGTTTATATAACACCATAGGGTATCCCCAGGCTTTTTGCTTAGCCTGGTAGCTGGCCGCTTTGGCGCTATCGTCAAATGTTTTAATAACGGCAAGGTACCTGGCAGGCGCCTGCACCGTATCTGCCGGTGTTTGTGCCGTAGTATCAGCAGCGGCTACCTGTTGTTGCGCCGGGGTATCTTCTATCGTTGTTTCCGTTGTAGCTACAGGCTTATACTGGTAAGTTACATAATACCAGGCAGCCAGGCCCCCGATAATGATGATAGCCGGAACAGCAGCCCACCACCATTTGAACCCGCTTTCTTCTTCTACTAACTCCAGGTCATTTTCCACTTCTTCCGTCATAATTGGTTCCAGGGCAGTTTTATCAACTGTTGGAGGAGGAGTATGATCAATAGACGAAGCTGGGGCAAAAGGTTTCTCACTTTCCCTTTCGATAGGGGCAATATCCAAAGAATCGAATTCTGCTGGCAGCTCTTCGGGGTAAAAATGAACATTGCCGGCAAAATCGCCCAATAATTTACCTACGCCAGGTATGGAAAGCGGCGTCGCTGATTTAAGCTCTTCTTTTAACTCTTCTATATATTTTTCCAGCTTCCGTTGGGCAACAGCCGGTACAAGATTTTCTTTCAGGGCGATCCATTCTACACAGGCGCCATCATCCTGCCAGTGTTGGGTGAACATGATCTGATCACGGGGAGGGGTCAGCGTTTGGGTATTCGTATTATAAAACGCCGGGAAGTGCTGGATCATAAACGTGCCTAAATGAGGTACTACACAAACACGCTGCTTAAATAACACTTCCTGGATGTATTGCAACAGTATCAAAGCCTTACTTTTTTAGTGAAGAATAAACCCACAGGACTAAAAAAGATTAGCGAAGATATATGAGGCATAGACCACTTACATTTTCGCTAATCTGCCCGAGCCATTCGGGCTAACCTGTTGGGTTACAAAGTTAAAACTTAATCATCACACCACCCACAATATTAAATCCATAAGTTGGATAGAGATAATAACGTTGGTAATGGGAGTTGAAGATATTGTTTGCATTCACCCACAATCCAAAGTTTTTGCCTATGTCATAGGAAGCGCCGGCATTCAGATCCCAGGCGCTGCTCGTTTTATCAAAATCTTTGTTAGGCAGTAAATAATATGATCCGCTCAGGGCGAAAAGATCCGCCTTCAGATGGAATTTCCTGCCGATAGTATACTGCGCAAACAGGTCGCCCTGGAACGGAGCCAGGTGCCATGGTTTCACTTCCTTCTCCTGCTTGTTATAATTATACCAGTCGAAACTCACGCGTACCTGGAATTTCTCTTCTTCTATATAACCGATTTCCGCATGCAGCTGGAACGCTCTCAGCATTGTTTCGTTAACAGTGATAAACCTTTTGGAATCCAGCGTATCGTTGATGAACAGGGGCTGATCGTACCAGGTAACGGCTGCAAATTTGGTGTTGTAGTTGAAATGACTGCCAAGCGTACCTTTGATACCGGTATATTTTTCTTCTACCCTCGTATTCAGCATATCGTCTGCCAGTCCTGCCAGGAAGGGATTTTTATTCGCCAGGTTCCTATAGGAATTTTTCTCGAAATAGGAGATCCATCCGCTGCTTAAGATCAGTTTCTTTTTGATCAGGTGCGACTCGTTCACGATGTCGGGCAGCAATTTGAACTGGCCGTTAGACCAGGTTGGGTTTACTCCTGCATGCAACACAAAACCCGGTTTTATGATGTCAACAGCCGGATGGATGGCTACAATGTTGTTGTTGATAGCCTTGCCATTGTCGACCTTATAGGTAGAAAGATCGAACACGCCTTCTGCTCCTACATAAATATCTTCAAATACCTGTTTGCGGATGGGGATCTTGAACTGGAATGTATTTTCTGTGCGTTTGTAAGAATCGTTGAACAGGATGAACTTAACATCAGGTTTAAACGTAAATGCCCAGTCGTTCTGCGGGCGGTTTTCTACGCCTACTGCTGCTGTAACCTGGTTGAATGTCTGTGCCAGGTCACTGGTTTTAAAGCTGGCAGTATCGTGGTTGTATCCATAATAATGCACGGTATTCCTGTCGTATCCCAGGCTGGCATCGAATTTCAGCTTTTCTGTCAGGTAAGTTCCGGAGGCAAGGACGTTTAGGTTAGAATACTTCTTGTCTTCCAGGTCCTGGTCTTTGGAGCCGGTATAGTTCACATACAGGCCATAGTTGTAGTTTTCGTGCCTGCCGCTTCCGAATCCTGCCTGTACATAAGGTGTTTGCAGGTTTCCGTAACCCAGTTTCACAAAGTTGTTCTGCAGGTTGCCGAGCGAATCCCTTCCCAGCGCCAGTGGCTTTAACGGCGTGGCCTGGTACATGAAATTCAGGTTCAGGGCAGGTATCTGGTATTTTAACACGGGTCTGCTGGTATCAACAGACGGTAAAGATGCTGTCAGGTTCAATTTATAGGCATCGCGCAGTTTAGGCTGGTTGGTGGAAATGATATCGATCGTTTCCTGTTTCAGTGTTTCCTGTGCGTTGGCCTTGCTTCCCGGCAACAGGCTGGCTGCAGCTATAGCCGCCAGGAAGAATGTTTTTTGCTGATTTATTTTAAGAGTGTTCATGCTCAATTGCGCTTAGTTTTCAAGATTCAGAATACCTGTTCCTTTATTTCTTAGGTTTTTTACCTGCTGCCTTTTCATCTGCTTCGGCCTTTGCTAATTTGTCTTTGGCTTCCTGTTTTAATTCAGGAATAGTACAATTGGTCACTATACTTTCAAAGGTTGCTTTGGCATTGAAGAAGTCTTGCTGCCGCGCGTACACATCTCCCAGCAGGATATAGGATTTTGCAACCCAGTATTCGTAAGACGGCGTATTCTTGATCACATCAAACCCGGCTTTTTCGGCGGCATCCAGTTCATTTTGCTGCAGGTAAGAATCAGCAATATTGTAACGTGCTTCTGCACCGGTTTCTGACTTGGTCATACCAGCAACAGTTTTAAACTCGCCGATGGCTGCGGCATAGTCTTTACTGTTCTGGAAGGCTTTACCTCTATAGAAATGCGCGATGATCTGGTCGTCGGTACTGAGGTTGTTGGCAGCCAGCAACATTTCTGAATAGTTGGCTACTTCATCCCAGCGTTTTAACTGGTAAGTACTTCTGAGCAAACCTTTGGTTGCACTCAGGCTGTTTTCTTTGCTGGTTGCAAGGTCTTGCAACTGCAGGTAGTAATTTCTTGCCTTCTCATAATTTTTAACCTGGTAAAAATTGATGTTGGCAGCCTGCAATGCAGAACGTTCGGCGTAAATGCTGGCATTTTTTGACAGAACGAATTCATATGCCGGCAGCGCATTCGTATAATCTTTGTTGTTATAGGAGCATTCTGCTTTGTAGAAATAAGCCGGCAGGATAAACTGGCCGTTAGGATATTTCTGGATGTAATTGTTGAAACCTGCGATGGCGCCGTTGCAGTCATTGCTGGTAAAACGCGCTTCAGCCGCCGCATAGGTGATAGAATCTTCAGCTGATGCTGAAACGTTCCTGCCGCTTGCTTTCAGGAAAGCGAGGTAATCGTCGGTTTTGCCCTGGCTTACATAGATCGTTTTCATGCTTTGCAATGCCTCGTTGGCTTCCGGCGAACCGGGGAATTTTTCAACCACCTGGCGGTAATAAGACAGCGCTTTGCTCTCATTATCTTTATTGTAATAGCTCAACCCCAGTTTCAGCAAGGCTCTTGGAGCATTGGAACCGTTAGGTTGCTTTTGCAGTACCTTTTCAAGGAACGGAATGGCTTCTGTATATTTTTCCTGGGAAAGATAAGTATTAGCGATCTCGATATCTGTTTCGTTGCCGAAGTTGGAAGTCGGATATTGATTACCCAGTTGTTTCAGCAACGCTAACTTCTCTCCCTGTTTTCCCTGCAGGCCCAATATCACCGCTTTCTGGTAGGTAGCATAGTCGGAACCCGGCTCATTATTGCTGATGACACGATCGTAGAGGGCCAGCGCCTTAGGGAATTGCCTCAGCATATAGTAACAGTCTGCAGATCTTAGTGCTGCATCTGTAGCGATTTTTGCGGCATTGGGGCCGCTGGTGCGCTGGGCGGTTTCAAAATGAGGCAGGGCCTCGCTGTACTTGTCCTGCTTTAACAGGCTGTATCCCAGGTTATAGCTGGCAGTTTGCTGGTTGGCCTCGCCGGAAGCCGGAGCGCCGCCATTCAGGTAGGCGTTCAGGTTAGTGATGGCCTGGTCTGTTTTGTTCTGGCGTAATGCAATTTCCGCTTTCCAGAAATGAGCCAGCGTTTTGATCTGTTGATCGTAAGGATTATTGATCGCGATATCCAGCAGCCTGTCTGCTTCTGCCAGTTGCTGATCATTGATCAGTTGTGTGGCGCGGCCATAGGCAACTTTCTGGTAGGCTTTCAACACCGCCGGACTTTTATCGTCGATGGATTCGATGGTTGCCAGCCCGTCTTTATAGTTGTTGCTGTTCAGGAACAGGTTCACTAATATTTCCCTGGCTTCGGTATGATAAGGCGAATTAGGGTAGAGCTTTACAAACTGTGTCAGCTCAGTGAGCGCAGCATCCGGGTAGCCAAGTTCGTAAGAGAGCTTGCCGTAGTTAAACCTGGAAATTTCCTGTTGCTGTGCATTTGAGCTGTTGTTGGAGCAAAAAGCAAAGGCGTTGCGGGCGTTGGCTTTCTGGCCGGTTTTCAGGTAACAGTCGCCCAGCAGGTACATAGAATTCTGACCCAGCGAGTCTTTGGAGCTGCTCAGTTGTTTGAACCCGTTGATCGCTTTTGAGTAATTCTTTGTCTGGTAATAAGCGTAAGACAGCTGGTAGATGTCTTCCTTCCTCACTTCTTCTGCATTATCCTGGAAGTCCTGCAACAGGGGCAGGGCTCTGGTATAATCTTTTTTCTCGAAATACGCTTTACCAAGCAATTGTTTCAGTTCTGCTTCGTAATACTGTCCGCCTTCCCTGATCAGCGGTTCGGTGTAGGAGATCAGCTGGTCTGTTTTTCCCTGGAAGTAATATATCTCGGCGATATAGTAAGGAACTACTTTGCTGTATTTAGGTTCGCTGACCACTTTCTGGAAGCTGTTCAGCGCATCTGCATACTGGTGGTTGTAATAGGCGATGAAGCCATAGTAGTAGTTAGCGGGGATGTTATACTTGCCGGGGATGTCTTTGATGGAAGAAAACAGTGGCAGCGCTTTCTGGAACTCTTTCATATTGAAATAGCAGTAGGCCAGTTCGAATTTGGCTTCTGCAATTTCGGAGTTGGAGAGGTTCTCAATATTGGCTTTTTCGTAAAGCGGGATAGCCTCTTTGAGTTTATTCTGGCGGAAGTAGTATTTAGCGAGTTGATAGCTCACCAGTTCTTCCCTTGCTTTATTATTGGCTGTTTTAAGGAATGTCAGCGCTTCCTGCTCGGCATCTCCCTGTTGCAGCTTCAATGCGCAGATGGTGTAATAATAGTATGCATCTGTTTTAACAAGATCGCGGTTCGATTCGTGCCAGTAATCGATCTTTTCGATGGTTTGTTTGAAAAGTTGCATGGCCACTGCATACTTTTCCTGTTGGAAATGTTGCTGGGCGTCTTTAAATACTTTTTCCGGATCTGTATATACGCGTGTTTGCTGTGCCTGGGCAGCGGGGATAGTTGCCAGTCCCGCACCAGCAAATACCAGTACAGAAAAATACAGTTGACCTGGAACAATAACTTTTCTTATGAATTGCATGCTATAGCTGTTATTTCTTGAATATTCGTTTTAAACGGATCTTTGGCATAAATATTTCCTCGGATCACAAAACATCTTGCCCTCGTTTGTCGATTTGCGGAAACTCCGGTGTCAAATATATATGTTATCCTCCTTCTTTTCCAGACCTGTTTCTAACAATGTGGATAACTCCAACGGTCAGGCATATGCTATTCCTTTATCTTGCGAAAAAAAAGCCCTTAAAGCACAAAAAACCTTGTCTAATATGAGAAAACTCTTTTCCACCGGGTATTCAAATGGCGCTGTAAGTTTTTCCATGTTGATTGTTCGTATAGTCTTCGGCGGACTGATATTTTTACACGGATGGCCAAAGCTGATCAATTTTTCTGCCAAAATGCATTCTTTTTCAGATCCATTGGGCGTAGGATCTAAAATTTCTTTAGGTTTGACAGTATTTGCGGAGGTTTTTTGCGCTGTTTTCATTGTTTTGGGAATGCTGACGCGTCTTGCCAGCATCCCGCTGATAATTTGTATGAGCGTAATTACCTTTGTTATTCACGGCACTAAACCGCTGGACGAAAGAGAGTTGCCTATCATGTTCCTGGCAGCATTTGTAACAATTCTTTTCGTAGGTCCGGGCAAGTTTTCTATAGATGGCGCCGTGGGCAAGTAAAATTTTCTTGTTAACGTTTGGAGTTTAAACAACCGCACAACAATGTTCATTAGTACTACAACCATCCGGGTCAGGTATGGAGAAACAGACCAGATGGGATATCTTTATTACGGAAACTATGGGTTGTATTTTGAAGTGGGAAGGGCAGAAGCGATCCGTGAGCTGGGTTTTTCCTATAAAGAACTGGAAGAACAGGGTGTGATCATGCCGGTGGCAGAATTGAATATAAAATATTTACGCCCCGCCTATTACGATGATCTTATTACGGTGAAAACCATATTGAAAGAGCTTCCAAAGAGTTCCAAAATACAGTTTCACAGTGAGTTATATAACGAAAAAGGGGAGTTGCTGAATGTAGGCGTAACTACCCTGGTGTTTATTGATGTCAAAACAAAACAGAAGGCAGGGTTGCCGGAAGAATTAAAAAAGAGATTGCAACCTTTTTTCAGGGAAGATGCGGCATCATGATTGTTTGATAACTGCAAAAAACTACGCCAGTGGAAAAGATATTAACCAGCATTATCACGATAGGGGATGAATTGCTGATAGGTCAGACTATCGATACCAATTCTGCCTGGATGGCCCAGCGACTGAATGATATGGGGATCTGGGTACACAGGAGATTAGCGATCGGCGACAAAAGGGAAGATATCCTGTCGGCCCTGGAAAAGGAATCGTCCGTTTCCCAGATCGTGCTGATCACCGGCGGCCTGGGCCCCACAGCCGATGATATTACCAAGCCTACCTTATGCGAATACTTCAATACCCGTTTGGTAAGGAACGAGGAAGCGCTGAATAACGTGCTGCATATTTTTGAGAGCCGCGGTTTGCCGATGCTCGACAGGAATATTGAGCAAAGCATGGTACCGGAATCTGCTACTATTATCCAGAATAAATGGGGCACAGCTCCCGCTATGTGGTTCGAGAAGGATGGAGTGATCTATGTGTCGATGCCCGGCGTACCATATGAAATGCAGGGTATCATGAGCAGTTATGTATTGCCCAGGCTTGAAACGCATTTCAAAACTCCCGCTGTGATACACCAGACCATCGTTACTTCAGGGATGGGGGAATCGTTTGTGGCAGAACGCCTTGTTGGCTTCGAAGCTGCATTGCCGGCTCATTTCAGCCTGGCATACCTGCCGAGCTATAGTTTGCTGAAGCTGAGATTATCGGCATTCGGAGCAGAAAAGCTGGAAGTGGCGGCTGAGATGAGTGCCTTGTTCCATGATTTGAAGAACCTGGTCGCGGATATCATGGTAACAGACCAGGATATCCCTATTGCCCAGGTAGTTGGACAGCTGTTGCTGGAAAAAGGTAAAACCGCAGGTACCGCCGAAAGCTGTACTGGCGGTCTTATCAGCAGCCAGATCACAGCTATTCCCGGCAGCTCCGCTTATTATAAAGGCAGCGTGGTTGCCTATGCCAACGAGACGAAAATAAAACTCCTTGGAGTGAATCCCGCTACCATACAGGCTTACGGGGCGGTGAGCGAAGAAACGGCTATCGAAATGGTGAAAGGAGCGCTCAATACATTGCAAACAGATTACGCGGTTGCCGTTACAGGGATCATGGGGCCGGATGGCGGATCTGCCGAAAAGCCGGTAGGAACCGTGTGGATAGCAGTGGCCAACGCTGATACCATTGTTACAAAAAAGCACCAGCTCCGCTACGACCGCGAGCGGAATACTAATATGGCTGCGGTTTACGCGTTGAATGAGCTGAGAAAGCTCATCCTTCAGTAGGAATTGGGAAATTCCCTTATTTTTGCCCAGCACTAAAGCATAAATGCTAAATTCAATCTTATGGCAATTGTAGAATTGGTAATGCCCAAAATGGGGGAGAGCATCATGGAAGCAACCATCCTGCGCTGGCATAAAAAGGCGGGAGACCACGTAAAAGTGGATGAAACCGTTCTTGAAATTGCTACCGACAAGGTGGATAGCGAAGTCCCTTCGAATGCGGAAGGAGAGATCACCGAAGTGCTCTTCAACGAGAATGACGTTGTACCTGTAGGTACCGTTATTGCCCGTATCCGTACCAATGCAGAAGAAGGAGCGTCCACGGCTCCGTCACAACCAGCGGCTCCCGCTGTTTCCACACCAGAACAAACTAACGCGCCAGCTCCGGCATCTGCACCCGCAGCGGAGCAACACCATGCCGCTGCTGCCGCAGGCAGCGGACCAAAATTCTATTCTCCGCTTGTTCTTACCATCGCACAGCAGGAAGGCGTCAGCTTTGCCGATCTTGAAAAGATACCAGGCAGCGGAAACGACGGCCGGGTAACTAAAAAAGATATCCTGCAATATGTTGCGGATCGCAAGGAAGGTAAGATCATCCCGGATGTAACACCCGCAAGGGAAGCTGCACCGGCGCCTGCTGTTCAGCCGGTCGTAACAACCACCGTTTCCAGCCCTACTTACAGCGGCAACGTGGAAATCGTGGAAATGGACCGCATGCGCAAACTGATCGCCAATCACATGGTGATGAGCAAACAGACAAGTCCGCATGTGACCAGCTTTGCTGAAGCAGATGTCACCAACATGGTGAAATGGAGGGAACGGGTAAAAGGCGAATTCGAAAAAAGGGAAGGTGAAAAACTGACATTCACCCCGCTCTTTATCGAAGCTATTGTCAAATGCATCAAACGTTTCCCGCTGATCAACTGCTCACTGGACGGAGATAAGATCATTATCAAGAAAGATATCAATATAGGCATGGCTACCGCTTTACCAAGCGGCAACCTGATAGTGCCGGTTATTAAAAACGCGGATGTACTGAACCTGGTAGGAATCACCAAACAGGTGAATCACCTGGCTAATGCAGCCCGTCAGAATAAGCTTAAACCGGAAGATACGCAGAGCGGCACCTTTACCTTAACCAACGTAGGTACCTTCGGCAGCCTGATGGGAACGCCTATCATTAACCAGCCACAGGTAGCTATCCTCGCAGTAGGCGCAATCAAGAAACGCCCTGTTGTAATAGAAACGCCGGACGGCGATACAATTGGTATCCGCCATATGATGTACCTCTCTATGTCGTACGATCACCGGATCGTTGATGGATCATTAGGAGCTACCTTCCTGACAGCAGTAGCCCAGGAACTGGAAAACTTTGATCCGAAAAAATCATTCTAGCATATTGTTGCCCATAGAGGCGCAAAGCTTTTATTAAGAAGAACGGAGATAATGTATTTACATGATCTCCGTTTTTTTATTATTCTTACACTGCTTTAAAAATTTGTCACCTATACAACCTCATTGTTTTTAATTCGGTTAATCCATTTTAGATATGAAAAAACATGTATTCCTATTTGTACTGGCATTTATGATTGCCGGTATTTCCTATGCCCAGGACCTGCAAACAGTAACCAACAACGGCAACTCCACAACAAACAACCTGGAAGTCGACCCCGGAGCAGATTTTTTCAGGTACCTGGCGATCAAACGGTTGGTTGACGCCAGTGGCAAGAAAAGCCAGGTTGCGATAGCCAATAATAAGTCAGTAGGGCAGATCACGTGGTATCCTGACTTGTCGGCCACTCCTTCTTATGCGCTCAATATCGGCGCAAACCAGTTGGTTTACATGAATAATGGTACTACAGAAACCATTTGGCGAAGCGGCAATATGGGACCCAATTCCGGGCTGAATGCCGATATGCTCGATGGGTTGCATGCAGCCAGCATGTTCCGGTATGCCAATACGCTGTTTGGCGATGTGCATACATATAACTATACCGCACCGGGAGTGTATTTCAACGGGCAGTTCAGGCCGGCCAACGGCGTACCGAATAATAACTACGCAGCCTATTTTTACCTGGGTCCTTTAACCACGGATCGTACTTACGAAGGAATTATTGCTATGGGTACAAACAGCGGCAGCCTGTATACCAAACGTAAAGTAGCCAACAACTGGGAAACCGAATGGCGTACCATCTGGGACTCCGGCAACTTTAACCCCGCTGATTACCTGGCCTTAACCGGCGGAGTGTTGTCGGGCGATCTGACAGTGGGAACCACCGCGAGCCAAAAGCAGCTGAATGTTAACGGCAACATTAAAGCCAGGCGTATCAAGGTTTCACAAACAGAATGGCCTGATTATGTTTTTGATGATAGTTACAGTTTGCCTTCTCTTCCTTCTGTTGAAAAATTTATCAGGGAGAATAAACATCTGCCGGGAATACCTTCAGCAGATTCGGTTTTAACTCATGGCCTGGATATTGGCGAGCAACAGGCAGGACTGTTGAAGAAAGTAGAGGAGCTGACCTTGTATATCATTGAGCAGAAGAAAGAAATTGACCGGGAGAGGAGCAGAAATGAGATGCTGGAGAAACGGTTGAAGGCAGTAGAACAGCTGCTTGCAGAGCCTTCAGGAAAGTAAAATAATGGCAAAAGAAAAAAGGTTGCCTCAACATAACATTGAGACAACCTTTTCTTGTAGTTCCTTGGTGCCGAATAATGGGGTCAAAAATTAATAACGACGGTCGCGGGAACCATATCCTCCGCCGCCACGGTTACCACCGCCCCCTTTGAAATTATTATTCGGTTGTTTAGGTCTAGCTTCGTTAACCGTTAATTGCTTGCCTTCGATCTCGCTGCCGTTCAAACTATCCATAGCCTTAGCTCCTTCTTCTTGATTAGGCATTTCCACAAAGCCAAAACCGCGTGAACGGCCAGTTTCGTGGTCTTTAATAACCTTTGCGGAGGTAACCACTCCAAAATCGCTGAAAATCTGATGCAGATCTTCATCGTTCAACCTATAATGAAGGTTGGCTACGTAAATGTTCATGATAACTGAAATTAAAAAAATGAAAAATAATATACTGAAGTTATGAAATTAACTTCATAAAAAAGTGGGGTCTCAAATATTTTTGGTTTTATTCTCCGTTTTGGTCAAAATATCTGGCAAAGTTCTCTGTTTCAGGCACTTTTAATAAGCAATCATTAACAAAAGATAACAGTTCATTTTTCCGGAACGCTGATTCAAATCCCAATTTTTTCGTAAATTAAAGTAGTGATCCATTAAATTATTTTGCCATGGGAGTATTAAGTGAGACCTGGTTTGCAGATGGCTACATAGATTTTGAACTGAAGAAATACACACTGCTGGCCTATCTGCAAGACATCAACCGGTATTTTAACCAAAGCAAGCTGTACCCTCAGCTTTCGGACATTATCTTTCATTACAACAACCTGATTGCATTCAGGGACAACAAACAATTTCTTCAACAACAGTTCCCGAAAAAGTTGACCGCCGTCAATATCCAGAAACTGGAACTGCTATACGAACAAATGATAGCAGATGACGAGCTGATGGCGGAACTGGAAGATATTATCCAATACTCTATCCAGGAAATGAATAATACCATTAAAGATGGTACTTCATTGTACGAAATGGTAGCCGCACAGCTGACCATCTATCCTGTTGGCCTGGTTCCGCTGGAAAGTAAGGAAGGCTATCTGCTGCTTTGCGACGGCAGCTACAGGCAGATTTTAGTGTATTCGTATCGCTTAACGATCTTCGAGCGGCACGACGAGAAGTACAGGGGAATTCACACGGCTTACCTGTCGTCCTATAAAAAGGACCTGGTATATACCATCAATCATGTCAAATCCTTATTGATAAAAGAAAAGAAGGAACTGCCGAACCCGGCTGTCTATTGCGTGGAAACGCCACTGGTAATGCCGGTTGATGAAACGCTGTTGCCTATTGCCAAAAGAAGCCTGGTTAAGTATATAGCGGAAGAAGCGGCTTAATCCAGGACAGGAGCTTTACTTTCTCCTACATACCTGATCTCCAGCGTATGATCCTTCAGGAAAGGGGCGTAATACTGTTCCATAACCTTGCGTATCCTGTCTTTGGACTGTTGAATATAGGTGGGATTGTTTTCCAGTTGCTGCCTGCTGGTACGGTACAGCGACTTTTGCACATCTGTATATGTTTCATCGTCCTGGAACAGGAACCACCCTTTCCTGTTGGAAGTCTCCATTTTGTCTATCTTCAATTCATAACTTAACAACCTGGGCGCAGGCAGTTCTATAACGATCTTTTTGTCATTCACAGACACTTTAAAATGCTGATCATCTATATTCACTCCATACTTTGCCTGGTATGGAATAGTGATCCACACCGTATTTTCAAGGAATGTTTTTTTAAGATTATCTGTCCAGTTGCCGCTATTTTCAATATTGCTCCTTTTAATACTTGCATTACCCTGAACATCCAGTGAAGCCAGTTCTGCAATCTCTTTCACGATAAGGCTGTTGGATATCACTTCCTGGCTTACAATTCTAGTACCGGAGCGTTTGCCCAGCCAGAAGATCAACAGGCCTATGCCCAACAGGAGAACGATATAGATAATCTTTTTCATATACTAAATGTACAAAAAGCTTTTCGTATAGCTGCCGACGTTAGTTGGTCAGGCTTTCTATCAGCGCTGCATGATCGGGGTATGCAGCCTGCAAAGATGCTTTTTCTGCCAGCT
The DNA here is from genome assembly GCF_900107795.1 of Chitinophaga terrae (ex Kim and Jung 2007). Classification (GTDB taxonomy): domain Bacteria; phylum Bacteroidota; class Bacteroidia; order Chitinophagales; family Chitinophagaceae; genus Chitinophaga; species Chitinophaga terrae. Next base: position 26,119 of record NZ_FNRL01000008.1, read on the forward strand.
CAAAATCGGCAAAATCAAATCCCGGGGCCACTGTACAGCCAACAAGCGCAAAGCCGCCGGGAACTTCCACCCTGGAAGCAAACCAATTACCGGCCCTGATCACTACCTGCAACGCTTCCCCATTTACCACATCCCTTCCCAGCCGGTGTACCTTTAATTCGCCACCCGGTTCAATTTCATAAATCGTGAGGGTCTGCCCGTCATAAAAATGCCAGATCTCATCTGCCGCTATCCGGTGGAAAGCTGAGAATTCTCCGTATTCCAGCAGGAAATAGATACAGGTAGATGCATTTCGGTTACCAGCCATGCCGGCAGGAAGTGTCGACATATCCAGCATCCAATCAGACCTGTAAGTTTCACGGAAGGCGCCTCCTTCCACATGGGGAGTTAATTTCAATTGTTCACGCCAGAAGGCAGCATTAGATTGCATATGGGGAATTTATATCTATAAAATAACAAAAAAAGCTGAACATTCATTACTGCTTCGTATACACATCCGGGTTATGAATGTGCATGAACTTATCCGGGTTCTTTATCAGTTCGAAACCGAATTTTTCATACAATCCATGCGCATCTGATGTAACCAGTAAAATACGCCTTAAACCCTGCAGATCTGGATGGGAAATAATTGTTTGCATTAACCATTTCGACAATCCACGCCCCCTGTGTTCCGGGAGGATGAATACATCAGCGAGGTAGGCAAAAACCGCTTTATCTGTGATCGTACGGGCAAACCCTATTTGTTTGTCCTGGTATAATACTCCGAAGCATAGCGAATTCGCTATCATTTTCTTCACGGTTTCCATAGGAATATTCTGCGCCCAATACGAATCGTACGCCAGGTAATGGTGTATCACTTCCAGATCAAATTTCGACTGATCTGTAGTAATACTATATTCACCGTTATAAACTGTTTCCGTTTGCATTACTGTTTGTTTACCCGGGTAAAGTAATGCAAAAATATTTTAACTGGCAACCGCTACCTGCTGGTGTTCGGCCGGCATTTGTGCAATAGTGGCTGTAGATGGAGTAAAATAAGAAGGTGTTTGATGATTGAACTGTAAATAATCTTCGATGAACATCGCCTGGTTATAATAGGCCGTAGCCGCTACCGGCAATTGCCATTCGGGCAGGTTCAGCTGCCGCAAAGCCCTTAACGCAGTTTTATACCGGATCATCCGGGCGTATAATAAAGGAGGGAGGCCAATAACCGCCGTGAATATACGTTCCAGCGTGGGTTTCGATAACTGGTATCTTTCCGACAACTCTTGCAGGCTTACATTTCCCTGCCTGATCAACATATAGTCTGCCATATCATCGGCCGTTCTCATGCTGCAGCATTGAGATTCCATGGTAGTGATACATGCCTTGTCAAGGATCGTTTCCACTTCCTTCATATCCTTCATCTCCCTTAACGCATTGGCAGTCTCCGTCCATAACCCGCTGTTCAGGGTATCCAGGTTCCTGTAATAGTTGGTAAAACTATCGGCCTGCAAACCTAATAAACGGAAGCATCCGTATGGGTTCAACTGTACCACAGCCACTTTGACCGGTCCTTCTACCTGGAACTGGCAGGCGCAGGTCAGATGCCCCAGTATGGCATTTCCCGTTAACGTAAAAGCTTTATGCGTGGCCGGTTTCACTTCGCCTTTCCCCTCTAGCATCAGGATTAGATATTGATCGCCCAGCGCAAACAGGTTTTGAGGGATCTGGATAGTACCGCGGGTATTATCTTCCCAATAGTAGTACTGTTTTACAAATGGTCTGAGCGCATCTGCAGGATGGTAAATATGGAAGTTCATAGGTAATAAATTGGCATTATAGGATCACATATTGTAAATATATGTTAAATATATCATATCTCCAAACCGGGGGTGTTTCACGCAAAGAAGCTAAGGAGCAAAGAAGCATAAGAGATTTTTTGACCGAAGCGAATTTTAAGAAAGCAAAGGAGTTGAAAATTATGTTATATAACACAATCTTCAACTCCTTTGCTTTCTTATTTTCCTTAAAATAATATCTTATGCTTCTTTGCTCCTTAGCTTCTTTGCGTGAAACTACTTCACGAGGTCCCAGCCCCAGTTGATGCCTTTCTCGGTGGCCGGCACGCCGGTTACCATCCACTGTGGTGCTGGTTCTCCTTTCAGGAGGTGATCGAAGAATTGTTGTTCCCTGCGTTGAATATCTTTCCTGTTCTGGCGCAGCATCAGGTTATGGGCTTCGTTATTATAGTTTAACATCCATACCTGCTTGCCCAGCCTGCGCAAACCTGTAAACAGTTCAATTCCCTGGTACCATGGTACTGCGCCATCAGCATCGTTAGCCATGATGGCCAGCGGGGTGGTTACTTTTGGCAGGTTGAACAACGGCGAGTTTTCTATATATAGCTCAGGTTTATCCCAAAGCGTAGCGCCAATGCGGCTTTGAGAATGCTCATACTGGAACTGGCGGTTCATACCGCTTTCCCACCTGATGCCGCCGTAGGCGCTGGTCATATTCGCCACAGGCGCTCCTGCCCATGCAGCCGCAAACAGGTTGGTTTGGGTAACCAGGTATGCTACCTGGTATCCTCCCCAGCTCTGGCCTTGTATTCCCATATGCCGGCCATCTACCCACTGGCGTTTTGCCAGGTCTTCTGCTGCACTCACAATGTAGTCGTAAGCGCTTTTGCCGGGATAGCCGTTCTCGTAAGTAATGTCGGGCGCAAACACCAGGTAACCGCGACTTACGAAGAAAGAAATGTTCAGGCGCGATGGGGTAGGCGCAGGCGCCTGGTAGTTATATAAACCGTCTGTTAATTTCTCATAGAAATAGAAAATGACAGGATATTTTTTGGTGCTGTCAAAATCTTCCGGTTTGTACAGGATGCCTTCCGCCGCTTTACCGGTAAAGGTTTTCCATTTATACAATTCGGCTGTTCCCCAGTTGTAATCTTTTTGCTGCGGATTGGTATGACTTAACTGTGTGGCCTGAACGAAGTCGCCCGTTGTGCTGTAAACATCCGGTGAGATCTCGTACCTGCCTTTGTTGAAGATATATACCTGCCCGAGTTTTGCTTTCTGCAGATCGGCAAACGACCATGGGCCTAGTACCAGCTGCTTCAGGGTTCCTTTCTTACCATCTTTCCTTGGTGCGGCATACTGGTAGAAACCATTGTACTTGGTAGGTTCCTGGTAGGCGCTGAGGATTATATTGCCGCTATAGGGCAGGTACCTGTGTTCTTTGTCAAGTTGCACATACCTGAAAGTGATCTTTTCTTTTCTTCCGGTTCCGTCAGTGTAATTCACGGGAGCAGTTTTGCCATCAGGATCTACAGCCCAGATATCATACCGGTCGTAAAGGAAGATCTTATCGTCGTTCTGCAACCAGGCCGCAATGCCGTAGGCTTCAGGAACATCCGGGTGATCATCTTCTTCATCATACATCTTGTACGGTATCTTTTCGCTGATATTCAGGGTAGCGCCGGTAGTGTTGTTATAGGTGAAGTAATGTTTGTTATCCAGGTCGTACCACACAATGTATTTGCCGAAAGGAGAAAGAGAAAAATAGCCATTCAGTTTCTCTTTGATCTTTTTACGGGAGCCATCATTTACATTGATCAGGTAAGCTGTTTTCAGTGTACGGCCTGTCCACTGCAAAGCGATCCTTTCACCTTTATCGGAATAACCCAGGGCGTAAGGACTGTCTTCATTGGTTGTGATCACGTTTTCAGCGTCCTGGTCGCCCAGCTGTATCACTTTGTTTGCAGGAATATGATAAACGGCTGCATAGCTTCTCTTTAACTCGCGGTCTGCATTTTTAAGCTGCATCGGTTGCAGGTAATCGTCCTGGTAGTTCCAGATATCCACTTTCGCTACTTCAAATTCAACAATGTTGGTATCCTTGACCGGCAGAATAGGAGAGGTGCCAAAGAAAAGGCGTTTGCCGTTGTTGCTGAAATTAAGGCTGCTGTTGGGATTGATGGTCCAACGGGCGGGTATGCCGTTGGTGTTCCTGTCGGCCACTACTTTTGCGCTATCGAATTTTGAATCGAAGTAGTAAAGTTTATAGAATTGCTGCAGCGCCTTTGCAGAATCGCTGGTGGCAACGAATGCAGCCTGTTCCCCGTTTTTAGCCAATGCAAGTTGTTTATAGTCGCTCATCCCGGTGCTGAGGATATCGGCAGTATTTTTTGCCACATTCCAGCGCAGGACGCTTGTTTTGGAAAGACTATCTTTTTTATTGGCGATTGTTTCTACCAGCAGGTATTGTCCTTCTTTATTGAAAACATATTCGCTGGCATTTCTGATCGTATCCTGGCGGCCGGAAATAAGCTGCCTGATGATCAGCATACCGCTTTCGGCGGAAGCGCCGCCGGCTTTATCGTCGTCATCTCTGTCGCTGTCTGTAGCCGCCGGTTTATGTGTTTTGTTTTTGGCAGAATCATTTGCCGGGATCTCCTGCAGCCAGGCAACCACCGGGATGTTGCCCACAGCATTTTCAGGAATTTTAAAAGACTTTACTGATGCAAATTTCAGCGGGGCAGTGTTTTGCCCTAATGCCACGATAGCCAGGGAATCTTTAGGCATTTCCGCAGCTTTCTTCTTTTTGATCTTTGCTTGCCTGACATCCCTGAACAGTGGTTTAACACTGCAGACAAGGTAGCGGGAGTCGGCGGAAATGTAAGGACTGTTTCCCCGGGGGATAGTCAACGCCTGACCGGTTTTAAGATCATGGATAACCAGGTCGGCATCTCCTTCCTGTGGTGTAATAACGTAAGCCGCAAACTGGCCGTTTGGGCTGATCACTTTGGTACCGATACTTTGCCAGCCGTCGTAAACGCTGTGGTCCAATGGTTTTTTTGCAGGTTGTTGTTGTGCATAGGAAAGCAGGCTTGTTCCTATCAATGCCGCCCCTAACAGTACTTTTCTCATAATACTGCAAAATAAGGAAATTGACATTTCCCGGGTACCAATTTTACAGCAATGGAAAAAGATCAGTGCCCGGCGCCCGCCTGGAGACCATGCCCCCTCGACACCCTGAACATCTGCAGGCAAACCGATAGTATAATGCAGCCCAGACCCGCATAGAAGGCGCCATTCAGCATTTTGCTTTCATCAAACAGGATGAATGCCAGTATGATGCTGTAAACCGGCTCCAGGTTAAAGCACAGGTTAACAGTAAAAGGCGATATCTTTTTCAGGGCGCTCATACTGAGAAGGTACATCAGTATGGTACAGAACCAGGAAAGTATGAAGAGGTAAATGATATCCCTGGCGCCCGGCGTCAGCGAAGCCACAGGGAAATACCAGATATACAGCGGCATCAGCACAGTCAGCACCACGAAGCCGGTAGAAAGTTCGTAAAAAGTGATAGTATAGGTATCGAACCGCTTTATCAGGCGTTTATTAAAAACGGTGAACAAAGCGGCAAACATTGATGAAATGATCCCCAGTATGATCCCTGTTCGGTATTGGCTGTCGAAATGAAAGATCAGCAAAATGCCGAACAGTGTAAGCAGGCTAAGAAGCATCTCCGCCACATCAAATCTCCGCCGGTTGATCAGCGGGTCGAAGATCGCGGTAAAAAGACTGGTAAGTGAAAAGCATATCACCCCAATGGAAACATTGGCATACTTGATACTGCCATAAAAGAACAGCCAGTGCAGCGCTACTACAACGCCGGTACTGCCAATCGGCAAAATATCTTTCCACGGAAGTTTTTTGAAACTACCCTGCACCCGGAACAGGATAAATAAACTAATGGAAGTGATCAACAAACGATACCAAACCAGCAAGCCCTCGTTCAGCGTAATCAATTTGCCAAGTATACCCGTAAATCCAGCCAGGAACACAGATAGATGAAGCTGGAGAAATGCTTTTCTCATTGAACCAATTTTGGGTTTCACGCAAAGAAGCAAAGTAAGCAAAGAAGCATAAGAAGTTTTTGACCAGAGCGGATTTTAAGAAGGCAAAGGAGTTGAAGATTGTGTTATAACATAATCTTCAACTCCTTTGCTTTCTTATTTTCCTTAAAACAATATCTTATGCCTCTTTGCTTACTTTGCTTCTTTGCGTGAAACTAATTCGTAACCCGTCTTTTATAATTTCTGAAAAGGCTTTGCCATTGTATCTTCAGCACTCCTAAAATGCCTTCTTTTACAATGCCTTTACTCATTTTCGAATATCCTTCTTTCCGGTCCTTAAACGTAATAGGCACTTCCTTGATGCGGAACCCAAGTTTCCAGGCAGTGAATTTCATTTCGATCTGGAAAGCATAGCCAACAAACTGGATCTGGTCCAGGTTAATGGCTTCCAGTACCCGGTTGCTGTAACAAACGAAACCGGCTGTTGGATCTTTAACCGGCATCCATGTGATCATACCTACATAGATCGAGGCGCCGTAAGATAATACGGCCCTGTCCCACGGCCAGTTTTCAGTTTTACCGCCTTTTACATACCTGGAACCTACCGCTACATCCGCTCCTTCATTAGCGCAGGCATGATACAGCCGGGTAAGATCTTTAGGGTTATGTGAGAAATCGGCATCCATTTCGAAAATATACCGGTAACCGCGTGCCAGCGCCCATTTGAACCCATGAATATACGCTGTTCCCAAACCTTGTTTTCCTGACCTTTCTTCCAGGAAAAGTTCCCCAGGATGCTGTTGCTGCAATTCCTTAACAATATTACCTGTACCGTCCGGAGAGCCGTCATCTACTATAAGTATATGAAAGTTCTCTTTCAGTGAAAGTACAGCATCAATGATGTTCCGGATATTATCCTTCTCATTGTAGGTGGGAATGATGACAAGCTTTTCCAATTAGGAGATGATATTTTTGGACTGCGAAAATAATTCAATTCCGCTGCAAGATAGGATGTTCCGGTTAAACATTACATTTTTTTTAACATCATATTATGGAAAATTTCAGTCAACTTTTGCTTGGTATTAAGCGGGAAGTCGGCTTTCATCATCCAATCATAATACTGAGGTTCTGCTTTCAATACCTCTCTGACCGGGCGTCCTTTATACTTGCCGAAGTTAAATACTTCCTGTCCTCCCTGCATGACAAGGCGGCGGGCAAAATCTATATAATCTTCTTCTTTGGTGAACGTAGCAAGTGAGTCAATATCCTCCTGCAAGTGCTCGTAGCGGGCCAGCTGGGCTTCCAGTATCTCGTAGGTGGCCATGGCGTCGGCTTCTGCACTGTGTGCATTTTCCAGCTGTTTGTCGCAGTAGAACTTATAGGCGGCAGCGAGCGTGCGTTTTTCCATGAGGTGGAAAATGCGCTGTACGTCAACGAACTTACGTTTGCTGACGTCAAAATTCACATCTGCCCGCAGGAATTCTTCTACCAGCAAAGGAATATCAAACCTGTTGGAGTTGTAACCTGCCAGGTCGCAGTTGTCCATGAACTGTTTCAGTTCATGCGCTACCTGCTTGAATAAAGGAGCATCTTTTACGTCCTCATCCCTGATGCCATGAATAGCTGAAGAACCGGCTGGAATAGGCATTCCCGGGTTAATGCGCCGCACTTTCGACTGGGTGGTTTTGTCTGGGAAGACTTTAATAATTGCAATTTCTATAATACGATCCGTCGCCACGTTTGTGCCGGTAGTTTCCAGGTCGATCACGGCCAGAGGCCTTTTGAGGAGCAAAGAAGGCATTTATAATCTATTTAGTTGTGTGCTGATTGTTTAATGGTAATAATGCTGCCAGTTTAGGAAAATCCAATCCATCGTATGTGCCGGAGCTCATGAGCAATAGGTTGGTATCCTGGTATGATTGTCCCTGCAGGAAATTTTCAAGTTTTTCCCTGCTGTTAAAGATATGCAGATCATTCCGTCCGAAACGCTGTGCTATCAGTTCGGGCGAAAGGTCAGGCATACGTTTTATTTCCAGGGCGTGTTTGCTGTAATAAACAGCGGCAATAGTTGCCGGGTCCAGCGCGCTGTAATACTGATCCAAAAAATCGGCATTCAGGCTGCTGTAGGTATGCAGTTCCAGTACTGCAATGAGCTTTCTGCCGGGAAATTGCTGCTGGGTAGCTTCCATGGTTGCTTTCACTTTGGAAGGCGCATGGGCAAAATCCCTGTAGATAGCGCAATGATCGTTGGCTGCAACCAGTTCCAGTCGTTTGGCTGCGCCTTTGAAGCTGGAAATAGCCGACAGGAAATCTGCATCGCTGATGCCCAGCTGGTTGCATACCAGGCGTGCGGCGTGCATATTAAGCAGGTTATGATCTCCGAAAACCTTCAGGCTGGCCGAATGGTTGCCGAATGTAACGGTAGTAACGCCGTTCTCTATATGATGTTCTGGAATAGCGTATGGGATCAGTTGTAAATGCTGTCCATTAGCCTCTACCACTTTTACCAGGGCCGGGTCGTTGTTATTATAGATCAGCACCGCGCCTGCCTGCATATCGCGGATAAAGATGGCAAACTGCGTTTCATATATTTCGTAAGTTGGAAATACGTTGATATGATCCCAGGCTATGCCGGTAAGCACGGCGATCTGCGGGTGAAGAAAATGGAATTTCGGCCTTTTTTCTATTACAGAGGCCGGGTATTCGTCGGCTTCACAAACAATAATGGGAGCGTTGGTAATGTTCACTGATTGTGCAAAACCTTCCAGCTTGGCGCCTACCAGGTAGTCAAAATCCCGTTTATTCTGTTGTAAAACGTGCATGATCATGGCAGTGGTAGTGGTTTTACCGTGGCTTCCGCCTATTGCTACCCTTGTTTTTTCGCGGCTTTCCTGGTAAATATATTCAGGGAACGAATAGATCTTAAGCCCCAGTTCCCTCGCTTTGATGAGTTCGGGATTGTCTTCCCGGGCATGCATTCCCAGGATGATAGCGTCTGTATCTGCGGTGATCTTTCCTGCATCCCATCCCATAGCGGCGGGCAAAATACCTGCCTGGCGGAGATTTGACAAAGCCGGCTCGAAGATCTCATCGTCGCTGCCTGTTACCAGGTATCCTTTGTTCTTTAATGCAATGGCCAATTGGTGCATTACGCTGCCGCCAATAGCAATAAAATGTACTTTTGTCATATAGCCACCGATGCGTTTCATGAACAGAATGACTTACAGATTTAATAATTTCGTAAATTCATAAATCTGTTAATCTGAAATTACATTGTTGTTTTTTTTAATGTAATTTCTATATTTGCAAAATAACATCACAAAAGACGATTAAAAAAGTTGTCGTATCATAATTTCTGCTGAAAATTCGTTTTAGTTATCAAATTATTTAAAACAACCGGTATGCAATCTTATATCAGAATCTTGGGCTACTTAGGTATGATCTGTATCTTTGCAGCTTTATTAACGTCTTGCGCCAGCCATCAGAAATTGGGTTGTCCGATGAGAGGAATGGCGAAGACGACGGTCGAACATCACAAAACATGTTAAATGAATTGGAAAACGTTAACCAGTGAGGAGCAATTGTCGGAGATCAATTCAGCATCCGCTGAAGCGCCGGTAGTAATTTTTAAACACAGCACCCGCTGTTCTATCAGTTCTATGGCGAAAGGGAGGTTAGACAGGGCGACTGCGCCCGCAGGGTTAACGTTTTATTACCTTGATCTCATTGCTTACAGGTCTGTATCCAATAAGATCGAAGAAATGTACCGGGTGCCTCATGAATCGCCGCAGGTACTTGTTATCCGGAACGGAGAATGCATTTACAACGAGAGCCATACAGGTATCGTCATGGATGAAATAGTGGCGCACGCGGGATTTTAAGTCCTGCGGGTCTGCCTGTTCCGCTACCAGGGCATAAAGTTTAAAAGACCTTGTGCGGGATTTTAAGTCCTTCCCCTTTTGCTGCCATCAGCCCCAGGGCTGGTTATCTTCTTCTCTCTTTTATAGTTACTATAGTTTTCTGAACCAAAACGCTCAGAATAGGCTAGCTTTGCCAGTGAACAATAGCATAGCCAATGAACCATCGTATAGTAGTGGCAGTAACCGGGGCAAGCGGCTCCATCTATGCCCGTCAATTGCTACAGAAGCTGCATGCAGCTGCTGACCAGTTGGAGGAAGTAGCTGTTGTAATGACAGAAAATGCCAAAACAGTCTGGGAAACAGAATTACAGGACCAGGGATATAAGGATCTGCCTTTCCGCTTTTATAAGCAACAGGATTTCATGGCGCCTTTTGCATCAGGATCCGGGAGGTTCAATACCATGATCATATGCCCGTGTTCGATGGGAACGCTGGGCAGGATCGCCACCGGCATCTCCAACGACCTGATCACCCGCGCCGCAGATGTAGTATTAAAAGAACGCCGCAAACTGATCTGCGTGGTAAGGGAAACGCCCTATCATCTTATCCACATTAAAAACATGGAAGCCGTTACGGCCGCAGGAGGGATCATTTGTCCTGCCACTCCGTCTTTCTACAGCCTCCCTAAAAACCTCGAAGAAATGGCTGCAACAGTGGTAGACCGCATCATAGACCTGGCAGGTATTGAACAAAAAACCTACAGGTGGGGGAGTGAAAACAAGAACGAGGATTAGTAACTTAGTGCCTTATTCAACCACAGACAGTCATGCAAATCGCTATTATCAACGGCCCAAACCTTAACTTGCTGGGCAAGCGCGAAACAGGTATATACGGAAGTGAATCGTTCGAAAATTATTTTAAACAACTGGAAGCACAGTTCCCTGATATACAATTTTCCTATTACCAGAACAATGTAGAAGGAGAACTGGTGAATTACCTGCATGAAGTAGGTTTTTCCTATGATGGCATCCTGCTGAACGCCGGCGCCTATACACATACCTCCGTGGCCATCCGTGATGCCATCGCCGGTATTAAAACACCCGTACTGGAAATCCATATCAGCAACGTATATGCGAGGGAAGAGTTCAGGCATACCTCCCTCATCGCGCCCAAATGCGTGGGCGGCATCTATGGCCTGGGCCTGAAAGGCTACCACCTGGGAGTAGAGTACTTCCTGCTGAACAAAGCGTAGATTTCACGCGTAGGTTTCACGCGAAGACGCAAAGGGGGCAAAGAACGCAAAGAATTTTTTTTAAGGAAAATAAGAGAGCAAAGTGAGGGAAGATTGTGTTATTTAACTATAATATATTATTCGCTATATTATTCTCTCTCTTTGCCTCTTAAAATCCGCTTCGATCCAAAATTCTTTGCGTTCTTTGCCCCCTTTGCGCCTTTGCGTGAAATCTCCGTGAAAATTTCGATTTTTAGTATTATCTTTAGGACGTTGTTCATTACCCGAGCAATTACACCGTTTAAGCGGTTCCCGCCTTTATTCTTTCCATGAAGTCCTTTATGCTTTCCATGCTTTAAGCTTTTTAATTCTTATTAACCAACATCAATTGCTATGAAGAAAAAAGGATTTCTTATCGACATGGACGGCGTTATTTACAAAGGAAGCGAACCAATTCCCGGCGCTGTCGAATTTATCAATGGACTTAAAGAAAAAGGGTTGCCTTTCCTGTTCCTCACCAACAACAGTCAGCGGACCAGCAGGGATGTTTGCTATAAGCTGAATAAAATGGGCTTCCGGGTTAATGATACCGACATCTTTACCTGCGCAATGGCAACAGCCAGGTACCTGGCTTCAAAAAAGGAACATGGTACTGCTTATGTAATCGGAGAAGGCGGATTGCTTACAGAACTCTACAACGCAGGATACTCAATAGTAGACGATCAACCGGATTACGTGATCATAGGCGAGGGCAGAACTATTATGCTGGAATCTGTAGACAAAGCGATCAACATGATCATGAGAGGATCTAAACTGATTGCTACCAACCTGGATCCTAACTGCCCGATGGGCGAAGGTAAATACAGGGTAGGCTGCGGCGCCCTGGTTGCGATGCTGGAATGCGCTACAGGCATCAAGGCTTTCAGCGTGGGAAAACCTAGCCCTATTATGATGAGAATGGCCAGGAAAGCGTTACAGTTAACAACAGACGAAACGGTGATGATCGGCGATACAATGGGAACAGATATACTAGGCGCAGGCTCTATGGGCTTTACTACCGTACTTACGCTCACCGGTGTTACAAAGAGAGAAGACCTCTCACATTTTGGTTATTCCCCTGACTTTATTATCCAATCCATCCACGACCTGCTCGACGAAGAACTATTCAACCAGGTGATAGGCGCCCAGGTAACCGCCGACGTCTGGTGATTTCACATGGTTTCACGCAAAGTGGCATAAGAAGCAAAGAGCGCAAAGATTTTTGTTTTAAGAAAAATAAGAAAGCAAAGGAGGGGAGATTATGTTATTTGTTATATAACATAATCTCCCCTCCTTTGCTTCTTAAAATTCGCTTCGGTCCAAAAAATCTTTGCGCTCTTTGCTTCTTATGCCACTTTGCGTGAAACCCGCGTGAAACCACTACAAATATTTGAAATTTGTTTTAGGAGTGATGTTCAGCAGGGTTTGGTAGATCAGTTGGATGGTATTTTCGATATCATCTTTCTTCACCATTTCTACGGTGGTGTGCATGTAGCGGAGCGGAAGACTGATGAGTGCAGACGGTGTTCCGTCGTTGCTGTATGCAAATGCATCCGTATCTGTTCCTGTGCTGCGGCTAACAGCATGCAGTTGGTGAGGGATATCGTTTTTCTTTGCTGTTTTGATGATCAGATCGCGGAGGATGTTGTGAACAGCAGGGCCATAAGTAATGCTTGGTCCGCCGCCGCACCTGATCTCGCCTTCTATGTTCTTGTTGATCATCGGGGTGGTAGTATCGTGGGTCACGTCTGTAATGATCGCTACATCCGGTTTGATACGTTTGGCGATCATTTCGGCGCCTCTTAATCCTACTTCTTCCTGTACCGCGTTAACTATATAAAGGCCGAAAGGCAACTGCTGTTTGTTCTCTTTCAGGAGTCGCGCTACTTCAGCGATCATGAAGCCGCCGATGCGGTTGTCGATAGCCCGGCAGATATAATAATCATAGTTCAGCACTTCGAAACCGTCTTCGAAAGTACATACGCATCCAACGTGGATGCCCAGGTCTTCTACTTCTTTTCGGGAGCGTGCGCCGCAGTCAAGGAAAATGTTCTCCACTTTTGGTTGCGGTTCTTTACCATCGCCGCTCCTGATACGGGTGTGGATGGCTGGCCAGCCAAATACGGCTTTTACCACGCCTTTTTCTGTATGGATATTCACCCTTTTTGACGGCGCGATCTGCTGATCGGAGCCCCCGTTGCGGATCACATATATTAAGCCTTCGGGAGAGATATAATTCACAAACCAGGAGATCTCGTCGGCATGGGCTTCTATTACTACTTTAAACGGGGCTTTGGGATTGATCACCCCTACCACTGAACCATATGCATCAACAAAATGTTCGTCGATATACGGCGTCAGGTATTTCAGCCAGAGTTTTTGTCCTTCTTTTTCAAACCCGGTAGGAGATGGGTTATTCAGGTAATTAGCCAGGAATGCCAGCGATTCCTTATTGAGTATGGATTTTTGTTTTTTAGACATAATTACATTCTATAATAGTGATCGGACAAATGTAAGGAAAAATAGCGTTGTGTGCCGATGCCTGCTATGCCAGCAGGATGAGGAAATGGATAACGGCAGAAAGGGCCATAAGCCCGTCCAGCACGAAGTAATAGAGGTAATCGGCATGGCTGTGCTGGGCCTTGCGGGTAAGGAGGGCGGTGATCAGTACCGGTATCATCAGGGTGATGACTGCCGGGAACGAAATGAACGGCCCCATCAAACCGGCGAATATCGCCGCCAGCAACAGGGAGAAGTAATACAGTTTGTTCAGCATCGGCTCATCCAGGTACGTGATCAGCGTACGTATCCCTTCTTTTTTGTCGGATTCCAGGTCCCGGTAATCGAACAGTATACAAATCGCATAGATCAGCGCAAAGCGGTGTACAACCAGCAGCACCACAGATTCCCTGAAGGGCGTGTTAGCTACCAGCGCCGGCAGCAGGGTGGTAACATAGGTCCATACCCCTGTCAGGAACAGGGTTTTCCCAATGGCTATTTTGCTGAGCCACCGGAAAGTGGGATGGGGGATTTTGGGTGCGGAATAGAGGAAGGTAAGTACTACGCTGCCGCTTACAGCTAGCCAGTGAGCTCTTAGCTGCCAGAAAAAGTAAATGGCGCCCAGCATCCCGATCACGAAAAACACCAGCATCATATTCCGGTGCCGGTCGCCCCAGTGCAGCCTTTCAGAGCCTGAATAAGTATTGGGGGTAAGGTACCAGTGAAAATTATAACTGCAAATAGTAGAAAAGAAAACGAAGAGGTAAAACGTAGTTTGATCATATTCCAGGTCCAGCAACTGGTTTGTCTGCCATATCATCATCACTGCGCACAACGAAATGTAAACAGACGAGAACAAAAAGAAATTGAACAAACTCCTTACCATACAACAAAAGTATAAATTTCGAGGAATCACGCAAAGTGGTTTCACGCAAAGAAGCTAAGGAGCAAAGAAGCATAAGAAGTTTGACCGAAGCGAATTTTAAGAAAGCAAAGGAGTTGAAGATAATGTTATATAACACAATCTTCAACTCCTTTGCTTTTTCCTTAAAACAATATCTTATGCTTCTTTGCTCCTTAGCTTCTTTGCGTGAAACCCGCGTGGAATTACAAAGGGATGTTGCCGTGCTTCTTCCGGGGCATGGTTACTACTTTGTTTTCAAGCATTTTGAAGGCTTTGATGAGTTTTACACGGGTCTGGTCCGGTTTGATCACCTCGTCGATATATCCTTTTTCTGCGGCCAGGTAAGGGTTCGAGAAGCGCTCTGTATAGTCGGCTACCAGTTCGTTCATCCTCGCTTCCGGATCAGGGGCGGCATCGATCTCTTTTTTGTAAATGATCTCTACGGCTCCTTTGGCTCCCATTACGGCGATCTCGGCCTGCGGGAAGGCGTAGTTCATGTCGGCGCCGATATGTTTGGAGTTCATTACGCAGTAAGCGCCGCCGTATGCTTTGCGGGTGGTTACCGTTAATTTTGGAACGGTAGCTTCGCTAAGGGCAAACAGCAGTTTGGCCCCGTTGGTAATGATACCATTCCATTCCTGGTCGGTACCGGGCAGGAAACCCGGTACATCTACCAATACCAGCAACGGGATGTTGAAGGCATCGCAGAAGCGGGTGAACCTGGCTCCTTTAACGGATGCATGGATGTCGAGCACCCCGGCCAGGTGAGCCGGCTGGTTGGCAACGATGCCAATGCTGCGGCCGGCGATGCGGGCAAAGCCCACTATCATGTTTTCGGCGAAGTTTTTATGTACTTCAAAGAAACTTTCTGCGTCTACAATAGCTTCAATAACCTCTTTCATATCATATGGCTGGTTCGGATTAGCCGGGATGAGGGTATTGAGAACTTCCCTTACTTCGTTGCCGGGGGTATACGGGTATACCGGGGCGGTTTCTTCGCAGTTTTGCGGGATATAGCTCAGTAATTGTTTCAGGTATTGAATGCATTCTATTTCATTGGCGCAGGCAAAGTGGGTTACTCCGCTCTTGCTGGCATGGGTTTGCGCTCCTCCCAGTTCTTCGGAGGTCACTTCTTCATGGGTTACCGTTTTAACCACGTTAGGGCCGGTTACAAACATATAGGAAGTTTGCTCAACCATGAGAATGAAGTCGGTGATCGCAGGCGAGTAAACGGCTCCGCCGGCGCATGGGCCCATAATAGCGGAGATCTGCGGGATCACTCCTGAAGCCCTGGTATTGCGATAGAAAATATCTGCATAGCCTCCCAGGCTTACTACTCCTTCCTGGATCCTGGCGCCTCCGCTGTCGTTCAGCCCTATCAGCGGCGCCCCGTTTTCCATGGCCAGGTCCATGATCTTGCAGATCTTACGGGCATGAGGTTCAGACAAACTGCCTCCGTAAACCGTAAAGTCCTGGGAAAAAACGTAGACCAGTCTGCCATTGATAGTTCCGTAACCGGTTACCACGCCATCCCCGAGGAATTGTTCCTGGTCGGTGGTCATGCCCCTGTTCCGGTTAGTGACCAGCATATCCAGTTCCTCGAAAGAACCTTCATCCATCAACAGTTGTAACCTTTCCCGGGCAGTAAGTTTACCTTTCTTATGCTGAGAGGCGATACGTGCTTCGCCTCCACCCAGCATTGCCTCGGATATTTTCGACTGTAATTCTTCTATTTTATCCATATGCAAATATATAAGCGGAATAAGTAAAGGTAAGGTAAAACAAAAAGCAAAAGGCGGTTGCCCTTTGCTTTTTGTTGAATAAGATATTTAACAGTTATTAACGTCTTGATTTAATAATGCTGATCTTGGGTGTGAGGATGGTATCGCTGGAATTACCTGCATTGTCGAGTACAAATACCTTGAACCATAAACTGTCGGGAGCGGCCCCTTTATCTTCATTCCATAATTTAAAATCGCTGGAGATCAGGCGCATGGTCACTTCTGCATTAACGCTGTTACCCCTGTTGGCTCCAATTTCAGGCATTTTAAATTCTGTATATTTATCCACAGGGCCTGTAGGCGGCGGCTGCAGGAATATGATCTGCCAGTTGATAGAATTTTCAATATCCCCGTCCCCATCTTTTACCCGCAGTACCACATCCAGTCTTTCAGTCGCACTGTCGATGTCCGGCAAACTGTAACGGAGGAACGAAATCTCGGGCTTAGTACCAGTTTTATCCTTTTTACAAGCCAACAGGACGCCAGACGACAGGAATAACAAAAGGAGCAGTTTCTTCATAAAACAAACCTACATTAATTTAGGAAATATACAAATATTCATTCATCTCTATTCTTCCTTATCAAAACGTTTTTTTTAAACATTTGTTACTGAAAACGGGGAGATTTATTCTTCTCCCTACCTTTGCAGGGATCAAGACCGATTTTACATGAGCATGGCGTTGGCAGAACGAGTATTTTCTGTCCGGGCAGACAGCCTGGAAGAAGTGGCCTTAGAGGTATTCCAGTATCAGTACCAGGAAAATGCTATCTATAAGGCATATGTGGATGCAATCAATATATCACCGGCACGGGTACGCAGTCTTTTGCAGATCCCTTTTTTACCTATCCAGTTCTTCAAATCCCATAAAGTAGTATGCGGCACATTTGAGCCGGAGCTGATCTTTGAGAGCAGCGGAACCACTCAGACTGTTAACAGCCGGCATTACGTGAAGGAATCGGATATCTATACCCGTAGTTTTATGACAGCCTTCGAAGAAATGTATGGCCCCGTTGAGGATTTCGTGATCCTGGGCCTTCTGCCTTCCTACCTCGAAAGGCAGCATTCTTCCCTGGTACGGATGGTCCAGGAACTGGTCGTACGCAGCAACCGCCCCGAAAGCGGGTTTTACCTGTATGAACATGAGGCATTGCAACAGCGCTTGCTGGAACTGGAAGCCAGGAAACAGAAAACCCTGCTGATAGGCGTAACATTCGGGTTGCTTGATTTCGCGGAAAAGTACCAGCTATCCCTCCGTCATACTATTGTGATGGAAACGGGCGGGATGAAAGGAAGAAGAGAGGAATGGACCCGGGAAGAAGTACACGATTATTTAAAGGAAAGGCTAGGCGCCGGTGCGATACATTCTGAATACGGGATGACGGAACTGCTGTCCCAGGCTTATTCAAAAGGAAATGGTTTATTTGAAACGCCTGCCTGGATGAAAATCTTGCTGCGGGACGAAAACGATCCTTTTCAGCTGACGGAAGGCAAGGGGGCAGGGGTGATCAATGTGATAGACCTGGCTAATATCTATTCCAGCGCCTTTATTGCAACGGACGATATCGGGAAATTGCATGCCGATGGCCGGTTTGAAGTACTGGGCCGGTTGGATAACTCGGCGCTCCGGGGCTGTAGCCTGATGGTCAGTTAATTAGTAGGGCGGGTTCATTGCCGCCATCCTTAATAAGGCCGGTAATTTTGCCGGTGCATGCATAATAGCCGAAAGTTCTCCCATATAAGGGAACGACTGATGGTCCATCCCGAACTTATGCAACAGGTATACATCCAGCTGTTCGTTGGTAGAATGTCCCTGGATATAATCACCCAGGTAGAACAGGAACCGCTGTTTTTCCTGCTCCGGTAACAATACCAGGGCTACCTTATCGCGCAGGCCATTGGGTGGGGTGGTCTGGAAAATGTGCAGTATATGCTCGTACTGGGGAACAGACAACTGCCCTTTTACTGCCGGCATTAACTGGGTACAGAAATAATCCACAGCAATATCATTAAAAAAGACGTATTCATCGTCTGCCGCCGGCGTGTTATGCCAGGTTGCCCATTCATACAGGGCAGTAGTGCTGATCTCATTGTTCAGCAACGCCTGCAACTGGTGAATAACTCCCTCCCTGGTTGGAGCGGTATCGTTTGCGTGGTTTACCTCTGCGACTATTTCCTGGTAAAAATCCTTATTCAACTGGCTAGCTGTCTGGAATAACAGGCGACTAACTTCTACATCGCTGGTCTGATCAACTGATAAAGGCGCAACTTGTTGCAACTCATCTATGATCTCATTTCTTGTCTTAGTTCCACGTAAATACGCTTTCAGCAGGGTGACAAAGTATACGGACGTGACTGGCGACATTTCATTTTTCATGGGCCAATATTATATCTTATTTCATTGGTACGGCTCAAAAATAGTATAAAATGAGCAATACTGATTTTACCGGTCAAATGGCTCCGGGGAGAAACCTGGAGTTACCTGGAAGTCAACAGACAATCTCTATGCCATTCAGCGTTAAAGATTCTTAAACGCAACCAGGGGCCGGGCAATAAGAAAGCCCCGCCTCTGATCCTTTCCCGAACGCCTAAAGGAATTACTGCTGCTTTGATAAGGCGTATTTATGCAGCTAACGCTTATGGATATATTAAAAAACTGACCTTGCCTTTGCGGGGTAAAAGTAGAATTATAATGAAAAATAGCGAAAAAGAGGGTCATGATAAGAAGACGAAAAATGGTAATATAATTTGTCTTTTTGATAAAAAGAAAATTTAAAAAGTTTTTTAGGTGAGACAACGGGCGAATTAGCCGTCAATCGGCCTGCCAGCTGCAATTAAAATTTTGTTAATGTTCTGAACTCCTGGAATTATTTGCAGCAAAGGGTTGCAGCATTTTTATTGTAAGGCAGATTAGTGTAAAAAGCACCCTTAAATTTCTGCGTAATGAAACTGCAGAAAAAAACATTTCTAATCGGTCGATGGCGACATTGATCAGCTAAAAAGGAAAATTCAAACCACCGGGCGTTTCGGGGGAAAATTTTTTTTAAAAATAATTCATGAAAAACTATGAAAAATCCATTTAGCTAATTACATTTGAAATGTAGCGTTAATAAAACAACCAGAATTTAAAGAGCATTTGATAGTAAGATTTAATGATAGTATTTATGGACAGACAGTGAGCCCCTGAACAGATGGGCATTATGTGCCATAGTACTTTCAGTGTTGAAAACCAGCATTCATTTAAAACAAAATTTCACGTTCAATTAATCAGTTGTACATGGTTTTACATTCACCACTACCATTTAGGGACACGCGTTGCCCCTAATATTCTCCGGCGCGTTATGAATTTTATAGTCAAAAGGTTATATCCTGCCTTTTAGGGGATTACCTATGCTGCTATTCTTCCATGACGTTTAGCTGTAATCTGGCAATTTGTTCCGGATACAGGAAGGGATTGTCGTGCCTCACTTAGTTACTTAAAAATCAAGTTGCTGCTGTAATACCATTTTTACGGCCAGGGATTCTCATTCCTAAACTATTGCAAGTATGAAATACATTTACTTTTTCCTTCCCAGGAGAGTTTATTTATTTGCAGCATTCTCTATTGTGTGTTCACAGGCTTTGGGTCAAAGCGGAACACTCTATAAAAGCAAGGATGCAGATAAAAATTCTAACAGGGATTCTATTCTGTTATCCAGGGTAAAAGCAAACAAACGCGATTCAGTGGGATATATTCCCAACAACGAATTATTCCTGAATCGGAGTCCTAACGGCGCTGTTTCTGCGGTGGATATGAAGGAAGTTACCAAACTGCCTTATATCACGGTAGATCAAATGCTGATCGGACGCGTTACCGGCGTGGATGTTCGCACTCCTTCCGCTGAACCGGGAAAAAGGAACAGCGTTGTAATCCGCGGTACTTCTTCTCTTTTAATGGGTAACAAAGACATCTTCTACATTCAGCCCACCTATGTAGTCGATGGCGTTCCTTTGATCATGGACCACGCCTTCGCCTACGACATCCAACGCTTCGATTATAACAGGAACGGAACAGAAACAAACCTGTTAGGTTTCCTGGATGTGAATGATATAGAAAGCATCGAAGTATTAAAGGACTTCGCCGCCAGCGCCAAATACGGCCCCAATGCCGCCAATGGCGTGATCAATATCACTACCAAGGGTCCCCGCCCCGGCAGGATGAGAGTTGCGGTAAATGCCTACGCCGGCCTGTCTATCAAGCCAACAGTAGATGTGATCAACGGTAGATATGAAAGCGACTTCCGTTTGCCATTCTACCGCATGTATGCAGACGATAACCAATGGCGCAGTTTTCCCAAATACCTGGCCGACTCCAGCCAAACAAGATATTTCGGTCCCGCTAACTGGGACGACCTGTTTTTCAGAAATGGCTTCTCCGATGGGATACAGGCTTCCGTTACGGGAGGTACTCCTTTGTCTAACTTCCGTTTCAGCATCGGGCAGGCTTCTCAACAGGGCGTTTATGATAAAACCGGTTTCAATCGCTACAATGTAAACTTTGGTATCAACCTGCAGCCGCTGAAAGGACTCATCTTCACTACTCACGTTTCGGCCGCTACTACCAACAGGAAACGTAATGAATTCCTGCGCGACAGGGCAGGGGATGAAGACTACCTGTTCAACTACGAAGCTCCTTTGTCGCCAAATAAAGAGTATTTGAGCCAGTACTATACTGACCTTCAGAACACGGTGAATAAAAACAGGAACAGCTCTGCGAGGATCATTGCTAACCTGAAATACATCCTTGATGATCACTGGCAATGGAATACCCGTTTTGCCATCGACTATAACCAGAATTTCCGCGATTATTTCGTTCCTACAACCCTTGGTGAAGGAAACAGCTTTGTTTCCAACTTCGATGGTCTGAACAGGGGAATGATCCTGGATAACTCTTTACGCTATACGAATTCATTCAAAAACAGGCATAACCTGGAAGTAACCCTGGGCCAATACAACCAGTGGGATAAATGGCGTTACGACTATGGTAAGGCCTACAAAGGGTCCAGCGATTATGTAAAGATCTACGCACCGGGCGACGACGGCGCCCATACCGGCAGGTTCTCTAACTTCCGTTTAACTTTCAATACCAAGGATTTTACAGAATCACGTCTCGCTTCTTTCTACGCGAACATCGGGTATAACTATAATAAGAAATACTTCCTCTCCTTCTATGTAAGAAGGGATGGTACATCCTACCTCAACGAAAGCAACCGCTGGCTGATCTCTCCAACCGTTTCCGGTGCATGGAAGATATCTAACGAAAACTTCCTCATCGAGTCTAACTGGCTGAGCAACCTGAACCTCCGCGCAAGCTATGGAAAAGTAGGTCGCCTGATGATGGATGAGTATTATAAAGGCGGCGCTATCTACAACGTAGATGCCGGTTGGAATGGTACGCCAAACATGGCTACCTATAACGGTTTCCCTATCCTGAATGCCGGTTTCGGAACCGGGTATGTAGTTCCCGGCACTTCCTGGCAGTATGTTGATCAGGTTAATGGGGGCATCGACATCGGATTATTCCATGACAGGGTTAGAGCATCCCTGGATGTTTATTCAAAAGTTGACCGCAACCTCGTAGTACGTATCCCTACGATGGAAGAAGAAGGCTATACAGGTATCATTAAAAACGGCATGAGCATCAAGAACTACGGCTACGAGTTCAGCATAGACGCGGATGTTATCAAAAATAAAGATGTTCAGTGGACAACAGGACTGAGTGTTTATACCAATAAAAATAAACTGATAGCCTTACCTGACGGGCTCACAGAATTGAGGACGGGCGGGCACCGTTATGTAGTAGGCGAGCCTACTGACACCTACTGGTTATTGGTGAACGATGGCATTTACAATGCAGATAATGAAATACCGGTGAATCCTAAAAACGGCAAACGTCTTAGCTACCAGGGTGTAGAACTCAAAAAAGGCGACCCGAAATGGAGAGACCTGAACGGAGATTACAATATCAATGACGACGACCGTATTTTTTCTGGTCGCGTATCTCCTGCAGCGACAGGCGGTTTCAGCAATAATGTCCGTTACAAAAATTGGGAGTTGAATGCCTTGTTCGCTTATGCATTTGGCCGCAAGATCATCAACGAAGCATTAGCTAACCGTTTTGACTTTGTAAACAGGGAAGCGGCCAACGATCCTAAAGGCATCAAGGAGATTTCCTGGTGGTCTAAAGTGGAAGGCGATTACAGCAAGATCCCTATGTACAATCCGTGGAGTCCTATCAATGCATTCCAGCCCAACCAGACATTGTTCCTGGAAAACGGCAACTATGTAAAACTGCGTTCACTGACCGTAGCTTATACATTGCATAGCAAATGGATGCAGCAAAGGAACGTGGAAAATGTCAGGATCTATGCAACAGGCAACAACCTGCTGACCATTTCTCCTTATAAAGGAGGAGATCCTGAAGCCGTAAGCTATTTCGGCTATGATGAGGGCTACTATAACTGGGCTGCTCCTCGCAGCTTTTCCGTTGGATTTAACTTTCAATTCTGATGTTAAAAAACAAGATTATGAGAAATATTGCTGTTGCCGCACTGTTGACAGTGTTGGCAGTGGGTACGCCTTCTTGTAAGAAAATGCTCGATGTAACCTCCCATCGGGCAGTGACTGAAGAGAATATGTGGCAGAACAAGAACGATGCACGTGCAGGGTTATCTGCATGCTATGGTTTAATGAGAGCTGCATTAGCCAATGAAAATGCTCACTGGGTGTATGGAGAATTAAGAGGAGGCGATTTTGCAGTAACAAGAAGAGAGGACCTGAGAGCCGTTTCGGAAAGCAACCTTAACGCCAGTTTTACTACGATGGATGAATGGCGCGACTGGCGCCGGTTTTATGCCGCCATTGCACAGTGTAACCTCGCGATAGAAAAACTGCCTTTAGTGCCAGGCCGTGATTACCGCTACTCGCAGGTTGAAATGAATTGTGACCGTTCACAAGCTATTTTTATCCGCGCCTTCTTATACTACTATATGGTAAGGATATGGGGAGATGTTCCTTTGGTAATTAAACCCGCAGATGGCGTTGCTAAGGCAATTCCCCGTGAAGACTGGAAAAAAGTGCTGGATTTTGCAGCTGAACAGGCTTTGCTGGCTGTAGACGGGCTGCCATTCAGGTATGATGGCAATAGTCCTGAAGCGCCGGGCCAGTACCGCGGGCAGGGTGAAGACCACCACCGTTCCATTGCTATTACAAAAGGTATGTGTTATACGCTGCTTGCGCATATCTATGCCTGGAAAGAAGATTATCCAAACGCGCTGCTGTATGCTGATCGTGTAGTGAATATTGCTTCACAGAGCAATTATAAGTTCGAAACCGCCCAATATATTGCCCAGCTGGATGGTACCTTCCGCGGCCGTAACAGTGGCAATATCTTCCAGGTGGATATGAACTTTGACCACGCAGAAATTTCAACTACCGGTCAGTTGGAAGACTGGACCCTCAGGGAACCATATATCCAGAAAAGAGAATCTGAGATATATGTGTCCAAGGATACCATCCTCAAAATTTACAACGAGATACATGAGCAACGCCCGGATTACTGGTTCACGAAAATGGACGATGTATACCCGATGTTCTATAAAGTAAAACAACTGAACAGCGCAGTGGCTACCAACCCGCTCAGCCTCTATGCATCCGCTATTGTCATCTTCCGCTATGAAGAACTCTTCCTGCTGCGTGCAGAAGCGAAAGCGAGACTGAATATGACAAGTGAGGCGCAGAACGATTTGAATGCAGTACGGAATGCACGGTCACTAAGGAATATTAAAACAGATACTCAGGGACAGGACCTGTTGGATGCGATCTTCCTGGAACGCCGCAGGGAACTGATAGGAGAAGGCTGGTACTGGTACGACCTTGTACATTTCAAGAAAATACCTCAGCAAACCCGCCTCACCCAGGAAGATGTTAACAAAGGAGCCGCATTGTGGCCAATTTCTCAAAATGCTTTGAATAATAACAAGGCATTGGTTCAAAATAGCTTCTGGAAAAATTAAATCATTGCCATGAAAAAAGTATTAATACTAATGCTGGCGCTAACAGGACTCTTCGCATGTAAAAAAGGCATGCAGGATTTCCGTAATGCCAAGCCGCTTTCAGCAACTGATGTAAGTACTTACGACTTCCTGAAGCAACAGGGAGGCCTATACGATACATTGTTATTATTAATTGACAGGGCGAACCTGGCAGATACCTTGAAAAGCGAGAATGTAACCTTTTTTGTACCCCAGGATAATAGCATCCAGGCGGCCATCCGTAACCTGAACTACACCAGGCAGCGATTGGGTGATAATAATAACTGGACCCTCGACAGCGTGCCTGTAAAAGTATGGGACAGCTTACTGAGACGATATATCCTGAGAGGAAATGTAACTGCTGATTCTTTAAGATATGCAGATGGCAGCAACCTGGTTTCATTGTACGGAAGGGAGATGAACGGTAAAACAGTAAGAACCAACGCATCGGGGGTAGTAGGCGCCGGTACCACGGTACTGCAATACAGCGACAAGAACGAATCCCGCTTTACCCGCGACTGGAGCCAGGCATATACACAGAACGTGGACATCAAAACTAAGAATGGGATTGTACACATCCTGGAGGAACGCCACGTATTTGGATTCACTTCATTGGCCGGAATGGCTTATCCTAAATCACTGGAACCGGCACAAGGACCTTACTTAGGGTATCCGCTGGAAATACCGGGTATTGTTAACGCGGCAGACTACGACGAAGGGCCTACCGGCATCGCCTACAGGGTTTCCAACTCTAATGGCAATAAGGCTTACAGGCAGGATGGACCTGGAACAGAAACCTGTTCGACCGGCGATACGCAGGTTAGCCCGGGCGGTTTATATAACGTAGGTTGGACAAGCGACGGCGACTGGTTAAGATATACAGTGACGATCAAAGAAGCGGGTGATTATAAGGTGGAAATCAGGACAGCAGGGGGAGGCGACGGTATTATTTACCTGACAGTAGATGATAACCAGCGGGTGTCTGAAGACATTCCTACTCCTTCAACCGGCGGCTGGCAAACCTGGAGATCAAATTTCGGCACCTGTACATTACCAGAAGGAAAGCACCTGCTGTATGTTCAGATCAAGCGGGCTAACTTAAACCTTCACAGGTTGATCTTCACAAAACTCTAAAAAATTAGCAATGAACAAGAAAGTATACAGCATATTGATGATCGGTGCCATTTCTGTATTGGCCAGCAGTTGCTATAAAAAATGGTTACCTGGAGAGAAGCCTTATTTCAGTAATAACTGTAATTTCAGCCAGGACCAGTATACAGTGTACCCGGACCGTACGAATGTCTTCTATGGCATTTTCAATTCCGATTATTCGACCCAGCCAATGGAGATATCTCTTACCAATATGACCCATTCGGATGGTACACCGGCTCCGGAATTAACAGGACAGGTAGATGTATTGCAATGGAAGGATTATTATTCAGGAACAGAAAAGTCGGTGGACGAGATCCAGGCAAAACGCTTCTCTGTAAAACGGCCCTCATTTGATATCAGGTCAACTTCCGGAGATATCATTTTCTGGCCTTCAGATACTACCAATATCAAGCCTGGAACATATATTTTTGATGTAATAGCCAAAAATGCTGCTGGACAGAAGACCTTCCAGAAATTTAAATTAAACGTTAAACGTCCAAGGCCGTATGAACCATGGTATTTCAATGACGATACCGGGGAGCGGAATACCGAAAACATAGATGGGCAGACCGTGCCGGCATACCAGCATCCATCCCTTTCAGGTGTAAAGGATCAGCAGAACATTGACATCAAGAATACAGATGTCCGGATCTATTACGTCTGGAAACAATCTCCTACCAATACCTTTTCAATAAAGATCTACGACAAGGACTCATTGCCGATAAGCTTCAGCAGGTTTAATGCTACAAAATGGGATAGTATCAGATACTACAGTCAGTCAGCTAACCTGAATGTACAATTCGGGTTTAATCGCCGCTTTTCTGAGGATAGCACGGTGGTGACTTACGACAGGACCAACCCATACCCGGTGTTGGCAGATATGCAGGGCGAACGTGCGGAAATTTCCCTGACGTATGAACGCCGTTATTCCGGTTCACGCACCTTTGGAGGAATACGCTTTTCATTTGCCTTGTTCAAACAGGGGGGCTGGGATATTATAGTCAAGTTTAGCAAGAATCCACGGTTCGAAAACGATTAACCGTAACTGATTTCACAAACATTAAAAATTTCGTGCCATGAACAAACGGTACATACATATACTGTTATCCCTGTTTCTTGTGATGATAGGAATCAGCCAGCCGGTTATAGCCCAACAGGCAATAACTTTCAAAGGTAGGGTTGTGGATGCGGCAACGAAGGAAGGGATTCCGGGAGTTACAATAGTAGATACAAAAAACAATAAAGGGTTGGGTGTAACAGACGCCAATGGTAGGTTTTCATTCACCACTGCGGCGGATAAATCTGTGCAGTTCAGGTATATCGGCTACCGGGTGGAAACGGTAAAGCTGAATCCTAATAACATAACATTAAACGTTACGATGGACGCAGAGAACAAGTCGTTGAAAGAAGCCATCGTAGTAGGTTACCAGAAACGTACTAAGGAAACAGTATCCGGCTCTGTAGCAGTGATCGACGGTAAAGCGTTGCAGGATGCGCCTGTAGGAAATATCCAGGAGTTGCTCCAGGGTAAAGTTGCCGGTATGAACATCCAGAATAACACTGGTGCTCCGGGATTCCGCGGTACGCTTTCCATCAGGGGTATTTCCCAGTTGGCAGTTAGCGGAAAAGGCGACCAGGCTTATCTTGCCACCAATAACCCGCTGCTGGTAATTGATAACGTACCGGTGGATTTTGATGGCGGTATTTCCCAATCCATGTTGCAACCAGGTGCGGCTACTGGTCCGCTGGCCCTGATCCCGCCGGAAGACGTACAATCTATCGAGGTTATGAAAGACGCCCAGGCTACCGCATTATATGGTTCCAGGGGCGCCAATGGCGTTATCGTGGTAACAACTAAAAGAGGTAATTCACCAACGCCGATCATCGACCTGAACAGCAGCATCTTTATGAATACTCCTCCACCTCTACATAAGACGATCGGGGGAAGTGCAGAACGTGACTTCCGTATCAGGACGATTTATGCTGCGGCAAAAGACCTCCAGGACGCCCGTTCAATCCTGAACAATACGCAGATGCTGACAGACAGCCTGAACTCTTTCTATAATAACTCTACCAACTGGCAGGCGTTGTTTTATCAGACCACTATCAACTCCAATAACAACCTCCAGGTTAGCGGTGGTGACCCTAAGCTGAACTATAAGGCAAACTTCGCTTACCAGATGAACCAGGGTATTATTAAGAATACTGGTTTCAATAAATACAGCCTGAATACACAGTTGAATATGCAGCCAACGAAGAAACTGCGTATAGGCGCTCAATTGTTCAGCGCCCTTGGACAAAAACAACGCGGTAACGGCGGAGGCTTAACTGGTAATGGCGCAGGAAGTTCCTTTACCTCTTCATTATTACCGGGTCCGTCTACTTTTATCGGTAATCCGCAGTTGGATGGTTATCAAAATAATATTGATGATAACAACACCCTTAACATCCGTGCATTTATAGATATGGATTACGAGTTCCTGCCTAGCTTCAGACTCGTTTCCACTACTTCATACGACTATTATACTGATACCCGCGACCGTTTCAACATGGCATTCACCAACAACAACCAGACCCAGTTGTATGGTTTTGTTGGAAGACACGATGAGTTGAATACCCGTAACGGCGTGAACTATACTTATAATTCAAACAAGAAGGATATCGAGAAAGGACACAATATTTACGCCAGTGTATTTAGTGAGATCAATATTAAAACCGATAACCAGCACGTCAGGGATGTCCGTAACGGACCAAGTGATTTCTACTGGGGTCCGAGAGGGTATTCACCACGTTTCTATCCCGGTAACGTATGGAATGATGCAAATGGTATCAATGTAAATGGTACCCCTGTATCTTATGTTTACCATGCTGCCAGCTGGGCGGGTTTCCTTTCCTATAACTTCAGAACCAAGTATGTACTTGATCTTGCGTACCGTTTGGATGGTAACTCCGCTGCCGGTGTAAATAATCCTTATACGCAAAACCCTTCAGTAGGTTTCCGCTGGAACTTCAACAAAGAGAACCTGATGAGCCGCTGGTCGTGGCTGGAATATGGAGCCGCACGTTTGACCTATGGTTATAACAGCCGCCCGAGCGCCACTATCCTGAATTCACTGGGTATTTACCAGATAGGAGACAAACCTTATAACAATGGATTGCCTATCATTCCAAACTTCGACATGGTAGCCAACCCTGATATGCAGCCGGAAAAATCTTCACAGGTGAACTTCGGTCTGGATCTGGGTTTGTTCAAAGGACGTATTAGCATCATCTACGATACTTACTATAAACATACCTTCAACCTGGTACGTGATCAACTGCTTTCCAGCACAACCGGCTTTAATAAAATGCAGGTGAATGGAGGAGCGATGGTGAACTACGGACATGAGTTGTCTATCACTACCCGCCCTATCGTCAGCTCAAATCCGAAAGGATTCAACTGGACATTCAGCATTAACGGCGCGCTCAATAAAGGCATACTGACTGAGTTACCTGGCGGTTCACAATTCTTCCTGAACATTGATGATGTAACTTACCAGTCTGTTGCTCTGAAAGTGGGAAGAAACCCATTGAGCAACTTCCTGTATGATACAAAAGGTGTTTACGCCAAAACTTCAGATGTACCTGTTGACCCTATCAGGGGTGTACGCTATAAAGCATTTTCCGGTACAGGAACACAGTTTTTCCAGGCAGGCGACCCGATCTGGGCTGACCTGAACGGTGACTATGCGTTGGGAGCGGCAGACTACATTATTACAGGTAACCCTGATCCGTTGGTGACCGGTGGTTTGAACACTACGCTCAGCTACCAGAATTTCTCCCTCAATGTCAACGCATCTTACCTGGTGAAGCGCGATATCTTAAACAATGCCCTCGCTGCACGTATCGATCGCTTAAGGTATGCTGATCAGACATCCGTTAATGGAAATCCTATTAACATATACGATTACACGACACTTGACTACTGGAAAGGAGTTGGTTATACATCCAAATACCCCGCGTTGGTTGGTTCTTTTGTGCACGACGCCGCTGTTGTACCTAACAGGCTGGATCAAACCGTGTTTATGGAAGACGGATCTTATTTCAAGATCAACCAGATCACGCTTGCGTACCAGTTCAGGGACTTTAATTTCATGAAGAAATTAAAACTCCGTTTCTTAAGAGCATACTTTACTGCATATAACGTAGCCATGTTCTCACCTTATTCTGGTCCAAACCCGGAAACTGTTACAACATTGGGAAGGGATGATATTAATGGCTATCCAAATAACAGGAGTTATACAATTGGTATTGGCGCTCAATTTTAATGATGTTTAAAATTATTACCCATGAAAAAATGGTATATAATAGGTTTATTGATCTGTGTGGGAATCGGTTTTAGTGGCTGTAAGAAGTTCTTGCAGGTAAAACCGCTGAATGTACTTTCAGGAAACGATTTTTGGAAAACCAGGGGAGACGTTGAAAAAGCGATGACCGGGGCCTACGGTATCCTGCTCGACCGTTTTAAATCCGGTGTAATGTATAACACCGGTGATTTCAGAGCTGGAAACTGGAACTGGTTCGATAAGAACAATCTAAGGGCCATTGGTACCAACAAGCTGTTGGAAACAGGTAACGGCGATAACGCCGATATTCCGCAGGACTGGCGCCCATTTTACCAGTCAATCGCTGCAGCTAACCTGATCATCGACCGTGTACCAGGGGTGCCGGACGCTGAATTTTCACAGACGCTGCGGAAGCAATATATAGCAGAAGCTAAATTCCTCCGTGGATTTATTTATTACTATATGTGCCGGTTATATGGAGATGTTCCCCTGCAACTGGATCCCTACGATATCACCATGCACAAACGGGAAGCGATGCTGACTGTACTGGATGTTATTGCAAAAGATGTAGAGCCCATTATCAATGATCTGCCGCTGAACTACGAAGACCCTTCCAACAGGGCGGTGAGAGCAACCCAGGGCGGAGCGTTGGCGCTGCTGGCTCATATCCACATGTGGGCTGCAGGTTTTGATAAAGCCAATGAAAAAGCGCATTATATGGCATGCGATAAGCTGATCAAGGACCTGATGGACCTGAACCAGTATAAACTCCTGCCTTATGAAAAAGAAACCTTCAAATCCATTTTTAAAGGACGTTCAGAAGAAGGGATCTTCGAACTGTCTATGGACAACAACTATGGCGATCAGAAATCGCATTCCCTTATCTGCCAGTGGACGCTCCATGAACCATACCTGAAAAGTTATGTAGATGGCGGTCTGGGTTCTGAGATCACCCCAATGAGGAAACATATGGAAAGGATGTTTCCAAGGGGAGAAGATGATAAACGGCTCACATTATGGTTCGAAGACCCATATTCTGAAAACGCCCTGGCCCGTTTCCCTATGTTCCTGAAGTTTTCTGCGGTTACCAACCACGATGAACGCGACTTTGACGCCAACTATATTTTCTTCCGGTATGCAGATGTGCTGCTGCTGAGAGCAGAAGCGCTTTCCTACCTGGGAACAAATAATGCGGAAGCAATCAGGTTGCTGAACATGGTTCGTGCAAGGGCTGGCGCAAGATCTTACACCGGCGGAGGAGGACAACCTTTGCAGAATGCCGTATTCTTTGAAAGAGAAAAAGAAATGATGGGAGAAGGACACCTGTGGTACGACCTGGTAAGAACCCGGAGAGTGTTTGATGCTAACATCACTGAAAATCCGCTGACAGAAGAACAGTTTAACAGGGGAGCATGGACCTATCCTATTTCCCAGTCTTCTGTTGCATCCAATCCATTACTTACCAGAAACCAATATTGGATCCAATAACTGTAAAAAAAATTACTATGAGAAAGTTGTTGCCTTTTATTGGCATGTTGTTGATCGCAGGAACACTCTTTACTTCATGTAAAAAGGAATACTATAAAGATGGAGGACTTGCTAATCCGAAGTATAACGGAACCATGTTCCAGTTCCTGCAGAATAACAAGGATCTTTTTGATACGATCACCTATATTATCGAAAAAGCCGGTCTGAAAGATACGATAGAGAAAGGGGATGTAACTTTTTTCTGTCCTACAGATCAGAGCGTGGTGGACGCCATGAATATGTTGAATCAATCCCGCTATTACAATTACGAGGACAGCATACAATTGGCAGATGTGCCGGCCTCAGTATGGAAAACATTCCTGGAAAGATATATCCTGGAAGGAAAACACCTTGCCAAGCAGTTTGCACGGATAGATCCAAATAATATCTATGCCTATCCTGGTATCAACTATGTTACGGTAGGTGGATATATCCTTAATATCGGGTTGATATATGACAACTATGGTGGCGTGGAAGCTGTGGGTGCACGTACAATCAGGGTTACCGATATAGGATTTGATCCGACGAACTTCCTGAACAATCCGTCTTCTATGGTAATGACCTCAGATATCCAGCCGACGAATGGGGTGCTGCATGTCTTGAAATTCCGGACAACCTTCGGGTTTAGAGGTGATTTTGTCAGAGTGGTTCAACAGGCGTTATTAAATGAATAACTTCAATTAACGAGCTAAGTATGAAAAAATATATATTCTCAGTTGCAGTTCTGGCAGGTATGATAAGCGCCTGTACGAAGGATGCATACAAGCCGTCCGGAGCTAATCCCTATGCTGAACAGGTACAACCTGCCATCACGCTTAAAAAGAATGGAATTAACCCGGTTGCCGGTAATGTAGGGGATGTTGTTGAAATCGGGGGGCGGAATTTTTTAAAGAATAAAGATAAACTCAGCTTTTTATTCAATAACGTAAAAGCGGAAATTGTTGAGCTGACCGATACAACGGCCAAAATAAAAGTACCGTCTTTTGCCGCAACAGGAAACGTTACTGCGCAGGTAGGACAGGAATATTACTACGGCCCTTTCTTTAGGGTAAAGGGAGTGTTTGAGATGGATTCTACCTTCCCTGGTAATTCTCTAGCCGCTAATGGGCCCATTTACGACATTATACCACTGGGAGGCGACAAATACCTGGCAGTAGGAGATTTTGACCGTTATGGCTCGACTGACAATAACCAGAAGGGGATGAAGCGGGTGGTGAGAATTAACAAAGATGGTAAATGGGATGAAAGCTTTGCTAATGGAATGGAGAACGGTAGTAATAGTGCTGTGTATGGCGCTTATGCCCTGAAAAACACGCCCTACTACCTGGTAGCCGGCGGCTTTAGCAGTTATGGAGGCGTAGGCTATTGCAACGGTATTGCCGCTGTTTATAATTCTACAGGTGGCGTAGTATCAGATAAAGTGATTAATGCAGTAACAAAAACCGAGTATAACACTTCCATTTTTAAAGGAGGCGTATCCGGCGCCGTTACCAATATCCTTGTGAAAGAAGGCAGCGATCTCGCCAGTAGCAGGATCATATTAACAGGCGGCTTCGATTTCTATGTGCAACCAAACTTTCAGCTGATCAACTACGAGGGAAGAGATTCTATACATCTGGATTCTATCCGGGTGAACCAGATTATTCAATTGAAAGGAGATGGGTCTATCGATAGCACATTCAACTATGACCTGGTAAACCATAGGGGGAAAACAGGACCAAATGGATATATTGGCAGCGCAAAACTGCTCCCGGATGGCAAGATCCTGATAGCAGGCTCTTTTACCAAGTATAATGACCAGGCAGTTAGCAAAATAGCCAGGTTAAATCCTGACGGCTCCCTTGACCCGACCTTTAATCCAGGTAGTGGCCCCGATCTCAATATCAATAGTCTTACCCTGCAACCCGACGGTAAAATCATAGCCGTAGGAGGATTCAATACATTTGCAGGGGTTAAAGCGCCTCATATTGTACGATTAAATCCTGATGGAAGCGTTGATGCCACATTTAACGTGGGAACCGGAACAGATGAGTATCTCGTACGCGCAGACCTGATGCCGGGCGGAGAGATCATTGTATCCGGGTTCTTTTCAAGGTTCAACGGGTATTATCGTAATAACGTGATGGTACTGAATCCGAATGGCAGCATACATCCGACCTATAACTCCAATGGCGCCCTTTCGTTATATACAGGTAACAGTACCCCTATAACGAAGATAATACCGGTAGAAGGGGAGAAAGCCCTCTTTGTAGTGGGCGGTTTCACCAACTACGACTTCCGCCCGGTTCAACGCCTGGTGAAGATCAAATATCAATAGTTTGAAAAGCAGCAATAAACAAAAAGGTGATGGCCGTAATGGTCATCACCTTTTTTCATTATATAAAAGTTCTTAAACAGCTGTCGATTGCCTGATCACTAACTGGCTGGGTATTTCTACCTGCTGGTGTGCCAAAGGAAAGTGATTGTTTTTCAGTGATCTGAACAACAGTGTGGCCGCGGTTTTTCCCATTTCAAATGCCGGTTGGGCTACAGTTGTCAGCGAGGGTTGCAGGAAACGGGCAGTCGATAAATTGGAGAATCCCACTACTTTCAGTTCGTCCGGCATCCGGATACCCAGGGTTTCGCAGGCTTCATAAACAGAAGTAGCCAGCTTCTCAGTAGTGGCAATGATCCCGTCGAAGCGGTGTTGCCGGAGAGTTTCACATACTTTTTTATAGTTGCCGACTGTGTCGTTCGTATAGTAGGTGACGGCATTCGGAGACAGTGGGAGGCCTGCTTCCTTCAACGCTTTTTCGTACCCGCTGATCCGCTGGCGGATGATAGACAGCTGTTGGGAGGCGGCCAGCAGCCCGATGTTCCTGCATCCGCGTTCTATGAGATGCCGGGTAGCTATAAAGGCGGCTTCCTTATCGTTCGTTGTAACCCTGGCAGTGGGCAATTCTTCACAAACCCTGTCGAAAAACACGATGGGCAGTTCTTTGGATAAATGGGCAAGCCCGTGTTCTGAGGCCGCAGTCTCCATAGTAACAGAGATCAATATGCCATCTACCCTGCCGCTCTGGAAATCGTTCAGGATCGCCTGTTCCTGCTGGCTGTTCTCATGTGTCAGGTAGATCAGTACATGATAGCCTTTTTCTTTGGCTACCGCCTCAATACCATTGATAGCTTCCGCAAAAAAGCTATCAGCTACTTCCGGTATCACTACAGCAATTGTTTTGCTGGATTTCTTCCTTAAACTACTGGCATACGGATTAGGTACATAGTTCAGTTCCTTAGCAAGTTCCTGCACTCTCTTCCTCGTTTCTTCGCTGATCTCATGGCTGTTGTTTAACGCTTTGGAAATGGTAGCCGTGGATAATTGCAGTTTTTCCGCCAACATTCTGATAGTAACATTCTCCATAGTTACTTAATCGGTTAAGTAAATAAAGTTATTCTTTTATATGGAAGTTTTTTGAAAAGGTTGCAAATTAGAAGTAAATCTTTGATTTATCTCTGATTTCCACGAACTAATAAAACTTTTACGCCATGGATAAACCCAATGCAACTCCGCTAACGTCGTTGGACCAATGGGAAGATGACTTGCTACAGCGTTATCCAGATCCCGCGAGTATCAATGCGCAGAAATCAAAAGAAGAATTCCGCAATTATGATGCACCGCCAAGAGATACCGTCCGCGAATTCTATCGACTGAACCATACTTACCAATGTTATGCATTTGTGAGAGAGAAAGAAAAAGAATTCCTTTCTTTCAATAAAAAAGAAATGTCGGTTTGGGAAGCTTTCGATTTCCTTAATCAATTGGTCGATGATTCCGACCCTGATACCGACCTGGACCAGTTCCAGCATCTCCTGCAAACTTCAGAGGCGATCAGGGCCGACGGGCATCCCGACTGGATGGTACTGACAGGCTTATTCCATGACATGGGAAAGGTGCTTTGCCTGTTCGGAGAGCCACAATGGGCAGTAGTAGGTGATACCTTCCCTGTAGGCTGCGCATTTTCAGACAAGATTGTGTATGCCGAGTACTTCAAAAACAACCCGGACATCAACAACCCTGATTATAATACAAAATATGGCGTTTATGAACCGAACTGCGGTTTGCGCAACGTGCATATGAGCTGGGGACATGATGAATATATTTACCAGATAATGAAGCCATACCTGCCGGAACCGGCGCTTTACATGCTTCGTTATCACTCCTTCTACCCTCAACATAGAGAACATGCATATACTCACCTCATGGATGATCATGATGTGGAAATGTTTAAATGGGTTGACTTGTTTAACCCTTACGATCTTTACTCTAAAAGTCCGACACCTCCGGACTGGAAGGTTTTAAGACCTTACTACGAGGACCTGGTAGCGAAATATCTGCCTTCTACATTAAAATTCTGACGGGGAACAATGTAATACAAAGACCTTCCTGATAAGTACTGCATCAGCACTTGTCGAGAAGGTCTTTACTTCCTTTGGCTGTTCCGATAATTCCACTTATGAAACATCAACTTGTTTTTAAAGACTTCCTCGTCTTTGCATTATACTTTATTATCGTTGCCGGTTATGGTTATTGGATCTACAGGAAGAAACAGAAGGGGGCGACCAGCGAATCAAAAAATTTCTTTCTTGCAGAGGGTTCTCTCACCTGGTGGGCAATAGGCGCCTCGATCATCGCTTCAAATATTTCTGCTGAACAGTTTATAGGGATGAGCGGGGATGGCTTTTTTGTGGGCATGGCAGTGAGCGTGTATGAGTGGTTAGGCGCTGCGGCGCTGATCATTGTGGCGGTTTTTCTCATGCCTGTATATATCCGTAACAAGATCTATACAATGCCCCAGTTCCTTAAAATGCGCTATAACGAAACGGTAGCGCTGATAATGTCCGTATTCTGGTTGTTTTTATATGTGTTTGTTAACCTAACTTCTATTCTTTACCTGGGCGCCTTGGCTATTAACGGATTGCTCGGAGGCGCCTATTTTCATGAGGTGATGATCGCACTGGCCATCTTTGCCGTGATCATTACCCTCGGCGGAATGAAGGTAATAGGATATACAGATGTGATCCAGGTAGGGGTGCTGATCATAGGCGGGTTGGCTACCACCTGCATGGCATTGACAGTGGTAAGTGAAAAATTTGGTTTCGGGAAAGATATTGTGGCAGGATTTAACATCCTGATGAAAGAAGCCCCGGATCATTTCCATATGATGCTGAAAAAGCCGGAGGCGGGCGCCTCACAGGAGTATATCAATAAATACCTGATCCTGCCGGGATTTGGAATGTACATCGCCGGGCAGTGGATCAGCAACCTGAATTACTGGGGTTGCAACCAGTATATCACGCAACGTG
The DNA here is from genome assembly GCF_900107795.1 of Chitinophaga terrae (ex Kim and Jung 2007). Classification (GTDB taxonomy): domain Bacteria; phylum Bacteroidota; class Bacteroidia; order Chitinophagales; family Chitinophagaceae; genus Chitinophaga; species Chitinophaga terrae. The sequence continues at coordinate 62,695 of NZ_FNRL01000008.1, forward strand.
CATTGGGGGCCGATCTGCCAACTGCCAGAACGGGTATCCTCTTTGCCGGCTTACTGAAAATACTGATGCCTGTTATCGTAATGCTGCCGGGTATCGTGGCTTATGTCCTTTACCAGCACGGGCATTTGCCGCAGCTGGAAGGAGGGCATAAAGACGGCGCTTATGCAGCGATCCTTACCCTGTTGCCGGCCGGATTAAAAGGGTTGGCCATTGCGGCGCTTACTGCTGCCATCGTCGCTTCGCTGGCCGGTAAATCCAACAGTATATCCACCATCTTCACATTGGATATCTATAAAAAATACCTCCATACGAAAGCCGATGAAAAACAACTGGTCTGGGTAGGACGACTTACCATTGTTGCAGCAATTGTTATAGGAGTACTTTTTACATGGAACGACCTGCTCGATATTGGCGGGGCAGGCGGGTACACATTTGTGCAAAAATATTCCAGCTTTATCAGCCCTGGCGTTTTTGCCACTTTCATCCTGGGGATGTTCTGGAAACGCACCAGCGGCGCCGCGGCGGTTGCAGGCATTATAGTTGGCTTTGCAGCTTCGGTTTTCTTTAACCAGGCAGCTGTTAAACTGATGGGGCCTGAAACCATCCTTTACAGTGCATTCCCTAATGCGCACGGAGAATATGAAATACCATTCTTTATAAGCCTTGGTTGGTCTTTCCTGACCACCGTCATTGTAATGGTGGCAATTAGCCTGGCCGGTCCGAGGGTCAGTCCAAAAGCTTTTGTGCTGGACCGGGGCATGTTCAGGCTTTCGCCTTCCTCAGTTATACTCATTGCCGCAATCGTGCTATTGCTTTCGGCATTGTACGTTAAATTCTGGTAATTGCCGGATGTGGTAGAAAGATTTTGATTGAAGCGGATGTTAATAAGTAGGTTTCCCGGCTTATTAACATCCGCTTTTGGTTCCAGGTGATTTTGGTGCGAAAAAAAGAGCTGCGGTAAGCAGCTCTGATTTCTGGGGCCAATTATACCTTTAGGTATATGACAACAGGATGTTAATAAATAACGAAGATTCCCTTTGCAAAGGAACGCTGCGGCGATAATTGAAAAAATAGCTATTTATGGGTATTTTCTAAAGGGTCAGGAAATCGATATTATAAACCCACTGCCGATGCCGGCAATTAACAGCAGCAATAGCTGAACGATATTATGTTGGTAGGGATCAGGAAGGTAGTAATTGGTACTGCGATGGGTTATGTAGAGGCTAAAGCCAATAAGGCCATGGAGGAAGGCGTAGCATAACGGAATATATAACAATAATTGTACTGGCATATTACAAGGTATTCGGGTAAATGAATTGATGTAACAGGCCTTTGGGTCTGTAGTTAAAGATAGCCAGGATGGCTGCAATAGGATGTCAGGTGAGCAGATATTCTTAGGTGTTAACCAATGCCTCGTTAATGTTCCGTTTAAGCAGTTTGGTGCAGAACCAGCCAGCAAGCAGGATGCTTGTACAAAACAGCAATAATGTAATAAAGACAACCAGGTTGAGTTGCGTTGCGCCCAGTACGCACAGCACGATGATATTGAGAGCAACCAATGCAAAAACGGTAAAAGTGCCCAAGGTTAACCTGGGAGCTTTTTTAGCGGCAGGAGGGCAGCTGTTGACCACCGTGGTTGCCAGTTTTTCTGCAAACAGGGGGGATGGCGATATCACGCCGTTCTCCTTCAATATATTTTTAAACTGGTCATTCCTCATAATAATTCACTGATTTCCTTGTTAAGCATGGTTTTTAATGCCTGTTCCAGTTGTTTCCTGCTGCGTAACAATCGCATCTTAACAGCCGATCTTTTGTGCCCTGTGATCTCGCATATTTCAGCGATGCTCTTCTCTGCAATATAATGTAATTGCACCAGGAGCTTATCTGTGGCCTGCAACTGGTTCAGGGCCTGTTGTACATATTTTTCCCTTTCACTTTTCTGAATGCTGTCCCATGCCTGGGTATTATCCGCAATCTCGTACAATGTGTCGTTGAGAGATTCTTTCCTCTGTTCCCTGCCTATTGCCTGCAGCTTATTAAGGGCAGTACGATAAACGATCTTATAGAGCCAGGTCGAAAACCTGGAAGATTGTTTAAAACCGGATAACGCGTTGAATGCTTTCAGAAAAGCATCCTGCACTATTTCTTCCGCTTCTTCATGATTCCCAACAACACCAAAGGCAATGGTATAGGCGAAAGAAGAATAGTGAGATACGAGCTGTTTAATGGAGCGTTGATCGCCCTGCCTGGCTTTAGCGAGCCATTCATCTTCCTGCCTGTATGCTTTTTTAAATATCATTCAGAATATGGGGCTGACCAAAAAGTCCAACAATGGCTTTTAGGTCGGCCCAATTTTTTGTATCGATTTTTTGATTAATCTGAGAAATAAATAAGAGTAAGGAGCCTCAAAGTTGTAAAATAAACCATTGCAGGGTCAAATCTGTGTTTAAGTGGCCGATTGGACGTTTTTGATGTGTATTTTCCGCAAATTATGGGCAAGGGCTATCAAGCCAAATTCAGCCTTTACTTTTTGTTTGCCTCGTAAATGGAATCGTCTAAATCCCTGATTTTTTTTGATGTCACCGAAACAGGTCTCTACTTCTATACTCCGTTTTCGCTTCAAGACATTCCCTTCATCACTTTTTAGATTATTACGAGCTTGTTGTTTATAGTGGTCAAGAGCTTGATTGACTTTTATTGTGCGATTAGATGCTGATGTACCTTTGCAATCTTTAATAAAAGGACAGCCCTGGCAGTTCTCACATTCATATAACCGATTAAAGCTTATATACCCATTTTTACTACGATCTGTTTTGACATAGCGAAAACGAAGTACTTTGTTATAAGGACAGATGTAGATATCGTCGGCTTCATGATAGATGAAGTTCTCTTTACGGAAGGGATTTTCAACATATTTACGGCTTTGTTCTTTATGGTAAAGAGGAAATTTTACATATGCGGCAATCTCTTTATCCTCCATTAACTCATAGTTTTCCTGCGTACCAAATATGCTATCTGCTATGATTGCAGCAGGCTGGTGACCTCCATGCTGTTCAAATTGATGAAGATGATCTTTAAAACAGGCTCCATCATTATTTTTCTGATGCACGCTATAGCCTGTAATAAACTGATCTTCGCTACCAATAAGTACATTATAGCCTGGCAGGACTTCACCATTCTTCATTTTCATTGCTGTGGCATCCTCGTCTGTTACACTATAACCACTACGGCTCTCACTAATCTGTTGCTGACGTTCATATTTATCTATTTGATTCTGGTGCAAGCAAAGCTTTTTCTTTAATGTGGCTGCCTTGCGCTTTAGGCGTTTAGATGTGGTGGCTTCTATCACTTTTTCCAGCTTATTGGTTTGTGCTGAGATTTGTGCTTTGGTAACAGGCTGTTTATCTGCTCCCAATTCTTCAAGATCCTTGTTCCCATACTGGAGTTGCTCAGTCTCATTTAGTTGATCGATCTGTTTAAACAGCTCCCTGCATTTTTGTTCTGTAGCCGCCTGATACCGTTTTGCGTTCTTCTTCCAGACCATTTTATGCCTGTTAGCATCAGCTTCAAATGTAGATCCATCACAGAAATAATGCTCAAATCTGATATATCCCTGTGTCAACAGAAAATCCAGCATCTCCTTGAATAGCTCTTCGATGGTATCCTTGAGTATACCACTACGAAAATTGTTAATAGTGCGAAAGTCCGGGCGATTATAGGCTGCCAGCCACATGAATGTAACATCTTGCCGTAGAGCCTTGGCTATGCGACGACCCGTATATATTTTAACGGCATACGCATACAACAACACTTTTATCATCATACATGGATGATAGGCACTAGTACCTCCTCCCTGATAACTCTCAATGATCCTGCTAAGATCCATCTTCTCAACTACATCATTTATAATACGTACAAGATGATGTTTATCAATAAGTTCGCCCAGATCAGGAGGCAGCAAAAGATTTTGTGTGGGAATGTATTGTTTGAATACCTGTTTAGTAGTAGCTTTGGCCATAGTATTTTTAATGTGGTAATTAAAAATACTAATCGGCCCCTTTTCTGCAAAGAAAAGGGCCGACCTTTTTTAAGATCAGCCCTAATTTCTTCAAGCCAACCTTTTTGGTCAGCCCCATCAATATACTCACAAATAATTAAATCAATAAACAATGCAAATAACTTCTGCTGCCGTACTGATCGCCGTTGCGCTTACAGTATTTAGTATCTGTTATTACTATTTTAGTACAAGGCATAAAGAGAGGATGATGATATTAGAGAAAGGATTGCCCGCCGACTTTTTCAGCAGGCATTTCACTATCCTTCCGTTCCTCCTTTTATTAGGTATAGTATGTATTGGGGTGGCCCTGGGAATTATTGGAGGCAGCCTGTTCTGTTATTGGTTCCCTGAGGTGGGAACTGCTTTGATATTCCTCCCTTCCATTGCAGCATTTACAGGCGCCAGCCTCATTATCGCTTACCTGGTATTTCAAAAGAAAGTCAAACCATAACAATTATGCCCCGCTATACATTATCATTCCTTTTACTCATAATAATTAGCGCTGTTTCTGCGCAGTCTTACGACCAGGTAATGCGGGCGCGTTTCCATCCCGGCGCTCCCGGCGCCGTTGCACTCGTCGCAAAAAACGGGAAGATTATCTTTCAGAAAGCCTACGGAGTAGCGAATATGGAATTGGGAGTGAATATAAAACCGGATTCGCGGTTCCGGATAGGATCTCTCACCAAGCAGTTCACCGCCTGCGCTATCCTTAAACTGGCAGAGGAGGGGAAATTATCCCTTGATGACCGCCTGACCAAGTATTTTAAGGATTTTCCGGCCGCTTACGACAGCATTACCATACTGCATTTGCTAACCCATACATCCGGTATAAGCCTGAGCAGGGGATATTGGAATGCGGAGCTCCGGAAGAAAGATTTCACTCCAAGGGAACTGGTAGATGTTTTCAGGAACGACACACTGGATTTTAAACCAGGTACCCGTTTTATTTACAATAACAATAATTACGTGCTACTCGGCTACCTCATAGAACAGATCAGCGGTCAGTCTTACGCCCGCTACATGGATAGCGTGTTTTTTAAGCCGCTGGGCATGCACCACACCAGCATAGAAACCGCCGCAGCTATCATCCCCAACAAAGTGGCCGGGTACCGGTATGGGATATACGACAAGTTTGAAAACGCCCCTTACCTGAGTATGACGCAGCCTTATGCAGCCGGTTCCATTGTGTCTACAGCCGGTGACCTTTTTACCTGGATAACGGCTTTAATGCAGTATAAGGTTATCAGCGCCGCCAGCCTGGAGAAGGCTGTTTCTTCCCATCGACTTGCAGATGGTTCGCTTACCAACTATGGGTTTGGGTGGGCAACAGGCAGTATCCGGGGAAATAAAAGCATCAGGCATGATGGACTGATAAACGGTTTCAGCGCTTTTATGACATGGCTTCCCAAACAAGCCGTTTGCGTTATCGTACTAACCAATTGTGAATATTATAACCCCGAAGATGCAGGAACAAGGCTGGCTGCTATAGCGCTTGGCAAGCCTTACCCGGAGATCCCCCTTAAAATGCAGCCGGAGAGCCTGCAAAGCTACCAGGCAGTTTACGAATCCGGGAGTTATGGTAAAAGGATAGTTCAGTTGTTAGACAGCACGCTGTATATTTATTCCAAAGGCGGAAGCAAAGAGCAACTTTTTCCATATGCAAAAGATAAATTCTTTCTCAGGAACAGTCTCGAAACTTTTTCCTTCATACATGATCCTTCCGGTAAAATAATCGCGTTGCAGGCAGAAGGACCGGAAAAGACAATCGAATATTCCAGGAGCCCGGAAGTTGTACCTGCCGTTAAAACTATCCGGCTATCAGCAGCAGAGTTGGACCGGTACCTGGGTTGGTACCAGTTTTCGCCCGACTTCAGTCTGCAGATCTTTAGGGAGGGAAACCAGTTATACGGAAAAGGGGAAGGCCCGAGGCAAATAAAGCAGCTTATACTTCCTTTGGGAAATAACAGGTTTGCAGCGAAGTTCCTTGATGCTGAACTTTGGTTTAAGGAAGATGAAAAAGGGAAGATAACCGGTGTAACAAAGGTGCAGAATGGCGAATCTATGGCAGTAAAGCGATAGATATCTTCAACATACCTGGTGATATTTTCACTAATCCTGCTGGTAATTTGACGCTGGTAGAATAAAATAAAGGAATTCCATAACTTGAGGTGCTATCCGCGTTATTACAATAACGAAAAGTGAACAGATGAAAAGAAGACAGTTCCTGCGTCAATCCGGCCTGGCGGCCGCCGGCATGCTAACATTGCAGCTCCCGCGTTTAGGGTTCGGCAAACAACCTTATCATGGCGTCATCAATCCTGAACATAATATCCCAGCCAATAAATCAATAGACCCGGCATGGGTGCGGTCCCTTTATGAAAGAGGAAAACCAACTACCTATACCAGGCAACAGAATGAACTTAAATACATAGGCATGCCTGCCGGGGGCTTACACGCCGGTACCGTATACCTGGGAGGGGATGGAAGGCTGTGGCTTTGGAGCATCTATAACGATGAGAGGGAAGGAGTTGATCCAAAATCCGTTTGGTGGCATGATGGCAACTCGGAAAGGGAGATCCGGAACAGGGATGGGGCCAGTTACCTGGAACCTGCAATAGCCGCTAATAAACGGGTACTGGAACAGGGTTTTGCTATCCTGGTTAAGCAGGGGAACCAAACCTGGTTAAAAGAATTGAGGGAAGAAGACTGGGAGCAGGTAACGTTTGAAGCCACTTATCCTACTGCTACTATCAGGTTCCGTGATCCGCGTATGCCCGTTGAAGTGACTATGCGCGCCGGCGGGATATTTATTCCCCTGGATGCCGATAACAGCGCTTTGCCGGCAACTGTGTTTGATATCAGTACACGGAATATAACCGCGCAGCCGCTGGAACTAAGTATTTGCGGCTGGCTGGAAAACGGCGCCCGTAAGCTCACCGGAAAACCGTCTGAAGGCTTCAAACGCAACACTGGCATGGCGACTGAATCAGGCATTCTCTCGTCTTTTCAATACGCCGCTGCAGGTAAGGGTAACTATCCCGACGACGGCACTACCTGCATTGCCTGCATCAGCGATAATGTACGGCTTAATACCAATGCAGACGTATGGCCGGTTAGGGAAGGAGTATTTGCTGCCGGCCAATCAACGGCCGATAAACCAGCTGATGAAAAGCTGGTAGCAGCTGTCAGTACCGCACCTTCAACAGTCCAGGGCGGAAAGGAAGTACAGGTACAGTATGTACTAAGCTGGCATTTCAACCATCCGCTTAAAAAAGTTGCTAAGATAAAAGATGCAGAAGAAGGATATTACTACGGCAGCAGGTTTCAGCATGCAGGTGAAGTAGCGATCTACATACGCCGGCATTTCAGGGAACTCTGGGGTGCAACGCTGCAATGGCGGGAAACGTTTTACAACTCCACTTTGCCCTACTGGTTCCTGGAAAGGACTTTCCTGAATATCGGTTCTCTTGCTACCGCCAATACCTATCGCTTTAAATCCGGGCGCTTCTGGGGTTGGGAAGGCGTGAACACCTGCGAAGGCACCTGTACCCACGTTTGGCAATATGCCCAGGCGGCTGGTAGGATCTTTCCATCGCTGGAGCGGGATACCCGCCAGCGTACCGACCTTGGCATCGCTATGGAACAGAACGGGGGAATTATTTTCAGGGCGGAATACGAGAACAGGCCGGCTATAGACGGCCAGGCCGGCGCCATTTTGCGCATCTACCGCGAACACTTAATGAGCGGCGATAATAATTTTTTAACCGCCAACTGGCCCCGGATAAAACAGGCAGTGTTATTCATGCTGGCGCAGGATAAGAATAACGACGGCATGACGGATACGCCAATGGAAAACACCCTGGATGCGGTATGGGAAGGTGAAATTGCATGGATCGTAGGACTTTGCATTGCCGCGGCAAAAGCGGCACAACTGATGGCCGAAGAAATGAACGACAGCGCATTTGCCGGCAAGTGCAGGGAATATGTTGAAAAGGGCGGGGCCAATATGTCTGCACACCTGTTCAACGGCGAATATTTCATTCATCGTCCCGACCCGGTGCAGGGCCGCCGGAAACTGGGCAGTTACAATACCTGCCATATCGACCAGGTGTATGGCCAGAGCTGGGCCTGGCAGGTTGGCCTCGGAAGATTGTGGAATAAAGAACAGACCCTTTCAGCACTCCGCGCACTGTGGAAATATAATTTCACAACAGATGTAGGGCCTTATATCAGGACGCATCATGGCGGCAGGCCTTATGCCCTGGAAGGCGAAGCCGGCATGATCATGAACACCAACCCTCATAACGAAGCTAAACCCTACGGCGAGGATGTGACCTGGCAGTTGGGATATTTCCACGAGTGCATGTCGGGGTTCGAGCACCAGGTAGCCAGCCATATGATGGCGGAAGGAATGACAGACGAAGCGCTGATCCTTACCCGGGCCATACACGACCGGTACCACGGAGCCAAACGAAACCCATTCAACGAAATTGAATGCAGCGATCACTATGCCCGCGCAATGGCCAGCTATGGGACGTTTATTACCGCCTGCGGTTATGAATACCATGGCCCTAAAGGAGAAATGAAATTCAAACCGGCATTCGGCGCCCGCGATTTTCGTGCGCCATTCACCTCGGCAGAGGGCTGGGGCACGTTTTCACAACATCTCACGAAAGAAAGATCCACACATAGCATTACAGTAAAATACGGATCGTTAAAACTTAATAAGCTTACCCTGGATGTAAGAGGAACAGGAGCATTGAAGAAGAATAAGGTTAGGATAGGAAATAAAACGCTGGATGTTTCCTGGAAACAGCAGGAAGACCAGTTGCATATATCTTTCCCCGCTACTATCCGGGTGGCTGCCAACGAAACGCTGACCATCGAATCAACAACCTGATCTTAAAACCTTTTATCTAAACTATTGTCCGGTTTTGTGTTGCCGCCTCTGTGATTTAGTTTATAAATTTGCGCTGTCAATCTGTTCAGTAGTAATGAAGTAACGGAATTAGCATTTAAATTCTACCTTCGTGCAAATTTTATAAGCTGGTTAGCATGCAAAAACGACTCATAACAATGTTATTACTGGTAGTCTGGCTTTGCCAGCTATCGGGTCGTTATGTTGTGATGCTCGACTTCTTTATCAACCAGGATTATATCTCCAAAAACCTTTGTGTGAACAGGGATAAGCCCCAGTTGCATTGTAATGGTAAATGCCATCTTGCCAAAAAGCTGAAAGAAGAGGAACGCAAAGACCAGGAAAATCCGGAACGTAAACTTGAAAATAAATCCGAACTGTTTTGTGAGCGGATCGTTGTAAATACGCTGCTGCAGCCGGTTTTGTCATTGCCTGGTATACGGCATCAATACCCTCTGTCTATAGGCTGCCCGATTGATCAGCCTTCTTCTGTTTTTCACCCTCCTACTGTGTAAAAAGCTTCCATTTTAATCTTTTGTTGATACGTTGCACGTAAACGTGCAGATGTAGCGCTATTTACATGCCTTTCTGAAGAAAGGATATATCATCCGGTTTGCAATAAAAAATCTGCATGTACTGCAGGTAAGGGCGTCTTATTGCCCGAACTGCAGATATAACTTAAAAACCTGGCTCCTTCCTGTTGTCATTCAAACAGCAACATAATAATGAACATCATGAGATACTATATACAAATTTTCTTAGCGGCATTACTCGCAACCGGTTGTTCCAAAGATGAAAAAGTGAATCCGTCCGGCGATGATTCCGTGAAGTCGACCCTCTCCATCCAGTTCGATAATATTGCCGGGGAGCGCAACCTCCAGTTGGGCACCGGCGTATACACGAACGCGCTGGGAGAGCAGTTTAAGGTTGATCTGCTTAAATACTATATCACCAATATTAAAGTAAAGAATGTACAGGGAGTGGAATATACAGTGCCTAAAGACAGCAGTTATTTCCTTGTATCGGAGGCGGATGCCGCTTCGCAGTTTGTTAAAGTGCGGGTGCCGGAAGGGGAATATGCTTCCCTGACCTTTATCCTGGGAGTAGATAGTCTTAGCAGTGTAATGGATGTAAGTAAAAGAACAGGAGTGTTGGACCCATCGGGAGGGATGGATGAAGGAATGTACTGGGAATGGAATATGGGATATATCTTCTTTAAAATGGAAGGGACATCCGACCTGGCGCCGGCCGATCCCAGCGGCAGGCGTAAGTTCCGTTATCATATAGGCGGCTTTGGCGGTTACAGCGCCCCAACTATCAATAACATCAAATCCGTTACCATAGACCTCACGAAGGCGGGCGTGGCCAAAGTGAGGGCCGGCAGGGAAGCCAATGTACACCTGATGGTAGACATCTTAAAGATGTTCAACGGCGCTACCAATGTAAGCATCGCAAAATATCCTACTGTTATGTTCTCTGATTTCAGCACGAAGATAGCGGCCAACTATGCGCAGATGTTTTATCACGATCATACAGAAAACTAAAGCAGGATATGAAAAAAGTGAGCCTGTTGATCGCCTGCCTGCTTGTTTTCCTGTTGTGGTCATGTGGTAAAGATGAAAGACAGGAACCTGCTTTTGAGGGCTTTGTGCAGCCTGCCGGGTTTCCTGCGCCGGCATACAACATAGCCGGCAACCCGGTGACCAAAGCGGGTTTCGAGCTCGGGAGAAAGCTGTTCTACGAGCCAAGGCTTTCGCGGAACAACACTATTTCGTGCGGGTCTTGTCATTTGCAGACATCCGCATTCACGCATCACGGGCATGACATCAGCCATGGGATCGACGACCGGCTGGGCAGCCGTAATGCTCCGCCTATTATGAACCTGGCCTGGAGCCCCACGCTGATGTGGGATGGCGGCATCTTTGACCTCGATCTGCAACCTGTTGCGCCCATTACCAATTTCGTGGAGATGGATGAAAAAATGAGTAACGTATTGGAGAAGCTGAAGAATACAGCTCCCTATCCTGAACTGTTCAGAAAGGCCTTTGGCAACGAAGGGATTACTACCGCTACCATGATGAAAGCGATGTCGCAGTTTATGATCATGGTAGTGAGCAACGAATCAAAATACGACAGCGTAATGCGGGGCCAGGCCAGTTTCCTGGCCGACGAAAAGAAGGGTTATGAACTGTTTCTGCAACATTGCAATGCCTGTCATACAGCGCCGTTGTTCACAGATCATTCCTTCAGGAATAACGGGATAGGGATAGGGCCCAACAACGACCAGGGCAGGTATGCTATTACGCTGAACCCCGACGATATGTACAGGTTCAAGGTACCCAGCCTTCGCAACCTGGCATATACTGCGCCTTATATGCACGACGGCAGGTTTTATACACTCAATGGAGTATTGACGCACTATACTTCAGAAGTGCAGGATATGCCAACGTTGGATCCCCTGTTGAAAAGCAACGGGAAGAGAGGCATTGCGCTGACCGTTTCCGAGCAACAGGAGCTGCTGGCTTTCCTCAATACGTTGAATGATAAAAAGTTCATTACTGAAAAGAAGTTTTCACAGGAAGCACAATAAAGAAACATGAGAAAGATATTCCTTATTAGCATATTGCTGATTGCAGGGGCGTACGACCTGAGAGCCTGCGATATTTGCGGCTGCGGAGTGGGAAGCTATTACATTGGTATTCTTCCTGACTTCAAAAAAAGATTTGTGGGTTTGCGATACCAGTATAAAACCCTTACCTCTCACCTCGGCCCCGGCGGCTCACGTTCTTATCTGACCACCGCGGAAACCTACCAGACGGCCGAGTTATGGGGCGGATGGAATATCGGCAGGCGCTTCAGGGTGATCGGTTTTGTACCCCTGAATTTCAACAGCCGGGAAAACCAGGGCGTTTCCATGCACCGAAGCGGGGTGGGAGATATTGCGGCAGTTGGCTATTACCAGTTGCTGGACAAGCAGCAGACCGCAGGTAGTAAACTGCTGGTACAATCGCTCTGGCTGGGCGCCGGCATAAAGCTGCCTACCGGAAGGTACGAACCAGCGGAGCATAAAGAGAATGAAGACGCGCCCAATAACTTCCAGTTGGGAACCGCCAGCACAGATTTTACCCTGAACGCGATGTACGACGTCAGGTTGATGGACGTGGGATTAAACGCCAATGTGAGCTATAAGATCAACACCAATAACAGGTACGATTACCAGTATGGCAATAAATTCACGGCTAACCTCTTGGCGTATTACAAAATAAGGTTGAAAGAAAAACTAACCATTGCTCCAAATGCCGGTGTGCTTTATGAAACAGCAGCAAAAGACAGGGAAACAAAAAAGTATAAGGTAGATATTTCTGGCGGCTACTCGCTGATGGCTACCATTGGTATGGAAGCTACTATAGGAAATATTTCAGCAGGCGCTAATTTTCAGCCTGCCGTTTCCCAGCAGCTGGCGGATATGCGTATTAAAGCCGGGAACAGGGCAATGGTGCATGTTACCTACCTGTTCTGATAGTTGGTTAAACATAAGTATGAAAACAGAGGAAATAACTCTTTTGCCGATCACCGTATTTGAGGGGGCAAATGAATACTTCTGGATGGATGATCTGAAGCAGTTGCCGGAAAAATACCGTTTCCTGGAACTACCGAACAGGCGTAAGTTTTACATATTGCTGTTCGTAGAACGGGCACAGGGAGCGGCGATTGTTGACGGCGCTGTTATCCGGCTCGAACATCCAAAGGTTATTTGCATTAAACCAGGCAGTATATTCAGCCTGGAAAGCAATGGTGCTGCGGTTGGAAAGATAGTCTGCTTTACTGAAGATTTCTTTTCTATCCGCTATAACAACAATATGCTTTCCAGCTTTTCATTCCTGGGTAAAGAGTATGGCTGTGATATACGCCTGGATAACCTCAAAGCCGGGGAGTGGAAACTCCTGCTGGCGTGTATGCAGGACGAGTTCCGGGAACAGGGCAAAGGAGTGGAAAGTGTTTTGAGATCTTTCCTGAATATTCTCCTTTGCCGGTTAGACCGGGAATTCGATACCGGTTTCATGCCGGCAAAGAAAAATACCCAGGAAGAGAAAGTGAAACAGTTTAAATTGCTGCTGGAAGAACATTTTGTAACACAGAAAGCGCCTTCGTTCTATGCAGGGATGCTGAATGTAACAACCAATTACCTGAATAAGCTTTGCAGGAAGTACGAAGGTTTTTCGAGCGGGGAACTGGTAAGAAGAAGGGTTACCCTGGAAGCCCAGCGGATGCTGCATTATACAGTACTGCCGGTAGCGGATATCGCCCGGAAGCTGGAGTTTGAAAGCGTATCTTACTTTATTACCTTCTTTAAGAAGAATACCGGGGTGACACCCGAGAATTTCCGGAAAACGCGTTAGCAGACTATGTCTAAAATAAAAAATATAAGCACCATTCGCGTACAGGTACGAACAGGTAACGTAATTAAAGTAGTGCCTGCGCCCAAAGTGATTAAATTAAATTTAAACTGAATTGTTATGGAAACAACAGAAGTGATAAATAAAAATGCAAAGCAATTGAACAGGAGCCGGTTGATGGTAAAGATCATTCTCGCATTGGTGATATTACTGATGGCGATATTGCAGTATGATCACCTGTTGCAGTTGCTGAAATGGTTCTGAGGCCCGGAAAAATATGAAGAGCGGAGATGATGCAGTATTAGTCGCTGTATCATCTCCGCATGTTCCCGGGACCAGGATTATTTTTTTATATCCTGATATGGCTGGATGTTTTTCAGGTAGTTGATACTGTCTTGCATGAAAAGAAGTGCTCTCCAGTATCTTTTTCCGCCCTGGGCATCTTTGATCCTTCTTCCGAGTTCTAATACATCATGGGTCTTCGGATCAACATAATAGAGAAATAGAAAATCCGGGGGCAGGTTATAGTCTTCAAATTCGCCCAGCAGTTGAAAATTCCCTATTTTTTGCGGAAGCGCTGCCAGCTCTTCTTTCGTTATATCTGTGATATGAAGGCTGTCAGGAACCTTTAACCTGCTGAAGATGATCAGTTGCTGTGCAGGCTGATATTCTATCGTGATCGGTTTAAAGGAATATACTTCACCCCAGCCGGTTTTGGCATCGTAAAAGACGTCATGCGGTATGGTGACTTTAAATCCTTGTTGTCGTACCTGGCTGCTGGAAGAATAGTTTGATATTGTTACCAGGGCTAAAGCGGAAATTAATATAGGTATTTGGGTTTTTATAAAACTTCTCATTCGGGTTTAAAGTACTTTTATCCAGTTAATACGCAGCAATTTATAATCTTTGAACCTCCTGTACAAATTGCCTTATATACTCGATAAATTAGAAGTATTTCACTACCTTCATCCTATGCAAAACGACCTTTCATACATCTCCGTTCAAAACCAGCGCCAGGGCTTTCCAAAACATTTCCATGAAACGTTTTGTATCTCCCTGATCAGGAAAGGCGTTGAAAATATTGAACTGGAAGACAGGTCCGTTTACACCGAAGCGGGAAGCATTTCCATTACCAATCCCTGTGAACTGCATGCCAACCCGATGGTAGACAAGGATGCCGTGGTGAACTTTGATACCATCTATATTTCCAATGACCTGGTAAAATACCTGCTGAAGGGAGAAGCCGGCTTGTTCGATAACCGGCAGGTGCGGGATATGCAGCTGAATAACCTCTTTGCAGCATTGATCCGGCAACTGAGATCGGAGACTTTAACGAACGATGACGCGATCCTCAGGTCATTCCTGCAACAATTGTATCATCATAGCAGGAAGGCGGATACCTTGCAATATGCCGCTTTCAGGGAAGGACAGTTTTCTGAGATCATCGGTTACATAGAGCAACACCTGGACGATAAAATAGAACTGGAAGCGCTGGCAAAAATTGCTATGCTTAATAAGTACGGGTTTGTTAAGAAATTTAAGGCGGTTACAGGATTGACGCCTATGAACTATGTGCTGATGAGAAAGGTTTTTGCCGCCAAGGAACAGATCACCCGGACTACAGATCTCACGGGACTCGCCTATAATTACCAGTTTGCTGATCTGCCTCACTTCTCTCATACCTTTAAAAAGTATGTAGGCGTTTCGCCTAACGACTTTAAAAAACAGCAGCGATAAAATACCAATATTATACAAGCCGGGTACCGGCAGGTCGTTTACCTTTGGCCGGTAAATAACAGTTAAATGAAGGTGTTTCCCGGCGTGCTACTGGCGTTGCTGTTTCCCGGTTATATTGCTGCCGCCCAACAATTGAGTAAATCTTCCCTCCTGGAGGATTTCAGCGTTTTTCAATCCGTTTTTGAACAGGCCAATGCGGGATTATATAAATATCACTCCAAACAGGAGGTGGATAGCGCTTTTGCGGCGGGCAGGCTGCAGATCAATGATCAGACAGGATACAGGGACTTTTACAATATTGTGTGGAAGATAGTTGATTTTACAGGAAGCTGTCATAACCAGCTGGATTACCCGGATGCGGTGGATAGCGTGTTAAACAGGAAGAAGATATTTTTCCCATTGCCATTAAGGTATTTAAGCGGGAAACTTTATACCGGTATGGCTTTGGGAAATATCCCTTTAGGGAAAGAAATTGTTTCAGTAAACGGAGTAGCGGCGCCTGAATTTGCGAAAGCGGTATCGAGGTATGTAAGCACCGACGGGCATAATGAAACCGGAAAATATGCCTTCCTGAAAACCAACTGGACGCCTGCTTATATTTACAGGGCATATGGAGAACAGGATTCTTTCCTGGTGGTGATCAAAGATAACGGGCTGCTTCGGAACGAAACGCTTGCTGCCGTAGCCTACAAGGAATATATTAAAAACTACAGGCAACGTTTCATTACAGAACAGGAAAAGAAAGGAAAAGAAGATTACATGTTCCGGTACCTGGACGATATAAAAACAGGAGTGCTGACTATAAACACCTTTGCGGTAGGCGGGCCTGAAAGTGAAGGGCATAAGCAATATGCAAAGTTCCTTGATTCGGTTTTTACCGTACTTCAAGAGCAAAATGTTCCTGATCTTATAGTAGATGTACGGGAGAATGGGGGAGGCAATGATCCAAACGACCTGTTATTATATTCTTACCTGACCAGGCGCAGGTTCAGGGAAAACACGGTTGCCTTTACCCTTTTTAACACCGTGCCATTGAAGGAGTATTATGTAGAAGAAGAGGAAGATGAAATAAAGGACCTGGAGAAGACATTGAAGGAAGAGAATAATATTGAGAGGAACGGTAAGTATTACCTGAACAAGCGTTTCAATAAAAAATGGCGCCCGAACCAAAAGGCGTTCAAAGGGCAGGTCTATTTATTGGTTAGTCCGTTCGTCGCATCCGCGGGCTCGTTGTTTGCAAGCATGGTAAAAAGTGATAAACGCCCGGTAGTAATCGGGCAGGAAACGCTGGGCGGCTATTACGGCCATACCGGCCATACGCCTGTTACCTATCGTTTGCCTCATACAGGGCTTTTACTTACGTTTTCTATTGTGGATCTCAGGCAGGATGTAAGGAAGTTGCGGGATGAAAAATGGGGTGATGGAATAATGCCTGACTATCCTGTAGAGCCAACAATTGAAGATGTGTTGAACGGAATTGACAGGGAGATGGAGTTGGCGAAGGAATTGATCAGGAAGAAGAAATAGCCTGTTGTTAAAGATAAAAATAAAGCCATAAGGCTTGCTGTTAACCCTGGTAATAGTCATGTGCCCTAATCATTGTTTCGGCGGGCGCCGCCCTAATTTGTACACAAAAAAGCTCGCTTTCCTTAATAGCCTAAATCCTGTTTTTGTATACATTTATCTACCTGGTCTATAGACATTTTCCTTACTGGTCCAATATTAATATTGAAAATCAATATATTATATTATTTATCGAGTGCTAAAAATAATTTTAAAGAAAAGTTTTAGTGTTTACATAAAATAGATATATTTGTTTACATAATAGCAAAACCAAAATCAGCGTAATTCCATCGGACTAACTGAAAAACTATAAGGGCATCCGTACATTTTTTAAATGCTGCTTTTTGAAAAGCCGGTTGTAAAACGGGCAGGGAATTTATTGGGGTAACTTTTTGAATCACATATAAATAAGTGCCTATGGCTTAAAATTGAACAATTCAAGCGCTTTCGCAGTGCCTTTTATTAATGCCCATTAATGGGCGTTTATGCCATCAATCAAAATCAATATTTCTTCATCTTCTATTGTACTAAACGTATGGATTACAGAATTCATATTGAGAATGGCCTTCGCATTTCCAGACTTGCGAAAATGGCCGCAGTATGCTCGGTAATGGCCGGCGCCCTCGCCCTGCCAACCGCCATTGCCCGCGCAGGTGTCATGTATTCCGGATCGCCGCTCTCCTATACCGTAATGAGCGTAAGCGGCATTGTAAAAGACGCAGCAGGTAATCCAATGCCTGGCGTAGTAGTAGCCGTTGCCGGCACTACGCAAGCTGTTATAACAGATGAACAGGGACGTTATCATTTCAACCAGGTACCGGATGGCGCTAAACTGGTATTTAAAATGATAGGGTATGAAACGCTTGAACGGCCTGCCGACAAAAACGTGATCAACGTTACCTTGAAGCAGGATGTAAAAACACTGAACGAAGTAGTGGTGAAAGATGGCTACCGCGTCACCACAGTAGCCGCCAGTACCAGCTCTATCAGCACCGTTGGCGGACGCGTATTGGAAAACAAGCCATACGCGAACTTCGCGCAAACATTACAGGGGCAGGTAGCTGGTCTTACAGCGCCTTTAACCAGCGGCCAACCCGGCGCCAATGTGGATATCCGTATCCGCGGCCTGGGTTCTTTATCCCTCTCTTCCAGCCCGCTCATCGTCATAGACGGCATGATCGTAAACTCGGGGCAGTTAGGCTATAACACCACTACTGCCAATGCGCTTTCAGGATTGAACCAGAATGACATTGAAAGCATTGATGTACTGAAAGATGCCGCTGCTACTGCGTTATACGGTTCCAGGGGAAGCGCCGGCGTAATTATTATCACTACCAAACGTGGTAAAGCCGGCAGAACCCAGGTACGGGTCGATGCGGAAACCGGCGTTTCCAGCCAGCTCCCGCCTCCTGATGCAGGCAAACCCCTCAACGGCGCCCAGTACGCGGAACTGTTGCGCGAAGGTTTGCTGAACGGCGGTTCCACTCCTGCGCAGGTAGATGCGATCGCCGAATCTTATGGTATTAACAGCGGGAAATCCAACGACTGGTACGACCTTATCACCCGTACCGGCACTCAACAACAATACAATGTGAGCTTCAACGGCGGTACAGATAAAACAAAGATCTTCGGATCTGCCGGTTATTTCAACCAGGAAGCCACTACCATCGGCGCTGATCTGAAAAGGTTCTCCGGCCTTTTTAACTTCGATCACCAGTTGAATAAACGCATGGTGCTCAGCGCAGGGATCAATGTGTCGAATGTGGGGCAAAATACGCCCGCCAGCACACAATACTCTTCCAACCCAACCTGGGCTGCCCGCGCATTGCGTCCTTTCCAGCTGGCATATAACGACGACGGTACCATCAACAACAAAACAAAAGGCGACACCAATTTCCCCGGTATCTATAATCCTTTATGGATAGCGGCAAACGATAAAAAGTACCTTTCAGAAACACGTGTACTCGGTAACGTGAAACTGAAGTGGAACATATGGGATAAACTGAACTATACTTCCTACTTCAGCGCCGACTACAACACCCTGGAAGAAACTTCCTTCTTCAATGCAATAATGGGAGAATACGCCGGATTGAACGGACGAAGCAAAAACTACTATGTAAGATATTTCAACTGGCTATCCCGTAACCAACTCGATTACCGTTATGATATTGCGGGCGTCGACAACTTTTACGTGAACGCTGCTGTCGGTTACGAAGCGCAACGCTCCAAGGAATACCTGCTGGCTGCAGATGGGGGCGGATTCCCAGCGGCTCATGAAAGCCTGACGGCATTGACCAATGCCGCCAACCCGCTTGGCACCTATGGCCAATACAGCAATTATTCTTTCGTAACAGTATATGGATTGGCGGATGTAAACTACCGCAACAAATTTGCCATCAATACTTCTGTACGCCGTGACGGTTCTTCCCGTTTTGCATCCAATAACAAATACGCCAACTTCTTCTCTGTTGGCGGCACCTGGAACGTGCACGAAGAAGCCTTCTTCCGGAAACAACATATTATGTCGTTCCTGAAACTCCGTTCTTCTTATGGTACTACCGGCAACGCCAACCTGAGCAACTATGCATGGGTGCCACAGGCCAGCTACGGCGCCGCTTACGGCTATGCAGGATTGAACGGGCAACAGTACAACGCTATCGGGAACATTGATCTGCGCTGGGAAACAGCCAAAAAGTTTGACGCCGGTATCGATATCGGTTTTGCCGAAGATCGTTTTATGCTGACAGTAGATTATTACCGCAATAATATAGATGGCTTGATCCGCTCTATCCCTACTTCCTATACCACCGGTTTTTCTGCTGTAAGCCAGAACATCGGCGCAATGGTGAATAAAGGCTGGGAGTTTACAGTGAAAGGGGATGTAGTGAGGTATAAAGATTTTAACTGGTATACCAACTTTAACCTGGCGATGAACCGCAACGCCATCACGAAGCTGCCAGACAATACGCCTGTTCAGAACGGGCAATTCTACCTGAAAGAAGGGTATAGCTTTAACACTTATTACATGAAGGAGTACGCAGGTGTAGATCCTGAAAACGGTGATCCGTTATACTATGTGGATGGAACGCATGCTTCCAAAACAAATAAGTATGCGGATGCACAATTTGTAGTATTGGATCGTCAATCCCTTCCTAAATATACTGGCGGCTTTAACAACACCTTCTCCTACAAAGGCATCAGCCTCTCTGTAGACTTTACCTATAACCTGGGCTACTGGGTTTACAGCGCTTCCGACGTGTATTTCACCAACGGTTCCAACTATATCTACAACAAGTATAAATACATCTATGATAATCGTTGGACCACGCCGGGGCAGCAAACTTATGTACCTAAATACACAACGAAATCTGATAACTCTGTCAGCACTTACCGCCTGTACAAAGGAGATCATATACGGTTGAAGAATATCACAGTAGGGTACGACTTCAAGAACATAGGGCTGGTTCGCCAACTGGGCATTAATAAACTTTACCTGTATGGACGCGCCACAAACCTGCATACCTGGACCTACGATAACCGTCTGCCATTTGATCCGGAAGTCAACTATTCCGGTTACGATAACCAGGGTATGCTGCAATTCAGGACATATACTGTAGGTCTTAATGTTGGATTCTAAAAACTGCGACTCATGAAAAGAACAAAAGCATATATATCCGGTCTGCTGCTGGCGGCTGCAATGGCCACATCATGCGGTAAAGATTTTCTGAATGAAGAACCTTCTGTAGGGGTTTCTGTACAAAGCGCCATACTTACGGAAAGCAACATGGCAGAAGCATTGGCAGGAACTTACCGGATACTCGACAACTATTTCCTCTTTGGCCGTAATGCGCTGGTATGGGGCGATCTGCTGGCAGATAATACCTATATGAGCGTTTCCAACTCCGGCCGTCTTCTGATGTGGAATAACTACACCTGGGTTGGCAACAATGCCGAGAACCTGCAGATGTGGTCGCAGAGCTATTACGCCATCCTGCAGGCCAACCGCATCCTGGCTTCCACTTTGCCTGAAACTGCCAACGTAAATCAACTGAAAGGAGAAGCTTACGCCTTGCGGGCTTTATTATACCTGAACCTGGTGAACTTCTATGCCAAACCTGCAACGGTATATCCTGATGCCGACGGCGTTCCTGTAGTTACTGTGCCTACCAACATCGGCGGCGCACTGATCAAACCTGCAAGGTCGAAGGTTTCGGCGGTTTACGACCAGATCATTTCCGACCTGGATAAGGCATTCGCCATCATGCCTGAAACAACTACTGCTATTCATGCGGCTAATACCAATTTTATTTCCAGGTATGCGGTAAAAGCTATCCAGGCAAGGGCGTATCTCTACCGCGGCGACTATGCAAAAGCTAAAGATGCCGCCCTGCTGGTTGTTGAAAAAGGAGGATATTCGCTTGCTGCCAACCAGGCTGCGTTTAATACTTATTGGGGATCGAATGCCGCCCGTACAGATAAACTGGAAACCATCTTTGAACTGAACAACTCCGCTTCCGCCAATAACGGTGTTGAAGGTATCGACTGGTTGTATTCCCGCGCCAACCTGGGAGATGTTCTTGTAACGGATGATACCTATGCGCTTTATTCAGCCACCGATATGCGCCGCGACCTGATTGTGCAGGCAGACAGGGGCGCCAACAACGTGAACTATATCAACAAGTACCAGAACACTTCCAATGCAGATCGTGATGAGATCAAGTTGCTGAGATATGCAGAAGTATTGCTGACATTGGCCGAATCATACTACCGGTTAAATGATGAAGGGAATGCAAGACTGTATCTCAATATGGTAGCACAAAAAAGAGATCCTTCCCTGGCGGCTTATAACCAGACAGGTACTGCGTTGCTGAATATCATCCTTACAGAACGGCGGAAGGAATTAGCGTTTGAAGGATTGAGGTTCTTCGACCTGAAAAGGTTAAATGTGGATTTTACCCGCCAGAACATGGGGGCCAAAGCATATTCGTTCTATGAAACTGTGAAAGTGACGGACGACCGCCGCCAGCTTCCGATCCCTGAACTGGAAATCGCGGCTAATCCAAGTGTGACGCCTAACCCGGGGTATTAATATTTTTATTTTTTTTGTCTTACTATGCCAATTCCTCCCTGTTTTGCAGGGAGGAATTGGTTTTTTATGAAGAACTGTTAATAATGGCCCAACCTTACGTTATTCGCAATAAACCTGTAAGCCCTGGAACCTATAACATCCGGATGGTTCTCATCCATTCCCTTGCTGATCAGTAATGTTACCCAGTCCTGTACGATCTCAGCCTGTTGCTCAGGATTGTAATCAGTGAACGGTATATGATCAGGCAGGCTTTGGTCGTAATGATACTGGCCGCCTTCCAGGAACTGTTTCACCTGTATCCAGGATGTTTTGTTGGAGTAGGTAAGATGGCCCCAGGCATGGCATTGAGCCACATGGGTCATTTCGTGCATGAACAGCGCCGCGCTGGACAATGGGTTCTGGTAAAGATTCTTACCCATGTTCATAATGATCCGTCCATCTGCATCGGGGAATACGAATTTTGCGCCGCCCATACCTGAAGAGTCGCTGATCTTGATAATGTCTTTTGGCGGCAGTTTTCCTTTGAATACATGATTGTTGGCGTAGTCATATTCTGCCTGGGTAATATCCCGGGTGTTAGATCCCAGGTCGGCCAGCGTACCGGCAATTACCGCGTACATAATGCCTTCCGGTCCGCGAAGCCATAACATGCCGTTAATGACCCTGGCTCCGGGTATAAGACTGCCGGTAGAGAAGAGGGAAATTAATTCTGTTCCTACAACCAGTACAGGCATGAAAGGTCCCAGTATGGTACCAACATTCATGTTGATGATAAATTTTATCAATCCTTCTGCATAACTCTGTATGGTGCCTTTATATTGTGTGGCCGTCTGGAGAATGGCGTTGTCTTTGAAGTCGTCGAAGTATGCTGCAACAGCAGGATATTGATGTTCTTCCTCGTAGGTTTTATACTTTGTTCCGAAATAGCTGCCGGCAACGGAACCTGATTTCTGGTAGGCCAGTTTCATAGTATGACCGCCTATGATAGCGCTGATTCCGAACTTATAATCCTGTATGCCACTTTTCCTGGCGGTAGTTACAAACTTCACACGGCCATCCCTGTGCATGGTGATAACGATGTTGGCGCTGAAACCTCCGCCAAAGATATCGCCATCGTATGGCACTTCCCTGGTGAAACGGATGGTATCATTATCCAGGTATTCCAGTTCCTGGGTTTTGGTGCTCCAGAGCAGGTGTCCATCTGCCCTGAAGAGACATAGATTGCCTCCATCCTGCAGTTCCAGGTATGCGCCGGGGTTGCCGGCAGTATTGGAAGCCCATTTAGGGTTGGCGTAGTTATCGTAGATCACGAAGTTGCCGTCCTGCTGCATTTTTGCAAAGCGGCATCCCTTGTTGTAAGTGTTAGGACTCCAAAGAACACGGCGGTCGTTGGAGTAAAGTACCAGGTTGCCGTCTGCCTGGAAAGTGAGGTTATACCTGCCTCTTGGCGATACCAGTTGTGTTTCGTGGCCCAGCCCCTGTTCGGCGTACAGGCGGTTGCCGCCTCCCTGGTTATAGGAAGGAAGAGGTTTCAACAGGTCGGTAGCGGTATCCCACAGCCATTGCCCCTGGTTATTGTATACTACGCCGTTGCCATCATCCTGGAGGATGAAGTAGGCGCCGGGATTTCCCCAGGTGCCGGAATCCCAGTAGGGATGTCCTCCTTCGTTATACACTACCAGGTTGCCGTCTTCCTGCATCACGATATGTGTTGCATCCGTGCCATCGGAAGAGCTGCCCCAGGGCGAGCGGCCATCAAAAAGATATAATACGGCGTTGCCGTCGTGCTGCATGATAAAAGAAGCCCTTCCGTCGTTGGAATAGAGGCTTTGACCGCGGTACAATGCCTGACCGGGTACTAAAACATTACTTGACATGTGTTATTTATTTTGGGATTAAAAGCATGCTGGCAGCTGCTACAGTTTAGCTGCCAGTGTCATTTTGCAGGGTTATTGCAAACAACATCGCAAAAATAAGTAGCTGTTTAGTTTTATCGCTACGGAAAAAATTTAAGAGGGAAAACACGTAGATTTCTAAGTAGTACTACTAAGTTATTTTTTATGGTTGCTGAGGTATGCCTGGAAATCGCTCCATGCTCCGCCATTATAGACTTTTTTAAACCCTCTTTCTTTTAACAGCTTTTCTGCCTTTACGCTACGTAGGCCGTGGGAACAAACGGTTATATAGGTTTTGGAAGTATCCAGTTCAACATACCGCTGGCGGATCTCACCCAATGAAATGTTGACCGCCCCTTCTATATGCCCCGTCTTGAATTCGGATGCTGTTCTTACATCCAGTATGATCGCTCCTTCTGTTACCAGTTTGTCGAGTCCTTTGTCTAAAGTATAGAACCTGTAAACCCGGTACCCGATATATACCAGGAGCAGCAGGCCGGCAATGATCATCCATCTTTTCATATCTTACTCAATATTTTTTTATCTATATAAAAAGTACCAAAAGGAATAAAGCAGGCAAGGATCACTTTCCAGGTAGTGTCTTTAAACTTCCATTTATACTCTACACCCACGCTGATGGTATTGAATATGAAAAGAAGGAATAACAGGCCGTGAATGGGGCCCATTAATTTTGTCAGACCCGGTAAACCGGATGCATACTTCAAAGGCACTGCAATGAATAAAAGTATAAGAAGCGAAATACCTTCCAGGTAGCTGATGATGCGCAGTCGCCCGATGGGCGTGGTAAATAACGATTTCATAAATTATCTGAAATAAGGTCTGTTAGCAAAAGGTGAAAACGGCCACGGTATGGCCAGGAAGATGATAAGTAAAGCAATGGCATACCAGGTAAGCATGGTCTTAAACCGTTCCCGGCCGGTCGCTTTTCGTTTAGCCATAGCCGAACCGATGGTAATAACGATAATGGCGGTGAACATCAACAGGCTATGTATCAACCCAAAAAACAACAGGTCGAACGTTTCTTTTGCGGTGCTGAAGTTCTTCCAGAAATACTTGATGACCGGGCTTTGCGAATAGAGCGCCATGCCTGCCAGGAGCTGGATATGCGCTATGGTAGCCGTCCAGTGCCTTATTGCATTATCGCTTTTGGTAAAAACGGCATTCCTGAAATAACCTTTACCTGCCCTGTAGATGGCGATAAGCAAACTTATTAATACCAGCCAGCGAAGAGTAGAATGAAGAAAAGTTAGCGACTGGTACATGTTACAAAACGTTTTTTGTTATTTCCTCTGCCGGCCATAAAAAGCAAAATATCTCCCGCAGCGCCCGGGGCGCCGGTTGGCGTAAAATGCATATCCATCTCTGTGAATTTTTTGTCGCGGTAAAGGTATAGAAAAAAACATACTAACTAGTATGTTTTTTGTCAAAAAAATTTATCGCAATGTTTCCAGGTAGTTTTTCAATTGTTTCAGGTAAACCTGGTAAACAGATTTGCTGTTCTTGAGTTTGCCCAGGTTCCGGATACCCCAGTAGCCCGACATGATGAAAACCGCCACCTGTTCGCCGTCGGTCTTAGCGTTTACCATACCGTTCTTCTTCCCCGTTTCCACGGCTTTGATGATCGCCTGTTTCCACTGTTCTGAAAGGTTATTCAGGGCTTTGGTGAACGCCTTATTCCAGGGGGCCATTTCCTGTGTGAAGTTGGAAGCAGGGCATCCGTATTCTACTTTCAGGAAATCATTTTTCATCAGGAGCTCATACATCATATCGTACAGGGCTTTCGTGGTATTTTTTTCTTTTTCCAGCGGCTGAATGAAAGTAGCGTCGAAAGAGGGTTTCAGCAGCTCGTCGATAATGGCGAGCCCCATTTCATCCTTGTTTTTGAAATGGTAATAGAAAGCGCCTTTTGTAACCTGGGTAGTAGCCAGTATCTCATCTATGCTCGTGGTTTGGTAACCTTTAACATAGATCAGTTCAAATGCTTTTTGTAAGATGTTGAGTCTTGTAGCCTCTGCCTTTTTCATAAAAATGATACCGCTTGATCCTGCAAAGAAACGAAAAAAGCGACATTTCGTCACAGGATCGATACTGTTCATCCCAGGGGTGATCGCTGGCCGTTGAAATGTTATAGTATTGGCGCCTCAACTAATTGGAAGATTATGCGATCAGCTATTATCCTGGTTACCTGCCTGGGCTTTATTGGCGCTGCGGCGCAGGACCGGGAGCTTGCCTTTAAAAAGTATTTTGATACCCTTGCAACTCACCAGCTGTACGACGGCAATATTGCGCTGGCGGAGAACGGGCATAAGGTATATTCTTTTTCCGGTGGCTATGCCAATTACGCCACAGCGCAAAGAAATACAGGGCAATCGCGTTTCAACCTGGCTTCCATTTCCAAAATATTTACTTCCACTGCTATCTTGCAGTTAAGAGATAAAGGGAAATTAAAGCTGGATGATGAAGTGAAGAAACACCTGCCTGGTTTCCCTTTTTCGGGCGTTACTTTGTATCACCTGCTTACGCATACTTCCGGCTTGCCGAACCTGGAGTTGTATGAAGAGGTAGTGAAACAATATCCTGATTCTGTTATCACCAACGATGCCATACTTCCTTTGCTCAACCAGTGGAAGAAAGGGCTTTATTTCAAGCCGGGAGATGAATTCCGTTATTGCAATACCAATTACAACCTGCTGGCTATGATTGTGGAAAAAGTGTCGGGGATTGATTTGCCCCGTTATATGGAGAAAAATATTTTCAGACCGGCGGGTATGCGTAACAGTTACATTGCTGCAGTTGGCGGGCCTGCCGATAGTTTGAGAGTTGTGCAGCAGGTAAGGCCAACTTTTTATGATACCGCTTATTTGCAGGCTGATAAATTAAAACGTTACAGGTATACAGAATACAATAACAGCGGCAGCCTGGGTTCATCAAACCTTATTACAACAGTGGATGATATGTTGAGGTTCGACAACGCTTTCTTCAGCGGCAAACTGCTTACACTTTCCTCTGTGGAAGAAGCGATCAGGCCGGTGAAACTGAATAATGGCAAAGAATACCAGGAACACATGGATACCATGCGGGGAGATGGAGCAGGGCAGTATGGATTAGGATGGGAAATATTCGACATGCCCGGCTATGGAAAAGGAGTAGGGCACGGCGGCTATAAGTTTGGATTGGCTACCTTCTATTATCATAACCTCCGTAGCAAACAGGTAATTGTTGCTTATACCAATGGTACCAGTACATTTGGGGATAATGTAACCTCCTGTTTGTATATGCTGAACGGGCAGGCCGCTATTCCTGTATCAATAAAACAATCGGCCGTCCGGGCCTACGCGAAGGCGCTGATGACAGAAGGGGCGGATCATGCCGCCTGCATGCTGCATATCTATATGGGTGATACTACTCACTATTATTTCAGCAGCAGGGAATTGAATTTCCTGGGGTACGATTTCCTTTACCAGTCTAATGCTCCGGAGCATAAACAGTGGTCTTTGGAAACTTTTAAACTGAACACTTTTATTGAGCCGGCAAACTTCAATACTTACGACAGCTACGGTGAAGCGCTGCTGGAAGCAGGCCGCAAGGCTGACGCGATAAGGATGTACCGGAAGTCGCTGGACTTAAACCCAACCAGTGAAGATGGAATAAAAGCGATGAAAAAAATGGGGATCATGTAAAGCTGCATTTAATGCACCTTTACATTCAAACCGCGATGCTCTTGAAACCGGTTTCCAGCGCTGCTTCGGGTCCAAACAGCGACTGTCCTTCGGCCCTGAACACGCCGGCTACCCTGATGCCTATCACAGAAAGAAAAGATCGTACATACGGTTCTGCGAAATCGTAGCCTTTCAATTCGCCTTCCGAATAAACGCCTCCTGAACTGGTTGCGATATAGGCTTCCTTGTTGTTCAGCAACCCTTCAGGCAGCAGTCCCTGTCCTCTTGGCTTAAATGTTATCCCTGCCCTGGTAATGTGGTCGAAATACGCCTTCAGGTTAGAGGTGATGGTGAAATTGTACATAGGCGCTTCTATCACCAGGGTATCAGCGTCCAGCAATTCTTTCACCGCTTCTTCGGAGTACCTGATAGTTTCCACCTGTTCGGCAGTCCTGTTCTCTGCAGGCGTGTAAAAGGAAATAATGTGAGATTCGTCGAGATGCGGCAACGGGTTTTTACCCAGGTCCCGTACGGTAACAATACTGCCCGGATGTTTCTCTTTTAATCTCTCTACAATAGCATTTCCTAATTTCCGGCTGGCCGAGCTGGCCGTTCTTGGACTTGAAATAATGTGCAATATTCTTTTCATGGTTTGCTGTTTGATGACTCAAAATTAGGTACATTCGCTAATAAAAGGTTAGTAGTAAACTAAAGGTTAGTGCTAACCTTTAGGTAATTAATCAGCATAGACACATGGAAAAACATGAAGTAAAAGCGGCGAAATGTGCGGCTCAACTGTCGGCAGTGGAAGATGCCATATATGTGCTCGGCGGCAAGTGGAAGCTCCGCATCCTTATTGCCTTGTTAACAGGTTATCATCGTTTTAACGAATTGCAGCGGACCATTAAAGGAATTTCCGCAAGGGTATTATCAGCAGAACTGAAATCCCTGGAGTTGAACGGCCTGGTGAAAAGAGTTGTAAAGGCAGACCAGACGCCGGTTGTGGTAGAATACCTGCCAACAGAATACACTAGGTCGCTGAAGCAGATAATTACGGTATTGGGCGATTGGGGATTAAAGCATAAAAAGCGGATCACAGGGAAGGGAGTAAAGATTATGGAGAAGGAGGTTGAATAAAAACGGTTTGCAAGCTAACAGCCTGCAAACCGTCTAAAGTGAGCTAAATTTTCAACTGGCGGAATTGATTTCAGGCCAGCATTATTTCAGTAAAGTTTCCAGTTTTGCCTGTAACTCCTCTCCCCGCAGGTTTCTTCCGACTATTACACCTTTGGGATCAACAAGGAAATTGGATGGAATGGCTTTAATCCCATATAGCTTTGCTGCTTCCGCATTGAATCCTTCCTATATTGGTCCGTTGACTTATCTCTATCATCTCAAGCAGTTTCTTACCCAGGTTGGAGTTTTGCTGATGTTTGGGAAAGCGTTGAAACTTTGCCAAAGCGGTATCAGGATTGAAATTATATGCCATTTCAATTTCGTAGAAAGCCCGCAGGGAAATATACGAATCAGGATGGCGGGCAATGAACAACCGATGGTAGCATTCATTAAAAATCTTTTATAATAACCTTACGGGAAAGGTAAACATTTTCTAAGAAAAGCTAATTAATTTAGGTAATGTAATAGTATACTATATCCAACAGTCTTTTTATCAATTGAAGTATTGTTTGTATTACTGTATGGTTTAGTGAATTTATCTAGGTGTTATTTCTTCTTTAACTTTTACTTTAAAGTTATATCTTAAGGTTTGTAACCTATAGATCGAACTAATAATAGAATTTGTTAGCTGCGCCATAGTTTGACCCTTTAGTTTTCCTTATAATTATTAAGAATCTTATAAATCAATCTCGAATATTCAGGCCCAATTCGCGGCTATTTTTGGGAAGGTATTCAACCAAACAAAATAATAGATTATGAAAACAACTTCCAAATTGCTAATCTTATGTTTGATCTTATTCGGCTGCAAAAAAAATGATAATGTGAAACCCGATGTAGAGGATTTATCAGAGTTAGAATACAAGGCTAAATTAGAAACATTATTGCACACTAACATTCCGGAAAAACCTACTCGAAATATAGATTCGTCGGACTTTAAGACGTTTAAGGAAGCTTATTGTTTTTTCAATTTTCTTCTAAATAGCACAGTTGTTAATAAGGATTCAATCAGAGATGTTCATCATTCCAACCCGCCATTGAATGCGCGTACTGAGTCTGTTGATTTTACGGATTATAATCAAGGTGAATTTATTTTTCTAATGACTGGAATTCAGGCAACCGAAAATATCATGATGTTACTTCCCGTGACAGCAAACGTAGTTTTTACCTTGCGAGTAGTCGTTACTCGCGAGGTCGGAAGTACGACACAAGTACTTGCAGGGCAGTACTTGTCAAATCAGGAGGTTGTTTATTCTGGACCAGGAACCGTTGTTTCAAAAAGTGTGATAATTGTGCCAGATCCGACGCTGGGTAACACAAGAGGTTCTGGCGTAATTGGCGGTAATATTCAACTCGACGTAACCGCTGCAGGTATCCCGCTTAGCGCCTATATCATACTTGATGGACGGTACATATTTGATATTCCGCCATATTTATCAACTGGAAAACTATATTTGTATAAATGGTTGACGCTGTACACAAGCTGACGAGACGTCCGCTCATCTAAAGTTAATTTTCGGAAATTTTGCTTCTACATGCAAGTATTTGAAACTTGTTTGAAAATTTTGCAGTGGGAAATAGAAAAAAATCGATCACTTAGATTGGTTACTATCAAAAAAACTGTGTGAACGAGTTCGCATTATTGACCGATTCGCATTGGAAAAGTATAGAAAAATAGGCGCCTAAAACTTCTGAATAGTCAGGATATATTCACTGTAAACATAGCTTAAATTTTCAGGAAAGTATATCAGGGCAGAGAAAATTGGTAAAGCGCTCACCCGTTCAGCAAATTACCCTGCACCCAGGCCAGCAACGCATCTTTATAGCTGGGTCCTGCCACCGCTTTCAGCCCGTGCGTCAGGATAACAAGATCGCCTTCCATGCTTACTATATGCCGGGTGGCGATAATGCTTGATCTATGCACCCTCAGGAAAGAGCGGGATGGCAATACGGCTTCAATATCTTTCATATTCATCAGCGTTATTGTTTTTTCAGCGCCATGATAAATATGAATATAGTTTTTAGCGCCTTCTACCAGGATAATATCATCCGTGTTGATCTTCACAACTCCGCCCCGGATACCTGATTTTACAAAAAAGTGGTCGGTGGCCGGAAGGGCAGGAGGCGCCTGCAGTTTTTGAATTAGGGAGTACAATTGCAACGCTGTCTTGCCCGGAGGGAGCCAGTTGCTGGTAGCCTTTTGCTTTTAGAACCTTCCAATCTGCATCTGCAGAGTAAATGGAGTTTTTTTGCGCAATATTGTACAGGCTATCCAGCAGGGAGATCTGTGCCTGTGAAGAGGTAAAGCAAAACATACAAAAAAAGGGCAGGCAGATTTTTTTCATATCAACATTTTTTGCGTAAACCTAGCGGATGCCGGGGTTAATAATTTGTTTTTTACACGAAAAAGGCCTGAAGAAGGACGAAAAATAATTCTATACTTTTAACTTATTTTAGTAAAATGGAAGCCATTAATCTTACAAAGCAGCAGGCGCGGAAGGTCATCCTTGAGGCAGCGGGACTCGCCCGCAAAGCGCAGTTCGGGAAAGGAATAGCGGCGGTTTACCAGGTGATCGACCATTTAGGGTTCGTGCAACTGGATACAAATTATGTAGTAGAACGCGCACATCATCATGTGATGGCGGCGCGGATTCCTGATTACCAGCTTGCCTGGTTAACTGAGTTGTGCGACGATGGCCAGGTCTATGAATATTTTACTTCGGACGCCGGTTTTCTTCCGATGAAGGATTTCCGGTTTTCCTTACCTGTTAAGGAGGCTTTTAAAGCGCAATATGAATCGGCTTCCCAGGCTGAAACCAGGCTAAGGAAGCAGATCATGGACCGTGTAGAACGCGACGGGGCAGTGAAGGTAGGAGATTTTGAAAACGACCGGGTAGATGCCAGCACCGGGTGGTGGGATTGGCGGCCTGCAAAGATAGCGTTGGAAAGATTGTATCTTGAAGGAGAGCTGTTGATCAGTCGCACTAAAAATTTCCAGAAGGTATATGATCTGCCATTGAACCTGGTACCCGGCGATACAGATCAGACCATGCCTACGCCAGAAGAATACGCCCGTTTTGTTATTCGCCGTACCCTTGGAGCGCTTGGCATTTCCGGTGCCAGGGAGATAGCCTGGCGCGCCCGGCGTGTAAAAGGCAATCTTGTTAAGCAGGAGTTGGAGAAAATGGTGAAGGCGGGGCAGTTGAAACTGGTTAGTGTGGAAGGGGTCAAAGGCCCGTTATATATGTTGCCGGATCAGAAAACCAACATCAAACTATCCAACGATGTTTTCATCCTTTCGCCATTCGATATCCTGAATGTTTTCAGGCACCGGCTAAAAGATTTTTTCAATTTTGATTACCAGATAGAATGTTTTGTGCCTGCGCCCAAACGCAAGTATGGGTATTTTTCGTTGCCCGTACTGGCAGGGGATACTTTTATAGCGAGGATGGATGCGAAGGCCGACCGTAAGCAAAAAGTGCTGATCGTTCATAATCTCCATTTTGAGGATGTTAAGCTTGATGCCAGTGTTATTGAGAAGTTGGTGCAATCTTTAAAGGCATTTGCACGGTTTAACCAGTGCAGGGAAATTGTTTTTACGAAATCTAACCATAAAGCCTATCTGAAAGCGATTTCGAAAGGGTTGGCTGGCCTGTAGGCATCGATTATATTTGGGCCGTCGCCAGTTAGGTTTGTAAGTTTTGTTTACTAAATTTTAGTTATGAATAAGCCTTCCAATTAAGTTTCACTACTTATATGCTTTTAATTTAATATTAAATGCCATGTTAACCGGTTTTTTATGTATTGTTTATTGAGATAATATAATTTGACACATGTCTTGTTAAATTTGTGTTAAAATAACTAACTGAAGCACAATGAAAAACCAAATCATGGCTGGTCTTGCAGCATTATCCACAACTGTTATACTGTTTAGTGCCTGCACCAAGAACGATGACAGCACTTCCGGCACTTCCAAATTCAGCGTTTACCTGACCGATGCTCCTGCACATTACGACAAAGTGTATATCGACATCCAGGATGTAATGGTAAACAGCACTACCGACGCTGACAATGGTTGGCAGTCGCTCCATCTGCTGCGGCCAGGTGTTTACAACCTGCTTGATTTCCGCAATGGGGTCGACACATTGCTTGCTTCCTATGATATTCCCGCAGGAAAAATTTCACAGATCCGCCTGGTGCTTGGCCCCAACAACAGCGTAGTAGTAGATGGCGCTACTTATCCTCTGGAAACGCCATCTGCGCAGCAATCCGGTTTAAAACTGAATGTACAGGCCAATCTTACCGCCGGTATCGACTACCGCCTCTGGCTGGATTTCGATGCTAACCGTTCGATCGTTACTACCGGTAATGGCAAGTATATCCTGAAACCGGTGATCCGCAGTTATACCCAGGCTACAAGCGGTTCTATTAAAGGTATCATCCTGCCTCCTTTATCTTCCAAAGGGGTATTTGTAATTCAGAACACCGACACTGTTGCTGCCGCCATTCCTGACGCTACCGGCGCATTCCTGGTAGCCGGACTGAATGCAGGCGCTTACAATGTTGCTGTTGCCGGCAACGGTATCCTGAAAGATACTTTGCTTACTAATGTGAATGTGACCGTGGGCCAGGTTTCGACTATCGGAACTGTAACGCTCCACTAAGTGAAAATCATTGAAAGGGAAAGGCAGCTTCTTTTGAGGCTGCCTTTTTTGCGCTCTATTGTATCACAATCGTAAATTATATAGCTTCGCAGCATGCTAACAGTTGAAAAAATCGGCGGCACTTCCATGAGTGCGTTAAAAGACGTAATTGAGAATATTATTTATTATGGCCGTTCAGGCGATGGCTTATACAACCGGGTTTTCGTTGTTTCTGCCTTTTCCGGCGTTACGAACCTGTTGCTGGAGAACAAGAAAACAAAAGCCCCTGGCGCTTATCACCAGTTTGCAACAGGAAATGACTACCATAAAGCGCTGGAATCTGTCAGGCTTCATCTTAAACAACTGAACGCTTCCTATGAGCCGCTCGGGCTGGATGTAGCCTATGCCGATGAAGCTACTGATGCTATTATCGGCCGGGTGCTCACCTATCTGGATAGCGCCAACACAATGCTGGCCTCGGGGTATCTCAATGAAGGCATCCTGCTGGCAGTGCGGGAGATCCTGGCTTCGGTAGGTGAAAGCCATTCGGCACTTGTACTGACGAACATCCTGCGCAACAAGGCGCTTAATGTAGCACTGGCAGACCTGAGCGGGTTGGATGACGGGCGCTCACTGACGATCGACGAACGTATTAAAGACATATTTTCAGCCATCGATCTTAAAACCTGCCTGTGCATCGCTACCGGGTATGTAAAAGGAACGGAGGGCATCATGAGAGAATTTGACCGGGGTTATTCTGAGGTTACTTTCAGCAGGATATCAGAACTGCTTCAACCTGAAGAGGCTATTATACACAAGGAATATCATTTATCGACTGCCGATCCTGCGTTGGTAGGAGTGGAGAATGTAAAGCCTGTTGGGTATACCAACTACGATATCGCTGATCAACTGGCCGATGTGGGAATGGAAGCGATCCATCCTAAAGCTGCAAAACCGCTGGAGATAGCGGGTATCAATCTCCGTATCAAGAATACCTTTGAACCGGAACATCCGGGAACGCTGATCACTAAAAACTATGTTTCCGAACAGAAAAGAGTAGAGGTTATTACCGGTTCGGATCAGCAACTGCTCATTGATATCTATGATCCGTTGATGGTAGGCGCAGTAGGAAGCGATCTCGATATTATGCAGGTATTTGCCCGTTATGGTATCAGCTATACATTTAAGGCAACCAGCGCCAACAGCATCAGTATTGTTATCTGGGAAAGCGATTTGAATCCGCAGTTATTGAGCGACCTGAAAGAAAAATACGAACACGTAACAGTTGAGCCTATTGCAATGGTTTGCCTGCTGGGCTCTAACATGGACCAACCGGGGTTGTTAGCCAGGGCTACAGCCGCGCTGGCGCAGGCAGATATTAACATCTTAAGTTTTGGAGTGGCTTTGAGAAAAGTCAATTTCCAGTTTGTGATTGCAAGAGAGCATTTTAAGGCGGCTATTGTTGCACTGAACAAAGCAGTGGGGTAACAATATTATTATTGAGAAGAAGCAAGTCTTAACTGGCTTGCTTCGCTTTTGAACGATCTGCGGTTTATCAGAAAAAGTAAATAAGCTGTTTTCAGATGACGAATATCAATTGTCTATGCCGGCAGAAAAGAAGAAGAAAGTTAGTTTGAAAGAAATCCTGAAAGGGATCTGGTTCGTCGTGGTCGCACTCTTTTTTATACTGCTGCATGTGTTGCAATGGTTGTTCTGCGAATCTACCCTTCTACCCCTGGTATGGCCCTTACTGTTGTTTTTACTCGCCGGTATACCGCTTGCCTGGTGGGCAGCCCGCAAATGCCGCACCTGGCTCACCCGCCTGTTTGACGGTATCGACTCCCGCGTCTTACATATTGGAACTATGCTGCTCCTGGTATCATGGATACCGCCTGCACTGCTGCTTTCTACAAACTACCTGTTTGCAGGTAAAACAGTTGTAAAAGAAACATTACCGGTAATATCGCGGGGCGACAGCTATAGCCGGTACAGGAAATATTACTGGGTGAAAATCAAAAAGGATGGCGCTACCCGGAAGTTGACATTGAATAATGGGATGGCCGTTGAGGATGTTGACAGTGTAGAGATTGAGATCAGAAGGGGAGGCCTGGGGTTTGATTATTTTGAGCATCCGAGGTTTGTTTTGCGTGCAGGGAGATAGTGGGGGATGTTTCCCATACCTTGGTGCCCTTACAGGATACCACTTTTGCTTGCCTTACTGATCAACGCTGCGGTATTTTTTGCGCCAAACTTTTCCAGGAGGCTTTTGCGATGGGTGTTCACAGTGGGGATGCTGATGAAGAGTTTTTCCCCGATCTCGGCGTTGGTAAGCCCTTCGGCTATCAGTTGCAATATTTCCTTTTCACGGCGGGTGATCAGGGGAGCTTTATCGATTGGATCTTTCATTGAAAGCGCAGCATCAAAGCTCAAAAAACTTTTTCCCTTCATGACCGTACCTATCGCGTCCAGTAACTCCTCTTTTGTCGCATTTTTTAATATATAGCCGGAAGCGCCATTGTCTATCATATTTTGAATAACAGGCCGCTGGTTGAATGTGCTTAACCCAAGCACAAAAACAGAAGGGAAAAGCTGCCTAACCTCTTTGCAGAGCTCTATGCCGCTCAGGTCAGGCAGGTTCACATCCATCAGTATGATGTCTGGTAGCTGTTGTTTTAAAAAAGCATGGCAGGATGCCACGTTCATGGCATGCCCCAGCCACTCGATATCCTTTTCATTTTGCAATAAGGAACGAATGCCCTCTATCACCATGTAATGATCATCCACTATAAATACTCCTGTTTTCATGCGAAAAAGTTAAATAGCGATCTCAATTAAAGCAGATGTACCATTTTCCGGTGAAGACTTAATATCTAATTTTCCTTTTAGAAAGTCGACCCGGTTTTGAATATTTTTCCAGCCCATGCCCGTCGATTGTTGCAGGATCGCCGGGTCAAACCCTTTGCCATCATCTTCTACCGTAATGGTCAGCAATTTTTCTGTCACTGATTGATGCACCTGTACCAGAATATTTTTAGCTGCAGCATGTTTAATGGCATTATTTACCAGTTCCTGTACAATGCGGTACACAGTAACGGATATAGTTTGATCGAGCATGTTATTGGTCAGGCCCAGTGATTGGTAATGCGTATGTATGGCCCCGCTGCGGGTAATGTCATTGCAAAATTCTTTTAAGGCAGTGTCTAACCCGTATTTCAACAGCATTTCGGGCATCATATTGTGTGCAACACGTCGCATTTCTTTAATGCTGCTATCAAGCATATCGATGCTTCTTTCGAAAGCCTGCGCATTTTCAGGCGTCATGATCAGATTTTCTTTCATATTGTTTAATGAATGCTTTATACCACTGAGCATTCCCCCCAGCCCATCATGCAGGTCTTTGGCCAGGCGGGTGCGTTCCTGCTCTTCACCTTTCAGCACAGCTTCTGTGGCAGTGAGCTGCTTCTCCGCCTCCAGCTCATCAATTTTTGCCTGCTGCAATTTCTTGCGATTGTAGTAATTCCGGTAAGATAAAAGGAGGATCACCAACAGCGCTATTGCTCCTGCCACTAAAAAATAAATAAAGGTCGTTTTCTTTTTTATTTGTATTTGCTGTAGTTTGATCCGGTCTTCTTTTTTTTCAGTTTCAAATCTTTTTTCAATGCTTAAAGTTTTCTTTTGAATCTCATCGCCTCTGAATTTATTTTCGATTATCTGAGCGCTATCCAAACAACGCTCGGCCTCCGCAATATCATGCATAGCATATAAAACACTTGATAGGCTTTTCAGGTTCTCATATTTTTCAGAGAGCAATTCAAGACTATCTGAAATCGCCAGCGCCTTTTCGATATTTTTTTTCGCCGCAATAAAATCTTTTTTTAGCAGGTAAGCATGAGCTATGCCTCTCAGTGCATTAGATTCTCCTTCAAAATCATCTAATTGCTTAAAGATCGTTAGCGATTTTTGATAGTACGCCTTCATACTATCCGCATTATACTGATGAAAATGAATATTGCCAATATCCAATAAACTAATTGCCTCCAGTCTTTTATGATTTATTTTATGGGAAATATCCAACGCTTCATTGTAGTAGGCCAATGCTGAATCAGCTTGCCCGGCTGACTGAAAACTATTTGCCGTATTTAATATCGCCTGCCCTAATGAGGATAGGTCGTTAGAGGTGCGTAAGATATTAACAGCAGACTTCCCATATTTCAACGCCTTATCGTTTTGGCCTATTTTCATATAAGCATTTTGAAGCACATCCTGTATTTTGGCTATCGTTACTTTATCGCCCGATGACTCAAAAAGTTTAATAGAAACTTCGTAACAATACACGGCGCTATCATATTCATCCATGTATTGAAAAGTATTCCCTGTATTTGCCCATGCTTTTGCAAGGGCCGTATTATCGTTTAATGACTTAGCTATTTGAATAGCCTGTTTATTGAGAAGTAGCGAACTATCAAATTGGCTATTGACATTCAAAAGATAAGTGTAGTTCGAAATGGATTTTAATTCCCCGCGTTTGTAATTCAACCTTTTGCTAAGTTGATAGGCTTTCAAATAGTATGATCCGGCCGCATGAAAATCATCCAATTCATAAAGGTTCCCAATTTCAATATATGTGGCCACTTTCCCAGTATCTTCTTTTGCAGTGGCCAACACCTTCAGCAAGCTGTCTTTTTTATTTCCATCCTGAGAATATGCCGAAGCTGCGATGCCAGCCAGGCAAATAATTAGTATCAGTAGCTTTTTGATCATTTTGG
This sequence comes from Chitinophaga terrae (ex Kim and Jung 2007), assembly GCF_900107795.1. Classification (GTDB taxonomy): domain Bacteria; phylum Bacteroidota; class Bacteroidia; order Chitinophagales; family Chitinophagaceae; genus Chitinophaga; species Chitinophaga terrae. The sequence goes on from NZ_FNRL01000008.1 coordinate 100,613, forward strand.
AGAAATGGGGATATTATGTTGCAAATTACCGTTGAAGGTATGTTTTTCCCCTCATTCTTTTTAATGATTTTTCTGCCTGCCATAGAAAAATCATCTTTTTTAATGATTGTACAGGTTTGCTCTCTATTTCAATTTTACAAAACATTTATAACAGGCGCCGATCCCCAAAAAAATAAATATTACCATCAATGAAGTCACTAATGTACAGATCACTGATATCCTTCGCACTACTTATTTCCACAATGCTTTGTACGGCGCAATACAGCAGTTTTGGCGTTATTAACTATACTGTACCCGAAGGTTATAAGTTAATAAAAAACGACAATGTGCTTACATACTATAAAGAAGATAAAAGCACCGGCGCCTATTGCAGTTTTTTTGTCTACAATTTAATGGACGCAAAAGGTAACGCCAGGCAATGCTTTGATTTTTGCTGGGAAAACCTGTTGCAAAAGCCTTTTAAGATCACGGCTGCCGCCACACTGCAACCAGAGGCCAGAATAAAGGGCTGGCGTTTTTTACTGGGAAATGCCAGGTACAACGACAACGGCGTAGCAACCCTTGCTTTACAAATTACTTTTCTGGGAGAAAATAAAATGCAGAACCTGATCATTCTTTCCAATTCAGACGCCTACAAAAAGGAGATAGAAGATTTTATTGCAAAGGCGGATATAGCAAAAGATATAAGCCAACACGCAGCCGGGCAAGACACAAAAAGACAAGTAACAAATAGCAACGCTTCCGCAACCTCCGCCACTATCTCGGCAAACATCAAATATGATGTTTGGATGTGTCATTGTTATGCGGCAACCGGAAACCTCGCTGAGAAGCAATTCAAAGTTGTGGTACTCTCTCCGGATGGCAGAAGTCTTTACTATATGCCCGAAATAGGGTTGAATGCCGTGACGCCGCAAAACAGCAAGGAGGCAGATAGCTGGGGGCGCGTTACCGATAAAGGAAACAAGCTGGTTCTCGTCAACAACAAATACGGCAATATGGAATTATACAAGATCAACTCCACCTCGATGAGCCGATATCCTAACAGTACATCATCTGTTTATATAAAAGTGAAGCAGGTAGATGGCTTGCGTTTTGAAGGGGCTTACTCGCCTGAACTATCGTATTATAACGGGAAAACAGATATTATTTCAAAACAGACGGACCCTAACAGGCGACCTGTTATTTTCTTTAAAAAAGACGGGACGTATATCAATGAAGGTATTACATTCAGTAACCTCACGTTCGGCGATGATTTTGTAATTGGGAAAGGCACCTACGAAATCGTGAATTACTCCCTGGTCCTTACTACCCAAACAGGGCGAAAATTACAAGTGGCCTTTATACCGGTTCTGGACGCAGACCCGGCCGGCACTAACAGCGGGCTAATAATAAACAATAACCTGTTCTACCGCCTGAATAAGACCTTTGCACCCCGGAATTAAGACTGCCTTCAGGAAAAAATCATCTTTTTTAACGATAAGTATAGCCCGTTCCCCGGGCTATTTTTATCAAAAAATACCCCACAATGAAAAAGACATTGTTTCTCGTAGGATACATCATTATTTCGGCATTGGCATCGGCGCAAAAGCCTTCCAAAGAACAATATGAAGCCGACAGGAAAAAAATGGCCGCAGCCCAAAAGCAATTGGATTCTATAAAGGCTGCCATGAGTCCCGAAGCCAGGAAGAATTTTGATGAAATGATGGGAAAGATGGGGGCTACCAAAGCTATGCAGAACGCACAGCAGGGACTTGACTACAATGCCAAAGGTAACACAGCTATCATGCAACGCAATACCGACCCTGATATTATTCCTGATAAAATGTCTGTGTTGAAAATTGCAGATCCCCCAAAAAACAAGGAGCAACTTATGGCTTACCTGTCTCCCATTTTTGCTGAAGCAGATAAACTAATAAAGCCGGAAAGCAGGAATGCAGTTAAAAACCTGTTGAATAAAGGTGAAAGAACCGGGAAATACGCCATGGTATTTTGGGCAAACAATGAACTGGATAAAGCGCTTTATCTTTTATTGAATGCCTGCATTACCAATGCCGGTGATATGGTGTCGCTCAACAACCTGGGCAGCCTGCTCACTATTTCCGGCTATGCGCATAAGTCGCTGCCTCTATTGCTGTATGCGCAAAAATTATTGCCCAACAGCGGCACTGTCGCCAATAATGCAGGTCAGGCATGGCTGAGCCTTGGGAATGTGGAAAAAGCAAAGCCGCTTTTAATGGCCGCAACGGAACAAGACTCTGCCAACGCAGAAGCATATCGCTCATTAGCGCTTATAGCGCAGAAACAAGGTAATAGCGCCTTGTGCGCCGGATATTTGGAAAAAGCTATTGCACATGGCGGCGCCACCACACAAAATATGAACCTTTTGCAACAGGTATCGCCCAATGCAGATAAGTCGGCCATGTATACATCCATACGTAACAATTTCAAACAATATTATAAAGACCACAGCATTACCAAACGATTTGTTGTGCCGGATATCCCAGACAGTTATGAGGCCGCGGTATCTGCCTATCCCGATATCAATAAATTTTTCTTAGACCTGGATGCTACCATAAATGCCGCCGGAAAAGCACCTAAAGATCTGGAGAAAGATGCCGAAAAGCAAATGATGGAAAATATGAATAAGCGAATGGCCCAGGTAAAACAGATCTCTGAGAACGTGGGTAAACCAGGCGCCGCAAAAATGGTGCGGGATATGAAAGCAGGGCTTAGCTATCCGTTTGTAGCCCATGCAGCTTTTATGCTCAACGCCATTGATAACCCTCAATACAGTGTTTCATACGTCAGCCGTATGAAAAAGGAAACCGCAAACAGGTTGCAAAGGGAAAATGAATTGAGGCAGGCACTGAAAACGGACTACGATAATAAGATAGCTGTCCTGGTAAATGAAAAAAGTAAACTGGACGATGGCGAAGGCAAAGGCGCTGCCAACATACGGGCTGTGGAAATAGAAAAAGAACTTTGCCGGTTAAAAACCGAAAAACAGAATGCCTGGCTGAAAAAATCTGCCGAGATCAATAACCTGTATATCCGCAATATGGAAGGCCTGATGAACCAGCGCTTGCAGGAGTATCTTTTTTGGAACACCATTGCCTTGCAATCCATTCAAGACCCAACGGCGGTAAATTATGCAGCTTATGTCAGCTATCTCAACAACCTGAATAGCTTCCGTTCTCTTTTCCCTGTTTATGTGGATGGGGGACTATCTAAACCCTGCGGCGATTATTTGAAACAAGACTATAAGACGAAAGGCAAAATACAGGAATGGGAAAGAGAACATTGCGAAGTGGATTTCGGGTTTGATGCCAAAGTGGTTGCCGGCAAAATGAATTGCGAAGGCTTTACCATATATGCCGATCTTAAAGCCGGTGAGTTTACCTATAACCGGAGCATTGATCCCGTAACCTGGGAAACCACGGGTCATAGCCTCTCTGCCAAAGCCGGTAAAGACAAGGAATTTGAGATCACCAGGAACCTGGGTGCGAAAATCGGCGCTTCCGTAGAAACTACCATACAATTTGATGGCAATATGAACCCGGTTGATCTGATAGTACAGGGTTCGGCCGGCGCCGGCATAAGCGGCCCCTATGGCGGCGGCGCTTCAGTAGATATAGGTTCGGTAACGGTAAGTGTGAATGGCGGGTTCAATTCTTCCGGCCCTGGTTTTACAAGCTTTGGAAGCAGCTTCTTGAGAAATTAAAAATACCAGAAATGAAAAATGCGATCTTAGTTTTCTTTTTTTGCCTTTCAGTCGTAGCAGGAGAAGCCCAAACCGTTATCATCAATCAAACGCCCTGCAGCGAAAATGACGTGCAAAATATGCCTGCGCTGTATTACAACCATTCCCAATCGAAATATGGAAAAACGATCTATGGAAGCACTACCGGGTTTACTATTGCCGATGAAGCGAAGATGCTGCCTGTTCTCAATAAAATAGAACAATTGGAAGAAAGCTCCAGGAAAAACTTTCAGGCAACCGGCTGCGTAATGCGGGTAAGCTATAGCAGATCTGGAAATGATCTCTTCAGTGGGTATGATCATAAAAGGTACGGCTATCAGTTAGGCCTGTATCAGATGGTTTGCCATGTACAACAGCATGTGGTAAAGGAGGTAAGTGAATTCCGGTCTGTGCTCAGGGTTAATGTGAATCCTTCTTTCTATAACGGCTCCATATCAGTTGGTACCGGCAGCCTGATTTTCAATAAAACGCCCGGCACGCTCTACTGGACCTATGATTTTCCTGCCGACGCGAAACTTGGACCCGATTATGAAAAAGATCGCAGCAATAAGCCGGTAAACGTTTCAAAATACTTTTCTGAACGTTCCGTTTTGCAAGGACGCTCCGATAATTACAAAGACTACCATTCCGACTTTCTGAAAGTAAACAACGGCGATGGCTATGTGGAAAAATGGGAAATGGGGAGCAGGTATGATCAGCATAACGAAAAATCATATCAGTGTATCGACAGGCATTATCTTATTACCAGGCCCGGTATTCCATTGTTCATACCTGTTTCGCGCAAACAATACTTGCAGGATATGTTGGAATACCTGGAAGTAGAGAAAGCAAATTTTGCTTATACTTTAGATGACCTGTTAAAAAAGAACGCAAAAGACAATAGTGACTTTGCAAACCAAAAAAGAAAATCCTGGCAAGCTCATAAAGTAGCTTATGCTGAAATATATGAGGCAAGAAAAGCAAAATTGAAAGAGCTGCTGACTACACAAAATGAAAAATGGCTGCAGCAACCGGCAATAGTGTCAGGAGATAACAAAACAAAAGAGGCCAATGACCGCCTAAAGGAAACAGGTAAATTTTATGATAAAGAATCAGAGAATATTTACGCACTGTATGTATTTAACCCCGCCTATTGGAGCATAAGTACCGGCGATGCCATAAAGCCAATATTATTTGAAGTGCAGTTCAAATATGAAGTTTCTAAAGACAAGCAATGGAGTGAGAGCTTGCTGAACAATTTTGATAAAAAGTTTGATATGAACGCCCTGAGAAAAATGATTGAATAATTTAATACACCCCAGTATGAATCAAATGAAAAAAATCATTTTACCGTTTTTATTAATGTTAATGGCAATGACCATGACTGTGCAAACAACAACCATTTATGGAAAAGTAATTAAAGGCGATGGAAGCCGTATAAAAGGGACATCTGTAATGAAGGGATACGAAGACCAACTGATCATTGTGAACTTTTCCGGCGGGGTAGATAATACAGCTTCCTTGGAAATTGAGGTGCCTACAAGCGCCTGTGTTACGTCTTTCAGAAATATGATAAAAACGGAGTCGCAACAACCCCTTATTACCAAGCCTGCAGGTGGCGCGACTATAAAACCTTCCGTCGCTGCAGTTAATATTGCCCCGGGAAAGATCGCCACGCAATCATTGCAAGTATTTCCGATATCAAGAATGGATATTTCGGTAACCAGCAGGGTAGGGAATAATTTGCCCACATTAACGCGACAAATAATTCTTGAGAATGCAATTGTCGAAAGATGTACAGATGATCTTGCAAGCAATACCAGCAAAATAAAACTGAAAGCAAACAGAATAGGCTGGATCACCATCAACTTTGGCCCCGATGGAAAGATAAGGTCTACAGATAAAAGCGGCTGGGACCTGCTAACAGGAGCTGCATGGACCAGTTTCTGAGTTTCGGTTCCCCGCACTTTTTTAATTGAAAAGTTATCTCATCTGCGGGATACTACATTGATGAAATCGAAGGTGTTATTTTATAATTACTAATACATTCAACAAATGAAAAAAACAGTTTTCATATTATTTACGATGCTATTTGCTGGCACCATGGTGCATGCTCAGTTGTTGCCTAAGCTGAAAACGAAAACCATTACGGCTGTCAATAGCTCAACTGACAGGGCTGCTGATAAAGTGGTGGACAAAGCCGTGAGCAAAACTTCGGACGATGTAACGGATAAGGCAATAGGGAAGGCTGAGGACAAGATAAGAAACCTTTTCAAAAAGAAGAGGAAGAAGCCTGTTGATCCTGGACCATCTGTGCTTCCTGTTACCGACAGTGCTGCGTTGAAACCTCATGAGCCGGTTCCGGCAAATTGAATACAACGAAATACGACATTCAGATTTGAACTGGCAGGTTAAACGTTTCTAACGACAGGAACATCGTTGTCATCTGAAGAATCGTCTTTTTTAACGATTGACCCGTCAGCCCCTTCCATCTACTTTTACTAAATAAAAATCATGGAAAATGAAAAGGATATTTTTCTTCCTGTTGTTTATTGCAGGTGCAATGGATAGCGGCGCACAAATAAGAAAAATTGATTCAATCCGGCTGGCTAAGCCGGTTGTTAATTCCAATATAAAAGGGAAGGTCATTGAGCCGGCATCTCAGCAAACGACAACTGCGCCAGTCACAAATATTCAAATGGCTCCTGCAAAGCAAACGGCAACAGGCATGATTTACACACCTGCATCCACTTCAACGCAAACGGCCGGGCAACCTGCGCAGCCTGCAACTACAACTAATCCCACTACTACGCCAGCCGCCCTCCCTGACATCATTATTACCAATGTCAGTTTTTCTCCCAATACCGGTAATACCTATTTCGTAAATTATACACTGAAAAACACCGGCACTGCTGCAGTGAAAAAAGGTTTGTTATCGGTACAGAGCTATATAAACGGCAATGCTTCCGGAGGGGGTGCAACAACAACCATTTCAACTGAAGCTAACCAATTGCTTAATCCCGGGGAATCTATAAGCAGTAAAAATACATTCAGCACTGCCGGCATTGTTGTGGGTAATGTATACACATTTGAGCTCTGCGTAAATGGAATGAAGACAAATATTGGCATGCCTTCTGAAACATGGGTTGGTCAGCAATTCTCTGAGTTGAATTATTCAAATAATTCGATGCAATCGCCGTTCAACATCCCACCGCCTCCACCGGCCCCGGCAGATGTAGCCATTACTGTTACAAGTGTAACGAAAAGTCCGGCCGACACATCTTTTGTCAGAATTTACTATACCCTGAAAAATATTGGCGAAACACCCATCCCCCAAACAGCTTCGCTATTAATACAAAGCAGGGTTGAAGACACAGACAATGACCCAAGTACTTTCCTGGAAACCGCCTGTTGCGGGCAGGCTATCGGTGGAGGCGCTTTGGATGCAGGAGAAATCCCGTTTGCTCCAGGGAGTGTAAAGGAACTTTTCTGGGATGCCCGGGTTGCCGGAGGCGTCAATTTCTCTACCTTACCCAAAAATGTACTTTACAGATTCAATATTGTAATAACCGGCAACGGTTTTACTGATGGCAACGGTGATAATAACAAAAGTGGTTATAACTATCTTCTTCAATAGGCATATTTATTCTTTTGCCCGACCAACATTTTTTTCAGGAAAGATGAACGTAAAAAGATGAGATCAATAAAAAGTATTTCGCTGTGTATCCTGTTATTGATAATGAGTTATACAAGCCTTTCACAGAAACAAACCTTTGATGTGGTTTCTTTTATAACTCCCAAAGGCTGGCAGCAACAACAAAATGAAGGAGGATTGCAGCTTTCGGTTACTGACCAAAAAACGGGGGCATATGCCATTGCTATTATTATGAAAGCAACTGCTTCTACTGTATCAGCCAATGAAAATTTCAGTAATGATTGGAATAAACTGGTAAAAGGCGCCGTGCAGGTAAATGGCGGGCCAACAATGGAGCTACCCGTAAACGATAACGGATGGGATGTGATCTCGGGTAGCGCCAACTATATTGATGAAGGAAAGATAGGTGCGGCTACTTTATTAACTGCCACCAGCAACGGGCAAACAGCAAGCGTTGTATTGATGACCAATACAAAGCAATATCAAAACGACTTAGCAGCATTTATCAGTTCATTGGAACTTGCAAGGTTGGAACAAAATAAAACCGGCAATACAGGAGCTGTTCCGGCAGGTAAAGCGGGGAAGTCTTCAATCATAGGTTTGTGGTGTGATAATCATTTAGAAACGAGTGGTTATGCTAATGGATTTCCGCAATATACAGCCGGCTATTTCAGACGGGAATATTTATTTAAAGAGGACGGCACCTATATTTTCCGCTTAAAAAATTGGTCGGCACTTATGAAAGAAATACTGTTTGCTTATGAAAGCGGAACTTATGTTGTCCGGGGAAACCAGCTTACCATTATTCCTAAGGAAGGCAGAGGCGAATGGTGGAGCAAGAGGGATAATAGTAATAAACTATGGGGAGGCAGGATAAGGGCATCAGATTATAAACTGGAGAAAACGAGTTACAGTTTTGAAATAAAATATTATTCCGGGTCAAATGAATATAGCCTGATCCTTAACCCGAACAAAAATACTGAAAGAGACGGCACTTATTCTGAGCAAAATAGGTTTTCCTATACATGGCGGCAAACCGGAGAATCACTTATTGATAATCCGCCAGACTTTAAAACCGGTTTTGAAATAAGGTAACTAATTCCACTGCTTCAAAGGCGGAATGAAATGGGGCTGGGTTAATGCCATCTATTCGTTACTTGCTGGAAGATATGGGGAACGCAGTAGCCTGTAAAAAGCTAATATACAAACTGGGTAAGGATTTCATCCAAAATAAAAATGGACAAACCGAAATTTACTTCGGTTTGTCCATTTTCGTGCCCAGAACTGGATTCTTTACAGTCTGGTTTTCAATATCTTACAAGTAAGGTGTGTCATAATTGTGTCGTGATATGAAAGAACACCGCTTTTAAACGTTTTCGCACTTTTTCTCCCTATCGGGACAAATTTAATAAAAAAGTGGAATTTACCATACGTTTGGTATAAACATAAAATATCGAGATTCCGATTCTTGTGTCAAGATCCGCTCAATCGGCTTTAGCAGAAAATTACTCAAAATATTGTGTGACAAAAAGGATATCGTACACTGAATCTCAGAGTTGAAATACTGGCGCAATTCGATATATTATTATGCTATTTTATAATGTGTATTGACAAATTTTGATTGTATCGTAAAAAGAAATTAGATTAGCACATTCCCAAATTGCTTTTTTTAATTTCCACAATGGTATTTAAGAAAAACTCACAAAGTATATTTTTTGTCTGTGTTGTTGCAAAATCTTATACACTATGGATTCACCAAGAGGTACAGAAACTTCAACAGTATGTTCATGACCGATTTTTAACCCCAGGATAAAAGCCATAGCAACTGCCGGCGTCGTGATCACATTAGAATCATTCCCTAATGACATGCAATATCCCTTTGGAAGAATATAAATAGACAGAACTAAGGTCCTTACATAACGAATTTAAATTATGGATAATCCGAATATATATCTTGACGTTACTCAGTTTGTTCGTGCTGTAGGCGTGAATAAAACTTCTTCGCATTCAATCTTTATTGGCGCTGGTGCATCAATATCATCTGGCGTGAAATCAGCATATGATTGTGTATGGGAGTGGAAATGACAAATATTTATTAGCGCCAACCCCGGGTTAGAAAAGATCTTCCCAGATGGAAGCTCAGAAGCCTCTCGCATCAAAATACAGAATTGGCTAGATAATCAGGGTAAATACCCTGGAATGGATGCCAGAGAGGAATATACATACTATGCTAATGAAGCCTTTCCAATACCCAGCACTAGAAAGAGCTTTTTTCAAAATATATCTAAGGATGCAAAGCCATCAGCTGGGTATCACCTTCTGTGCTTACTTGCCAGAGAGAGGATTATTCGGCAGATTTGGACAACGAATTTTGACCACCTTCCGGCAAAAGCTGCTGCGTCTTATAATATAACGCCCATTGAGATTGGCTTGGACTCTACACATCGTACCGAACGAATAGCCGCAGAAGGAGAATTAGTGCTCAATGCTTTACACGGGGATTATCGGTATGATCTGCTCAAAAATACAGAAGCAGAGCTACAGGCTCAGGATGAAGTGCTTAGAAGGAAATTAACAGAAGACATATCGGGCTCCCATCTAATTGTTGTTGGTTTTAGTGGGAATGATCAATCGATTATGGATGCTTTAATGGAAGCATATTCGCAATCAGCAGCTAGTAGGCTATACTGGTGCGGATATGGCGCCCAACCCAATGCTGCCGTTGCTGCACTATTAGAGGCAGCAAGAAAGGCGAATAGGGAGGCATACTATATTGCCACTAATGGTTTTGATGATTTAATGATGAGATTGGGCAAGTTCTGCCTCTCAGGTGAAAATTATACTGAAGCCGAGCCCCATTTTAAGAGAGTTGATTCGTTAAATAATGAGTTCACTCCTTTTCAATTGAAAATAAACCGGATTGATGCTGTGATCAAAAGCAATTTGCTACCGCTTACAATTCCATTAGAACTGTTCCAATTCCAATGCGAGATAGCACGACAAAAGGGGGCTTGGTCAAAGATAAGGGAATTAACCTCAGAGAGGAATGTGGTTGCAGCCCCGCTTAAAGGAAAAGTTATGGCATTAGGCACGTTGGATGATATTAGTAGTATTTTCTCTGGTAATATTCAGGGAGTTATAACCCGTGTGCCTATTGATCAGGAAGAGTTGAAAATCGAGGAAGGCGCTATAAAACACATAATTACTGCTGCCTTAACTATAGCCATTTGCAATAAATTGAATTTTTCATCTGATGGTAGAAATAAAATCTGGGATAATAAGCCTATTCAGACGAAATCTTTAGGAGGAATAGAATACAAAATATATCAAGCTATTTTTTTAAATATCGTGAAAGATGATGAAAGCCTATTCCTGTTGGTGAAGCCTACTATTTCAATTATTCGTTCAGACGGCGAATTGATTGAGAAAGAGGTAAGAAAGAGTATCTCAAAAGAAGTATTAGACAGGATGTATAATGGCCAATTCAATACCGCTTTCGAGCAATGGAGAACATTGATTTTTGCTGAATGCAATGCTATAACATTAGAATTTCCCAATAACTCCGGTAGTAGATTTAACTTTACCCTCCAGGCGACCCCATTATTTGCGAAGGTTCAAAAATCGTCCGGTCAGGAAAGTCTACCAGATAATCAGAAGTATTATAAATTTTCGGCTAAGCAGTTCGATGAACCTGCTCTCCTGTTTTCTTCTCAAGATGGAATAAATGAATCGCAGATTTTCACCCACTTCGTGGATTAGTACAAAATAAGCCGTATGATTTTTCTCTAAGTACAGCAGGACTTAGCAGGCAAACCATTGTTGGTGTCATTTGCCCATCATCACATAGTCAAAAATTTTCCAGTTTTTTGAATCTGCAACATGGAAGGATACCTGTTACGAATCAAAGAGAAAACTATTCTATAGATTTTCCTGGATATTCTGCCGCATATGGTATAGCACTAGATATTCCTGCGACAACAGATATAAGGTGGCAACATGTTGAAGTAGATCCGAGGCTTAGTGTTGAGAAAAATGCACTCCATATTGCAGAACAGATAAAAAACGCCATTACTCGAATTACATCCATTTTGGATGGCAACTTGATTATTATTTGTATTCCCACGGAATGGGCTGGATATCGAAATTATCACAATGATCTGGAGATTTTTGATTTACATGATCACTAAAAGCATTTGCGATTCAAAAAGGTATAACGACTCAGTTTATTGAAGAGGATACAATTGATAATTCTTCGCAGGCGAACCGAATACATTGGTGGCTATCTCTTTCATTCTATACAAAGACTATGAGGACCCCTTGGGTATTAAAAAATTTGGATAAGACAACTGCATTCGCCGGTATTGGATATAGTATCGATTCAACCGAAGACCAAAGCCATATTATAATGGGATGTAGTCACATTTATAACTCCAGAGGTGAAGGGTTACGTTATCGACTGGCAAAGGTTGACAAACCTATTTTCAGGAATAAAAGACCGCACCTTTCATATAATGATGCTTATCAATTCGGGATATCTACTGCACAACTATTTGTTGAAGCGACAAATGAACCGCCCAAAAGAGTGGTTATCCATAAAAGGACTTTTTTTACTGAAGAAGAAAAGACTGGGATTTTAGATGGATTAAGAAATATTCCAGTAGTGGACTTGATCGAAATTAATATTGAGGATGACCTTCGATTTATTAATTCATTGAGAAAACAAGATAAGTTAGAGATAGATTTGTACCCAGTTGCAAGGGGTATCTGTATTGAAATAAATTCATATACCGGTTTGCTTTATACACACGGTACAACACCTTCAATAAAGAGCCAAGGTGGCAAAGATTTCATGGGAGGGCGAGGCATACCAGCCCCCCTGGTTATAAAAAAGCATTATGGGCCATCTTCGTTGGAGACAATTGCAACAGAAATTCTGAGTTTGTCGAAGATGAATTGGAATTCGGCCAGCTTATATTCAAAGCTGCCAGCGACAATCCAATCGTCAAATGATATTGCCAGGATTGGCTCTATGCTATCACGTTTTTCTGGAAAATCTTATGATTACCGTTTGTTCATTTAGTCTTTTAAGGTCTCTGTATGTTTCCAATCATTTTGTAATACCTCAACCCTGTTTTTTTTCTCATTACGATTACCGTAATAATTGAAAAGTGATTTTTTTCAACTTTTTTATTGAAAAGTATCAACTAAAAGAGAATTCTTATAGTTTACCTTTGCCCCATATTATTGAATGCGACCCAGATAATAAAGTTTTCATTTATCTAGTAATTTATCAAATTTGATTGATGGTATATTTTACATGGATATTTGTTGCTTGAAAAGAGCTAAGTGATGATTTTTTAAATATAAGTATCTAACCTACTTTTTCCTCTCGTGGTAACATTCGGTTTTCTCAAAATTTATATCAAATCAACTATGGACAATATTACATCAAAGGCCACTTGGTATGCCAATGATGCGGCTTTTGATTGGTTATACCCTGAGAGGATACAGCAATTGTCAAGACGGCATTGGACACCTATGGAAGTAGCAAAAAAATCTGCTAAGTTCTTATCTAATGGAACTGGAAAAAAGATTTTGGACATTGGAAGTGGTGTAGGTAAATTTTGCCTGATAGGAGGACATTTCTTCCCCGAAGCAACATTTTCAGGCGTAGAGCAACGAAAGGAGCTCTTTCACTTTGCCGAGGCAGCGAAAGAGTTGACACATGCCAGCAATGTGGATTTCGCTAATTGCAATTTTACACAGGTTGATTTTGATGAATATGATCACTTTTATTTTTACAACTCTTTTTTTGAGAACCTGGTCGAAGAGGGCCAGATAGACCAGGAAGTGGAATACTCAACTAGTTTATACAATTATTATTCTCGTTACATGTTTAAATGTTTGGAGAATAAACCAAGTGGCACCAGGTTAGTAACATTTCACAGCCTAGAAGATGAAGTCCCTCCTAGTTATCAATTAGTTGATGCAACAGTGGACTTCCTATTAAAAATGTGGATAAAGAGATAGGCATAGCTGGAAATTAAAATTTGAATAATGAACGTAGATAAGGATAATTATTTGTCATCGGTGATTGAAAAATTAAAAATGGCACAAAATAATGAGCAGGTAGAGAGCATTATTTCAACTGCAATCAATGGTATTAAACATGCAGGATACACAGGAATGCAAAAAACTTTTATTTCACAATTACAACTCTGGATAGAAGAATTGTCTCCTCTCGATTGGAACAGCACTCAATGGGCATGTTTTCGCTATGCGTTAATTTACTCACGGAAATATTCTGCAAATGAATTAGTACAAGGATAAGTTGTTTATATTTCTCATCGTAACAATAAATATCTCAATTGCACAAGGAGAATAACATATGCTTCGTCATATAGGTAGGAAAAGGAATTATAGACATAATTTGCGGCTGGCGGTTCTTCTATGCTTTACGGCGGGAATAGTGAATGCTACCGGACTATTTGCGTTTTCAGTGTTAACTACCAATGTAACCGGACATGCCGCGCTACTGGCTCAGAAATTGGTAACGGGTGATTTGAGATCAGCACGGATGGTGGCTTTATGGTTGCTGCTTTTTCTGGCTGGGGCATTCTTTTCTAGTTTTTGTACCGGAAAAATAGGCCAGAATAAAAGATTGGGCTATGCAATTCCCATAATAAGTGAAATTACTATCCTTGCGTTAGTAGGTAGTTTCGGATACACATTTGATCGATCAATTATAAAAACGGAATATTTTGCCGGAAGCCTTCTTTTTGCAATGGGTATGCAAAATGCTTTAGTTTCAACGATTTCAGGATATGTAGTTAGAACTACTCATCTAACAGGCATGTTTACTGACTTGGGGATTGATCTTTATACTTTGATTTCAACATCTCCTAATAGTACTGGTAGCATTAAGAAGAAAATTATTTTGCGGCTGGTGATCATATTTTTCTTTCTCACTGGTTGTATTGTTGGAGGATATAGCTTTCTTAAATTAAAATATTTTTCTTTTTATATCCCCGCCGCCATCCTTGTCATTGCTATGTTTTACGATGCATTTCGTATTCGATTTTCAAAAATGGTTCACCGGATCAAAATACGGGAAAGAAAAAATAGCTTAGAACCTAGATAACACATAAAATTCAAGGGGATTCTGTAATTGATTAAAAGTTTGCCGGTTAAGGGAACGTCAATTGTTCTGAGAAAGGAATGGCTATAAAAATATTCGCCTCACTGAAGATGAAGAAGAAGTTGAAGTACGAATTGAGAAAACAAAATTGATTCTTAAAACATGCTTTTTGAAAAGAGGTTGATCTGCCGTTTAATATACATTGAAATTTACCTGTTCACCCCTCTACATATGAAGGGTGAATGGGTATTCAATGATTATATTTGAAAAGCCAAAAGTTTATTTGTGATTGGCAATTTTAATAAGCATATTGACATCTTTTATAATAATTTTTCTACCCTTAGTCTCCAGGATTCCATCAGTTTTGAACTCTGTTAATACTCTCACTACATTTTCCCTGGCAGTACCAACGAGGCTAGCCAGATCCTCCCTGCTAATATTTATATCAATAGGCATACCTTCTACATAGTTAACTTTATACTTTTCACGAATTACAATTAGTTGAAGGGCCAATCGCTCTTTTACCGTTTTCTTCGCAAACACGGTCAGGCTATTAGCCAGAACGGCAAATTCATGGCTTAAAGTTTTAAGTAATCTATAATTTAGGGCCGGAGAATAATCAAGGGCCCTAATAAAATCCTCCTTGGGGATAAAAGCGATTACACTGTCTTCTAATACCGCCGCAGAATCAGGGTACCTATCATCCGCCAGAATTGCGTGATACCCTATAAGTTGTCCTGCACCGGCAAGGTAAATAATATGTTCCTTCCCTTCAGGATCAACCTTATATTTTTTGACTTTGCCTTTAATTATGAAAAATATACCTGACGGGAAAGTTCCCTCTTTAAATAATGTGTCATTCTTTTTATAGGTTTGTTCACTCTTATGTGCAACAAGTAGCGCATAAACATCTTCAGGCAGGTCATTGAGTATTGATTCACTTTTGAAATCCCATTTATCTATCGGAAAGATACCTTTAATGCTCATACTCTCTGAAAATTAATGTTCAAAAAATTGAAATAAATTACTTTTTTGATTGATAAAGTTTACTGCAAAAAAAGCAATTAGTGAATACCTTTGCAAAATGGATGCAGTAATTCCCATTAAGAAAGATTTCTATTACACAGCGGACCATGAATGGATTAATTTCCAAGGCTCCGTGGCCTATGTAGGGGTATACAGTTACAAGCTGACCGCCTGTAACAAAATTAACGAAATCTTATTTGAAGAAACCTCTGGATTTAAGAAACAGGGCGATTTAATTGCATTACTACGCTTTGACGGAGGAGAGATTCGCATAAATATGCCAGTGGATGGAAAGATTGTCAATATAAGTAATGCGTTATTGACTGATGACTTTAATATTCTTTTAAGCTCGACAGGCGCCTACAGCTGGATTGCCCAGATTTCACCAAGTCAGCCCTACGAGAGAGGAAATTTAATGTCTGCCAGTCGATACTTATCAACTTTAAACCGGAAACTATAACAATGCCATTAACAACATCTCCCTCATTGCCTGGTCATATCGGTAAATGGTTCGCATCCGACTATAATTTTCACCATCTCTATCCGCTTTACATTCAGGCACTAGCCCAAAAGCACTGGACTCCACTAAAGGTTGTTGCCAGTGCGTCAAAATTCCTTGCGGCAGATCCAGGGGTGAAAATTTTGGATATTGGAAGCGGCCCTGGAAAATTCTGTCTAGCGGGAGCATATTACAACCCTAATTCATTCTTTTATGGTATTGAACAACGAATTGATTTAATTCGCTACGCTACCATCGCAAAAGAAATGGTAGGATTAGATAATATAACTTTTATGCACGGGAATATGATGGAGGTTGACTTTACTCAATACGATCATTTTTATTTCTTTAATTCCTTTTATGAAAACCTTCCTGGAACATATAAAATAGACGATAAGCTCACCTATTCAAGGAACCTTTATAATCAATACCATAGATATCTTTATCAACAACTTGAAAAAATGCCGGCTGGCACAAAGTTGGCGACCTATCACTGCGACGAAGAAGATGCTCCCAATGGCTATCACATTGTGGGTACAGATATAGATCACCTGCTGAAATTCTGGGTAAAGGTGTAATATCTTGCAATTATTTAATTTCCATTTAACCACCATTTGATAATCTGAAGCATTAAGTAATATAGCCTACAACTGTTTTCATAGATGAAAGAAACTATCAGACAACAAGCAAAAACTTGCTAAAGATTATGAAAGCACCAAAACAATTTTCAAACGGAGTTGTCGTCTTGAGGGCTGACCAAATTTCCTGGAATTTATCGGTATCTGATTTGATAAGCCAAACAATTTTAACAAATCAAGGCACTTTATCGGAAACTGGCGCCTTAATGTGTGATACAGGTAAATTTACGGTCCGGTCCCCGAATGACAAATACATTGTCAGTGACGATGTTACCGAACAGACAATTTGGTGGGGTGAGGTTAATCAAAGGATATCTAAAGCGTCTTTTAGCCGTATTTTCAAGAAAATGAGTGGCTATCTTTCCAGGAAGAAACTTTTTGCAAATGAGGTATATGCCTGTGCTTCCCCTAAATACAAATTTGGGTTACATATTATTACCGAATTTCCGTGGCAGAGCTTATTCGTGCGTAATCTTTTTATTAGTCCTACGACCAGTGAAATGGAAAATTTCAGGGCTGATTGGACTATAATATGTATTCCTGGGTTTGAGGCTGATCCAGCAGTTGATGGCACAAACTCCCCAAACTTTACAATCATTAATTTTGGAGAAAAGATTATTTTGATTGGTGGATCGGCCTATACTGGTGAGATTAAAAAAGGCGTGTTTACCGTATTAAACTATCTTTTGCCGAAAGATAATGATGTGTTTCCAATGCATTGCAGTGCCAATATAGGTGAAAAAGGAGATACAGCATTTTTTTTGGTTTATCAGGTACGGGAAAAACAACCTTGTCGGTAGATCCAAGAAGGAAGCTAATTGGAGATGACGAACATGGCTGGAGTAAAGAGGAGGTGTTCAATTTTGAAGGGGGGTGTTATGCAAAGTGCGTAAATCTTACAAAAGAAAGTGAGCCACAAATTTACAACGCAATAAAATACGGTACCCTTCTGGAGAATACCACATTCTTTGATGGATCAAAGAATGTAAATTATTCAGATATTTCCAAAACTGAAAATACAAGAGCTGCTTATCCGATAGATTTCATTGAAAATATTGCGAGACCATCAATAGGTGGCACTCCAAAAAATATTTTCTTCCTTACAGCAGATGCCTTTGGCGTATTGCCGCCAATTTCAAAACTGAGCATAGATCAGGCGATGTATCACTTTATTTCTGGCTATACTGCAAAAGTAGCCGGCACTGAAACAGGAATAATCGAACCAGAGGCAACATTCTCTGCATGTTTTGGAAAGCCCTTTTACCACTACATCCAATGTATTATGCTAAGATGCTCGGCGAAAAACTACGAAATGATAGAATAAATGTTTGGCTGGTGAATACTGGATGGACAGGGGGCTGTTATGGTGAAGGCAAGCGAATTGACCTGCACTACACAAGAGCAATGGTTTCAGCTGCTTTAAATGGTGATCTTGAAAAAGTATTTTATCAAACTCACCGAATTTTTGGTATTCAAATACCAATGAGCTGTCCAGGAGTATTTAATAGACTATTGAACCCCGAGAATGCCTGGGCTGACAAAGCGGCTTATAATAATGCAGCAGTAAAACTGGCGGCCTCCTTTCAAATGAATTTTGAACAATACAGCAATTTTGCTACAGACAAATTTGAAAAAGGCGGACCGGTCTTAGCAAAGTAGGAATTATTAGTAACTAAAATTTTAATAGAACCATGTATTACCCAACACATTTGTTGTATACAAAAGATCATGAATGGATTAAATTAGATGGTGAATTCGCATTTATTGGAATTTCTGATTTCGCTCAAAAGGAACTTGGTGATATTGTATTTCTTGATATCCCTTCTTTGAATACAGTAGTAGAAAATGAAGCAGTATTTGGAACGGTGGAAGCGGTTAAAACGGTTTCGGATTTATTTATGCCATTAGCGGGGAAAGTGATTGAAGTTAATACGCTACTTGAAAAAAGTCCTGAACTGGTAAACAAAGATCCATACGGGAGCTGGATTATAAAAGTCCAGGTAAATTTACCAATTGATACAACCCATTTGCTTTCTGCGGAGCAATATACGAATCTCGTACAATAAAATAATGCAGTTCTAAGTAAGAAAACACGAACAAATTCTAAATACCTTTTAAATCAAAAAATGAAAGAAACAGCATTGACAAGAGTTCATCGTGAATTAGGCGCAAAGATGGCTGAATTTGCTGGTTGTAACATGCCTATTCAATATGAGGGGATAAACGCTGAACATGAAACCGTACGGCGAAGCGTTGGGGTATTTGACGTTTCGCATATGGGCGAAATAATTATTAAAGGACCGGAAGCGTTGTCTCTAATTCAAAAAATAACTACAAATGATGCCGCTAAATTGACTGATGGGAAAGTACAATATTCCTGCCTGACAAACGACTACGGTGGCATAGTTGATGACCTGCTGGTATATAGGCTGGATATTGACACCTATATGCTTGTAGTAAACGCTTCAAACATTGAAAAGGATTTTACCTGGATTAAGTTGAAGAACACGGTAAATGCGGAAATTGAAAATATATCTGATAAAATTTCACTATTGGCCGTACAGGGGCCTATGGCATTAGCTACTTTGCAGAAACTAACAAAAGTGAATCTATTGGAAATACCCTATTACAATTTTCAAATAAATACTTTAGCCGGCATATCCAATGTAATCATCTCTAATACAGGCTATACCGGCGCCGGCGGTTTCGAGTTATATTTTTCTTCTGTTGATGCCCCTGTTCTTTGGAATCACATTTTTGACGCTGGTAAGCAATTTGGTATACGGCCAATCGGCCTCGGCGCCAGAGATACATTGCGGCTGGAAATGGGATACTGTCTATACGGTAATGACATAGATGATACGACCTCCCCTCTTGAAGCCGGTTTGGGCTGGATAACTAAATTCGATAAAGAATTTACAGCACATCAAATTTTGAGAGAGCAAAAGAGCGGCGGCCTTTCGCGGCGACTAGTTGGATTTGAAATGTTGGATCGGAGTATTCCCAGGCATGACTATAAAATTTATAGTGAAAATGGTGTTCACATTGGGAAAGTGACTTCTGGAACGCAATCTCCTACTTTAAAAAAAGCTGTAGGGTTAGGCTATATTGATAGTGACTTTGCTACAGAAAATACGACCGTTTTTGTTAGCATTAGAAATAAAATGTGTCCGGCAAGAATTTGCCGTCTGCCCTTTATTAGAACTCAAATTAGTTAATATTCTGGCATTTTATAAAAATTGATATGATATTTACAGATGAATTTGCGCACAGGCATATAGGACCAAGACCTGCGGAAATACAGGAAATGTTAAAAGTTATAGGCATAGGTTCGGTAGATGAGTTGATAGAAAAAACTGTCCCTGCAAATATACGTTTGGATAAACCGATGAATATTGAGGAAGGACTTACAGAATATGAGTATCTAAAGCACTTGCGAGGCATAGCTGGTAAAAATAAAGTCTTTCGCTCCTACATTGGATTGGGATATTCTAATACAATTGTGCCGGCTGTTATCCAACGTAATATTTTGGAGAACCCGGGGTGGTATACCGCTTATACACCCTATCAGGCTGAAATATCGCAAGGCAGATTGGAAGCAATTCTTAACTATCAGACGGTGGTAATGGATTTGACTGCTATGCCAATTGCTAATGCGTCATTACTTGACGAAGCAACTGCGGCAGCGGAAGCAATGTCTATGTTTTATGAAATGCGCAGCCCTGCGAAAAAGAAAAGTGGTGCTAATCGCTTCTTTATTTCTGCTACGTGTTTTCCTCAGGTAGTTGATGTATTAAAAACGAGATCCGTACCGTTCAATATCGAACTTGTTATTGGGAACTTTAATGAGGTAATAATAGATGATTCCTATTATGGCGCTCTGCTACCTTATCCTGATGCAAATGGTGAGGTAAATGACTATTCAACATTCATATCTCAGGCTAAATTACACGAAGTTCAGATTTGTGTATCTGCGGACCTGCTATCTCTTGCGTTATTATCTCCACCTGGTGAATGGGGAGCTGACTGCGTGGTTGGAAATTCACAACGCTTTGGTGTTCCATTAGGTTATGGCGGCCCACACGCTGCATTTTTTGCTTGCCGGGATGTATACAAGCGAAATATGCCAGGAAGAATAATTGGTGTTTCCGTAGACAAATTGGGAAACCCTGCCCTGCGGATGGCTCTACAGACCCGTGAACAACATATTAAAAGAGAAAGGGCCACCTCCAATATCTGTACTGCTCAAGCCCTATTGGCAATAATGGCTGGCATGTATGCTGTCTATCATGGGCCGAACGGTATCAAATCTATCGCTCAAAGGGTCCATAATTATGCCTATTCACTTGCGGCTGAATTAATAAAGCTAGGCTATAGCATAAGAAGTAAACTCTTCTTTGATACAATTGTTGTGGAAGTTGATAAGGCCAATGATATAGTGAAGAGAGCCGAGGACAAAGGAATGAATTTCCGCTTTGTAGATAGCTCTCATGTTGCAATTTCGCTTGATGAAACTTGCAGCTTTAACGACCTGGAGGACATTTTGAGCGTGTTTACATTGATTAATGGAGCCAGTGAGGCAAAACTACTAACGTCTAAACTAATCTTAAATTCAGATTTATGTCGGACATCTGAGTTCTTGGCTCATCCAGTTTTCAATAAATATCATAGTGAGACTGAAATGATGCGATACATAAAAAAGCTGGAGAACAAAGACTTGTCTCTGGTGCATAGTATGATTTCACTGGGCTCCTGTACGATGAAATTAAATGCTGCAGCTGAATTAATGCCTATTACCTGGCCCGAATTTGCGGACTTACATCCTTTTGCACCAAAGCATCAGGCAGCCGGATATTTAGAGATAATTCGCCAGCTCAATCAATACCTTTGTGAAATTACAGGTTTAGCCGCAACCAGCTTTCAGCCTAATTCCGGAGCGCAGGGGGAATATACTGGCTTAATGGTGATAAGGGCTTATCATTCGGACAACGGCAACGACAATAGGAAAGTGGCATTAATCCCATCTTCGGCACATGGCACTAATCCTGCCTCTGCGGCAATGGCGGGGATGAAAATAGTAATTGTCAAATGTGACGAAAATGGAAATATTGATCTGGAAGATTTGAAATTAAAGGCAGAGGTTCATCGCACAGATTTATCATGTCTTATGGTAACTTACCCTTCTACTCATGGTGTTTATGAAGAAAGAATTGTAGAAATTATTAATATAATCCATCAAAATGGTGGATTGGTCTATATGGATGGGGCCAATATGAATGCACAAGTTGGTTTAACCAGCCCAGGAAAAATTGGTGCGGATGTTTGCCATTTGAATCTGCACAAAACTTTTGCAATTCCTCATGGTGGAGGTGGACCGGGAATGGGTCCCATTTGCGTAGCCAAGCATTTGATTAACTACTTACCTAACCACGTCTCAAATAATGTTGAACATACACCAGGTATTCATGCGGTTTCTTCGACACCATACGGCAGTTCTCTTATTTTACTTATTTCATATGGATACATTAAACTCCTGGGATGTAATGGACTGAAAGCTGCTACGGAAATGGCAATTCTGAATGCCAATTATATCCAGGCAAAACTGAAAATGCACTTTCCTACCCTGTATGTAGGTAAGAATGGATATTGTGCCCATGAAATGATCCTGGATTGTCAGTCGTTCAAAAAATCTGCAAATGTAGAAGTTGGGGATATAGCAAAACGGCTTATGGATTATGGTTTTCATTCCCCTACTGTTTCCTTTCCTGTGCATGATACGCTAATGGTTGAACCTACTGAAAGCGAAAGTAAAGTAGAATTGGATCGCTTTTGCGAAGCTATGATATCCATAAAAAAAGAAATTGACGAAATCGCAGCGGGGCAATATAGTAGGGAGGAAAATGTGATCAAAAATTCACCTCATCCTGTTACAATGGTAACAGATGCTGATTGGAAATATGACTATTCCCGTGAAAAAGCTGTTTTCCCACTATCCTGGATTCGTGAGAATAAATTTTGGCCATCGGTTGCCAAAATTGACAATGCTTACGGTGATCGAAATTTGATATGTTCGTGTCCGCCGGTTGAAAGTTATATAGAAAAAGAGTTAACACTTTAAAATTAAGCTGCGGTTAAATATGGCAAAATTCTGCCATGACCGGAAATGGTAGGGAAGCGCGGGAAAGAAATTAATGCAACTGATTACCCCATTTTCAGATAACGTTAATTAAACTCGATGCCGACCTGCCATTACACCGGTCACTATATTCCTCTTCGCTATTTTCTGGTGCATGCATTTTTCATCTTATTTACTTAACTGAAATGCCTACACACCGTGATAATTGATATTATCACAGTGCGTAGACATTGGTTGTTTGAAATGGTAAGTAATGGTAGTAAGTAGAATCAGACAAGTGGAATTTCGGCAACATTATATTGTAAAGAGTCAAGTTTATGTTTTGCCTCACTAAAAGCCTCTAAGGTTAGTGTAATATCTTCATCTGTGTGTGCTGCAGTAGGTATTAGCCGATAAATTATTTGCCCACGAGGAATTACTGGATACACAACTATAGAGCAGAAGATGTTGTAATTCTCCCTCAAATCGAGGCACATAGCTGTGGCTTCAGGAATATCACCTTGTAGATAGATAGGAGTAACAGGCGAATTTGTTGTTCCGATATTAAACCCTCTCGCTGATAGGCCGTGCTGAAGTTTTTCGACATTCTCCCATAGTCTCTCCCTCAAAGCTGGTTCAGTTCGCAATAACTCTAAGCGTGTGATATTGCCTATTACAATAGGCAATGGAAGAGACTTAGCGAATATTTGAGAACGCATATTGTATCTTAGGAAATTTACAATCTCTTTCTGACCGGACATGAAAGCGCCTATAGATGCCATCGATTTTGCGAAGGTTGAAAAATATAAATCTATCTGATCTTGTATGCCTTGCTCCTCTCCAGTGCCGGCACCCGTTTTTCCCATTGTACCAAAACCGTGTGCATCATCGACTAATAAACGAAAATCATATTTTTGTTTTAGAGCAGCAATTTCTTTTAATTTTCCCTGATCTCCCGCCATTCCGAAAACGCCTTCCGTTATCAACAATATACCGCCACTGACATTTTTCAACATTTCTGTTGCACGGCGGAGTTGTTTTTCACAATCACCAATATCATTATGTTTAAAGACATAACGATATCCAGGATGCAACCTAAGCCCATCGATAATGCAGGCGTGACATTCTGCATCATATACAATTATATCACGACGGCTGCAAAGTGCATCTACAGCACTTAATATCCCCTGATAACCATAGTTCAATAAAATGGTCGCTTCCTTTTGAACAAAACTAGAAAGTTCATTTTCCAATTGCTCATGATAGTTGGTGTTACCACTCATCATCCGTGCCCCCATAGGCGCCGCCAGTCCAAACTCTTTGGCCGCCGAAGCGTCTACTTCACGCACTTTGGCGTGATTAGCAAGGCCCAGGTAGTTATTCAAACTCCAAATAATTTTTTCTTTCCCGCGGAAGTTCATGCGAGCACCAATTTCTCCATCTAGTTTTGGGAAAGCAAAATAACCATGAGCACGTTCAGCATGCTCACCTATTGGTCCAAGGTTTTTCAAAAGTTTCTCGAAAATATCCATTTTTTCAACATTTAAATTAATACCCTGTTAATAATTATTATATGTTCACAGTGTTTTTTATCCTGCCAACATTTTCAAATGAACAATTGAATTAAGGGGCTCAAAAGGGCCCCTTTTTTCCTACTGATCAAATCAGATATAGTACTGTCATCCACGACACTATATCATTTTTGTCTAACTTTCAAATATGCGATACGCAGAAAAAAAATGATTGGTTTTTGATATAATAGCTTTTTATGTTAATTTATTCCCTTTTTTTCAAGGATCACTTTTTCACTTCTTTCTATGGCTTTAGCAAACGTTTCAACAACGTTCGATTTTCCTATACTGAATAATAAGCGGGCTTTCCTCAATTCGTCGAATACTTCTTTTGTAAGCACCTCAGACAAAATCAATTTTGTTCCTTGATGTTTCATGTCCTTACTTACTTCTTTAATTATTTGAATACCTGTAGCATCTATAATAGGTACATTTCTCATTCTGATAATTAATACCTGTGGAGCAGCTTCTATTATTCTAATGGCGTCCTTGAATTTATATGCTGCACCGAAAAAAAGAGGGCCTGTTATTTCAAACACCTCAACCCCGTGCGGTATTATGAAATTAGATACTGCTAAAGGATCATTATTCGCTTTGTTACCATTAAATTGTTTCGATATTACACTAACGTTACTGAATTGCGCCATTTTTCTCATAAATAGAAACATTGAAAGTACCATACCAATTTCTATCGCTACTGTCAGATCGATTATTACTGTTAAAAGGAATGTGACAATAAGAACAGCGGCATCATTTTTCGAGCCTTTAGCTATAGAAACAAAATTTTCCCACTCACTCATATTATAGGTTACTACTACCAGAATGCCTGCCAATGTTGCCATAGGGATAAGCGCAGCCCATTTGCCAGCAAACATTATAATCAACAATAATGTTAGTGAGTGAATTATTCCGGCTACGGGTGTACGGCCGCCATTCTTAATATTGGTGGCGGTTCTTGCAATTGCGCCGGTGGCTGGAATACCTCCAAAAAGGGACGAAAAAATATTGGCAATCCCTTGCGCAACTAACTCCATATTACTTTTATGCTTCCCTCCAATCATTCCATCGGCAACAACAGCTGATAACAGTGATTCAATCCCTCCAAGCAATGCGATAGTAAAAGCAGGTTGTATCAATAGCTTTATTGTATCAAAATCAAGATTGGGAAGAGATGGCAGTGGTAGCGAAGTGGGAATTCTTCCAAATCTGCTCCCTATGGTGTCAATCGGTAAATGAAAGAATGTAGCGATTAACGTCGATAGAATGATTGCCACCAATGACCCCGGAACCCTGTGAGTAACTCTAGGCCAAAGAAAAACAACAAGTGTTGTGAAAACAGCAATAGCCAGGGAATAATAGTTGATGGAAGAAATCTTTTGCCCATATACGATCCATTTTTTAATAAAATCCGATGGCAATGATGTTATTTCTAATCCAAAGAAGTCTTTTATCTGTGATGAGAATATTACTAGTGCGATACCGCTCGTAAAACCTACTATGAGAGGATGTGGTATAAATTTTATTACAGATCCGAGTCGTGCTATCCCCATTATAATCAGGATAACTCCAGCCATAAAGGTGGCGATAATGAGGCCGCTGACACCGTGCTGCTGTACTATACCATAAACTATTATAATAAAGGCGCCTGTAGGACCACCTATTTGCACCTTACTTCCTCCAAAAGCTGAAATAATGAACCCTGCTATAACAGCAGTGTAAAGTCCTTTTTCCGGCGATACGCCGGATGCAATCGCAAAGGCAATTGCAAGTGGCAATGCTACAATACCGACAATCAATCCTGCGAGTAAATCCCTAACAAATTGAATGCGTGTATATCCTTTTAATGTTTCGAGTAATTTAGGAGTAAACATAAGAAATACTTAAAACATAGTTTTGCCACTATCGGTAGTTCGTGAACAAGCAATTTATGAAGATGGTATTTTTTGTATATTTTTCTCAACTTTCCTTCGATTCATTAGATTTTCGGCTTCGGGATCATGACCTACATAAAAGGTTAAGTATAAAGTTCTGGAAAGTCGCATCAGCAATGGCATTGAGAGTGTAAGTATAATGCCATTGACAATTAGCCAATGAAAAATACTATTATCTCTCCATGTTATACCAAATATCAGCCAATACCAAATTAAATTAAAAACGGAAAACATAACTGCCAATACATAACTTACGTACCCTGTTCCATACCAAAATCCTATTTCGAGTTCTGTCCGCTGACCACATACAGGGCAGTTGTCATGCATGTCCAGCACCTTTTTTAAATCGTATGGATTATCGTTCTTGAATAACTTCCCTTTCCTGCAACGGGGACATTTATTCTTTAAAATACTTAAAATAAAATTTGATTTTTTCATTTTTTCTATTTTTTCGCCTAGTCTTCGATTACCTGTCTAACTATTTTACTTTGAATAATTTTAAGAGCGAATTGATAGCGACCTCTCAGATCATCTTTGTGTGTAAGAGCCATTAGTTCTTCTATCGCGGTTTTCAACTTGTCCATGCATCGCTGAACTAGAAAGCCATTTATTTTCTTCGCTGTCATATTAGAAATGGCAATTTGAATGACCTCCTCAATTTCAACATCATCTTTTGCCATCTGAATTTGTTTAATTATAATAGAGACATATTCGTTTATAGTCATAAGTAATGTTTTTATTGTAAGAACTCAACTTCACCGCTTTCCAAATTATAAACCGCTCCTAAAACCTTTAATTCATTGCTCTGTAATCTTTTGGCGAGACTGGTATCTAAAACTACCATATGACACATGTGCCTAACATTAGCCTTTACACAGGCTTCAACATAATTTGAGTTATCAACAACTGCTTTTATTTCCGGTTCATTATTTAGCGTATCTAATATAGATTTGAGGTATCCATTTGCTACTTCATGCTTTGTAAATGCTTCGATAGCCCCGCACCGCTCATGTCCTATTATTATTACCAATGGAATACTCAAATGTTTCACTCCATATTCAATACTACCCATTTCTATAGCACTAAGTAAATTACCTGCAGATCGAATAACAAATAGATCGCCCAGCCCTTGATCAAATATAAGTTCAGGAGACACTCTTGAATCTGAACAACTAACTATAATTGCAAAGGGATGCTGCTGTTGTGCAACTTCAGTTATTCGTTGCTGCGTAACATCCGGATGGATTTGATGGTGGTGTACGAATCGCTTATTTCCATCCTTCAGGGTATTCCAAGCGAATGTAGCGGTCAAGGGTTGACTGTCCTGATTTAATTGGTGTCCATTACAGGCTGTAAGAGCTCTAATAGCAATAGACACAAAAGCTATCCCGATCAACATTTGCCGGCGGATCTTTATCATTTCTTAACCCACATTTTTAATAGAAAATCCCTGGAGGCTTCTACAATTTGATAACTAGGTGGAACTTCATCTTCCAGGCTGTGGTAAGTCACCAATCTGGTTCCACGCGGCCTGTCATTTAATTCTTTATATAAGTATCGTGAATAATAGTGGTACAAACTGGTAGAGTACTCGATCAAGTGATCTATTCTATCTTTGGAGTCGATATTTTCAAAGAAAGCATTATAAAAATAAAAGTGGTCAAACTGAGCAAAATCGATTTGGGTGAAATTTCCATGCATAAACTCCGCATTTTCTATCCTGGTAAACTCCTTTGCTGCCAACGCGTAATGATGTAGCTCGCTTCTTTGTTCAATTCCAAAAAATGTAGCTTCAGGAAAGTAATGAGCACCAATAAGTGAAAACTTTCCAACACCGCTGCCGATGTCAAGTATGCTTTTACCATTTTCCGCGGCAAGAAAGCTGGCAGCTTTTTTTGCCACTCTTACCGGTGTCCAATGCCGCTTTGACAATTGCTGTATCCTTTCAGGATATAGCCAGTCAAATGTTGCATCAGTCATGAACCTTGCAGATTTAAGAAGAACCTTTCCCATAACCAATAATTAATGAGTTACCTTACCCTGAATTAACTTTTGATAATTTTCTGGTGACAAAAGAGGCTCCTGGCTATAAAATTTTAAGGGGGTGACAAAAAATATCCATCCCTTGTCTTGCGGGCTTTCCAGAATAAGGTTTAGATTTCCGGATAGTTTCTGATTCTGTCCAAGGTATTTACAATGAATAGGAGCAAGTATAGGGATAATTTCGTCAGATGTATGGATTTCAGCAATAATGCTCCCTTGATCAATAATACCCTTCGGATTGAGCCACTTAATATTATTAATATTCTTAATTCCTTTCAGCCTGTACATAGAAACACCGACAAACCCAACTGAGCCGTTAAAATCGATCCACTCATGATTAGAAGTAAAATTGATCCTGGGGCGAGAAATTGTTGATATTTTCATAATGCAAAGGTACCTTTGATTCAGTTTGATTTAACTGATACTTTTCAATTTAAAAATTGAAAAAAGTCACTTTTTATCGCTTATATAACATATTTATGAGTTTAACAGGTCTATTTCCTATTGACAAATGGAATTTTAAAACTCAGTCGATTTTAAATGATTTGCCAGGAAACGAATTCGCCGATCTATATTCTTATATGCAGGAGCAACGTTATGGCAAAGGGGAAATCATTTTTAGAGAAGGAGCAGTAGCAGCTGGTATTTATTTTATTAAAAAAGGTAAGATTAAAAAATATCAGGTAGATCAGTCTGGGCGGGAACAAATAATTTATGTAGCAAACACAGGCGAATTAATTGGTTACCACGCTATTTTAGCTGATGAACGATATCCGGATTCTGCTGCCACTCTTGAAGAGAGTGTTATTTCATTCATTCCTAAAGATGATTTTTTAAAAGTTTTAGGCAAATCCATTGAGTTGCCACGCCGGCTGCTTAAAGTACTGAGCCATGAATTTGCGGTACTAACAAATAGTATCTCTGTTTTTGCACAACGTTCCGTAAAGGAAAGATTGGCTATCACCTTAATTGTTTTGCGCGAAAAATTTAAAGCGGAGACAAAAGAGGGTGAAGATATTATGATCAACCTTTCACGTACCGATTTAGCCAATATTGTCGGCACCGGAAATGAAAATATCGTTCGGTTTTTAACCGAATTTAAAGCTGCCGGTATTATTACAGCCAAGGGCAGGAAAATATGTATAAAAGAGATTAAACAACTGATTAAAATTTCCGGATATGGCAACGTTTAAATAAAGGATATAATCTATTTTATTATAAAGCCCGATAAAGCAGATTCTCCCATAGTCAACTCCATTTTTCTACTTACATAGAATTATGTACTGAGGTATCCGAGCTACTTCGATTATTTCACTGGTGTCCAGCAAAAACATTGCGCTCTCAAAAAGCATTGCTAATTAACAACAGGGACATTTCTTTACATATAACAGCCCTGGTGTAAAATATCGCATGGTTGTTACACCACCTTTGACCGTATAAAATACTCAGTGTATGGTCAAGTCAAAAACAAGTTTTACGCCCCCTGATTTAACTAGCGTAACGGTATATTTTACTATACTCGGTCTACGTCCCATGTATGCCGAAGCATTCTATCTATATTATACCTCTCATAACTGGATGTTGGAAAATAAAGCCCCAGTGAAAAACTGGAAAGTCCTCGCATATAATTGGGTAGCCTCCTTTTCCAAAGGTAAACCATTAAACAAAAAATCTATTCACTGCTAATATTTCCCTATGCCACAGAATAAATATACGTCCTTAGCAGCGGAATTGAACGAGTTAGGTATAGATAAGAAGATAACTGCCCTGATCGAAGAAAACGACAAACTGGGAGAAACGTACGTTCTGGCCCATGCGATTAAAGAGTTTCCTAATCCCCAAATGGGAACAAAGGATACTTTAGCCGTTGATCTAAATTTCTACCGCCTTAATACAAAAGATATCTTCTTCTTGCAAAGCATGTCGGTTTACTTTTTCCGGCATCTGCGGGGAGCCAACGGCCAAACTATTGAATTATCCGAAGATTTTTCTAAACAACTTTCCAAACTCCCTACCCTGGACCAGGCGTATGATCGGTTTTGTAAGCTCCTTGCCGGTCAACCATTGACCGATGAATTTATTCCCTCTCCCCAGGGTTTTGAAGACAAAGTGGAAAAAAATAATCAACGTCTCTTTGAAAAAAAGTTCAAGCGATCAAAAACGATGAAAGAGAAAGGTGCGGCCAGGATAAAGCGACCACGTAAATAGCTTATTCTCGCCAAAATGGCTTCAAAAACTCCATTGGCGCAGCCAATGCTGGTGTAAACGTGTGAAAAATTGTTGTATGAGAAAGAGGTTGTTGATAAGTTTTTCAGGTGGGCGTACCAGTGCATTTATGACGCATTGGCTTCTCACCAACATGCAGGATGAATTTGAAATGCCGGTGGTGTTTGCTAATACAGGTAAAGAACGTGAAGAAACGCTTGAATTTATTCAGCAATGTGATAAGCATTTTGACTTTAACTTGGTCTGGATCGAAAGTGTTGCCAATTATCAGAAAGGAAAAGGTGTATCTGCCCGTGTCGTTTCTTTTGAAAATGCCAGCAGAAATGGCGAGCCTTTTGAATCCTTTATAAAAAGCATGGTATCCCGAATATGGGTGCCCCTAAGTGCTCACGGGAATTGAAGGCTTATGCTATAAAAGCCTACGCCCGAAGTATAGGATGGAAGCGATATACAACTGCCATAGGTATCCGACATGATGAACCTAAACGGATTAATTGGGAATCTGCTAACCGGCAACGGATTATCTATCCTCTTGTTACAATGATACCGTGCGCAAAAAGTGATATCAATTCCTTTTGGATGAAACAACCGTTTGAAGTCAATATTATAAATCAGTAAAGACATGGCTAAATCATTTCTGGACGGTTATAAAACCTACGATACCCGCGATGGATACGGAAACGCGAAACAGTGGAAAAAGGCGTTTAATCAGCGGATGAGTAAGGAAGAAGCCGAATCCATTTTAAGCAGACAGCAGGAAACACCTTACAATATTTTGCAGATATCACCCGGCGCCACCCAGGCAGAAATTAAGAAAGCATACCGGCAGTTAATTAAAGAATGGCATCCAGATAAAAACCAGCACCGCAGTGAAGAGGCGGAGGAAATGAGCAAAAAAATCATAGCGGCGTTTTCTATGCTCTCTCATTAGTTCACTTTAAACAATATCGTTTCTGTTTTCAGGCTGCTGGAATTTCTGGCAGCCTATTTCCCTCACTTTTAAAATTTACTGTATGAAATATAATTATCATCAGCGCAGACAAAATCGTATTGCGTTTGCCAAAGCACAAGCTGAAAAGAACGAGCGTGCCTCAGATAGCTTTTATAATGCTGCAAAACATATATCAATTTTTATACCTCCTGGTCAACCGATTCTGGTAGGTCATCACTCAGAAAAACGGCATCGGCGTGAACAAAAAAAAATTGATAATAATATGCGCAAAAGCTATGAAGCAAGCGATAAAGCAATATACTATGAGGATAAGGCAAAAAACATTGAGAAAAACCATACTATTTCATCTGACAATCCTGATGCCCTGGAACTGCTTCACCAAAAACTGAATGATTTGACTGCCTTACAGGAATTTATGAAATCAGCAAATAAGGCCATCCGAAAAAATGATAAAGCGGCGTTTTTAAAAATCCCTAAAGCTACGGACGCTATGTGGGAGAAACTTAATACCCCCGATTGGATCGGCCGGAAAGGATTCCCTGACTATAAATTGACAAATAATAACAGCGTTATCAATAACACCCGGAAACGTATTGCCAGCCTGGAAATATTGACGCAAAAGACAACGACAGAAAGAACAGAAAAAGGGGTGCGAATTGTGGAAAACGTAGAAGCAAACAGGATTCAGTTAGTTTTTCCTGCCAAACCCAATAAGGAAGTGAGAACGAAACTACGGCGTCAGTATGGCTTTAATTTTTGTTACGAGGAAATGGCCTGGCAGCGACAACTGAACAATGCCGGTATTTACGCGGCTGATGCCTTTATAGAAAGTTATAATCCAGAATGATCAAATATTCAGCAAGCGTCGGCAATGGCGCTTGCTGAATACATCATTCAGACGAAGTTTGTAGATTCAAAGTAGCAAATAACCTACTGCGGGCGACTTTCATCTGTATCCTGTTGCTCATCCCTTCTTTCTTTGGTGGCCCCCCAAAGAAAGAAGCAAAGAAAGCGGCAATAGCTAAAAAAACAGGCTTCGACTGTTTCTGTGTGCTTTCCCCTCTCATCAACTGCAAAAATGCCAGGTATATATACGATTGATTAAAATAGAAAGTAGATCATTGCCTTACCAGATTCCTTTTCACATCTGTAAGCCCTGATGTAAAAAAACTTTCTTTTTCATTGGACATTTGTAGTATAAAACGTTGTAGAATGGTAAGTAAGGATGAATTAATAATAATGCGGGCCATCGCACTTTGTTTTAAACCCTTTCTGAAAGTTGAGGAAGCGCTTATTTATACGAATCTCGGCAGAACCCAGTTTTCCAGGAGATGTGAAGAATTCGGAATTGCAAAAAATAGCAGCGGCTATTTTAAAAGGGAGGAGCTGCATGTTATGATGTCTGGTGAGCCCTCACCCTTAATAGCCGCTGCTGCCAAACTAAATATTAAGAAAATAAGGTAATAGTTCCGGACTGGGCAAATTACTTATGGTAGTTGTTTGGTCCTTTGGCCGGTGGCGCTTGTATGTTTTTCGTACCTGTTCGGTTGTTGCATGACCGAGTAAATAGGCTACTGTTGCATCATCTACCAGTTTATCCTGTAGGAGGATGCTAAAACTTAAACGAGCGCATGACCAGGTGATGTGCTTATTGATGGCTGTGGCCTTTATCCATTGCAGCAAAATCTTATTGGCCCCATCAGCCGACGGTAATCGGAATACTAATGCCTTTTTGTTATCCCGGTTATCCAGCAGCCTTTTCCGTTTTTCTAAAATCAGTTTTGCTATGGGATGTAAAGTGAGGGTAACGGGCAGGCCAGTTTTTGCCTGAATGATACGTGTCGTAAGGACCGAACGGTTTAATTGCTCCCAACTCAAAGTAAACACGTCTACCCAGCGTAATCCTGTATAGCAACAGAAAATGAAGGCTTCCTGAACTTCTGCATTCAGACATGGTGTCTTTATCAGGTCCAGGTATTCCTCCACCTCCAGAAATTCCTTCAGTTTAGTACTTGGGTTAGATTTTGCACTTACCTTTTCAGTTGGATTCTGTAGATAGTAGCCGTCTACAGTTGCTGCTGCCAACACCCATTTGAAGCGGGAATAGTAATCGGAAGGAGTTTCTCCTGTATATTTATCCAACAAGTATCGCCTGAATCTTTTACAGAGATTCTCTGAAATTTCTATTGGCGCCACAAAATCCTTTCCCATGAATGCCTTGAACTGAGTAAGGCTGTTTTGCAGGTGGCGATTGCCCTTTCTTTGATGCTGCTTTACATAATCGGTATAATAGTCCAAAAAATTGGCCTTGAATTTATGTTGGGGGATAAAGGCTGTACCAACCGCCTGCTTTTCGATAGTCAGCTGGCTTTTTTTAAGCTCAATTAAAGACAATGACTGCTTGTTATGATTCTTCTCTGTCTGATTTTTGGGCTTAGTGTAGATAAAGATACCTGTAGTTGGCCGTTGTCCTTTTTTACGGCCATAGTCGTAATAGAAGATAATTTTATTCCCCTTCTTATTCTTTCGCTTCAAGAAATTCATACCGCACAATTTTTAAAGGTGATAACAATAAGGCACAAGGAACATACCGGACCAGCCTGGATTGTAGCCTGAAAACCGGAAAGGGGAGAATGCGGGAAGAAGTACAAAAAAGATTTTTTTTCGTACACACGTGTACGTATGCCAACTTGCCTGAAGGTGACAGTACTTTTTTTAAAGATGAAAAATTGGCGCTTTTTACCCTGATATTGACGGGTGGGTGCTGATAATAGCAAATGAAATTGGTGTGTCATTTGGTGTGTCAAAAATGTGTCGGAAATAGTGGGAGAAAGCGTGGAAAAGCGTGGAAAACCGACATTGACACAAATAAAAAGGGTTGTAAATCAATGACTTACAACCCTTTTGTGTGCCCAGAACTGGATTCGAACCAGCACACCCTTGCAGGCGCTGCGACCTGAACACAGTGCGTCTACCAATTTCGCCATCTGGGCATTCAGGGAGCGCAAAGATAAGCAAGCATTCTATTCTTCCAAATTTTTTTCTATATTTTCTTTATACAGGCCAGTTTGTCAACCCTTCAGCGCCGCATCATACAAGCAAAAACACGCGTAAGGTGACCGTCATTCAAAATGCATTTTCCTCTCCTTTGATCGTATTCCGGATCGTTAGGAATATAATACGCAGATCCAGGTATATCGACCAGTTTTCCATATACCAGATATCGTGTTCAATTCTTTTGCGAAGGTGCGCTTCGTCCGTGATCTCGCCCCGTAAGCCGCTAACCTGCGCCCATCCTGTGATACCGGGTTTGAGGAAATGACGGATCATATACTGCTGGATAGCGCGGGAATACTCTTCGGTATGTCGCAGCATATGCGGGCGTGGCCCAACTATCGACATATGTCCCATCCAGACGTTGAGGAATTGCGGCATCTCGTCCAGGTTGGTTTTACGGAGTATGCGACCTATGCGTGTAAAGCGGCTGTCGTTGCGCGTTGCCTGGCGGGAGTCGGCGTCCTTGTTTACGTACATGCTGCGTAATTTTAAACAGGGGAAATTCTGGTTATTG
Organism: Chitinophaga terrae (ex Kim and Jung 2007); assembly: GCF_900107795.1. Taxonomy (GTDB): domain Bacteria; phylum Bacteroidota; class Bacteroidia; order Chitinophagales; family Chitinophagaceae; genus Chitinophaga; species Chitinophaga terrae. Next base: position 135,717 of record NZ_FNRL01000008.1, read on the forward strand.
CGGCCGGTCCGGTATTGGATAAAAAATATGGGGCCAGCCGACTCCAGCCTGATAAGTAACGCCAGCAAAGGGATCAGCCAGGTGAGAATAAAGATGATCACCAGGCTGCTGAACACAATATCGAACACCCGTTTGCGTATACGGTTGGCAATATCATCCAGCGGTTCGGCGCGCAATGATATGATGGGAATGTTGTTGAAATAGTCTATAAAGATCTGGCGGTTTACAAACAACTTAAAGTCTGGTACAAACCGGAAGTGGATGAGGTTTAATTCTGCTTCCCTTGCGAGTGTGTATAAGTAAGGGAATTTTTCGGGAGATAAAGTAGAGTAGATCTCCCGGATGTTATTAGCCTGCGCATACGGCACACAGGCCGCCAGGTTGCCGATCACCGGGTAATAGGAGAGCTCATGTACATTGTTTTGCTCCTCGAAATATCCTTCAAATTTTAGATTGCTGTTATCTTCCAGCAGCTTGCTCGCCAGTTCTTTCGACAGCTCATTATACCCCAGGATCACCACTTTCTTTTCTACTCCCCTGCGATGCATGATATGGCTGGTGACACGGTAAAAGATCCAGCGACCTAATATCACCATCAGGATAAAACCTGTGCAGTACATAAGGATGAACAGGCGGGAATATAATTGTTTGGAAAAGAACAGGAACAGCAATAACAACAACAAGTAGAGGAGAACGCTCTGCACTGTTTTCCGTGCAATGCGGTCAAACGATAATTGCTGGCTCAGGAAATATATGCCTGTAGTATATAGGGCTACCATCCAGGAGAGGTTGGACGCTGCAAGGAAAATATCAACGTTGATGTCCTGCATGCGGTCGTACCGCTGCAACCAGGAGCTGGTAAGGTAAAAAAGGACATTCAGAGAAATAAAATCCAGCACAATCAACTGGATACTGCAAATCTTAAGATACCGGTTCAACATAAAAAAGAGATGGTTGATCAATAATAGCTACGCTACCTGTTCTTTAAAGCGCGTCATTACAGCCGAAATAGAAAGATGGGTTGCTGCATAATTGCGGGCATTTCTCGCAATATCTGTCGTGTTTTGCGATATGGCCCTGGCAATGCCGGTTTGCAAAGCTTCCTGGTTATCGGCATCTACCAGTATCCCCATATTATGCCGGCTCACCAGTTCATGCAAACCAGTGCCGGGATTGGCAGTGATAAGCGCAATGCCTCCTACCGCCAGGATAGTGGTGAGCTTGGAAGGCATCACCAGGTCGCTGGCATGCGACTTCTGGATCACCAGGTGTACATCTGCCATATTCAGGAATTGATTGAACTGACTTGCAGGCTGCAACGGCAGGAAAGTGGTATTCTCCAGTTGCAGTTGTTCGGCCATTTGCTCCAACCTGGCTTTATACGGGCCTGAACCACAGATAAGGAACCGGATACCCGGCTCGTGCTTCCATGCAGCGGCTGCATGCAGCAATGATTCCAGTCCCTGCTTTTCGCCGATCGCTCCTGAATACAAAACGATCTTATCGGTTGCCGCAAAGCCAAATGCTTCTTTCAATGCCGCTTTATCTGTTAACGGATGAAATTTTGATACGTCCACCCAGTTAGGGAAAAGAAGGACCTCCCTGCCTGTTTTATCGCCTATTTTACGGATCATGCCGTCGGCTATACTGCTTACATGATCCGCATTCCGCAGGATGAGCCGCTCTATCCTCAACAGCATATTGATAAGGCGTTTAGATCGGATCATCGCTAAATCCCGCGCCGCTTCTATCTGCAGGTCCTGCACATGGTATACGAACGTGGCGCCCCGTAACTTTTTGTATAAGGTTGCCAGCAGGCCCAGGTGAAATGGCGGAGCTACTGTTATCACGATATCGAATTTTTGGCCAAACGCCAGTTGCATTATTTTAAAGAATGTGGATGCGGCGAAAGACATATCCTGCAACATCCGCTTCTTGCCGGAAGGATTGGCCGGCACATATTGCGGGCACCTGTATATTGTAATATTCCCGTCCACTTCTTTCTTAAACCAGTTCCGCGCCCGGTCATAAGGCGGCTGAACCTTCCATTGCGGATAGTAAGGATAGGTAGTGATGACCGTACAGTCGTAGCCGTTGTCTGCCAGCCAGCTAATCATCTCACCGTTGTATTTTCCGATGCCTGTTGGCTCCGGAGAAAAGTTACCGCCTATCAGTAATACTCGTTTACTCATATACGTTATATTTAGATCTTGCTTTTCCAGTTCCACAGAATACCCAGCATAAACCCGACGTTGTTGGTCAGTTGCCCCTGATCCACAGCCAGGGAGGCAGTGAGCAATACGCCTTTCCCCGGCAGTTGGTATTGCAGTTCCTCCAGCGTATACCATTGCCGCTTTGGCGGCGTGAACAGCGCTGGATTGGTATAAGTGCCATAGTTCTGTGTAAAGGTGATGAGCGTTCTGCCGGATAGTTTTCCCGCCAGGCGATACAGGAGGCCGATATGACCACCCACTACGCGGTTATTGATGATATTGCCGCCTTTCCCGCGAAGGGAATCTTTGGGCAGGTCCCAGTCCAGTGGCTTTATCCCGGGAAAGTAGTGCTGCCCCCTGTAACGGTCTGTGAACAGTGGAGTTCCGATTATACGTTCATGATAATCCCACCCGGTCAGGTACACGCCGTTGTTATAATAACTTTCCCTGAGACGTTGCAGGTAAAAATCATTTGACTGCTTTGTATAAAGAAATTCTACTGTTATTTTACTTAGCCAGCTACCAGCCTTTTTATTGGTAAACGTAATGCCAAGCAGCCGGTCTATATTCCGGATATCGATGCCCTGGCCGGATTCAAAAGGCGTCTGGTTGAACAGGCGCAGCGCGAGCAGCTCATTTTCCCAGTCGATTCCCGCTTCAATAATACCGCGATGATCGCCTGGCCGGTTGGGTTGTATGTTCGTGTTGCCTACAGTACCGTCGTCTTTTGTTTTTACAAGCAATACATCCATAAACCCCTGCCAGTTGCGGGTGATAGCCGGAAGGTCCTTGCGGCTGCCGCCCCATACCGCATAATGCTGTATGCCTCCAAATAGTTTAAGCTTGTTTTTCCCGATCCGGAGATAGAAGTTTTTTTCATGCAACCAGGCATTTTTAATGAACTGGTCTTTTCCCATCCAGCCGTGGCTGATCAATCCCTTGAACTGCAACCATCCGTTTGTCCAGGGTACATTGGTATACCTGGTTACTGCCAGCCCTACCTTCGGGATGGGCAGGGCATTGCCGCTGATCCCAAGCGAACCGCTGCTCAGCAGGGGATCTGCTTCCCCGGTGATCTCTTCGTACCGCCCTGCGCGTATTTCCCAGTTCTTATATCCCGCTTTTACAAATCCCTGTTCAATGAAGGTGCTAGTAAATTGGTTATTGTTATACACATCCAGCCCCAGCTTCAGGTAAAAACGCTCCTGCCATATATATTGCTTGCTGAAGCCAAGATGTGCAGAGACATCTCCTTTCCGGTCGCTGATGGTGCCAAACCGTTTTGATACCATCCACAATGGCATATAGTTTTTTGTAGCTACCGTGCCAATGGCGCCGGCATGTACTTCAAGCGAATCCGTCAGCCAATGTTGCCCCTGCAGCCGTAGCCACATGCATATGAACAATAACAGTACAGCACTTTTTTTCATATAGCCGCCATGTTTAGAAGGGTGAGCGGGTGTGTTGCCATTTCCCGTTTACGTACCACTACCGCCGGGTTGCCGGAATAGATCTGCCAGGGCTCAAGGTCTTTCGACGCCATACTGCCCACCGTGAGCACACTGTGCGATCCGCACGTCACGCCGGCGCATACCACCGCCATTGCGCCTATCCAGGCCCCGTTTTCTATATGAATATTTCCAAGCCTGTAAGGGAAGTCCGGTTGTTTGTAATCGTGGTTGCCGGTCAGCAGCAGCGCGCCCTGTGAAATGCATACATGATCGCCCAGGGTTACATCCGCCAGGTTATCTATCCAAACACCTTCTCCCAGCCAGCAATGATCGCCAATGGTTAACCGCCAGGGGTACTTGATGCGGACCTTTGTTTTTATAACCAGGCCTTTACCTACCCTGGCGCCAAACAGCCGTAACAGCGCACTTTTCATCGCATATGGCCAGGGGAATGCGCTATTGAGCACATAATAATTGCAGAAGTACCAGGCCAGCACTTTCCATTTGGGGCCGGCATAATAATTACCGGTGTTAAAAGCTGCGAGATTGGTTGCCATACGATATCAGATATGAATGTTATAATCCTGTTTCAGCAGCGCCATAATATCTTCCTTGCTTTCTCCGCCTTTCAGCTTTTGTTGAAATTCCTGTACGTTAACGTCTACGAGCAAACGATACCAGTATCCCTGCATGAAATGGAACAGGAATCCTTTGTAGCCGTCAAGGAACCCGCAACGCAGCACATAACGGAAAAGGAAATACATGGAAGCTCTGGCGCCCGGTGAGAGTGCTGCATACACTCTTTCCTTAAGGAACCGTTTGCGACGGGCCTGCGAGCCCCGCGCTCTTAACAGGCGGTCGTCTGTTTGCCAGAAACCATAACGGATATTCAGCAGATCCACCATTTCCCGGATAGCATAGTTGTTATGTTTATTTACCCACCAGTGAATAGAGTTAAGGTTATCGTCCACGATGTGTTCGTCGAACCGCAGGGTATGGCCGCCAGACAATACGATATGCTCGTCCATCCAGCGTTGTTCAATACTGCCTATTCCGTTGCGCCAGATCCTGAGAAGCGTATGCGGGTAAAAGCCGCCATACCGGATCCATTTTCCTTTAAATAATACCTTCCTGCGTATATATATCCCGGTTATATCTTCCGGTATAGTATCCAGGCGTTCGTTTATCTCCCGTACCAACCCTGGTTCCAGGTATTCATCTGCATCCATGCGCATGACCCAGGGGGCTGTGATGCCCGCATGGTCTAACGCCCATTGAAACTGGTCGGCATAATTGACCCATTTACGCTGAAAGACCTTTGCTCCATAGCTTTCTGCGATGGCTGCCGTATCGTCGGTAGAGAAAGCATCTACCACGTAAATAGCAGTTGCTATCTGCTTCAGGCTACGTAAACATCGCGCCAGGTGCAATGATTCATTATAGGTTAGTATCACTACAGCCAATTCCATCTAGTTACATTTTTCGTATAATTGAACATATGAAGATGCCAGCCTGGCATCATTAAAATCATCCCGGATCTGCCCGGGGGCGTGGCGGGTAATGTATTGCCGCCGTGATTTATCTTTAAAGGCTTCTTCCAGTTGACGGGTGATCGTTTCTATACTGTCTATCGGCGTGATCCAACCCATGTTATGGTCCTTTACATAGCCCGCCAATCCTACCTGGTCGCTGATCAATACCGGGGTGCCGGCATATAGGGCTTCTATGACCACGATCGCAAAATTCTCATTGCGGGAGGTAAGGGCAAAAAGGTCGGTAGCGGCAAGAAAATGAAATTTTTCCTCGCTGCCTTTCCAGCCTACCCAGTCTACTTTCTCTTCCATATCCAATTGTGCAATTAATTCTTTCAGCTCCAGGATATATTTTTCATCGCCCGTGCCGGCAATCTGCAGGCGATAGGGGAATGATACTCCCGAAAGCGCCCGTATCAGGAGATCCAATCCTTTCTTGGGGTCGACGCGCGACAAAAAACTGATGGTGAATGCACTGTTATCTTTTCGTTTATAACTGCCCTCGGGCAGCTCCACCAGGTTAAATACCTGGCCTCCTTCCCATCCCTTATTTACCTGCTGGCATTCCTTCCATTCCATTTCCGAGGAAACATGGAGGTAAGTATTGCGCAACAGCCGTTTGCCCATTACATTATGCAGCAGTTGTTTGCTGCGGTTATTCCTGGAAGTGAATACATAGTCGCAGAACATGCCGTGCGGCGAAAGCAAGGGTTTCAGTTTTTTCCACTTGCATATAAATGAGGCGCCGATCACCAGGAAGTTCCACCATGAGTGGATATGTATTTTATCAAACTGTTGTGCATTTTTCCAAACCGCTTTCCATAAAGCGGGCGACACGTGCGTATGGTCGCCGGTGATCCGTTTGAAGTAAGTTACCTTTACACCATCCACCATGATGGTGCTGTTGGCTGCCACCTCCAGCTCCTTTCCGCCGTTGGCGGTAGTAGTATATACCTCAACAATATGTCCCATCTGCGTTAACTGTTCTGCCAGGCGGGCAATTACCACAATTGGTCCGCCATATACAAATGCAGGCTTATAAGATGGAACGATGAAAAGTATCTTCATAAAATGAGTATTATCGGATCATAGCATGCAGCGAATGCGAGGCATTGCCCACCATGTTTGTCATAGTCAGGTTCTCTTTTACAAAGCGCCTGGCCTGTTGACCCATGTCGCTGATCGCATCATCGGAAATTGTATCCAGCGCATGCAGGCATTGCTCCATGTTCTCAAATATCAGCCCGTTATGGCCATCTTTAATGTAACTGTATTCCACGCATTGCAATACTGCTTCGCTGCGTTTGAAAGTGCATACCGGCTTGCCGTAGGCCATGGCTTCCACGGCCGACAGGCCCACCCATCCTGGTTGGAAATAAAGGTCTGCAAGGCCGAATAATTCCTGTTTCACCGCCGGGTCGTACACGGCGCCAAAGTCGCTCACGTGCGGATAGGCGCTGAAATCGGGTTTGTATTTTCCTGCGCCGATAATGATAAAGCCGTATTCTGTCGGGTCGGTTGCCGCGATAACCTGTAAAAGAAGATCGATGCGCCTTCCTGGTTCATTGAACCGTGCGCAGTAGATCAATACCCTTTTTGTACGGATACCATATTTTTTTCGCAACAACATCTTGTCAGGAACCGGTTGTTGTAGGATCTGTTCTACTTCTGAAATAGTATTGTTCAGGGATACTGCATTCAATGCAGGGATAACCTGTTGCCATAACTCCATTTCGCGGGAAGTATAGAACCAGGTGGCGTCTGCCAGTTGCATCATCCATTTCAGCAGGCGGCTGGGCTGTTGTTCTTCCCGGATATACCTTTTCACAGAAATCCCATGTCCCCAAAGGATCACCTTTTGTTTCAGGAAAGGTTTCAGCAGCAGGATTATCCAGGTAGATATATGTGCGAAGTTGAGCATCAGCACCAATACCTTATAGTCTGATTTAAAAAGGCGCAGCGGGTTGTAAAGTACAAAAGGCCCAATACTCAAGGCCGGCAATGGTTTAGCGGGAGTGCGGCCGGCAGAGAGGTTTTGTTTTTGCATGGCCTCCGCTCCATTGTAACAATACAGTTCAAACGGCGCCTGTTCGCGCAGGCGATTGAAGAAATGTTCCCTGTAATGCGGTACCAATGGCTGCACGATTGCTATCATACGGGCACTTTTTTATTAGCGTGAACAATACTGCTTACATCGTATCCATAGATCATCCGGTGGCCTTCGTGAATAGAATCGAAGGCTACCAGGCTTCCATCGCGTTTCCAGCGGGGATGCAGATCGCAGTGCAATCCACTCCTGGTGAATGCCATCTGCTCCAGTGAGAACGCTTTCAATACACCCTCGTCTACTCCCTCCAGTAAACGATCGGCCAGTTGGAGGTCTGGTTTCGTATCGATCATGCGGTAGGTTCCTAATGTCGTTTTCTTCTGCGTACTGTACTGGAAAAGGAAGAGCGTACGGATGCCATGCTGGTCCGGATAGGTGTCGCAGATCATCCAGTCACGGTTGGCCGGGCAAAACATCGGATGGCCGTCTTCCGTTATAATATCTTTTGCCAGCATAGCGGGTACCGCGTTGTCCGTATCTTCCAGCAACAGCCAGTTAAATGGCGCCACGGCTTTAGCTCCTTTTTCGCGGGTATACAATAATTTTTTCAGTACTTTTTTACCGTTGGCTATCAGTCCTGCCGGCATCATTTTATACAGCAGTGAACCGCGCAGTTTTTCGATACCGCTGCCTGTTCTGCCCCAGATGGCAATATGCCTGTCGTCTTTCCAGTCGAAATGACTGAGGAACCCGGTGGCCAGGCATGCGAGCCCGCTGCCATCTGTGCCAATTGTCATCAGCCGCGTGGTTTCTCCGCCGTCTTTCAATTTATAGCGGTGCAGAAATGCCAACCGGTTCTGTGACGGGTTAAGCAGGAGATGAGTGATGTAATGATGCTGGCCCAGCGAAGGGTTCATCCGGTAATTGGCCACTGCGGCTACTGAGAGCAACAGCGATTGTTCGCCGGTGTAAATATTATGTACTGTAATGCCGGAATCCGCAGGCGCATGGATATGCGCCTGTTTGTCTGGAAGTCCGGTATAACCATATCCACCTACGCGGAATAACCGGGCGTAGTCTAACCCAAAAGCTACACCCTTATCCGTGATCACATGTGCAGGCAACGGTAACGTAGCTACGCATTTATCGTTATCTGCATCATAGATCCGGGAGCCCCATTTTTCTCCCACCCGGTCATTCACAATAAAAGTATCTGTTTCACCAATCCACTGCTGCCGCGCCCCCTGGGGATAGTTATATGCATACGTTTTACCCAGCGCGCGGAATTGCTGTGCCGCATCGAAATAGCCAATACCGCATGCGATACGCGGATCAGGAGGCGCTGTTATATCCGGCGCCTGTAAGGCCAACAGTTTATTGCCTGTAAAATTCCATGCTACCAGGTCATGGAACCCGAAAAAGAAATGACCTTCTCCTGGTGATAAAACAAATTCTTTTTGCATAACTAATGTGTTGTAATAAATGAGGTACTATCTATGCGCTGCTCTCTTCTCAACAACTCTGTTTCGTCATAGATCTTATTATCTATACGCCTGACAACTTCATCTTCCGACAGGTAAAATTCCATCACATCTTCCAGCGTTTTCATCAACTCAGTTTTTACCAGCTCAGGTACCAGGAACTCGGCACTGATGCGATTGCGGGAGAGCGACTTTATTTTCTGGTGCAGGAACGACTTCCGGTACAGTTTTACAGGCGTTGCATTGATATTATAAAGATGAATAGCCGCCTGCCAGTCCATCCACTTGAATTCCGATACGCCGCTGCCTTCTGTATGCGGCGTCGACAACAGGAACCTGTGCCAGGGCACTCTCAGCGCATCGGCGAGAATAGCGCCGTGCATAGCTTCGGCAATAACATATTTTGATGCCGCAATCTCTTCCAGCGTATGTTCCACTCCTTTTTCGGCGCGCGGTGAAATATAATTGAACCCTAACCGGGAGCAGATGTGCTCCCAGTCGAAGAACGGTACGGATTTAAAATAAGGGATCACGCTTACCTTATACTTCTTCGGCATATGCAGGAACCTGTCGAGATCGGGGAGCAGACGGATCGCATACGCTGCATCGGCGATATATGGGAACTGGTTGTTAAAAGCGTAGGCAGATAACGGCCCCCGGAGGAAACGGATATCCCAGCTGCTGTCCAGCCGGAAGATCTTATGTACAGGCCGTACCCCGGTGCCAAACACGATCTTGCGCTGCGTCTTCAGGTCGCGGAATAAAGGGGAGTCGTTGAACAAAATAGAGCCAATACCCAGGAATACATCCGGATCTTTTTCCTTCCCTTCACCAAACAACCTGGGCCACAACCATCCGTTGAGGTCATCGCCAAAATTGCCTTTAGGATCTTTATAATAAACGTAATTCACCTTGTTTTCATTTACAGGTTAGCAATACTTAATACTTTGTCTGTATAGTTACTGTTGATCCAGCCGGTAAAGTCAACAGCCCGTTTTTCCCAGCTATGGGCAAGCCTGTCGACCCCGGGAGCTTTCAAACCGCCGGATGCCAGTTGGTTGATCAGTGCAGCCAGCGATGCCGGATGCCGGTTGTCAAAATAGTATCCCTCTTTTCCGAATATCTCTGCCGGTTCCCCGATCCGGCAGGTGAACACCGGTTTTTCAAAAGGGATGTACATATAGATCTTGCTTGGACATCGGGCCCAGTCCTGGACGGTATCATTCAGGGGAGATATAAATGCGTCTGCTGCGGAAAAATAAGAGCTCAGGTCTTCTTCGGGCGTATAGCCGAGGAACTGTACCTGGTTCGTCAATCCCTTTTCATTCACAAAAGCTTTAGCCTCTTCCTGGTGCCGTCCACGCCCTAACAGTAAAAGGTGTACGTCGGACCGTTCTTTGCTGATCATATCCATTGCCTCTAACATGGTAAACAGGCCATAGTTGCGGGTAAGCGTACCCATATAGATGAGCAGCTTTTTGGAGGCATATGCGTCTTTTATTTCCTGGTAACGGGTACGCGGCGATTCCACCACTTCGTTGTTGAAGGCATAAGGAGAATAAAGGACCGGGAGCTGCCTGCGGAAAAGTTGTGCAGCTCTTTTGGCATATGTTTTACAGAGATACCTGCTTGCGCATAATAACCCGTCGGCGTAGCATACCGACCAGTACTCCAGCGCCAGCATTGCATATTTGCGTAGCCCCCTGTTATCCGGGATGCCTGAGGGCAGTTCTGAATGCTCGATGAGTATCTTTGGTTTATGTTTAAGTTTGTTTTTTAAAATGCGGTTACGGAAGCTGAAAGAGCAAAAAAGAATGTAATCCGGGGCTATTTCATTTACCAGCGCAGTTTTAGTCTGCACCTCTTCGGCAGCAGTGCCTTCGGGATAGTAAAAAACCTTTACTGCGTCGCTGCACTCCATGGCTATACGTTTCCTGTTCTCTTCGCTGTCCTGCGCAATGATCGCAACTTCCCAGCCCAGCGACAGGAGAGGGTTAGCCATTCCGATGGCCCGTTTCATGGTGGCAATGAACTTAATATCGCCCAGCGTGATGAAGCATATTTTCATAGCTGTTGTTTTTTCGTTTTATATTTCTGCTTCCGGGGCAATGATGCCCGTTATTTCATGTGTATCCTCTTCTGGAACTGTTTCGTCGGGTACCGGCAAGCACTCGTAGTAGGCCCGCAACAGGATAGCGCCAATTGCCGGTACGTTGAACCGCAGCTGTTGGATCGGCGAAAACAGGAAGGTCCAGATCACGCCGATGGTCATCAACACGAGCACCGGGTAGAGCGCGGTGTCCGACGCCCTGGCCACCAGGTAGAATCCCATTTTCAGTAAAAAGATAAATACCAGCAGTACGGCAATAAACCCACCCAGCCCGCAGTTTACCCAGGCCCCAAGTAAAATGGAGTGGCTGGGGATCAGGTGATCGGTAGATGTAGCCAGTTGTTCATTCATCTCCTCGTTCTGGTACAGCAAGAGGATACGGTAGTATTTCAGGTTATCATCCTTTGCCCAGGAACCGTGGCCAAACCAGGGAGCATCGCTGATCGCCGCCAGTGCGGCAAAAGTTTCTCCACGGCCTGTCATAAGCAATTCCAGCGGATTGTACGGGTTGTCCAGCCGTTCCAGTTGTTCAGACGCATGTTCTCCGCCCAGCTCGTGGTTCAATACTGCATTAACATAACTTACATATGCAAACTGGAATACTAATAATCCTGCTATGCCAAACACCAGGAGGCGATCCCGCGTGAGGTACATCCCGCTGTTAAAACAGTAGATGATAATGGCGCCAAGGAAGAACACCATCCCGGTTGACCGTGAATCTCTTGCAAAACAGAGCAGGCTATACGCCAGGAGTAAAGCCAGTACTGCTTTCCAGTGGCCGTTCCTGTATAGCAGGAATGACAGGATGTATACGCCATAGGATAAGATCGGCACCATCTTGAATTTGAAATATGACATGTCAGTGTCGGCATTCTCGTCTGTCCATATAATATTTTTTATCAGGGTCATACATAGGAAGAAGAAAATAATCCTGTCATCTTTCAAAGTTTTAAACAGGAAGAGGAAAGAGAGAATAGACATGACAATGGCCGCCCATCCGCGCATGAAATTTTCGGAGGAGGTTTTTACAATAAACAGGTCTGTGATCACCTGGCAGATAAACAAAGCTGTCAGCGCTCCAATGACTTTCCTGAACATAGGATAAGCCTTGAGATCGCGCCTGTCGAACACGAAGGGGGCAGACAGCAGCACCATGATTTCGTTCAGCTTCAACTGCCCGACCAAGGCTACATTTACGCCGCTGAGCAAAGTATATAATGCTATCTTAAGCCGGGTGAGCATATACTTGTATTTTGCCGCGCACGGCGTAGTTAATGATCTGTTGCAAGCGGTGCCTGTTCACTTCCAGGCTGTATTCCCGCTGGAAGTCCTCCTGTAACAAAGCGCCGTTATCTGTGTCGCTGTCGAAATTCAGCAGTGATTGTTTAAAGTCCGATGGTTCATCGGCTATTATAAAGTGCTTACTCTTTACTCCTTCTACGCCTTTGCTGGTACTGATAATAGGAGTTCTGAGGGCCATGGCTTCGAGGCATTTTAACCGGGTGCCGCTGCCGTGTATGAGAGGGATGATAACTGCACTGGCAACGGAGATATACCATTTCACGTCGTCTACTTTTCCAAAGGCTACTATGTTCTGGTATTCCTCTTTGCCGGTAATACTTTTCAAGGCTTCCTTCGATCCCCGTCCTACCAGCCACAGGTCGTACCTGGCAGCCAGCTCTTTATCCCACACGTTTTCAATAAACCATTTCAGACCCGCAAAATTCATATATACGCCGAAGTTGGCGGTCATTACCAGTACCTGTTGTTGTTTTTTCCCGAACAGATGATAATCGCGCTGGTCAAGGAAATTAGGCACTGTAAATACTTTCCTTTCAGGCAGGAACCTGGTATGATAGGCGTGGTCATCATCACTGACCACCAACACCGCGTCGGCCTTATTGAAGTATAGCCGCTCATGCAGTTTTTCCATGCTGAACAATTGCAGCTTGCGGATCCTGTCGCGCAGGCTGGCCGACGGCAACTGCCAGGTGATCATCGGTTGTGCGTTATGCGTACCCAGGATCACGGGGATATGCCTCGATTTAAAGAAGGAAATGTAATGACCTACATAACCGTAATCGAGGAACGCCGCAGCTATGGGATAGTCCTGGCAGATCTTCCTGAAGATTTCCAGTACGGCCGGCGACCGCTGGAAATATTGTTTACCGGTTATACGGGTGAGCAGGTCAAATTCCTTTGTTTCGTAAGTAAGAAAAGTAACGTTAGGGAGATGATGGGATTCCAGGTCTACATTTTCCACGTTCCGCACTACTGCAATTACCTCGTATCCAAGCTGCGACAAGGCCTTGATCAGGTAATAGCTCCTGATCCTCTCTCCTCCGTTCTGCGGAAAGGGCGAAATATCTGTAAAGAAAAGTATATGCATATTAGTTTGCTTTTAGTACTATCAATCTTGCCTGCAGTTTTGAGAAGACGCGGCTGAATAGTTGTTCCATTTTGGTTATCTCTTCCGGTGTCAGTCCGATCAGCCGCACCCAGGTGATCATTGCCAGGACGCTTACCAGCGTGGTAACTCCCAATCGTATTACTCCCTCCGTCATGAACCATTGCGGCGCCAATGCCAGCGTTGCGGATAACAGTACCGGCGCGATGGCGCGGATGATCACCTGTTTGATATACAGGAGGGGAGACAGGCCTGTAATTCTTTTTGCCGCTACGACCCGGTATATTCCACTCGCTACTTCTACCACGATGGCGCTGACAAGTACTGTGGAAGAAGCGCATCCTGCTTTTAGCAGCAACCACGCGATAGGCAGGTTCAACAGCACTATTGTGCTTACCACTACCTGGTATTTCCTTATTTTTCCTACTGATTGCACAGCTACCTGGATGCCGGCAGACAATTGGTTGATAAGCGTGGCAATAACAACCAACCGGCACATCACTACTGTATGCTCCGGCACCTGTTTGAGCCAGCATTTCAATACAAAAGGCATTTCTATCAGCATGGGAATAGCAAAGAAGCTCAATAGGAAAAAGGAAAACTTGCTTGCGATCATGGAAAGACGGAGCATACGTGCCCGGTCGCCACTGCCTTCGCTTTTTATGATCTGCGGGTTCAATGCCCTTAACATCGTTACCGAGAAATAGCTTAACTGGGCGTTTACCTGGTTAGCGATGCCATAGGCTGCATTTACAATAGTTCCGAAGAATACATTCAGCAGTAATGCCAATCCCTGGTTGCGGGCAACTACACTGCCGGCGCCAAACATATTCCATCCTGCATAGGCAAACATTTCCTTCAATAATTGCCGGTCGAAATACCGCCGGATGCCGATCCTGCTTTCCTCGTATTTCATGGAGCAATACACTTGCTTGAACAGCAGTATTAACACTGTGAGCAGCGCCATGAGCCCACCGTATACGATCAGTTTATCGTAACCGGTATATTGCAGGACTACGGCTATCAGCAATTTGCCCAGCGATTCAACAACGCCCAGTATAGCTACCATTACCATGTTTTCCTGTGCTATCAGCGTAGCATCATAGGGCACAGATATGATAGTAAAGAAGGCGCTGACTATCATAAACTGGAAAATCAACTTTGCAGCCATAGTACGGTCTGCCGGGTAATTCAATACATGATCGAACAGGTAGCTGCCGGATACTTCGAACAGCAGTACCATAGCCAGTCCGAGTACCAGGTGCAGCAATACGCTGGCATTGAACACCAGCTTTAATTTGTGGCTGTCTTTGGTACCCAGATGGAACGACATATACCGTTGCGTGCTGATGGTCATAGCGATGTTCAGGAATGATAACATGGCAATCACACCGCTTACGAGATTGAATAACCCGTAGTCGGCCGCTCCCAGCATATTCAGCACCAGCCTGGTGGCGAACAGCGAGATGAAAATGGTAATGAGCATTCGCCCATAAAGTGCGCCTGTATTTAATATCACCTTGTTTGCTACCTGCATGACCGTTTGTTTACCCGATTAAGTGTTCCAGTTGTGTTACTTCTTTCTTTGCAAATAATTCTATGTCGCTGGCCATCATCTCCCTCACCAATGCCGGCAGGTCGTAAGCTGGTTCCCAGCCCAGTACTGTTTTCGATTTGGTAGGGTCGCCGATGAGCAGATCCACTTCGGTAGGGCGGAAGTAACGCGGATCAATAGCGACTACTTCTTTTCCTAACGGCAACGAATACGCTTCATTTGAGCAGGCGGTGACAATGCCTGTTTCTTCGACGCCATTTCCCTGGAAGGTGACGGTGATGCCCAGTTCCTCGAAAGCCATTCGAACAAATTCCCGAACGGTGGTAGTGATGCCGGTAGCGATTACATAATCGTCTGGCTGCTCCTGTTGCAGGATACGCCACATTGCTTCCACGTAATCTTTGGCATGCCCCCAGTCCCGCTGCGCATCCAGGTTTCCCAGGTACAGCTTATCCTGTAGCCCGAGTGCGATGGCGGCGGCGCCCCTGGTGATCTTGCGGGTCACAAATGTTTCGCCCCGCAGGGGGCTTTCATGATTAAACAGGATGCCATTGCAGGCATACATCCCATAAGCCTCCCGGTAGTTAACCGTGATCCAGTAAGCATATAGCTTCGCTACTGCATAGGGGCTGCGGGGATAGAAAGGAGTAGTTTCGCGTTGCGGCACTTCCTGGACAAGACCGTATAGCTCCGAGGTGCTGGCCTGGTAGATACGGGTCTTTTTCTCCATCTTCAGTATACGTAATGCTTCCAGCAACCGCAGGGTACCGATACCGTCGGCATTGGCCGTATATTCCGGCGTGTCGAAGCTCACCCTGACGTGGCTCATGGCTGCCAGGTTATAAATTTCGTCGGGCTGCGTTTCCTGGATGATGCGGATCAGGTTGGTGCTGTCTGTCATATCACCATAGTGCAGGCGAAAGCGTATATTCTCGCTGTGCATATCCTGGTACAAATGGTCAATGCGCTCGGTATTGATCAGGGAAGCACGACGTTTGACACCGTGTACCATATATCCTTTTTCCAGCAGCAGTTCTGCCAGGTAAGCTCCATCCTGGCCGGTAATACCTGTTATCAGGGCTACTTTCATATAATATTATTTAATGGTGATAGAAATAATGGTTGCAGGATTTAAAACCGGTCACTGTATCAGCGCGTTAACTGTATCAGTCGTTTTGCCAATGCCGTAATAAGTAAATCCGAGTTGAGTAAGTTGTACATTATCGTAGATGTTGCGGCCGTCGAACAGCAGCGGCGATTGCATAAGGCTTCGCAGCCGTTGCCAGTCCGGCATCCTGAAGGTGTTCCACTCTGTTGCCAGCAATACCGCTACGGCATTTTCGGCTGCGTTATACATATCTTCTGCGTAGGTGACACTGTTGCCCAGGTAACCGTGTGCCTCCTCCATAGCTACCGGGTCGTATACGCTTACAATGGCGCCGGCTTCCAGCAGGCTGTCTATCAGCACCAGCGATGGCGCTTCGCGCATGTCGTCTGTATTGGGCTTGAATGAAAGTCCCCAGACCGCGAATTTTTTATTACGGATATCGCCATCAAAATGCCGGAGCACTTTCCCGAACAATAGTTTTTTCTGATCTTCATTTACAGCTTCCACCGCATCCAGAATCCGGAGCTGGTAGCCATATTCCCGGCCTGTTTGCATGAGCGCTTTTACATCTTTCGGAAAACAGGAACCGCCATAGCCGATACCGGGGTAAAGAAAGTGTTTGCCTATCCTGGGATCGCTGCCAATGCCTTTTCTTACCTGGTTAATGTCGGCGCCTACCAGTCCGCATAGGTTAGCGATGTCGTTCATGTAGGATATCCTCGTGGCGAGCATGGCATTGGCCGCATATTTGGTCATCTCTGCCGATGCAATATCCATGAACAGGATCGGGTGCCCGTTTAACAGGAAGGGGTGATATAACTGTTCAAGTGTTTGCCGGGCTTTGGCGGTATTAACGCCAACGACAATACGATCCGGTTTCATAAAGTCGTTCACTGCGGCGCCTTCCTTCAGGAATTCAGGATTAGAGGCTACATCATAGTCCAGGATCCTTTGCCGGGCATCCAGGCTGTTTTTCACCGCCCTGTTCACCTGTGCGGCGGTACCAACAGGCACGGTGCTTTTGGTAACGATCACGAGGTAATGCTCCATAAGCTGTCCTATCTGGCTGGCTACCTGCAAGACGTATTGCAGATCTGCGCTGCCATCTTCTCCCGGGGGAGTTCCTACAGCAATGAACACCACTTCTGCACCGGGCAAGGCCGAGGCCAGGTCGGTTGTGAAAAACAGGCGGCCATCCTGCCGGTTGCGTTTTACGATTTCCAGCAAGCCAGGTTCGTAAATAGGCAGCACGTCGTTTTGCAAACGCTCGATCTTGGCGGTATTCACATCAACGCACACCACCTCTGTTCCTACTTCTGCCAGGCAGGCTCCCGTTACTAACCCAACATACCCGGTACCAACGATTACTATTTTCATACAACTGCTATTATGATTGTAATTTGAATTGATCCTGTTGCAGGAAATCCCTGTATGCCATTACCAGTCCTTCTTTCAGGCTGATGGAATGCTTCCACCCCAACTGGTGCAGCCTGGATACATCCATCAGCTTGCGGGGCGTTCCATCCGGTTTGCTGGTATCAAATATCAATTCGCCTTCGTAGCAAACCACTTCCTTGATATATTCTGCCAGTTGCCGGATGGTGAGATCTTCGCCTTTGCCGATGTTTACCGGTTCTTTCTCATTGTAATGCTGCATCAGGTATACGCAGGCATCTGCCAGGTCGTCGGCAAACAGGAATTCCCGTTTGGGCGTTCCCGTTCCCCATACTGTTACCGAAGGGCGGTTATTTACCTTCGCCTCGTGGAACCGCCGGATCAATGCCGGCAGTACGTGCGCATTCTCCGGATGGTAATTATCGCCTATGCCGAAAAGATTGGTAGGCATCACGCTGATAAAGTTGCAGCCGTACTGGTCGCGGTATGCTTCGCATAATTTGATACCGGCGATCTTGGCGATGGCGTAGGGTTCATTGGTCTGTTCCAGCGATCCTGTCAGTAAGAAGCTCTCTTTGATCGGTTGCGGCGCCATACGGGGATAAATGCATGAACTGCCCAGGAATTGCAGTTTGGTGACCCCATGTTTCCAGGCGGCATGTATTACATTGGAGGCGATCATGAGATTGTCGTACAGGAACTCGGCCCTGTAGGTGTTATTGGCGTGAATACCGCCTACTTTGGCAGCAGCCAGGAATACATAGGCGGGTTTTTCGGCTGCGAAAAAGGCATCTACTTCTTCCTGTTTGCGCAGGTCCAGGCTCCCCGAGCTGCGTGTAATAATGTTCTGATAACCTAAAGTTTCCAGTTTTCGTTTGATGGCGCCGCCCACCATGCCACGGTGACCGGCTATATAGATAGGATCATTTGCTTTCATATGCTTCAGTTAATGTTTACAGGAGTTCCGGCCGGTTTTCCCTGACCCATTGATGCAGTTGCCTGATATCCTGGCCATTGCCGCGTTTCATGATCAGGAGGGCGCTGTCGGTATTAACCACTACCATATTGTCTACTCCCACCAGGGCTACCAGTTTATCTTTCCCGATCACGATATTCTTATGCGGATCGCTTTCGATAAAGACGGCCTGGTGATTGCAATACTGATAGTGCCTTGAAAGCGCGTCTGCCAGCGCTTCGTAGCTGCCTACATCGCTCCAGTCCATTTGGGTGGGTACCACTTTTACGATATTGCTTTTTTCCAGTACGGCGTAGTCAATACTATCTGACGGGATGGCTTCCATGGTTTCCCGGCTTAAAACGCCGGTGTTTTTCCATTCTGCAGCGGCAACGGCGGCAGCCTCATAAATGGCGGGTGCATGTTGCTGCAGTTCACGAAGTATTATGCCTGCTTTACAGCAGAAAATGCCGCTGTTCCACAGGAAGCCCCCGGCGGCGAGCATCGCTTCCGCCACTACGCGGTCGGGCTTTTCAACGAACCGGAGTACGTCGTGCCCGGAATAGCTGATGTAGCCAAACCCTGTTTCGGGATAAGTGGGTACCAGCCCGATAGTGACAACATAATTTCCTGCAGCCAGTATCCCGGCGGTCTCTATAGCCATGGCATATTTATCCGGCGTGCCGATAAGATGGTCGGCAGGTGTGATCAGCAGGATGGTTTCAGGATCTGTTGCAAAAGCGGCCAACGCAATGGCGGCGGCGGTATTGCGTCCTACCGGCTCTGCCAGGCAAACAGGATCGGAAGCGCCGGCCTGTTCCAGTTGTTCTTTAACCATTGCCGCCTGTTGTTCATTTACAATGGCCATTACCTTGTTGCAGGCAAAACGGTTTCGCCGGAAAGCCAGTTGAAGAAGGCTGTAACCGTCGAACAAAGTTAGCATCTGTTTGGGCGTTTGCTGGTTTGATAAGGGCCATAGCCGGGTGCCGGAGCCTCCGCACAGAATAATATGCTGCATCATAAGGTTAATTTGTTAGATTCAATAATGATGTCCGTTTACTGTTATGCTTCCGCTGATCACTGCTATTTCTCTTGACGGTACTTTTGCTACGAGCATGCAACCGAGGCTGCTTAATTCCACTTTTACCCGGTTGCTGGCGAGTTGTATGATCTTGCCACGGGAAGAATCTGTTCTGTCGCTGCCGGCATTAATGGGAAATCTTTCTACCGATACGTCTTCATAGTTGCGCAGGAAATGCTTTATCAGTGAAATTTCGTGATCGGGTATAATGGCAGGTTGTTCCAGCCAGTACACGAAGTTTACCACGTTTTCCGTTTCACGTACTACCCAGGTCCTGCTTTCGGGGATGCGGACGAACACATAAGAAGGGAAGAGTGGTGACTCTACCATCTTGCGGGCGCGTATTAATTGTTTAACCGGGTAATAGTGTTCAACTTTTTTACGGGTGAACAAGTCAGCTACTTTTTTTTCGCATTTAGCCCTGGTATAAACCGCATACCAGGCTAATGGTTGAGCATTAAACATAAGAGCCGTTTTTAAGGTGATCGGATAGTTCGTGTGGAAATTATAAGGGCAGGCTGGGCGTAATTCTCCCAGTGTTATATGAAATGAGGCGACCTGATTTTTCTATTTTATTTAGCAGTTCGTTTGAACAAACCTTTTTTTTGCGTTGTCTCCGTGTAGCCGTAGCCGTTTATATCGCCATACCCGGATCCATAACCGTAACCGGCCACACCTTGTCGTTTTATCCCGTTAAAGACAATATTCAGTTTTCCCAGTTCCCGGTTCTGGTACAGCTCTTCCACCAGTTTCAGGTAGTGTTTGGGCGTACGCTGGTGACGCACCACATACAGGGTAGCGTCGCAGAAGGGCGCAATCAGCCGGGCGTCTGTTACCAGGCCTACGGGAGCTGAATCGATGATGATGTAGTCGAAACGTTCTTTCAGCTCATTCAGGAGGTGCTCCAGTTGCCCGTTGAGAATAAGTTCGCTGGGATTAGGAGGCATGATACCGGCAGGCAGCAGGTATAAACATTCGTTGTTATCTACCTTCTGCAGGATATCGGGTAACGATGCTTTGCCAACAAGGTAGTTGCTGATGCCGGGAACAGCGCGCATGTTCAGCATTTTACTGATCATCGGTTTCCGCAGATCAAATTCCATCAGGGCAACTTTTTTACCGGCCAGCGAAAGGCTCATTGCCAGGTTCACAGAAATAAAGCTTTTGCCTTCGCCGGAGATAGAGGAGGTGATCATTAATGTTTTGCGGTCGCCGTTTAAGCCTATATAGGATAAAGACGTTCTCAATGCCCGGAACTGTTCCGCTATGGCCGTTCTGCTGTTATTGCTCATCACCACGGGGTCTTTACTGTCGTGATAAATGATCTCAGCTGCGATCGGTGCGATGGTTGCCTTTTCGATATCCGCCCTGAACATCACTTCCCTGTTCATCATATCTTTCAGTGATACAAATCCCGCTACCAGCGCTATGGCGGTTAATACGGAGAAGCCGAGTACCATTGGTTTTTGCGGGCTGAAAGGATAGGCGGCCGATTCGGCAGCATCTACTATCCGGCTGTCCGATACCGCGGCGGCGTAAGCAAGGGCGGTTTCTTCCCGTTTCTCTAGCAGGAAGGTGTAAATGTTATTTTTAATGGCCTGCTGGCGACTTACTTCCAGCAATGCTTTTTCTTTTCCCGGTACGCTGCGGATAATGCCCATGTTGCGGTTGTTCTCGGCCTGCAGCCTTGTTAGCCCCGCCTGGAGGTTAGCTCGCAAGCTCCCGATATTTTCCATGATGGCAGGCTTAAGGCGTTCGACCTGCCGGTTGAGGCTCGCCAGCAATGGGCTGTTTTCGCCGGTTGTTTTCCGCAGGCGTTCCAGTTGCAGTTCTGTTTCGGATAGTTTTGTGACCAGCTCCAATAGTACTGCATCCGTGAGGCCGATCGTACCTGGTACAATGTTGCCCGCAGGGTTTTGACTTGTAACATATTTTTCGATGGCGTCCAGTACGGAGAGTTGCATATTGGCTTCGCTCATTTTCCGGTCATTTTCCTGTACACTGGCCAGGAACAATTTGCTTTGTTCCCCGATGTCCACAATTCCTTCTGCCCTTTTAAAATGTTCTACCTGCGTTTCTGCCTGTCCCAGTTCTGCGCTGACAATTCGCAACCGCTCTTCAACAAAGCTCATGGTATTGGCGGAGGTCCGGTTTTTATCTTCTACTGCTGCTTTGTTGTAAACCCTGATGAGTTCGTTGACGATGTCTTCGCCCCGGTCCGGCGCGGCGTCGGTATACTCCAGGTCTACCACGCTACCGGCTTTGGCGGCAGGCATCACTTTCATGGTTCCCAGTATCAGTTGCATCCATTGTTTTTCTGTCATCAGGTGCAAGGAATAACTGGCAGCAGTATCCATATGTTTGTTTTGCCGTTGTATCAACAGTTTTCCCCACCTGGTTTGCACGGTGTCGCCTACTGGGTATTGTTTACCATCGATCGTTACCAGTCTTGTGACCGCATTGTAGGTAAAAGGCCAGTTGCCGGCCGTTGCCGGTTGTATGGCGTCGGGTTCCAGGAAAACGAATTTCAGTGGACTGTCTTTATACCGTACTACGTCTCTTATTTTCCCGTTTTCTATGACTTCGCCGTATAAGTTAAGATTTCGTATAACCGATTTAGTTAGGGTACGTGATTTTAATATTTCAATTTCATTTTCCATGATCGTTTTGCTGCCGCCCATGAGGTCGAGCGATTGCAGCATGTCGCTGGCGGCAAGTCCGTTAGAGGCTTCCTGTACCAGCAATACGGCAGATATTTTATAGAGAGGCGTTGCGTAACGGAGATACAGGAAAGCGCATGCGAGTGCGGCTGCAATGGCTGTTGCAAACAGTGGCCAGTAAGGCAGGTAGTGCGAACGGATAAACGTTAGCAGGCTCTGTGGCGTTTCGCCGGTCTGGATTTTATTTCCATTTACCTTCACCTTTTGCATATGCTAATTATTAATAACTAAACGATCCAGGATAATGACAAGTAAGGACAAGCTGCTGAGCACAATAGGCAGTATTTGCCGGGACCGGTCAGCCGTCGCTATCTTTGATTTGTTGGGTTCCACATAAATTATATCATTTGATTGGAGGAAATAATAAGGAGAATTGAGGATCTTTTTATCATTCAGGTCCAGCCGGCGGATGATCCGTTCGCCATCCACTTCCCGTATCAGGAGGATGTTGTTTCGTTTGCCGAACACCGTTATATCGCCTGCCATTCCCAGCGCTTCCAGTACTGATATTTTCTCGTTGGTGACATTCACTACAGTTGGTTTGCTGACTTCTCCCAATATCGTGACGCGATAATTCAGGAAACGGATGCTTACCACAGGATCTACCAGCAGCTTGCGTTCTATGAGTTGATCGTGCAGGTAATCGGTGAGCGCTTTTTTTGTAAGCCCTGTTACTTTAATGGGGCCTAATACGGGGTATTGAATATATCCCTGCTCATTCACCAGGAAACCTCCCAGCATAGCGCCTGCTCCTGCATTAGCTCCTCCGGCGCCCGACGCTGATGTCATGTTGGATACGTTATAAATGATGACATCCTCCGGGTTAAGACTGCTTACATTGATCTGCAGTATATCATTCTTTTGTATCCTGGGTTCAAAATTGCCATCAACCGGTGATAGCACTGTGTCTTTTACGTCGCTGAAGTAAACAGCATTTTTGGTTGATGTGCAGGAAGTGAACAAACAATTCAAACATACTAATCCCAATCCTATCCAGGTTAAGCAGGTTTTCAATATCATCGTATGGCATTTAAAATCATCACTCGCACGCTTCTTTTCTCTCCATACAATATTACTTCAGTTAGGACCCGGAATCAATTACTAACTACAGTACAAATTGCATTCAACTTACTGGTCTTGCTACTTATAAAAGTAAACTGGCTGCAAAATCCTGCAACATATCATTAAAAGAAAAATATAAAATATTTTCGGAGAGGGATACCAAAAACAGGAGACGTGATAAATTATTTGACCAAATTTTTGAGATCAATTCAGATTTAGATGAAACGTTCAGCTTCTGATATACCTTTTTTAGATGTTGGTTGATTGTAAACACGGTAACGAACAGTTTTTCTGCCATTTCCTTATATGAGTAGCCTTGTTTCAGCAATTGAACCAATTCATATTCCCTGCGGGTAAGTTTATCTTTCACACTTTCAAGCGGGTTTTCGTTTAAGTGGCTGATCAGCATATGTGCCGCTTTAGGTGATAAGGTGGCGCCGCTCTGCACAGTGTCGATGATCGATTGATAGATATCGCTCAGCCGGCTTGTTTTAATAATGTATCCGCTGGCTCCCCGTTTAATAGATTCAATAACATATTGCTTGCTGTCGTGCCCGGATAATACAACCACCTTGGTATCAGGGTAGCGTTGCTTTACTTCTGCAATACCGTCTATGCCAGATATGCCTGGTAATGTGATGTCGAGTAGCACGACTTTCAGGTCAGGATACGTTGTCGGTAATGCCATGAATTCTTCAATGGTTTTGCATGCAAATACTACATTACATTCCTGGAAATCCTCAAGAAATTCGCGGTAGTTGTTTAATAAGAAGTGGTTGTCTTCAATGATCCCAATGTTAATCATAATAAGAGGGGGAGGTTTTTTGGTTGATATGGTACAATAAAATAATCTGATAATAAAGATAAGGGTAAAATTGATAGGATGTTAGCGGCAGAGTTAAAAATGATTGTAAGTGCGTTAGTTACACATATTTAAAGTGAGCTCATGTGTAATTGAATTAAATAGTAAATAATTTAATGTTTTATTTTGATATTATATTTTGAATAATGTAATAAATGTTTTTTTGTTTTAAGTTATTGATTAGAAAAGTTTTAAAAAGAAAATGCAATTGAATTATATTTATTTATATGTGATTTTTTACAACGGGACTGCGTATATTGTGAACAGAAAAAATGTAACCTGCTAACCATATCCTTCGAAATAAACCTTATTCTATCAACTGAAAATCCATCGTATGCGGGAACCCATCATCAGCCATGTCGTCAGGGAACGGTCATTAACAGAGATGCGATCTGAATATATTTCAATGGCCATGCACGAAATTAAAACGCCCATCACCGCCATTTCTTCTTCGATAGAGTTGCTGGAAACAAAAATGCAACTGGATGAATTAATGTTACCGTTTTACCAGCGAAATCTGTCCCGTATTAAGGAAGAAATAACTACGCTGAATAATATGCTAGAAGACATCCTTATCAGTGGAAGTATGGCAGCCGGAAACCCGGATACAAAGCCTGAGATGACGGATGTATCGGCCTTTGCCAAAATGATAAGACAGCGGTATTTCCAGCAGCGGCCAGACAAACGGCAGCTGAGGATAAAAATTACGGGGAGGCGTCGCGATATTTATGTGGATCAAAGCCAGTTGACGGGTATCCTTGTCAACCTTATAGGGAACGCATTTAAATATTCTCAGGAACAAGCGCCTTTGCTTAGTTTGTCTTACCGGAAACAAGAGCTTTGCATCAGGGTAAAAGATAAGGGTATCGGCATACCGGAAGAGCATATACGTTTTTTGTTCACGCCTTTCTTTCGTGCCGGAAATGTTGGCGACAGGGAAGGCGCCGGTCTGGGCCTTGCTATTGTAAAACGTTTTGTTACTGCCAACAACGGTATCATAACGGTACATAGCGACGCGACAGGCACCGTTTTTACGCTTACGTTCCCTTATGCATCTGATGTTGCTTCTTAATACTTCAATACAACAAAAACACGCTTCCTTTCAGCATATGCTGTTCCTGCCGGCTATCGGTATATGTGCATATGTACACGTAAGACTGCACGTCAGCCCGAACACCCCTGACATTTCCATCCCATCCCGATCCGGGCGCCTGGCTGGAAAACACCAGCTTACCCCACCTGTCGTATACCTGTAACCGGTAGTCGTGTATGGCATCATAAACTTTTGGACGGAAAATATCATTCTGGCCATCGTTGTTCGGGCTGAATGCATTTGGAAATACTACCAGGCAATTCTTCCAGGGAGAAGCCACTACGGTATCTACAGTGGCGCTGAACTCGTGGCTATCTTTGATTTTCCCGTTATGAGGCCCGGCTACCAGGCCATTAAAAACACTGTCTGTTTGCCACATGCCATTATCCAGCTGAAATTGAAAAGGAGGCGCTCCGCCTGTAACGTGCAATGTTATACTGCCATCTGTAACTTCTCCGCAACTGCATGGTTTTACAGTAGCCGTTACAACCGGCGGTATTAATTCGTCAATGGCAGATAAATTATCTATCAGCAATGCAATGCCGAAACTGCTTTTGTTACATGGCGTTGCAGGGTAGGCCCAGAACGAGATATAGCGCCATGCCTGCATGGCGCGGAATACGGCATGGTACCGTTTCCAATCTGTATGTGTAAAATTGCCTGATGTCCATAAAAGGGCGGCAGTGTCGCCCGGCGCATTGCCTCCATAAATAGCCAGGTTGCCGTAACAGGCAGGATAAAGATAATAGGCAGTAAATGCGAGGTCAAAACTCAGTACGTAGGTAGTGTGTGGCTTCAGTGGTTGTTGCAATGCCTGGCCGGTACCTTCCAGGAATCCCTTGCCACTGTGCATGCCAATATAGCTGCGGCCTGCCGACGGTTGCTGTTTTACGTCAAATATACCTGGCTGTGTATCCGGCGTGCCTCCTGCTATGAACCAGGGAGAGGGTATGATCCCTTTTCCCGGCTCGCCTTCCATAGAGGGGTTACCCAGGACTATTCGCTGTGCTTCCAGCCGGATAGTCATCATTAACAGGAACCAGCAGCACAACGTTGCATGTAAAGTACCAGGTCGGGAAAACATTCATTTGGTTTGCTGTCGTAAAATTACCGGTTACAGGCATGACAGCATATACTTAAAATAGTAGTTTGTTGGAGGTCATTTCCCCTTATCCAACGCCATTTTTACTGCCAGTCCTCCAAACACTCCCGCCATTATCCACTTCTGAACCTTTACCCACTTTGGATTTGCGCCAAGCCATTGTGTTACGCTGGCTGCAAAAATGATGATGAGGAAATTCACGGTACAGCTCACGCATATTTGCGTAAACCCTAACAGGAAGCTCTGGGTAAGCACTGAACCATACTCCGGGTGTATGAACTGCGGGAACAACGAAAGATAAAACACCGCTACTTTAGGGTTAAGCATGTTCGTGAATAATCCTACTGTATATAGCTTCACGTTACTATCAGGGGCCAGCCTGGCATTGCCCGCAAACGGGCTTTTACTTCCGGGTTTAATGGTTTGCCAGGCCAGGTATAACAGGTATAGACTACCTGCGGCTTTAAGGATCGTATAGGCGTAAGGTACTGCCATTAATACCGCCGTAAGCCCGAAAGAAACCAGGGTGATATGAAACACAAAACCTGTTATCACTCCGGCCAGTGAGATCAGCCCCGCTTTGCGGCCCTGCGTAACAGAACGGGAGATCAGGTAGATCATATTCGGGCCTGGTATCAATACCATTAGCAGGGCAGAAAGGGCGAATAAAACTAGTTGTTGAAACGGCAGCATAGAAAATTGATTTATATATCCATAAATTCCCAGGCGCTTAAATAAGCCTGTTGTTCTTCGGCATAACTGATAAATCCTGCATAGAAATCGAAAGCCGATAACGTACTGCTATCGCCGATCACGATCAGCTTTTTCCTGGCCCTGGTCATAGCAACGTTCATACGGCGGATGTCTGACAGGAAACCGATCTTGTTATCGGTGTTGCTTCGTGTAAGGCTGATATATACTACATCTCTTTCCTGGCCCTGGAAGCTGTCGATTGTATTAACGGCGATCTTATCCCTGTATGGCTGCAGTTCAGGGGCATGTTCCAGCAGCTCTTTCAACGTGATCACCTGTTGCTTATATGGCGAAATTACGGCAATAGAAGGAAAATCCTTTGCCTTATATTGTACCCCGAGGGAAATTGCCAGTTGGGTAAGATGTTTGATTAAAAAGGCGGCTTCCTCCGGGTTGCTGGTGCTGGTTCCATCCAGCTTTTCTTCAAACCCGCAGCCGGCGGTATCAATAAACGACAGGGGAACATCTGCATCAAAAAGCAATTGCTGCGCTACCGACTGATGCGCTTTCAATTTGTTTTCATAGAAGACCTTTGCCGAATAACCCATAATGGTTTCGTGCATCCTGTATTGTTCTTCCAGCAAAGTAACTGTTTCGGGATGGTGCAATACATTTTTCTCCAGCAGGGTAGTGGCCAGCCCGTTCCTCGCCGCTTCCTCCGATTTAATGGTTGGGGGCAACTGCTGATGATCGCCTGCCAATATCACTTTTTGCGCTTTCAGGATGGGGATCCAGCAGGCTGGTTCCAGGGCCTGCCCCGCTTCATCTATAACAACAGTATGATACTCCAGCTCCCTTACCGTATAATGATTAGCGCCTACCAGCGTAGCTGTGATCACCTGCGCTTTGGAGATCACATCCTTCATGATATATTGTTCAGAGTTGCTTACCTGTTCCATGATCTTGCGGGCCTCTGCAAATAACGCCTTGCGCTGCTCCCGTTCCGCTTTCCCGAAATTACGTTTGTACTTATGCGCCATATCCCTGAACTCATTGGCCTGTTTCCTCAGCCTTTTAAGTTCTTTCAGGTCTGTATGCGCAGCTACCCGGGCGTCGAGCGTCAGCGACATTAAACGCTCCGATACCCTGGCAGGATTACCTACTCTCAATACATTCAATCCTTCGTCGGAGAGCTTTTCGCTCAGCAGGTCAACAGCCGTATTGCTGGGGGCTACTACCAGTATTTGTTTCTCCGTCTGCTGCCAGATAGCTTTGATGGCCTGTACAAGGGTCGTCGTTTTCCCTGTACCCGGCGGGCCATGTACAATGGCCAGGTCGTTGGCCGATAAAATGTTATTTACCGCCGCCTGTTGCGAAATGTTCAACCGGTTATTCACATAAGGAACAGCCAGCGTTTCAGATGTTGGTTTCCTGTCGCCCGTGAGGATCTGGATCAGCGGCGTTTTTTCGTATAGCGTAGCAGCCTGTTTCAGGGCCTGCTGCATCTCTTCATAACTATTTTCGTCAAACAGTAGGTCTATACCCAGTTTGCCATTGCTGGCCCATTCCGGTAACTCGTCTGTTGGCAGGGTTATTTTCAGCCGGTTTCCGCTTTGATAGGAAATAGTTCCTTCAAGCCGGTGGTGCTGTGCATCATGGTTGGAAAACAGCACAGCGCTGGAGCCAAACCTTAGTTGGTGAGGAATATCTGTATGCGTGGTCCGTTCTACTTCTACTATCAGGTAATCGCCTCTGCCCATTTCCGACCCTTTAATAGCAATAGGGTACCAGGTAAGGCCATTTGCCCTTTTCTCTGCAATAGTGGTATTGGCCGTCATCTCCTGGTATGATTGCCGGTCTGCTGCCCGTTCCGTTTTCAGTAATTCCAGCTGCTTTTTGAAATAATCCATGGGGCAAAGGTAAGATGTTCTGAACTTGTCGCAACCGCCCGTATAGATTGTCGTGTTTTCCCACCAGCAATGCTGGCGGGCCGGCGTAAGTTTGTATTGTCAAAAAACACTAACATCATGGAAACACCTAACATTTATTTATCAAGAAAAAATCCTTCTAAAGGAGCTGCAATAACAGGCTGGATACTTTCAGGCCTTTGTATTTTATTTCTGCTGGTAGATGCTGTTATGAAAATAGCTTTGGCAGCGCCTTCCGTTCAAGGTTCCACTCAACTGGGCTGGCCCGCAGAACATGTGCAGGGCTTAGGCTTTATCTTACTGGCGCCTACCATTCTTTACGCCATTCCAAGAACTGCTGTTCTGGGCGCCGTATTGCTTTGCTGTTACCTCGGGGGTGCAGTGGCTGTAATGTATCGCATGAACGTTCCTTTTTATTTCCCTGTTGTAATGGGTATCCTGTTATGGGTTGCCTTATACCTCCGCATACCGGCTATCAGGTCTGTTTTTCCACTGGTTAAAAATTAATATTATCAATATGGCAACAAGTATTTTCGTCAACCTGCCTGTTAAAGATCTGCAGCGCAGTATCGGTTTCTTCACCAGCCTCGGCTATTCTTTCAATCCCCAGTTCACAGATGAAAAAGCGGGTTGCCTGGTAATTTCGGACACTATCTATGCAATGCTATTGCAAAACGATTATTTTAAAAGCTTTACTGACCAGGAAATAGCAGATACTTCAAAGGTCAATGAAGTGATCCTGGCCCTGACTGCCAACAGCAGGGAAGAAGTAGATGCCATGTTGGATAAAGCGCTGAAAGCAGGAGCAACCGAACCACGCCCCGCACAGGATTACGGATTTATGTACAACCGTACATTCAACGATCCGGACGGCCATAAATGGGAGATCGTGTATATGGACCCAAGCGCCATACAAGGACAGTAATTTTACTCTGCCGCTTAAAATAAACAGCCGGCTCCCCGCAGGAGCCGGCTGTTTATTTTAAGCGCCCGACCTCCATAGTTTCCTGAACCTGGCGGGAGTAATGCCTGTGCTCTGTTTAAAGCTGTTATTGAAATAGTTTGGAGAATCGAAATTGAGTATGTAAGCGATCTCTTTAACCGGCTTATCTGTATTGGCCAGCCATTCCCTGGCTTTCTGCATTTTCAGCTGGTGCTGGTATTGCGCCGGCGCCAGTCCTGTATATTTCCGGAACATTTTCCGGAACCAGGAATAGCTGATGTTCAGCGCTTGCGCCAGTTCTTCCGGCGGTATTTCTCCACCCGGATGCTCCTGCATCATTGTTTTTGCCCTGGCAATTTTTGTTACAATTTCAGGGTCGGTGAACTGGTTGTTTTGAATGGTATAATGCAGCAATCCCAGCAACTGTATAACAGTGGAAGATATCAGCGGCTGGTATCCCGGCTTTTCTTCATAGGCATGCTGGATAATATCCTGGAACAATGCAACCATTTTTTCCTGGTATCCTACCTGGTGTATGGCGTCTGCTTTCCTGAAGAACTGTTGCTGTACCAGCTGTTCCGCAAAACGACCTTTGAAACCTACCCAATAGGTGGTCCATCCCTCTGCCGCGGGCGAATAGGTATGCCATTCGCCGGGGAACAACATGATGATCTGGCCTGCACTTACCGTAATGGCAGGTTTGCTTTTTACCCTGAATGTACCTTTCCCTTCTGTGATATAGATCAGCTGGAACTCCTGCAATATCCTGCCTGTTTCGGGATAAAACCAGTAAGGCGATGGATGATCTTTAGACGGGTAAGCCTGCAGCGGCAGGATCTTTTGCAACCCTACTGTTGTAGTGATCAAACCCCATCCCGGATCCTGTTCGTTGACGGTGAGATATTTTATAGCCGGCAGATTCATAGCAAAAAGATAATGGTTTTTAAAGTCAGGCCAAAGCCCGGTATCAGAAACCATACTTAATAGGTCACAGATTGTAATAGCGTACCTGTAGCCGGCGCTATTTTTAATCCTCAAATATTTTCTATGAAAGCAGGTTTATTCGGGATAGGATTATCTACCTACTGGCCCCAGTTTAAGGGTTTGAAAGAAAGGCTGGAAGGCTACCAGCAACAGATCGCCGGCCGGCTTGGCGCTGAGATCACTTTGGTGAATGCCGGGCTTATAGATTCTATTGAAGGCGCATGGGCGGCGGCAGACCTCTTCCGCAAAGAAGATGTAAGCGTGATCTTTCTCTATGTTTCTACCTATGCCTTGTCTGCTACCGTTTTGCCCGTAGTGCAAAAAGCCGGGTCTCCGCCGGTGATTATCCTGAACCTGCAGCCGATCAAAGCAATAGATTACGACTGGTTCAATAAACTGGGCGACAGGGGAGTGATGACAGGCGAGTGGCTGGCCAATTGCCAGGCCTGCGCCGTACCTGAAATCGCCAATGTTTTTAACAGGGCAGGTATAAAATTTCACCAGGTCACCGGAACGCTGGATGACGAAGAGGCATGGGAAGAGATCATGGACTGGATCGCAGCTACCAGGGTAGCAGTACAAATGCAGCATAACCGGTTGGGAGTACTCGGACATTACTATAACGGGATGCTCGATATTTATTCTGATCTCACTTTGCAATGCGCTACCTTCGGCGGTTTCGTTCAGCACCTGGAAATGTGCGAACTCGACGAACTGAGAAAAGAAGTATCCGCCAGTGAAATTGCAGCGAAGCGTTTAGAGATCGCCGAAGCATTTTATGTATTGGACGAATGTCCCGAAGCAGAGCTGGACAGGGCCGCGCATACGGCTGTGGCGATGGATAAACTTGTTGCCCGGCATCAACTCGGCTCTATCTGTTACTATTACGAAGGCATGCCCGACAATGCGTATGAAGATATTATCTCTTCGGTTATCACGGGCAACTCCATGCTTACTTCCCGTAATGTACCGGTTGCAGGTGAATATGAAGTGAAGAACATTCAGGCAATGAAAATAATGGACCTTTTCGGGGCGGGAGGATCGTTCACAGAATTCTACGGGCTGGATTTCAATGAAGAGATCATCCTCATGGGGCACGATGGCCCAGGGCATTTGTCTATTGCCGAAGGAAAACCCATCCTGAAACCTTTGGGCGTTTATCATGGCAAACCAGGAAAAGGGCTATCTGTTGAAATGAAAGTAAAGTATGGTCCCGTTACCCTGATGTCGGTGGTAGAGAATCCCGGCAAAGGTTTGAAGCTGCTGGTAGCGGAAGCGGAATCGGTGCCCGGTCCTATTTTACAAATAGGAAATACTAACGGCAGGTATAAATTCCCTATGCCCATAAAAACTTTTGTAAACAACTGGTGCGCCGAAGGGCCTGCACACCATTGCGCCATCGGCACCGGGCATATTGCAGGCAAATTGCAGAAACTGGGAAGTTTATTGAATATTGATGTGATAAGGGTTTCTTGACAGAAGAAGTCGTCTTGTAATTAAAAGTACAGTTGTTCTGCCCAGTTAAGTTCTCCCGGCAGTTGCTGATCGCTGAATTCCAGGTGTACAACCCGGCGATTCCGGTCGTTCGTGCTCCTCGAGGAAGCATGCAGCAATAGCGGCTGCATGATCATTACGCCGCCTTTTTTTACGCTGCAGCTTTGTTCGGGAGTTGATTCCAGGTTGATGCTTTCGGGTCGTACGATCCTCTTTTTATGAGAGCCTGGAATCACTTTCAGGGCGCCGTTTCCTGCGGTAGTATCATCAAGGTGTATGCGGATAGTGTAGATGTTTTCCAGCAGCGCCAGTGGCGGCTGCACGGCATACTGGTCTGGCTTTACCGTCCATGGACCGTAATTATCCAGTTCTGTTTTTTTATCCACCGAGATAGTGAGATCCTGGTGCCAGGCAACAAACCAGTTCGAATTCCCGGGTTTATCGAAATAGATGGCTTTTACGAGGAAATAATCTTTCCCGAAAAGTTCCCGGATTATTCCTTTCAGTGCAGGCGTGAATAAAGCAGACTTAACTTCAGGCACAGCATGCAGGAACCGGCGAATGGCAAACAGGTCGGTTGTTTTACGGAATAACGGGTTATTGGTATCTGCCTGTCCGATATGTTGAAGGATATCATTCACCTCTTCTTCAGAAAAAACATCATCTATTACCACAAATCCATCTTCGGCCAGGGCTTGCTTATACGTTTCGTACATAGCGAAATTATTGAGCGCCAAGGTACAACGGGCCGGCCTGATTTGCAACATCTGGCCGGAAGGCATTTGAATGCCATTTGGCTGGTCCGCTATTTGATGAACAGGGTAATTGTAGTAAGAAGTACGTGAAACGGCCTCCTTATTTTTTAACATTAAAACTTTAAACTATGAGTTCAACTGCAGTAAAAGACCAGACTAAGACCCAATCGGCGCAAGTTTCTCAGGTGTTTGGAGACATGTTTGCATTCAATAACAGTCTTAAACTTATCCACTGGAATATAACAGGTAAAGGAAGCTATGCGGCGCATATAGCGCTGGACGAAGCGATAGAAGACCTGGTAAAAGCTACAGACCGCCTGGTGGAAACTACAATGGCGACAATGGGCGATATGAACATCGTTATCCCCGAAACCCGCGCGCCGAAAGATCACATAGGCTACATCGAAGGTTTCTATGAACACGTTGATGAATGCAGGGACATGTTCAAGGAAAAATTTACACAGTCTATTATCGACGAATACCAGGAAGCCATCAAACAACTTTTATACAGGCTGAAAAGATTAAGTTAAAATTATTTTAACCAGGGCGGCTAATTTGTTTTAACTGCCCTGGTAATTCCACGTTTTGCGATATTTTCTCCCCCCCTTTCTGTAAAAAAATTTTTTCTCCCCTTCACCCTAATCTGCCAACCGGTTGCCTGGATTAAAAAGAAAACCTAATTCGGGTATGAGACTACGTATATTATTGCTGTTCTTACTGATCTCTTCTTCCCTGGCCGTGCAGGCGGGAGGCAAGCCTGCTAGGATCGAACTTCAGATCTCCAGGCGTGATAATAATATGTATCCTATTCGCGTAAGTTTCTATAAGGGGAATGATGAGTATTATGATAAGATGGAAATGTGGCCGATAACCCAGCCTGTAGAAGTAAAGCGGTATGAACTGCCTGCACTTACACAAGTGGTCTGGATTGCCGACAAAGCGTTGCTGGTAACGGCAGGAGAGCAGTTAACCGTAAAACTTAAATACCAGTCTGTCCCGGCCGGAGGGTTTTACGTGGTGAGCGAGGTTCAGAACCCCGCGAAGCAGTTGTTGCCCTTTAAAATTGACTCCCTGCTGGGGAGAGTGCCAGACAGCCTTGCGTTGAATGACGTATTAAACCGGTTGGCCGACCGGGAACAGCAAATAGGCAAGTTATTGGCAGGAACGGCGCTTTTACCGGCAGAAAGGGATATGTTGCAGACCTATGCTGCTACCAGGCATTTGAAATTTATGGCAGATTACCTGTCGCTGCATCCTGCGGCGGCGGGCGACAGTGTGTTTGTAAAACGCTATTTTGGGAAATTCAGGATACAGGACCCGGTCATTTCCGGTATCGGGAACAAGGGAGAACTGATGTCGGTAGTGCAGTGCTGGAGAATGGGATTAGCGCTGAAAGAGGGTTCAGGAATATTGCAGGACTATGAAAAACTTTTGACGACAGCCGGAAGTAATGAGTTGAAGCAGGTAGCCTGCATGTCGTGGGTCCAGGGAGAACTAAGGGCTAACTACTTTTCGGGGAACATCAGGAAATTAATTCCGGTGATGTTACAAAAATTGCCTGCATCTTCAACAAAAAAAGCAATAGCGGAACTCTATAAAAGCTATTCAACGTTGGATAAAGGCCGTGTGGCCTATAATTTCACGATTAACAGTGAAGGAAGAAATGTAAGATTGTCGGATTTCCGGGGTAAGCTGGTAGTGATCGATTTCTGGGCAACCTGGTGTACCTACTGCAAAGCAAAATTGCCCAGGTACAGGGAAATAAAAGAGCAGTTCGCCGGTAAGCCGGGCATTGTTTTCCTGACGGTTTCCATGGATGATATAGGGGAGGCGGAACTATGGAAACAGCTTTCCGAAAAATTCCAGATCACGGGGCCTGACAATTTGCTGATGAACACCGCTTTGGCTGAAACTACGAAGATCAGGGAGCAATATAAGCTGACGGGAGTGCCGCGGTATATATTGATCGATGAAAATGGGAAGTTTTTAAACAGCTCCTTATCTATTGCCCTGGGAGATGAAGTGGTTGAAGAGATTACCAGGTGCTATAACGAAAGATTTCCTGCCGCGGTAACCGCTACCCGGTAACATCTTTCTTTTTTCTCTAAAAATTCATCTATGATAAATTTGATTAATGTTCTTTAAAAATAGTAACAGCATTTAGCGGAAAATTTGAAGAAAATTGAATTATTCAGCTATTTTGTGTCTGAAATTTAACGGAAGCACAAATGGCCTATGCATCAACCAAAAACAAATAGGTCGGAAGATTTTGAGGAGCTTTTCAGATCGCATTATTCCCATCTTTGTGCAACAGCTTATTATGTAGTGGACAATGAGGAGGCAGCCAAAGATATTGTACAGGATTTTTTTCTTTATTGCTGGAAGAAGCGGGATGAACTTTCTATCCTGAATTTTAATAGCTATTCGACCAGGGCGGTAAGAAATGCAGCGCTGAACTACATCAAACGCGCCGGCAGGATAGCCTTCGATTCAACAGCTATTATAGAAGCAAGCGCAGATCAACTACCCGACGACCAGTATCAACCTGAAGAAAATAAAGAAGCTGCCCTGTGGGCGGCTATTTCCCGTTTGCCTGAACAAAGGCAGCGTATTTTTTTAATGAGCAACAGGGACGAATTAAAGTATAAAGATATAGCCAGCCAGCTGGGAATTTCCGTCAATACAGTTAAAACCCAGATCAAACTGGCCTACCAGTTCCTGAGGAAAGAATGTGAATGGATCGTCAGGTTTGTGATATTCTTATATTTTTTATCAAAATCCTGATCTTTCCCTTCACCCTTTTTAAACATTACGTTGTCTACATACTAACAATTGAATGGAACATTCTGAGAAAAATATTGATTGGGACAAACTGTTAGCTCTCCTGGAAAGTAAAGCAGCCGGGGGAGAGGCCAATACCCTCACGGAAGAAGAAAAGCAGCTGTTGCAGATGGCTGACGAGATCCGTATGCGCTTAAAAAATAAAGATGCAGCCGGTCTGTTTCCTGCGGATGAAGGATGGACAAGGTTCCAACAGGCCATCAGGCAGGAGCCTAAAGTGGTCGGTTACCGGAGATACCTGAAAATAGCAGCTGCTGTAGCAATACTGATCTTTGCAGGTTGGATGGGCAAACAACTGTTGTTCCATCCTAAAAAGCAGGCTACAATAGCCAACGCACTGCCTGAACAATTCCCTGAAATAAAAATGGCGAACGGGAAAAGTATAAGACTGGCCGACAGTGTTGTGGATGTGCAGGCCGGAGGGGCTCATATCCAGGCTTCAGGGAAAAAAGTGGTCTACAAAGCGCTGGACCAATCATCGCCCGGTTCAGGAATGGATACCCTGGAGGTGCCCAGGGGGCGCCAGGTGCCCGTGCAATTGGTTGATGGCACCATTGTAACGCTGAATGCCGAATCGAAAATGGTATTCCCGCAGGCGTTCACTTCAGGTACCAGGACTATAGAGATCTCCGGGGAAGCTTATCTTACCGTGGCTCCCGATGCAGCAAAGCCGTTCGTTGTCAATGCCGCCGGTGTAGAGATCACGGTGCTGGGAACAGAGTTCAATGTCAATACCTATGATCGTATTATCTATACCACGTTGGTGAACGGAAAAGTTAAAGTTGCCGCCGCAGGGAAAGCGGTAACGCTGAAACCCGGAGAACAAATGCAGTATAACAGTTCCGGGGGCGATCAGCAGGTACAACAGGTAGATACGCATCTGTTCACCGCCTGGAAAGACGGCGTTATCTATTTTGAAGACGCTTCCTTAAAAGCGATCACCAATAGCCTGGCCCGGGATTATGACTATAATTTTAAGTTTAAATCGGCAGACCTTATGGACCTGCAGTTTACTATAGAAATACCAAGACCAGCTTCATTACAGGTAGTCCTGGATAAATTGAGCCGGACTACAAATAAGATTGTCTTTAGAGTAGAAAATAGAACAGTAATTATAGATAAAAAGTAAAATCAACCAAAACGGGCATCTACAGCTAACTGTAGCCACTTTGTAAATGATTGACAGATGAAACAAACCAGCAATTTGCTCTGTTGTGGGGCCAGGCGCTTTCGTGTCCTGTTGTTCCTGCTCCTGCTTATGGTTACAGGCGAAACTGCCTATAGCCAGGTAAGTCCTGCACTGGATAAACGGATCACCTATAAAGCGACCAACAAACCATTGGCGCTTGTACTAAAGGATATCCGCGCGCTTTCCAACGTCAGGTTCACCTACAATGCCGACGAGGTAAGAAGGCAACCACCGGTGACCATTGACGTAAAATCAGAAACGCTGGAACGCATACTGAAAACTATCCTGGATGCGAAGAAGCTGGATTTTGTGGAAGATATGGGCGGTATCGTGATCTACCCGGTTACCCCGACGCAACAAAAAACAGTAGAGAAGATCGGCTTCCCCGTTCGTGGCCAGGTAACAGGCCCGGATGGCAACGGTCTTCCGGGTGTAAGTATCCAGGCCGAAAGAACCAAAACAGGGACCGTGACCACCGATAACGGGCTTTTTTCCATGGTGATAGAAGAAGGCGAATCGCTCAGGTTCTCCCTCATGGGAATGAAAGCAGTGACCATGAAAGTGAACACCATGCCTGAAATGTTAAAAGTGCAGATGGAAACTGCACCGATACAGGTGCAGGAAGTATTGGTGAACGGTTACCAGAAAATTGATCCGCGCCTGGCAACCGGCGCAACCTATAAGATCAAGGCGGCAGATATTATGCAGCCGGGAGTGCCAACAGTGGATAAGATGTTGCAGGGTAAAATACCGGGCCTAATGGTAGTGAATAATTCCGGCAGTGTAAACGCGCGGCCTACCATCCGCATGCGCGGTACAAGCACCTTCGTTGGTAATGCTTCCCCCCTCTGGGTAATAGACGGGATGATCAGGACTGATCCTGTTGATATCAGCGCTGAAAGCCTGAACGGCTTATCGAACGGCAACTATTCACTGATGGGAAACGCCATTGCAGGACTGAATCCCTATGATATAGAAAGCATCACTTTTTTGCGCGATGCCGCTGCCACTTCCATTTATGGAGTTCGTGCAGCCAATGGCGTTATAGTTGTTACCACGAAAAGAGGGAAGGCCGGACCGGCAAATGTTACATATAATACCTGGACTAGATTCAGCCGCCGCCCCGGTTACGGCGATCTTCAGCTGATGAACTCAGCGGAGCGGATGTTGTTTTCCCAGCAAATGGTGGAAGACGGAAAACCGGTAAGCGCCAACGGTTTCCTGTATGCAGATTCGTATGAAGCGCTGGTCCGCAAACTTTTCAGGCATGAAATCACAGAAGAGTATTTTAAACAGAAGGTAACGGAAGTTTCCAGCCGTAATACTGACTGGTTTCAGCTCCTCTTCCAGAATGCTGTCA
Organism: Chitinophaga terrae (ex Kim and Jung 2007); assembly: GCF_900107795.1. GTDB lineage: Bacteria > Bacteroidota > Bacteroidia > Chitinophagales > Chitinophagaceae > Chitinophaga > Chitinophaga terrae. The sequence goes on from NZ_FNRL01000008.1 coordinate 174,078, forward strand.
GCACCTCGCATAACATCTCCGTGAGTGGCGGTGTAGGAAATACAACTTATTATACTTCTTTCGGCTTTTTACAGGACCAGGGCGTAGCCAAGCTGGACAGGAACAAACAATTTTCTACCAGTACCAATATCAACACTGCTATTGGTAAACGCGTCACCTTGGGAATTAACATCCTGGGAAGCTACACTAAAAAACGGGGTTACTACAACGGGACTGTCAGCCCGCTGGATTATGCCTTAAAAACCAGCAGAACAGTAGCAAAGGATGATTTCTACGAGATCGCCAACGCAACGGATATTCCTAAAAGATACGGAGCAGGGCCTATTAAATTCAATATTTTCAATGAACTGGATAATACATATAACGAGAACGGGGGATATTCGTTCTCGGTGCAGGTACAGGGTCGCTATGATATAGGGAGAGGTTTCAGTTTCAATAACCAAAGCAGCGTGGGAGTCAATCATATAAACCTCTATAACTATGCTACGGAAAGAAGTTCATACATCGCAAATATCAGGGGGTATAATTATGGAGAAACCTATCCGCAGGAAGTATTGAATCAATCGACTATTCCGATCGGGGGGCTTGGAGCTACAGCATATACCAATATGTTCAGTTATTCTACCCGTAACAGTTTTAATTTCAGTACCAATGTCAGGAATATGCTCGACAGAGTATATGTAGACCTGGGAACAGAGATCAATTCGGCAGTGAATAAAGGTTTGGCAATGCAACGCAGCGGCTTTTTTCCAGACAGGGGAATGAAATTTTATTCCAGCGACCTTGGTAATACGCGGCTCCTGGCTACCAATATAACTGATATGATCACCAATTCTGTGGGTGTATATCTTTCCGGGGGCTACAACTACGATAACCGTTATACGCTTAGCGCTACCGTCAGATCCGACGGTTCCAACAGGTTTGGCCAATATTCCAACCAGAAGTTCCTGCCTAACTACAGCGTGGGATTCAGATGGGATGCGAAAAGTGAAGAATGGCTGAAAGAAAGTAAGTTGATCGACGCTTTATTTGTCAACGCCTCCTATGGTACCCAGGGAAACGTGGTAAACCAGGTGGGTCCATCGCTGATTGCGAGTTACAGCACCAATATTAACGAAGCGAATATCTTTAACAGGCCGGGCATTGTTCTTAAAAGCCTGCCATACCCCGATCTGCGCTGGGAAAAAACGCAGCAATACAACCTGGGGGTGAATGTTTCTGTTTTCAATAACAAAGTGAACATTGATTTTAATACGTACAGGAAGAAAGGCCGTGATCTGATCGTTGCGCATAATATTCCATATGAAAACGGGGTAAGCACTAACCTGACTAATAATGGAGTAATGGATAACTCGGGTTACGAACTTCAATTAACCCTGATCCCGATCCAACGGAAAAATATAAGCCTGTCCCTGACCTTTATGAATAACTGGAATATCAACAACGTAAGGGACACCGGCTATTTAAATACATACAACGATTACCTGAACGGGACCGCAAAAGTGAACGGACGGGCTGTTGATGGCTTCTATTCTTACAGGTACGGGGGGCCGGATCCGCAAACGGGACTGCCTACTGTAACGAATATGAATGATAAGATCTCTTCTCCGGAAAATTTCCTGGTGTATTCAGGCCAGGTACTGCCAAAGCTCACCGGCACATTCTCTTTTACTTTCAGGTACCGGAACCTGTCGTTGTCCAGCGACTTTTATTATGCAGTAGGGAATAAGAAAAGAATGAATGGTTTATACCAATATGGCAACAACCGTTATCCAAGCACCATGGGGAATATGAGCCGGGAAATGCTGGATAGGTGGCGGAAACCGGGAGATGAGCTATACACTAAGATACCTGCGGCTGTAGATCTTTTTAGCCAAGGAACTATCGAAGTGCCTATGGCCAATGCCTCTGGCGCGGCTGTGAGGATTAACAGGTACGATTTATTTGATTTCGGGGATTTAATGGTAGCCGACGGCAGTTTCCTGAGATGCAATGTAATCAACCTCGGATACATGGTGCCTCAATCTGTTGTGAAGCAATTAAAACTGAAAGGGCTGCAACTGGGCGCGGGAGTAAGGAACCCGTTCAAAATAAAAGCCAGGAAACTAAAGGGACAAGACCCTGAAATCGATGGTGTTGGATCTACTGCATTGCCCGTTGTTCCTGAGTATACAGGCAGTATTTCTGTAACTTTTTAAAGCAAGTGAAATGAACCGATATTTATTATTAATTATAATGTTCGCAGGTATTTTTTCTTCCTGTAAAAAGTTCCTGGCCGAAAAGTCAATGAATGAAGTAATACCTACCAAAGTAAGCGAATTTGGAGACCTGCTGGCGCAGGAGGGATACCCCGGGATGCAGACAAGATTTCAGCCACAGGTACAGTTATTCTCAGATGACGTACAATATTATAATTACGGCGCCTACCAGTTCAGTGGGATGGATATCTTATACTACGACTATCCTGCGTTTCAATGGCAATCCGATTACCAGGAACAATGCAAGGTCCTTGGCAGTGTTATGCAGCCGGACTTCAACTCCTGGAAGACCTATTATACCCTGATAATGGGAGCCAACCTTGCATTGCAATATGTTGATGGAGCTATAGGCGAAAAGTGGGAGAAGGACTGGTATAAAGGGCAAGCTTATGCACTGAGGGCCTATTATTATTTTATGCTGGTGAATCTTTATGCGCTGCCGTACAATGATTCTACGACTACGCCTGATAAATTGCCCGGCGTACCGCTGAAACTCGATGTAAACCTTGTTGAAAAAGGGCTCACAAGGAATACGGTAAAGGAAGTATACGACAGGGTGACGAATGACATTGACAGCGCCGTGTATTTACTGGAAAAGGAAAAACACGGGGTGAATCCGAAGATCATGAACAGCGTAGCGGCACACTTGCTGGCCAGCCGTATCTACCTGTACATGGAGAACTGGAAAAAAGCAGAAGAACATGCAACAATAGTGATCCGGCAGCATCCCGAACTGATGGACCTCAACACCTTTACCGACGACCTGCTCATGGCCAGGACCAATGAAGCTATCTGGGCGTATGGAACCAATAACGATGTGAATATAGATGGTATGAGCCGTGTGATCAGCGTATCGCAGGACCTGGCTAAAATCTACGAAGTGAACGATCTCAGGTCGCAAAGGTATTTCTATGAAAACCCTGAATTCCTGAGGATGATATTTCCTCCGGACTATTCGCTGGGTAAAGTGGTCAATGAAACGTGGAGCATTCCTACTGCCTGGAGAAGCTCTGAAGCGTACCTGAACAGGGCGGAAGCGGCTATACAACAGTTCAGGCTGGGCGGAGATCTTGCAAAAGCGCAACTGGCGTTAGATGATCTGAATAAATTAAGAGAAAAGCGGTATCAGGCGGGTACTTATCAACCCTGGGAAGTGACAACGGGCGATGATATGCTGTATAAGTGCCGGCTGGAACGTAGAAGAGAACTGTGTTTCGAAGAAGCGCATCGCTGGATGGACCTCAGGAGGTACGGCATGCCTGAAATAAAACACAAGTTTGCCCCGGCGCCTGATAAAACAGAGATCTATACGCTGAAGAGGCGCGACCCGCAATATGTACTACCCATACCGCAGGAAGTGCTGTTATTCAACGAGAGCCTTACCCAGAACCCGCAGATCACAGGTCAGCGTAAACCGGATTGATTCACTTAAACCAATTACCATGTCAGCTTTTTATAAATCGTTCATCGTACTGCTTTTGGGTATCCTTGCATTTGCAGGGTGCAAAAGAGAACCTGCCCTTCAGCCGGTCATGCCCGCAAATCTGTATAAGATCCCGCAGGGAAACCAGCCATACGACGATACTATTATGGCTTTTTACAAAGAATACGGAAGTTATATCCTGTATAAGTTCACACAAGCAGAATTTAAATCAGGTTTTGACGCAGGGTCAGTAGATTCGGCTCTCCAGGGAACGCCTGAAGCTGTTGGCCGGGCAATCAGCGTTTTCAAGGAGCATTGCCTGAAACACTATCCTGAAGCGTTCAGGAAAACAACAATGCCTTTTGTGATCATGCTTTCTTCCGGCTTGTTTATCTATAAACCGGAGTTGCAGAAGTTTTTTTATGAAGATGCTTCCTGCCGGGCTACCGACAAATCTTTTACCCTTGGATTTGTGAACAACGACCTGTTAACAAAAGGCAACGATTACCTGAATACCTGTACCGGGAACATGCACCGTTATTATATGACCCATGCCATATTAAATGGGCGTATACGCGTACCGGAAGCATTCAGGAAACTAACGCCTACCAATGTATGGGGAGTTACGGATTTTTATGCGGTAGGGTTGCTGGAAGAGGATATGTCCTTAAATCCGGTGGTTGATCTGGGTTGCTATATCAAAACTATTACAACGCATACCTTCGAAGAGATGCAGTCCCTGTATTTTGCTCCGGGGGTAGATAAAAATGGATTGATAAAGAAGAAATACAATATAGCAGTGAACTATTTTAAAGACTCCTGTAATATTGATCTGCAGGCCATTGGCAATGTTCATCCCAAATAATTTTTTCTCATAAGCCAGACACGTTCCAATAACAAACCACTCGATGTTCCAGGGTCTCTACGTCTGTAGAGACCCTCATTATATAATCTGCTTATGGCTGTTCGCAGGTGAAAGTCGTGCTGCAGTTGCCGTTGGCGGCTGTCATGGTTGTGTTGTAAGTCTGCGCCCGCACGGGAGTGCCGCTGGCCAGCAACTTCACAGGTTGCAGCCCTGTATCGTTGAATGTTCCCTGGCCCGCAAAACTAACCCCGTTTACAACCGGTGTTTTCATGGTCCAGGCGCCGGTCCTGGTAACATAAACGGTTACACGAATAAAGTTCGTGGCGTCTGCCGCTTTACCAACGGTATAAGCGCCTTCTACGACGGCATCCGAACAGGCGCCGTTCACAGATATGAATTCGTATTTGGCGCTGTTGGCGGGATCGGGTACGGTAAAATCGGGCCCCGGGTTCAGGCTTAGCGGGTAATCGGCAGGCACTTCTTTAACACAGGATGATAAAAGGAAGAAAGCAGCTGAGAGCTGCATTAAAAAAATAGGCAACTGTTTTTTCATAGGATACAGGCGGTTAATGAAATGCAAGATAACGCTTATCCGGTTAAATTTTAAGCCTGGACAACTGTCACCTTCACGCCCATATCTTCCAGTTGTTTGACGATATGTTGGGGTACTCCGCTGTCGGTAATGATTTCGTCGATGTCTTCCAGGCCGCAGATCCTGCCAAAACCGCGTTTGCCGAATTTGGAAGAATCGGCCAGTACGATGGTTTTCTGTACTGTGTTGATCATTTTCTGGTTAAGGTGGGCTTCCAGTATATTCGTGGTGGTGAGTCCGAACTCCAGGTCGATGCCGTCAACGCCCAGGAATAGTTTGCTGCAGGAGAAATCCTGTAAGATCCTTTCTGCATAGGGTCCGGTTACGGAAGAAGAGCTGTTGCGGAGATGTCCGCCCAACTGGATCACTTCAATATCGGGATGGCGGAGTAATTCTAATGCTACGTTCAGGGCGCTGGTGATCACAGTAAGGTGTCCGCGTGGCTGTATATGTTTAGCGAGATTATGAACGGTTGTGCCGGAGGCAATGATGATGGCGTCGTTGGGGGCTATGAGTGCAGCGCCGGCATGGCCGATCCCTGACTTCTCTTCTTTGCGGATATTCGCTTTTTCATTAACCGGTTTGTCGTTCGTATAAGGGTTGTTGATAGTGGCCCCGCCATGCGAGCGGAAGAGTAAGGCCTTATCTTCCAGCAATTTCAAATCCTTTCGAATTGTTACCCCGGAAACATCCAAATCTTTACACAGGTCCAATACATTCACATATCCTTTCTCATGTAACTTATCAAGTATATACTTATGACGTTCAGCGATATTGATCATAGACATAACGTAAAATTAACTTATAAAACTATCACCGGTTCTTCTTTTTTTCCCAAGTTTGCACCCGAAACCATTTGCTTACAAATATCAACTAAATAGTTTCGTTTTAACCTATACGAGGCTAATTTAGTAATTTATTAACGCATCAAATGTAACCATAACGATTCAGAAGGAAAGGAAATGAAACCGCATCTGATTATATAATCTAATATTAATCTATATTAATCACTTGTAATCAAGAAGAAAATATTTGGAGGAAAAATTTGTTTACCTATCATCCAAAATTTTTTTGGCTTTTCATTTTATTTTCTATTTTGGTTTCGAATTGTTTCTTTTTATTACTTATCTCAATAAAAATTAAACAACCGAAATCAAACAAAAGTGAATCGCGCAATCAAATGAAGAGAATCGAATCTATACAACAGGTCAGGCAATCAGTATCAAAAAGCTGGGACATGATCATTATCGGTGGCGGAGCCACCGGGTTAGGAGTAGCAATGGATGCAGCCAAAAGAGGATTTAAAACTGTCCTGTTAGAACAAGCCGATTTTGCCAAAGGTACCTCCAGCAGGAGCACCAAGTTAGTGCATGGGGGAGTCAGGTACCTGGCGCAGGGCGACGTGGCATTAGTACGGGAAGCGTTATACGAAAGAGGCCTGTTGCTGGCCAATGCGCCTCACCTGGCACATAATCAACAATTCGTCATTCCCCAGTACCGTTGGTGGGATGGCCCTTTTTATACGATCGGCTTAAAGATCTATGATCTCTTATCCGGTAAACTCAGCCTGGGAAAGTCCATGCACATAGGAAAACAGGAAGTGCTCAGGCGCTTGCCTAATATCCGGGAAAAAGGACTAAAAGGAGGTATTGTATACCACGACGGGCAATTTGATGATGCCCGCCTGGCAGTGAACATCGCACAAACAGCCGCTGAAAACGGCGCCGTACTCCTGAACTATTGCAAAGTGAAAGCATTGCAGAAAACAGGCGGCAAAGTGAGCGGCGTTATTGCAGAAGATCTTGAGACCGGTGAACAATATCAATTGCAGGGTAAAACAGTGATCAATGCCACCGGCGTATTTGTAGATGAAGTATTGCAGATGGATAATCCATCGGCGCCTAATATGGTTAGGCCCAGCCAGGGCGTACACCTGGTGCTGGATGCTTCTTTCCTTAACAGCAGCAGCGCTGTTATGATCCCTAAAACATCCGACGGGCGCGTACTTTTTGCCGTACCATGGCATAATAAAGTGTTGCTTGGAACTACAGATACGCCGCTGGACCAGCATAGCCTGGAACCCGTTGCGCTGGAAGAAGAGATCAACTTTATCCTGAACACTGCCGGGGCATACCTTACCCGGGCGCCTCAACGTAAAGACGTGTTAAGCGTATTTGCCGGCCTGCGTCCCCTGGCGGCGCCACAGAAAAACACCGGCAGCACCAAGGAGATCTCCAGGAGCCATAAGATCCTTGTTGCGGATTCCGGCCTGATCACCATTACAGGCGGAAAATGGACTACCTTCCGTAAAATGGCGGAAGACGTAGTGGATATGGCCATCAAAAAAGGAGGATTGTTGCCTGTTAACTGCACTACCAGGACGCTCCGCATCCATGGCTACCAGCAAAAACCGGCGCCCGCACCGTTCGATGTTTATGGAAGTGATGCCGCCGAAATAGAATCTTATATTGTTCGTAATCCGGCAATGGGTGCTAAATTGCATCCGGCGTTACCTTATGTTAAAGCCCAGGTAATATGGGCGGTGCAAAATGAAATGGCTGTCACAGTAGAGGATGTATTGGCAAGAAGATTAAGGGCTTTGTTCCTTGATGCTGCAGCCGCAATTGAAATGGCGCCCGCCGTTGCAGCACTGATGGCTACAGTGAACGGAAAAGACGCCGCATGGCAGCAGCAACAGGTGGAAGCATTTACCAAAATGGCCGGCCACTATTTGCTGAATAATGAAAACAAACGCCGGCAAATGCCGCTTAGCGCCTAAGCAGGAACAATGATCGCTGAAATAACCAATATACGCGCTTTTAAAAAGCTGCGACTAGTAATATCCACGAAATAGAAAAATATGAACAAGTACGTAATGGCGCTGGACCAGGGAACAACCAGTTCCCGTGCAATTATCTTCGATAAGGCAGGGACACCGGTTTCTGTGGCGCAAAAAGAATTTACCCAGATATTTCCTCAACCAGGATGGGTCGAGCATGACCCAACCGAGATCTGGAGCAGCCAGATCGGCGTGGCCACCGAAGCCATGGCCAAAGCCGGGCTGGAAGGGGGTAATATCGCCGCCATCGGCATCACCAACCAGCGCGAAACAACAATTGTTTGGGACCGTGAAACAGGTAAACCTGTTTACAACGCTATCGTATGGCAGGACCGCCGCACCGCCAAATTCTGTGATCAACTGAAAGCTGAAGGAAAAGAAACAATGGTCCGCGAGAAAACAGGATTAGTGATCGACGCCTATTTCTCCGGCACCAAAATAAAATGGATACTCGATCATGTAGAAGGCGCCAGGAAAAAGGCTCAACAAGGCAAACTTGCATTTGGGACCGTAGATAGCTGGCTTACCTGGAATCTGACACATGGCGAAGTACATGCAACCGATATCACTAACGCTTCCCGCACCATGCTGTTCAACATACATACGCAGCAATGGGACGAAGAACTGCTCGCGTTACTCGATATTCCTGCCAGCATATTGCCTGTAGTGAACGAATCCAGCGCCATATCAGGCTATACAGCTCCCGGCGTTTTTGCCGCCCAGATACCGGTTGCTGGAATAGCCGGAGATCAGCATGCTGCTTTATTCGGGCAGATGTGCACCGCCCCGGGAATGGTAAAGAACACTTATGGCACCGGGTGTTTTATGTTGATGAACATCGGCCAGGAACCTATCATCAGCAAAAACAACCTGCTCACAACCGTTGCCTGGAAAGTGAACGGCGAGATCAACTACGCCCTGGAAGGAAGTATTTTCATCGCAGGCGCTATTGTGCAATGGCTGAGGGACGGCCTTGGCATTATCCGCTCTTCTTCAGAAGTGGAAGCGCTGGCGGCCTCCGTTCCGCAGAACGACGGCGTATACCTGGTACCGGCTTTCGCTGGTTTAGGCGCCCCGCATTGGGATCAGCATGCCCGCGGTACGCTGGTAGGTATGACCCGCGGTACAAACGCCGGCCATATTGCCCGCGCAGCGCTGGAAAGCATCGCTTACCAGACTATGGACGTACTGAAAGCAATGGAAGCGGATGCCGGACTTAGTATAAAAGAATTAAGAGTAGACGGCGGTGCAACAAGCAATAACCTGCTGATGCAATTCCAGGCAGATGTACTGCAAACAAAAGTAGTACGCCCGGGTATAACCGAAACCACTGCATTGGGCGCTGCCTACCTGGCCGGCCTGGCAGTCGGATACTGGGAAAACCTGGAAGAGATCCGCAGTCAGTGGAATATGGAAAAATGCTTTACGCCGGATGGCTCTGCCGATCAGCGTAAACAATGGATTGACGGCTGGAACAGGGCTATTGCCACAGCTAAAACCTGGGCTCAACTTTAATTCATTTTAAAACTGATTTTTCCATGTCTCCTTTTTTAGCAGAATTCCTCGGTACAATGATGCTGGTACTCCTCGGTAACGGGGTAGTGGCCAACGTAGTACTTAATAAAACGAAAGGTAATAACAGCGGATGGATCGTGATCACTACCGCCTGGGCCTTAGCCGTGTATGTTGGCGTGGTGATCTCCGGCTCGTTCAGCGGAGGCCATATAAACCCTGCTGTTACCATCGCCATGGCGGTGGCGCATAAGCTACCATGGGCAGATGTACCTTTCTATATACTCGCTCAACTGGCGGGCGCCATGCTCGGCACTTCCCTGGTATGGCTAAACTATAAAGATCATTTCGATCTGACAGAAGATGGCGCTGCGCAACGCGCCGCCTTTTGCACGGAACCGGCTATACGAAATATTGCCCGCAACTTCATCTGTGAAGTTACTGGAACCTTCGTGTTGCTGTTCACCATCTTCTATTTTGCCGATCCTTCTATGATAGCGGAGAGCGGCACCAAACAACCGATAGGGATGGGGGCGCTGGGCGCTATTCCTGCCGCCTTCCTCGTATGGGTGATCGGGTTGGCATTAGGCGGTACAACCGGCTATGCGATCAACCCGGCAAGAGACCTGGGGCCAAGGATCATGCACCAGATCCTGCCAATGAAACATAAGTCGCACAGCGATTGGAGCTATGCCTGGGTACCTGTGATTGGTCCCATCTGCGGAGCTGTGCTGGCTGCAGTATTGTACCTGGCAATTCAAAAATAAAAGCGGGGACCAGTCAACAACCTGCTGGTCCCATAAACGGAAACCATGCATTTTGTTAATAGCCGGAAACTATGACGCTATTACAACGGAAACGGATTAACAGATAATTGCCTGTGGCGCTGGAACAATGACGCTATAGGCTGCAAACGGAAACACACTATCACTACCATGCGAACAAAAAAACAACTGTCATTAGCCGTAGTGGCACTGGCTGCCTGCACTGCATTTACAGCTTGTAAAACTACCAGGTCTGCCCGGCAAACCGCCGCAGATCCTACCGTCTTCAAAGTAGGGCACCGCGGTACCCGCGGCCTGATGCCGGAAAACACTATCCCGGCAATGTACAAAGGGTTGGAAGTGGGAGCCAACACCATCGAATTTGATATCCACATCACCAAAGACGGACAGGTAATGGTCTACCACGATGCGTCCTTCACCCCGTCGTACACCACCATGCCTGATGGAAAGAATATTCCGCCTGCGGAAAGGTCGAAGTATACTTTCTACCAGATGAACTACAGCGATATCCGCTCATTCATCATCGGTGAAAAGCCTTATCCTGCATTTCCTGAACAGCAACGCATGCGCAGTTATGCTCCGCTTCTGTCTGAAATGATAGACTCCGTGGAAGCATATACGAAACAACATCATCTGCCGCCTGCGTACTACCTGCTGGAGATCAAATCTTCTGAAAAAACAGATGGTAAAGAACAACCTGCACCGGAAGAATACATAGAAAGGATGATGGCAGTGAAACAATTGAAACAACTGGGCAACAGGTTGTATGTGCAGTCTTTTGATCCGCGGCCTTTACAGGTAATGCACCGTAAATATCCATCTATCAAACTGGGCTTCCTGACATCAGATAAGAAACACACTTTTGAGCAACACCTGGAACAGCTTGGATTTACACCGTATTTCTACAACCCGGCCTATGAAATGGTTACACCTGAACTGGTAAAGAAATGCCACGACAGGCATATTACCATTGTGCCGTGGACTGTACAAACGGTTGATGAAATGAAGAAGCTGCGCAGTATGGGTGTGGATGGCATCATCAGTGATTATCCAAACAAGTTCCATGAAGCTGGGCTTTAACCAAAACCGCTTACCAGTAATCTAAAATTAGCTAAATGAAATCTTTGTATCTGCGCCTGTGCAAACAGGCCGCCACGTTATTGCTTTGCCTCACGGCCACTTTGGGGCAACTATCTCTGTACGCACAAAACGTTCCCATAACAGGTAAGGTGGTATCCGAATCAGGCGCTCCTGTTATTGGTGTAAGTATCCAGGTGGTGGGAACCTCCAAAGGTACCAGCACCGACGTGGATGGTAAATTTAAACTGGACGCTCCCGCCGGCGCCACGCTGAAATTGACTTTCATCGGTTACCTGCCTAAAGAAGTGAAAGCCGATGCTTCCAAACCAATGATCATTGCACTGGTAGAAGACATCCAGAAACTGAACGACGTAGTGGTAGTAGGTTATGGTACCCAGAAGAAAGTATCCGTAACCGGCGCTATCAGCACGGTTGACATGAAAGACAAAGCAGGTCAGCCTATTACTAACGTCAGTAACGCATTGCACGGCGTACCGGGTCTTTCTGTTAACCTGAGCAACAGCCAGCCGGGTGTCGACAGAAGTACCATCCGTATCCGCGGTATCGGAACAACCAGCGCCTCCGGCGCCAGCCCGATGGTATTGGTAGACGGGATCGAATATTCTATGGATGAACTGAACCCGAACGATATCGAAAGTGTAACCGTACTGAAAGACGCTGCCGCAGCCATCTATGGTTCAAAAGGTGCGAATGGCGTAATTATGGTGACCACTAAAAAAGGTAAAGGACAAGCCCGCGTCGACTATGGTTTCAACTACGGCCGTCAGCGCGCTACCTATCTTCCTGATATCATCGATGATCCTATCGCCTACATGAACCTGAAGAACCAGGCCCTGCTCAACGAAGGTAAAGCGGTTGAGTATTCGGCAGCGGATATCGAAGAATACAAGAATGGGATGTCTAAAGATCCTTTCACTTACCCTGCCAATAACTGGTACAAAATTGCGTTGAAGGATGGCGTATTGAAGAAGCATGACCTGAGCGTTTCCGGAAGCGGCGAAAAATACCAGTACCGTTTATCCCTGGGCTATCTCGACAGGGATGGTATCCTGTTCGGACCCGGCAACCATGAAAAAAAATATTCCCTGGGTGTTAATGTTTCTGCAGATATCACCAAACGTTTAAAAGTTGGCGCTACCCTGGACGGTTATTATCGCAATTATACGCAACCGTTTTATACTGATACCTGGACATACCTGGCCCGGGCCCTGCCTATCCTGAGCGATACATTACAGGATGGCCGCTACGGTAACTCATGGCTCCGGACCGCAGGACGCAACAACTGGGAAAACCCCCGCATGCTGGCTTTCAACGGCCTGCAAACGAAAGTTGTACAACGTTTTTTAAGTACCGTTTTCCTGGAATATAAACTGCCGTTCGATCTTAAATATTCTGCAAAGTTTGGTGTGGATAAATATGATGGTTTGCTGAGTGGTTTTACTCCGCGTATGCAAACATTCAATCCCAAAACCGGCGCTCCTATTAACTGGAATAGCCCGGCAACGGCGCCAAGGGCTGCTAAAACAGATTACAACGATCTGAATATTACATTCTTCAATACATTGGATTGGGCCCGCTCTTTCGGTAAACATAACCTCTCGGCTATGATAGGCGCATCCTACTATAATGCATCTCCGGAATCATGGGCTACCAGTTTCTATGGCTACCTCGATGGATCATTAGACGCCTTTGACGCAGGTAATACCTGGAATTCGACTTCCGGTAATCTGACCCGCGATGTGCTGGAATCTTACTTTGGCCGTGTCAATTACGATTACGATGGCCGTTATCTCTTCCAGGCTACTTTACGTTCTGATGGTTCCAGCCGTCTGAGCCCAGCTACCCGCTGGATGAGTTTCCCGTCGGCAGAACTGGGATGGCGTATAGATAAGGAATCTTTCTTCCGCAGCAACTTTATTTCGTTACTGAAATTACGCGGTTCTTATGGCTCTATGGGTAACCAGAGCGTTCCGTTGTACAGCTATATGAGAACAGTAAGATTGGGAGAAGATTATAGCTTTGGCGGTACGCAGGTTCCGGGCGCTGCTATGCTGGCGGATGCAGATCCGAGATTGCGTTGGGAAAGAACTACTTCAGCCAATATCGGCGCTGATATCAATTTGCTGAAAAGCCGTGTGGCTTTGAGCCTCGACGTTTACAACCGGAAAACCACAGGTATGCTTCGTCCGAAAGCCCTGCCTTCGCAGGTAGGTGGTTTAAGCGGTACGCAGAAGAACGTAGGTAGTATGCTGAACAGGGGTGTTGAGTTCACCGCCCAGTATTCAGACCAGTTTGGCGATGTTGGATTGAATGTTTATGGAAACGTTTCTTATAACTACAATGAGATCACATCCCTTGACGGTGAAATAGTGTACAATTCAGATGGTACTATATTGAAAGAAGGTTCTCCTATCAACTCGTTCTATATTCTGCAGGCAGAAGGATTGTTCCAGACAGCAGATGAAGTGAAGAACTGGGCTTACCAGGGACCAAAGACCAAGCCGGGATATATCAAATATAAAGATCAGAATGGAGATGGAATTATTAACGGCGATGACCGTGTATTGGTCAACATCTCATCCCAGACGCCGAAATGGAACTATGCTTTCGGGTTTACCGTTAACTACAAAGGTCTTTCCCTGAACACTGCATTCCAGGGTGTTGGCGGTATTAAAGCATTACCTGTTGCTAACCTGATCTTCCCGTTCAACAACGGCGCCAACGCTACCAAGAACTGGTTAACGGATGCCTGGACTCCTGAAAATCCGGATGCTAAATTGCCAATCGTTACAACCAGCACAGGAAACGTAGATAACTTCCAGCGTTCTACCTTCTGGTTAAGGGATGTTTCTTACCTGCGTATGCGTAATATCCAACTGGCCTATGCACTGCCGCAAAGATGGCTGGATAAGGCAAAGATCAAGAAAGTAAGTGTGTTCATCAACGGTGAAAACCTGCTGACCTTCTCTCCGTTCAAGGAATTTGATCCTGAATCCATAATGGATCAAACCGATCTGTATACTTATCCGATGCTGAAAACTTTCAATGGCGGTATTAACGTAACCTTCTAATTGCAATGATCATGAAAAATATAAAAAAGATATACGTATTACTGGCCTGTGCCGGCTACCTCGCAACAGGATGTAATAAAAGCCTGTTAGATACCGTGCCTCACGACCGTTATACTGAAGAAACTTTCTGGCGTACGCCGGAAGCGGCAAATGCAGGCCTGGTAGGTTGTTACAGCGTACTTCGCAACAATGGCATCTATGGAGGAAAAGGCTCCAACAACGCCACTGCCTTATGGGACGAAACTTTATCCCCTAACGCCTACAACCAAACCGATGGTTTAAGTTTCAATACCGTAGCAAGCGGTGCGCATAACGCCAGCACCGCCGGAATTATCACTACCCGTTATAAAGATGCTTATATGGGTATTGGCCGCTGTAATACATTTTTAGAGAAGGTAGATGGAGTGCCGGGAATGGATGCCAGCCTGGTAAGAAGGATGAAAGGAGAAGCCATGTTCCTGAGGGGATTGTATTATTTCACGCTCGCTACTTACTATGGTGGCGTGCCAGTGATCTTAGCCTCTCCTAACTCGGCTACCCAGGCCGATCTGCCAAGGAACAGCAGGGAAGAGGTGATTAAACAGGTATTGACAGACCTGGACAGTGCTGCTAACATATTGCCTGTGAAATTTACAGGTGCAGATGTTGGACGTGCAACCAAAGGCGCTGCTATGGCCCTGAAAGCCAGGGTATTGTTGTACGAGGCCAGCGATCTGTTCAATACGGCCAAAGATCCGGCCAAATGGGCTGCCGCCGCTGCTGCTGCCAAAGCAGTGATGGACCTTGGCGGTACCGGTTATGGTTTGTTTGGCGACTACAGGGGCCTCTTCCTGCAACAAAATGAGAATAACAAGGAAGTGATCTTCGATGTGCAATACAAGTTTCCAAACCAGGGTAGTTCTTTCGACCTGATCTGCACCCAGTATAACACCAACGCGCCGTTGCTGGACCTGGCAAAGACCTATTACATGAAAGAAACAGGTTTGCCTATCTCCAACCCGGCTTCCGGTTATGATCCGGCTAAACCTTATGAAGGCCGTGATCCACGACTGAATGCAACTTTCACTTACCCCGGCGATATGTACCGCGGAGCGGTGATAGATGCAAAACGCTTTGCGATCACCGGTTATGGTATGAAGAAGTTCAGTTTGTATGATAAGGAAGCGCCGCCAAAAGATAAATCAGATTTGAAAGACGGGCAATCGGAGATCAACTTCATCGTACTCCGGTATGCTGATATATTACTGATGTATGCAGAAGCGCAGAATGAAGCCGCAGGCCCTGACGCTACCGTGTATGCAGCGCTTGATATGATCCGCGACCGTGTTGGCATGCCTCATATCCCTACCGGGCTTAGCAAGGAAGCAATGCGCGAAGAGATCCGCCACGAACGCCGCGTAGAGCTGGCAGGCGAAGGACTGTACTACAATGATATACGCAGGTGGAAGATTGCAGAAACAGTGATGAATGCAGATATCCAGAAATATGACGGTTCATTTATAGAAAAGAGAGTGTTCAAAGCAAATCGCGATTACCTGTGGCCAATTCCGCAAACGGAAAAGGACCTGAATCCGAATCTGCAACAGAACCCTAATTACTAGTTGTGGTTAATAAAGAGTGCGAAGGCCAGGGAGTGTTTACTTCCTGGCCATTTTTTTATCCCATAAAAAAAGGACCCGGCAACCTGCCAGGTCCTTTTCCTATCTATAACCAACTTTATTCTCAGGCTATTACTCCACCCATGAAAGGATCTGTGATACCCGGTTTGCCGGTTTCCACTTTCCCCGCATAGCGTCTCAGGTAGGTTGTTGAATCTTTGATGCCAACACTGAAGTCGTACCATCCGCTGCTTTTACTTAACGGCAATACTACCGCTACTTTGCTATTGGGAGACAGCGACCTGTTGATCTGCGTGTTGCCGTAAGCGTTATCGCTGATCTGAACGGTGAGTCCCTGGCTGCTTTTGTTAGATAAAACAACTACAATGTTGCCGGTAGCTTTGTTGCCGCTGATCTCGGGAGCTGCGCTTACTTCCAGTGCAGGATCATTGGCATGGCCGGCAAATGCCCTGAAGAAACCGTTTGGCCCATGCAGGTGCAGGTCATATTTGTTATCCGCGAAACTATCGATCTGCCAGTCGTAAGTGAGCGTATCGCCTGGTTTTACGGCAAAAGACCAATGCCTGCATGTTTCTCCATCGAAAGACCGGGGCGAGTAAACGGTGAATGGAGAACCGGCAGATGATTTGCCAAACAGTTTGTTGCCTGCTTTCATTTGCACCTGGGCTGTATTGCCGTTTACTTTCAGATCGGCATAGAGTTCATAAGGAAGGGGGCACGCAGTACGTGTTCCTTTCTCCTGTAATCCAAGCCCTTTGTCGTGAATGGCTTTGATATCGTTGTCTGATAAAGCTTTGTAGCCGCCGGGCAGCGCTTTGAACTTTGCATTGTAGATGGTTTCTACTGTTTTATGCTGGTCCAGGAACGGGAGTTTATCTTCTGCTGTGGTATATGGACTGAAAGCAGAAGTCAGGTCCCCGCAGATAGTTCTTCGCCACTCGCTGATGTTATCGATATGAATGTTCTTCTTAAACTTGCGGTTCAGGAATGTTTCCAGGAACTGAAGGGTAGAAGTATGATCAAAAACTTCGGAACATACTTTTCCGCCTCGGCTCCATGGCGAGGCTATCACCATCGGTATCCTGTATCCCAGTCCTACAGGCGCTTCCCTGGCTTGCTTGGGAGGTACGCCCTGCCTTAGTTCCGCATCCAGTCTGACCTGTTCAATTTCCGTATCTATACCTTGCGACACTTTCCCTGTTTCCGGTTTTTTGCTGTCGCAGATGGAGAACGGAACAACGTGGTCATAGTATCCGTCGTTTTCATCGTAGGTCAGAATGAAGATGGTTTTCTTCCATACTTCTTCATTCTTCGTAAGGATATCGATGATCTCTGAAACATACCAGGCGCCATACCAGGGAGCGCTGGGGTGATCCGAGAAGTTCTGGGGGCCGGCAAACCAGGAAACGGTAGGCAGTTTTCCTTCATTAACATCTTTACGGAACTGGTAGAAGAGATCGCCCGCCGGAACTGTCAATTCCCTTTCTTCGTTGCCATCTTTATATTTCAGGTTGGTGATGGTCCTGAAATTTGGATCTCCGCTGTTGATCACAAAAGCGCGGTGATAAAGTTCTTTTTGCTCAAGCGTCAGTTTGTCAAAACATTCCTTGTTCCATTTTTTTAGTTCTGCAGTGGCATGGTCCAGTACTTCCTGTTTTTTCGCGATATCCGCTTTGATCTTCTGCGCGGCTTCCTCTGAAGAAGGGCTTGCTTCCTGCAGTTTATTGATCTCGCCCGGTAAAGTCTCCACCTGGTTAAGCAGGCTTTTTACGTTACGATCAGAGAATTTCACATTGTATGCGGCAAAGAATTCCAGCAGGTTGCAACCGAAATTCGCCAGCCATGATCTTTCTTCTCCTTTAAATCCACCTCCGCAACTGAGATCGTTCTGGTAGAATTTCCAGCTGATATTATTTTTTTGTAACAGTTCAGGGAAGGTGGTCCAGCTAAGTTTTCCGTAGCTGTAATCATCATTCCTGATATGCGCTTTCATATCGCCTTTTTCTTCGTGCATGATCTTACCCGTCCAGAAAAAGGAGCGGTTGGGAGTGGTGCTGGTCATGGCGGCGCTGAAGTTCTGGTCGCATACCGTGAACGCATCCGCCAGGGCGTAGTTGAAAGGAATGTCTTCCCGGGTGTAGTAGCCCAGCGTCAGCGGCATATGGGAATATTCCTTATGCCCTGAACGCTTCGCGATCAGCCACTGGTCATATTTTCCTCTGTTCCATGCATCTACCTGGCTGGGACGGGAGTGAGGCAGGTCGCCCATCCAGGCAATACGGGAGTCTTTAATATCGAGCCGGAAAGGCGAATATGTTTTTCCTTCCTGGTCGGTCTGGCACCATACCGGGTTGCCGTTGGGAAGGCGAACAGCCCTGGGGTCGTTGAACCCCCGAACGCCTTGCAGGGAGCCAAAGCAGTGATCAAACGACCTGTTCTCCTGCATGAGAATAACAATGTGTTCTGCATCCAGGAAGGTACTGCCTGGCGCTGGGTTGATAGCGAGTGCTTTTTGAATAGACGGAGGCAAAATACTTGATATGCTCACTGCTCCGGATAGTAATGCTGATTTCTTAAGAAATTCTCTTCTTGTATCCATGGTGTAAATAAAATAAGCTGCAATAAGTGTGGTGGCTTTAAGATAGTAAAGTAAAAAGGGAAGCCTGTTCTTTTTGTGATGGACGGCAGGGGATAATTCAAACTTAATATTGAGGTAACAAACAGCAGCCATACGAATTACCCGGCGAGGCAATTCGTATGGCGAAGATTATCAGTAGCCCGGGTTTTGAGTAAGGGCGGAATTGGAGATCAGGTCTGCTTTCGGGATAGGGAGCAAGAGGTAGTCAGGAGACCATGGTTGTTTATAATCCAGTTTCCCTAACACTTCTGTTGCTTTATTATAACGTTTCAGGTCAATGAACCTGGCGCCCCATTCGCAGAACATTTCTGTTTGCCGTTCGTGTTGTATGGCTGCCAGCATGGCCGTTTTCGTATTGGCGGTAGTGTTAGGCAGCCCTGCCCGTTTGCGGATCATATTCAGATCCGCTGCTGCGCCGTTGATATCTCCCAGTTGCGCTTTGGCTTCGGCGCGTATCAGGTATAATTCCGCCAGCCGGATTACATTATAGTAAGGAGGCGCAGGGATGCTGGCTCCAGGATCTGTAAATTTTTCGTGTTTTACGCTGAAATAATAAGGCTTGCTGTAATACGGGGCAGCCGGAGGCGTTGCCAGGCTGTCCAGCCACTTTAGTTTGCGCTGGTCGCCAGGCTCAAAAGATTCGATCAGCGATGGAGCGCAAACATAGGCGCCTAAAAAGTAAACGCTTACGACCTGGCCGTATAATTCGGGGTCGCTGAATAATGGCTCCAGCGCTTCGGGAGGCAGGTATTGGGACCTGGCATTGGCGCAGATGGCTTCCGGCTCAAACAATACCTGTTGGGCTGGTTTTACCGTCATCTTCAACTGCCAGATAGCTTCAGAGCTATTTGGTTTAAAGGTATTATCGAGGGTTGCAAGACTGTATTGCCCGCTATTAATCACCTTATCGGCGCTGGCAATAGCTTCTCCCCATTTTTCATTGAAGAGGTAAGCTCGTGAAAGCAGCGCAGTTGCAACCAGTTTATTGATCCTTAATTTTTCGCCTCCGGATGCTGAATAGTTATTGGGCAACAGGTCTGCAGCTGCAGACAGGTCGGAGATGATCTGTTCTTTCACTTCAGCAACAGAGCTGCGTTTAAGCCGCGATATCTTTGTTATATCGCTTGTCAAAGGCATTGGCACATCTCCAAACATATTTACCAGGTAATAATAACAAAAGGCTCGTGCCGCCCTTGTTTCACCTGCAATGAGCGTTCGTACGCTGTCGGTGAAATGCTCGCCTGTAGAGGCGGCGGCGCCTTCCATTACAGAATTGGCAAAGAATATGGTTTTATACATATCCGCCCAGAAAAGGTCGGATATCCCGTTATCTACAGTGATACGGGTACTGTAATACTGGTAGTTGGGATCGCCGGTCATCAGCAATACAGGCTTCAGTTCATCAGATAATAAACCTGAGTAAACGGTCATCCCGCCATTGCTCCAGGTCATATCTGTATTCTGCATCAGCTTTGCATAAACAGACATCAGTGCAGAAGTGGCGCCGGCATCGGTTTTAAAGGTAGTTTCGTTACCGGTGGAGTTGATAGGCGCGTCTATCGCTATCATTTTCTTACAGCCGGCCAGCGCAATAAAGCTGCCTGCTACCAGCAGCGTTGCAACAGATCTTTTATATGAATGATAAAATGACATAAGCTAATTTTTCTGTATTAATGTTAGAAGGTTGCACCCAGTGTAACCGTTACCGTACGGGTTGGCGGATTGCCCCCGTTCCTTACATTCAGATCAGGATCAATCCCTTTATAGTTGGTGATCAGCAGCAGGTTATCTGCATTGATGGAAATATTCAATCGTTGCATTTTTACGGCGCTGGCCCAGCTGTTAGGCGCTGTCCAGCCGACAGATGCATTGGTTAACCTGAATACATTGATCATATCGTACAGTGCATCCGAGTCGGCGAAGTGACTGTCGGGGAGCGGCAAGACCGTAGCTCTTGGGGCTGTGGCGTCCTGGCCTGGATATCGCCAGTGGCCTTCCAGTTGGGTGTACGAATAGTTTCTCATCGCCCCGAGATTATCTGTCAGGTTGTTCATCTGGTTGTAACGCTTATAGCTGAAGGTGGTATATAAACTCCAGTTCTTATAAGAAAAGGAAGTGGTCAGACCGCCCGATAATTTAGGTGTAGCGTCTACTATCGAAATCCTGTCGTCTTTGCCTGTACCTGCAGGTTTGGTATAATCGTAATCGATCTTTCCGTCTTTGTTATGATCTTCATACCTGGGCTTGCCGGTTTGCGGATCTATTCCCAGGTATTTATACTTGAACTGGGCGCTGAGCGACTGGCCTATTGCATAGATGCCATAGAATGGCGAATATTCAAAGAAAGGATAGGAGATAAGTTTGTTGGAATTCCTGGAGATATTTACAGAAAGGTTCCAGCGGAAGTCTTTGGTTTTAACAACCTGGCCTGATGCGCTGATCTCCCAGCCGGAGTTCTGAACATTGGCCGGCGAGTTGGCCGTATAGCTGGTGTAGCCGGTAAAAGAGCCTGTAGGAAAGCTGATCAGTTGATTATCGCAACGGTTTAAATAATAGGCGCCATTCAGGTTGATGCGATCTTCAAATAAGCCCAGTTCTGCTGATACCTGGAATTTCTTGGTGCTTTGCCAGTGGTAGTCGCTGTTCGCCATTAACAGCGGGTAAACGGAAGTAACCCCGTTGTAATCCGGCAGATCCAGCTCATTGCCCCATTGAGGCAGGTATTGGTATTCGCCTACCGCATCATCGCCCGTCAGGCCGAAGCTGCCCTGGAATTTCAGGAAGCTGACAAATGCCGGTAGAATCTTCTTTGCAAAAGCTTCTTCACTGGCTAACCAGCTCGCACCAACGGAGCCGAAATTGCCATATTCTTTACCGGGTCCGAAACGGCTGCTGCCATCTCTTCTTCCGTTCAGCGAAACGACATAACGATCGTTCACAGTATAGGTAAGGCCTCCAAAGATGCCCGCATACTTATACTCAGCGAAATAATCCTTTGCCTTTACATTTGTTGCATAGGCCATGGAACCCATGAAATCATCGGAGGTATATCCATCGGCATTTACATTGGTGGAAGCGGTTTTGTTGGTCTGATAAGTAAATCCGACTATAGCCTGTATGGGGTTGTTCTTTATATTTTTCGAATAGCTTAATTGCGGTTCTATGATCATGCTGTTTAACCGGCTATATCCAAAGTTGGTTTTACCGGTCACAGGAGTGTTGGGAGCCGCAAATGGATCCTGGCCTTTGATGGGGATTTTTGAAATGCTGTTATTGATATCTTTCGTCATGCCTACTCTTCCCGTAAAATTCAAACCGCTGGCTATATTGTAGGTAATGGTAGCGCTGCCCCGTACGCTGTTACCTTTGGAACTAAGGGTATTGAAAAAACTGGTGAAAGGAGGAATTTTATAACCTGCAGCCCTGTACGCCGCAAAGTTGCCGGTACCATCAGGATTGATAAGGGAAGGCGCATTGGGAGGCAGCGTTACCAGCGAAGACGGATACATACCTGTCTTATCAAGCGACGTACCTGTGAGTGTTCCTTCAAAACTTATCTTCAGTTTATTCATGAAAAAAGAGTTGTCTAAACTGATGCTTACATTACCTGACTGGTTGCTGCTATTCCTCCCGGCAATATCATTTTGCCTGTTGTAACCGCCGCTGAGCCGGTAGTTGGTTGTTCCCGAACCGCCTGAGATGCTGGCGTTTGCGGAAGTTGCAGCGGCAGAATGCCCCCAGAGTTCTTTCTGCCAGTCTACATACCTGGTGGTATCCCATAGGGTGAGGTCAGGTGCAAAACCAATATCTGTGAGGATGTTGCTGGGAGTAATCCCATCGTTGGCAAATGCTTCCCGCCTGAGCGCCAGGTAATCCTGGGTCTTTAGAAAATCATAATGCCGGGTAATGCTTTTCTGGCCTCTCGACAAATTCACATTGATCTGTGGACGGCCGCCTTCACCCCTTTTCGTTTTGATGATGATCACGCCATTGGCCCCCCGGCTTCCGTAGATGGCGGTAGCATCAGCATCTTTTAAAACAGAAATGGAGGCAATATCGTTAACATTCATTCCATAGAGAGGACTGATGCCATTGGTAAAACCTGCGGTGATCCCGGCCTGGTCAAGACCGGAAGACACAATGCTCATGTCCTGCCTGGGGGCTTGCGGCCCTGCATTCGTGACATTGTAAGGAATACCGTCGATCACGTATAAAGGCTCTCCCGTCATATTGGGATTGAGCGTATTTCTTCCCCGGATCTCAATTTTAACGGGAGCCGCGGGATTGCCGTCTGTAGGTGTGATAACCAGTCCGGGCACTCGTCCCTGCAAGGCGAGCAGCGGGTTCATGGTAGGTTGGTTCTCTATTTCCTTCCCTGAGATGGTGACAATGCTGCCGGTATTGTATCGCTGGGTTGTTTTACCATAAGCTTTTACCACTACGTTATCCAGTTCGTTGGTGGCGGGCGTTAATGACATGAAATATTCCCGCTGGTCGGTGATCAGGGTTTTATTCTGTTGATAACCTATGTAGGTTACCTGTATCAGTTCTCCCTGTTTCACTCCTTTAAGCTTAAACCGGCCCATGGGATCTGTCATGGCCGACCGTTTGGTGATACTGGTTGTTACAGAAGCGTTTTCGAGCGGTCCTCTTCCTTTGCCGTCGAAGATCTGCCCGGTAACGGTCAGCGTATCTGTAGGTTCCGCTGTTTCAGCCTTGTTGTTTTTAGTTGTTGGGCGGGCGGTGTTGACAGAAACCAGTTTATCATTTACTTCATAAGCATAAGGAGAACCCTGGAATACTTTTGCCAGGGCTTCTTTAACCGGTTGGTTCTTTATATTCACGCTTACCGGGTACGATTTATCTTTCAGGTCGTTGGCATAGATGAAGTAATACCCTGTTTGTTTTTCTATTTCTTTACAAACCTTTGTTAAAGGTTGGTTAGAGACTGAAAGATTTACCAACTGTGCATTTGCGGGAAGTTGCAGGCCATTCATGAGTAAAAGGCCGAACACAGCTTTCCCGATACGCCGATAGAGACGCGTCCCATATTTTGGTTGATTCATGTTGATAGCAGTTTCTTATTTTAATTAGTTGTTTGGTCGGTTGGATAAACAGTAACTGTTTTTCCAACAACTTTAAATTGAACCCAGCCCGTTGATTCCAATGCTTTCAGGACTGTTGTGAGTTTGGTATCCCGGGGAATTTTCCCGTCGAACTGTTTGGTTACATTGCCTTCAAAAACAATGTCTACGTCATACCATCTCGATATCTGGCGCATGATCTCCGCCAGGTCTGCATCCTGCATATAAATAAATCCTTCTTTCCATGCCAGCGCGGCGGCTGTATCGGCAGCCTGCACGTTGAAACCGGCAGCGGTTTTATCCAGTACGGCTTTCCTGCCTGGCTGCAATACTACGGCCTGGCTGCCGGCGCCTACGCTTACTTTACCTGTGAGCAGGGTAGTGGTCTGGGCCGGTTCGTCGGTATATGCCTGTACGTTAAAGCTGGTGCCCAGGACAGTTATGTTCAGCGGCTGATGCCCGCTGGTATTGGTTTGTACACGGAAATGACGGTTGGCGTCCTGCGCTACCTCGAAGTAAGCTTCCCCCGAAAGTTCCACTATCCTTTCATTACCTGTAAAGGCAGTGGGATACCGCAAGGTGGTAGAAGCGTTCAGCCATACCCGGGTGCCATCGGGCAGGGTGATGGTATATTGCCCGCCGCGGGGAGTACTGATCTTATTATATACCGGTTGAACATCCCGCCCCGCTTTGTACACGATCTCTCCCTGGTCGTTTTTCAGGATCCGGGTGTTGCCCTGTAAAGCAAGGCTGCCGCTCTTTGTACTATCCAATACAATAGTGCTGCCATCGGCCAGTTGCAGGAGCGCCTTATCGCCTCCCGGCAATATCTCGTTTCTGTACCTTTCGGCCATCGGCATAGCAGGAGGCTGATCGCCTGCCGGGCGGTTCATGTACCAGATGCCGGCGCCTATAAACAGGATAACCGCTGCAGCAGCAGCCCAGTACGGCCACAGGACCCTTCTTGCCGGTTGTTTTACTTTCAGCCATTCCTGCATCATAATCCCAGCTGTTGCATCGTCTATGGCGTTGAAGCGCTGCAATTCCTGCTCTATTACCGGCCAGGTGGTTGCCTGGGTGTAGAACTCCCTGCTGGCGGGCGATTGCTCGGACAGCCATTTGTCTAAAAACGCTTCTTCTTCGGCAGAAAGAGTTTCCTGTAAACGACGCAATAACAGATCTGCGATCTGTTCCATGTCCCGAAAGTCCTGTTCGTCTGTTGATGTCATATCCTGTTCATTTGGCATATATTGTTCACTCAAAGCGGGTTTGGCCTGCATGTGATGCAGAGATCCGGGTCAGATAGTAAGCAATGTGAAAATGGCTGCTGCAGCCTGTAGATAAATGCGATTCCGGTGTTTCAGTTCACTGCCTGACTGGCATGGTTGATGGAGCACTTATTTTTCGGGCTGCAAAATACGACGATATCTCACATTTTTATAATTACTATCATAGAAAAGCAGGGGCCAGCCCCGGTTCCCGACAGGGAACCACGTTAGAGAATTGAATAACATAATTCCTGGTTAAAGATGTTTCGTAATTCCCATTAAAACACCTTGCGAATTAGATCGAACTACCGGGAAGAGGAAAAAAAATCAAAAAATAACCGTTAGTTGATATCCGGTTGCAGGAATCAGGAATATTATTTAGCTTAGCCCGCTTGCGAGGCAGTTTTTACTGCCACTAAACCTGCTAACAATGGAGAGTCATGAGCTGGATGATATAATGCCGGCATTTAGACGTGGGGATGCCGATGCATATATGGCTTTTTTTAGAACGTATTACAAACCATTAGTCTATTTCGCTGATAAGCTGCTGAACGACATACCTGAATCAGAGGATGTGGTAAAAGAAAGCTTTTACAAATTATGGTCGAAACACGGAGATTTTGAATTCGCCAAAGGCGTGAAAAAATTCCTGTACCTGACTACCCGCAACGCCTGCCTGAATACTTTACGACATTCTAAAGTGGTAGGTACTTTCCAGAAGGAAATGGAATACCTGGATAAACAGGTAGATGATGGCATGGTGCTGCAAAAAATGATACAAACAGAATTACTGCATGCCATATATGAAGAGATTGCCCGCCTGCCGGAGAAAAGGCAACAGGTGTTCAGGATGCTTTTTTTTGAAGGCCTGAAAAATGAAGAAGTGGCGGAAAAACTGGGCATTTCCATCTTTACAGTGAAAGAACAGCGGGCAAGGGCGCTGGCGCAGCTCCGGCTCAAATTCTCGGATCAGCAACTGTTGCTGTTCTTCGCCTTTTGCGCTATCGGTCGTTCAGTGGTGCAGCGGTAATGCAGCGCAGTTGGAAACCTGCATCAAAAGTAAACAGAGGATTAGTCTACTTTTGATGCAGCCATTATTTTTTATTCCTGATAAGTTTTTTAAGGATGGATATCTGGCCGAGGTGGTAATGCGTATGCTCTGTTACTCCCATTAGATTCCGCAGGTAATTGCCATATTTCGCATCTGTGAAATTTTCATAAAGCTGTCTTTCTTCCAGTAATTCAATTTCCTTTCCCAATATTTCCGCTTCTGCAAGCACTTTGTCTACCAGCGCTTTCCATTCTTCTTCGGAGTGAAGAGGAGGGAGGTCGAAGCTGAACTTATCACTGGCTGTCAGGGGCTTTCCCTGCAGCACCCTGGTAATGGCTCCTACATAGTAGTTGATATGGAAAACCAATACCGCAATGGTATTAAGATCCTGCACCCTCGCAGTCGCTTCTTCAAAGGTGATATCAGACAAGGTATCGCGGAGGTTCACGCTGGTCCAGTTGCCGCCGAAATGTACATCTTTAAAGTGTTTGGCAAGATGTGGAATAAGTGTCATAGTACTGCTTTGATGTCAAAATATAAACCATAAACCGCATACCTCCTAATCTTTTGCCAGTAACTTCCTTTGCAGGTTCCGCAGTCGATGGTTTTAATGTTTTTCAATAATTGATCGCTGATCATCGATAGCCTTTTGCTCATATTGCAGAAGGCTGTCTTTCATTGCTTTTATTTGCCGGTCGGCGAGTGTCCTGAACTTTTGGTGCTCCATGTTCTTATCAGGTATGGCATCCCACTGTGCAAAACCGCTGCGGAAGCTATGCCCGGTAGATGGGTATTGGGTTTGCAGCTCCCTGCTCATATCAAAATATTGGTCCAGGTAATAAGCGTTGTTCAGGATGTAGTTAACATCGGCTGTTTTTGGCGTCTCCAGTTTATACCCGCTTTTCCTGGATGGATTGAAGGTCATTGTACCCATGTCTTTTCCAGGCCGGATAGCGGATCTATGACCAGTGTAACTTCCATCGGCCTGTTTGGTCAGCGTGTCTTCATCCTGCATCAGGTAGCCGGTTCCTGCTTTATCGAGGTACCTGGCAATTTTATAGATCCTGGCCTGATCCGGCTGCAGTTCAATATAATACCTGTTGAATTTATCGGAAGCCTGGTATAAGGTAGTCTGGGCGTCAGACAGCAGGGTGTTTCCTAACAGGTATGCTATAACGAAGATCTGTTTCATGAATATAGATTGATGATGATATGAATGTAAAAAAAAGGAGATGCAGCGCAATCGTTATAAATGTTAAAAAAACTCAAGCCCTTATTCCTGGCGGCTTATGAGCGGAAGGAGAAGGGAAAAACATTGCAGTAATCATTTCAAGTGCGCCGGCTGCCATATATCCGCATCGAAAAAGGAAAAATATTAGTAAAAGAAAAATTCCCGATTGCGTAAGCCCAGGGGGATCACCGCCTTTAACTTTGCGCGGATTTACTATTGTCCGCTTTTTATAACAGATCAACCGCTTACCGAATATGTACAGACCTTTAGGTACATTCCCATTACTATTACTGGCTGCATGGCCATTTCATCATATTGCGGCACAGGATAAAGCCGGCCGGCAAAAAGACACCCTTTCCAGGAAACACCTTGGCGAGGTAGTAGTTTCTGCCAGCAGGAGGCCCGTCACTTTAGACAATGTTCCTTCTTCCGTAACCGTAGTTACCAAAAAGATGCTGGAGAATGATATGGCGGTAACAACCGACGTAACAGACATCCTGGCCAGGGAAGTACCAGGCATGGCGCCTGGAGCGCAAACCAACAGCAATGTAGGGCAAGGGCTCAGGGGCCGGTCTGTACTGATCATGATAGATGGTATCCCCCAGTCTTCCCCCCTGCGGAACGGGGAGGTAGACCTGCGGTCTATAGACCCCGCCGTGCTTGAAAGAGTGGAAGTGCTGAAAGGAGCGACTGCCATTTATGGCAACGGCGCAACCGGGGGATTGATCAACTATATTACCGCCAGCCCTAAAGGCGATAAACCTATTAGCGGCAGAACTTCCGTTAATATGACAGGCGGGCTGGTTGGCCTCAAAAACAGTGTAGGCGGCCGGTTTAGCCAGATGCTGCAAGGCCGGGCAGGAAAATGGGAATACATGGCGAGTGGCGTATACGAACAAACAGGCGAGTATAAAGATGCAAAGGGCAAACTGGTAGGTCCTAACTACAGCCTTGGCGAAACAGAAACCTGGAACGGTTTTGCCAAAGTAGGGTACCATATCAACAGCCGCCAGAAACTCCAGTTGATGTACAACTATTTCCGCAGCCAGCAAAACAGCAATTATACGCTGGTAAACGGCGATATCAGCAAAGGCATTGCCGCTACCGGCATCCTGGGTAAAATGTCGGGAGTTCCTACAGGCTCCAAAGGCAACCATAACGTTCACCTGGTTTACCAGGCCGATAGCCTGGTGGGCGGAACATCCCTGGCAGCGGATGCGTACTACGAGTCGCGCGACGATATCTTCTATGTTTCCTTCGGCCGCTTCGAAGGTGGCGACGGGCAATCTCATACGCTCGACAAGAAAAAGGGCCTCCGGTTAATGCTGAATTCACCGTTACTGAATAGTGGCAGTTTTACAGGCAACCTTTCTTATGGGGCCGACCTCCTGAACGATATTACCTCTCAACCATTAGTGGACGGCCGGATCTGGGTGCCTGAAATGAATATGCTGAACGTGGCGCCTTTTGCTGAAACACAGTTTGCTTTGTGGAATGACCTGATCCTGAAAGCAGGTATCCGCGTGGAAAAAGTTGGCGTTAAAGTAAAAGATTATACCACGCTTCGTTTAACCAATACCGATGGCAGCACCATCACCCCGGCTATTGATGTAAAAGGCGGCAAACTGGATTATACAGCAACGCTTTTTAATGCGGGTATCCGCTACAACAGGAACCCGTTGTTCATGCCTTATTTCAGCTTCTCGCAGGGCTTTTCGGTATCGGACGTTGGTCTGGCATTGCGTGATTCTAAAGTGAATGATATTAAGAAGATAAACACGGAAGCGGTGCTGGTTAACAATTACGAACTTGGTTTTGTAAACGAATACAAAGGTTTGCGTTTCGAATTAAGCGGTTTTATCAGCACAAGCAAACTGGGTGCAGATATGATCTTTGATCCTGCTACCGGCTTATTCAATGTTAGCCGTACGCCTGAAAGGATCTACGGTTTCGAAGCAGCGCTTTCCTATGCCGCAACAAAGAACTTAGACCTGAGCGCTTCCTACAGCTACCTGGAAGGGAAGGCCGACACTGCCAAAACCGGCGGCAGTTATAACGTGTACCTGAATGGCCGCAGAATTGCGCCGCCAAAAGTTACAGGCGCGGTTACCTATCGCCCGGTTAAAGACCTGGAAGTAAGGTTGCAGTATTTGGGTGTACAGGGTCGCGACAGGTTCGCAAAAAACTCAAAAGGCGTGTATAACGGAAACGAGGGTGCAGTGAAAGCATATAACTTGTTCAACCTGAACGCCAGCTATAAATTGAATCCTAAAACTATGTTTACGCTGGGTATAGAAAACCTGTTCAATGAAGATTATTTCCCTGCCCGCTCCCAATGGTTTATGCAACCTGGCTTTTATGCGAAGGGAAGAGGCGCTTCATTTAACCTGGGTATTGCTGTGACTTACTGATCTTGCATATAAAATACTTTTGTCGGAAAGAATTGGAGCAAATATGCTCCTTATTCCATCGCAAAAGCATGGTAGTAAAAGTAAGAGGCTGGATTTATATCCGGCCTTTTTTCGACTGGCTATTTGCCCAGCGAAAAGAACAATAACTTAACTGACCTTCAGCATATATCCAACCTTATACACATTTTCGATAGACACCCGCCTGGAAACCTTGAACATCCGGCGAAGCCGTGAAATAAAGACTTCAAGACTTTTGCCATTGAAATAATCGTCGGCTCCCCAGAGTTGCAGGAGGATCTCGTTTTTGCGGACCACAGAATTGGCCTGCCTGTATAAGTATTCCAGCAATTCCGACTCGCGCAGGGTGAGCATCTTTTGCACATTACCGGGAAGTATAACGCAAAGCTGGTTTTTGAGATAAGTGATGTCTCCTATCAGGATAGAGGATTCAGGAATTGCTACCGGTTTTGTTGGATGTTCGGAAATCCTTGATATGATGTTATTCGCCCTTAGCACCAGTTCTTCGATCTCAAAGGGTTTCCCGATATAGTCGATGGCGCCCAGGCCAAGCCCTTGTAAACGATCTTGCTTCTCATTCCTGGCCGTCAGGAACAGGAATACCTGCCCCGGATTTTGCTTACCGATCTGTTGGGCAAGCTCAAACCCGTTGCTATCCGGCAAGCCCACATCTATAATAAATAATTTCACCGCCTTCGTATGCGTTGCAAAGAAGTTGAGCGTTTCAGCGGCAGTGGTGAACCAGCGCAAATTGAAAGTCTTTAGTTTCAGGTACTCAGATACTACATTCCCCAGGTCAACATCATCTTCCACTAAAACAATATCATAGGTCGCTAACATTAACTAAAAGATTTAAGTTCAGGTTTGGGAATATGTATGGCAAACTCGCTTCCCTGTTCTGTTGCTGATGTTACTGTGATCTTCCAGCCATGAGCTGCTGTACATTCTTTTACATAGTAAAGCCCTAAGCCTAACCCTTGTTTATTTGTACCCCGGCGGAATTTTTCAAAGATATGCTGTTTCATCTCATTATCTATGCCATTGCCATTATCCTGTACGCTGATCACTATTTCGGATCCTTTTACCGCTATGGCAACCGATGTACGTTTCTGGGCTTTGCTGTTATGCCTGAAGGCATTATCCAACAGGTTCGTGAGCATGGTAGTAAAGGCAAACCTGTCTATATCTGCGAACAGTTCTACAGGGGCCGGATCAAAAGTAAGTTTTTCATTTTCAGAGAGCTTCAGCGAATAATCATTAACCAATACCATTATGAAATAGTTCAGTTCTGTTGCTTCCAGTTCCAGTTTTTCTTTTATCATCGAAACATCCAGCAATTGGTTGACATGCGATTGCAGCCTGCGGGCCTGCCGTTCCAGGATGTCGGCCAATGCGCTGATCCTGTCTTTATCTTTTTGTACATCTGCGTCTCTCAGGCTCTTCCCGGCAACCAGGATGGTTGATATAGGCGTGTTGAATTCATGTTTGATGCTATGGATAAAGTCCGTTTTCATTTCTGCATCTTTCTTCTGCTTCATCCAATTCCTGGCAGTATAGTAATTGATGGATACCATTACCGCGATACATATCAGCGCCAGTATAAAAGTCGGGAGCATCTGCAATGCGACGCGGAATAAACGGTTAGGCCGGTCGGCAAACAGGTCGAACGTGATGCGGTAGCTGTAATCCAGCATTCCGCTTACCGCCACGCTGGTAACCATATTTTCCTGTTGCGGATGTTCCAGTTGCCCGTCTACGATAAAACCAAAAGGTGTGGAGTAAGCCGCCGGGATATTGCCTTGCTGTTGCCTGCTGTCGTACAGCCAGATGTTGCCGGAATCCCTGTGGAAATTCAATTCAATGCGCTGCACCGTTAACAGGTACCGGATATTGGTGTCGAGCTTGTTTCGCTGCACGATGCTGTGAAAAACACTGTCCATCGTACTTCCGGATCTGAGCCGCTCACAAAGCGCGAGCGATACTTTGCCGCTAAGTTCATTAAAGTCTGCCGGGTTTGTATACCAGGCTGCTTTAAGGGCCGGCATGTAATGCCGGAGAATAGAGTCGATAATAATACCGCCGCCGCTATATACTTTATCATCAGGAATGCTTTTGCCATATTCCGCTTCCAGCAGTCCTCTTTCACTAATATTATAATCGCGGTCTTTCAGTGTAAAGGTGTTGTAAATTAGTATTAAATGAACAAACACCAGTATCACGAATGAAAGGATAACGGCTATCTTATAATTTTTACTGATCATCGCTCCGGGTCATAGCTTATAAAAGTAAAGGATTTCCTTCAACTTTTACTGCCGTTAAGCTTTCGTTAGGTATTCATTATGCTTCTGTTAGCCGAAGGCAAACAGGGAAGAAAGTAGATTTGTACACTATAAATCAAAATCCAATAATGGAAAAAGTAATGATTAGAAAAAAAGCTGTCCTGCTGCTGCTGTTTTGTATAGCCATATGGCAGGTGAACACGCAGGCGCAATCAGCTAAAGGCAGGTCTTTGCCGGATCTGCAGCAGGAGTTTGTGAACCTGGGCTTTGGTATGTTTATCCACTACGGTATGCCAACCTTTATGGACCAGGATTGGTCTGATCCGAATGCGCCGCTGTCGCTTTTCAAATCTCCCAAATTTGATGCAGACCAGTGGGCTAAAGCCGCGAAATCGGCCAATATGACCTATGGTTGCCTCACTACTAAACACCATAGCGGATTCCCTATATGGAATACGAAAACAACCGACTATAACGTAATGCACACGCCTTTTGGAAGGGATGTGGTGAAAGAATACGCGGATGCATTTCGCCGGCATGGACTGAAAGTAATGTTATATTATTCCATTCTTGATACTCATCATGGCATCAGGCCTAACCAGATAACGCCTGAGCATATCAAAATGATAAAGGACCAGTTAACAGAATTGCTGACCAATTACGGGGAGATCACGGCGCTGATCATTGACGGTTGGGATGCGCCATGGTCGCGTATTTCGTACGATGATGTACCGTTCGAGGATATTTACAACCTGGTTAAAAAACTGCAACCGAACTGCCTGTTGATGGATCTTAACGCTGCGAAGTACCCGAGCGATGCACTTTTCTATACAGACATTAAATCCTATGAACAGGGTGCGGGCCAGTTCATTTCCAAAGAACATAACAAACTGCCTGCCCTGGCATGTTTGCCATTGCAACAGAACTGGTTCTGGAAAACAGGTTTTCCAACCACTCCTGTAAAGGATGTAAATGAACTGGTGAATAAATTCGTTATTCCTTACAATAATGCGTATTGCAACTTCATCCTGAATGTAGCGCCTAACAGCGATGGGTTGATAGACGACAATGCATTGGAGGCATTAAAAAAGATAGGAACTATTTACAAGGCTCCGGTAAAATTTGCGCAGATCCCGGCTCATGATGCGCCCATCATTTCCAGCAACCTGGCTAAACATGTTAAGAGCAACAGTAGCTGGGGAGATGACATGAATATCATGGACCTGGCGAACGACGATAACTTCGGTTCTGCTTGGGTATCTAACTACACGGTAAAAGAGCCCTGGTATGAGCTGGATTTCGGAAGGGCCAAAGGTATTAACATGGTGGTTATAACAGAAGGAAGAAATGCGGGTGCGAAGTATATATTGCAATACTTTGCAAATGGGGAATGGAAAAAGATACCTGCTGAGCAGAAAAATACCTCCGGCAGGGTGAAGATCTTCCGCTTCGACAGGGTATGGGCCGAACGCCTGAAATTGGAGATCACGCCAGGAAAAGAGCAAGTGGTGATACAGGAAGTGGGAGTATATAATGAACGCAGATAATAACTAAATTCATCTTAAGAGAACGGCCTGCCAGCTTCCTGGCAGGCTCTCTTTTTTACTTCAGTATTTCTTCCAGGAACATCAGCGTGTGTTGCCATGCTCTTTTTGCCATTACTTCATTGTAATCAGGAGAAGTAGGATTGGTGAAAGTATGCTTGCTGTGCGCATAAGTGATGATCTGCCAGTCGGCTTTTCCTTCGTTCATTTCCTTTACCAGGTTAGTAAGATCTTCAGGTTTTACGCTGGCGTCATCTGCCGGGTTTTCTATCAGCATAGCCATATTCAGCGGGCCATTGGGCCTGTCGGCCGCTTTTGCAAGTCCGCCGTGGATAGATACCACGCCTTTCACCGGAAGTTGTCCCCTGGCGGCTTCCAGCGCTCCGGATCCGCCGAAGCAATATCCTATTACCACAACTTTTTCGGCGCCGGCTTTCTTCAATTGTTCCAGGGCGGCTGCAATGCGTTGCTGGTATGCTTTGTAATCCTGCTTGTACTGGCTGGAGAGTTTAGCTGCAGCGCCGTTGTCGGCGGGTATATTTCCTTCCCCGTATATATCCGCTACAAAAGCGATATATCCTTCTTTTTCGAGTGCAATGGCAGCATCTTTCGCTTCATCGTCGATCCCTTTCCAGGCGGGGAGGATCAAAACGCCCGGCAGTTTTTTGCCTGTATTGGATGTTACCAGCCCGTTGAGCTTCTGGCTGCCATCGGCGTAGCTTACAGGCTTCAGGTTTTGGGCAGAAGCGGCGAGGCCGCCAAGTAAAGCCGTCATAAGAAGTAATTTGTACATATTGTTGCTGTTATAATAAGGTTGTGAATAATTTGAAACGAATTATACGTTTTCTTTTACTTAAATTAGGATATTGAGTTAGCAGTTCGGGCATTGGCCATAATAACTTAACATTTGTTACATACTATGAAATTAAGGAAAGAAATAGAACCGCAGATACACGTTGCTGAATTCCGTTATCCTAAAGTGTTGCAATGCATCATGGATTATGATGCCTATCTCTCTACCAATGATGATGAAGACAGAAGTGAATATACCAAATTAACTGAAAGGCTGCAACAGCTAACAGGGAAGGATATATCAACCTATAATCTCTGGGAATGGTGGGAGGAAGAAGGAGCGGAAGTACTTGCTTTCAGGATCAGCCTGCCAGCCCCGAAACAGGTGAACGATTTTTCTAAAATTGAGCTCACGGAAGTGATCCGGCGAATGGGAAGTTACCGGCAGCCGGAAGCCGGCTGGGAAGAACAAACCTTTGAAGAAAATTTTCGTATATACCTGGTCGATTACTACCATGAGCTTTTAAAGCTGAACTTCAAAACATATAACTACCAGAAAATATTCGGACCGCAGCGAAGCAGGGACCATAAACCAGGCTGGCTGACAGATGAGGAAAAAGTGGCGGCGCTGTGGAACGACGGCAATTTTAAATAATGGCCGGCGTTTTTTTATAAAGAGAATGACCTCCGACTTCAACAGGTAAAAGCCAAATGGGACCCGCTGAATATTTTCAACCATGCGATGTCGATCCGGGTAGCAGAGTAGCGTTACTTACCAGCGGGAGTTGTTTGCAGGAACGGTCCTACTTTCTTTGTAAATATTCCCTGTTCATATCCCGTCCAGGCATCTATCATCTTCCCGTCGGGAGACACTATTACATAATGAGGAATACCTGTAACGCCATACCTGGCGGCTAACCCGCCCATGCCATATTTATCGTTCAGGTTCACCCAATTGATATTTTCGTTTTTAGATATCTTCTGCCATATCTCTTTGTCGCTATCCATGTTGATGCTGATCACGGTCAGTTGATTGGCCAGGCTGTCGGATAACGATCTGAGCTCGGGCATTGCCATGATACAGGGACCACAACCTACGCTCCAGAAATCCAGCAAGAGGTATTTGCCCTGGTATTCGGATAAACGGTGCATGTTGTTGGATGCATCTGCCAGCACCGTATCTGCCATAGGTTCGCCGGTTTTAACAACGGGAGGAGGAAAGAGGCTATTTTTGATCAGCACACCGTTCCTGCTTTGCTGTTGTTGGGGACTAAGCCGTTTATAAAGTTCCAGGGTTTGATTACGGTAACGGTTTTTGGGGTCCAGTTTAATGTCCAAAGCAAATCCGGCCAGTATTTCGATCCAGGAATCTGTTACAGGCAACTTTTGCAACAATGTCATGTTAGTTTGCTGCACTTTCGCATATTCTTCATTATAAACATCTCTCAGGGAATCGCGTGTTTTGCGGAGCAGTTTCTTTTCCTCTTCTGTTGCCTGCCGGGCTTTGACAGAGAGGGCTTCCTGCTCCATATCAGACCTTTGCATGGCATCCCAGGCCTTGCGGGAGGCGAAGATGTACCTGTCGGCTTCCTGCTGTAGAGGAACCGGGCTTTTTATTTCCCAGGTTTTGAACAGGTAGTCTTTACCGGTAATCCTGACCGTGCTGCCAGGACTTACCCAGATGGCGCGGGTCATGGGCGGGAATTTATCGCCCACTCCTGTGATCATATAGCGGGTGGGAACGGAACAGGTATCGCTGAAGGTAAAACTACCATTACGAATGGTGTCTTTGTGTGCCAGGGTCATGATAGTGCCGTGATCCTGGAGGAGGCCTATCACTTCCCCGTCGGGCAGTTGAGTTATCTGGCCGCGGATGGTGAAGGTTTGCTGGCCCCGGGCGCAAAGGCCCAGCAGCGACATGGTAATTACAAGGAATGGGATTCGCATATTTGATGGCGGTTTGGGATAGTGAATTTATTCGAAACAATGTTAAGACAACGATAAATGTCGGGCTAGATGAGATTAGCTGTTTTCCGGTGAGCAGGCGGTACAATTGTAATCAAATTGTTAAAAGATTGATGTATTTCGATATGTTGTATCTACATTAGTCATTAATCCCTTAGTTTTGCCAAACTATTATATAGTAAATTACCAAATTCATGAAACACACAGTACCAGCATTTGCAATGCTCCTCGCTCTCGCGGCCTGCGGCGGCGGCGCTTCTACCGACCAGGCTAAAACTGAAGCAAAACAGGAAGTAGCTGCCACAACAGGTGCAGCCTTCGCTATTGACACAACAACTACAACTGTACAGTGGCGCGCAACTCACAAAGGCGGATTTGCCCCCCGTTTTGGTGTTATCAAAGTTACTGATGGAAGTCTGACAGTTGACAATGGTGCAGTTACCGGCGGAAGCTTCGACGTTAACATGAACTCGCTGACTACAGACCCTGCATCTGTTACGGAGAAAGACAAAAAATCCACTGACCTGGATGGTCACCTGAAAAGTGCTGACTTCTTTGATGTAGCGAAATATCCTACAGCAAAGTTCGTGATCACTGGTGTTGCTCCATTCGACAGTACTAAACAAAAAAGTTTGTTGCCAGGTGCTACTAACCTGATCAGCGGTAACCTGACCCTGAAAGACAGCACCCTGAACATTACTTTCCCTGCGCAAATTGCGGTTAACGGAAATGATGTTGTTGCCAACGCAAAATTCGTGATCGACAGATCTGCCTGGGGTATCAGCTACAAAACTGATGGTAGCCCGGAAGATTGGTTAATCAGCAAAGATGTTGAAATTGGATTCAGCCTGAAAGCTGCAAAGAAGTAATTGCATCTTATCTCGTATCCAAAAGATACCTGCTTAAACAAAAGCCCGTCTCTGCCCTGTAGAGACGGGCTTTTGTCATTATCTGCGGGGTTGAAATTCTTTAGTATTTTTATAACCGTAAAGGCTAACGTTATGAGATATACGGAGCAGCAACCTCATTCTTCCTTATCGCCATACCTGGATGCGTATTGGCAGGTTGATATGCGGGGGAGAGGCTCAGCTTTTCTGGTTTAAGGTTAACTTTTCAATGTCATCCAAATCCTTATGACGGCCGTTACGGATTTAATTTCCTGCTTTTAAAATATTTCCTGTCCAATTTCGGTTGATCTGTCATCGAAAAACCATAGGCTTGAGCGATGAGATAATAAGCCTGGCGTAAACGTTCAGTGTAAGATACATTTTTGTCAAAGACATTCTCCGCATCGGCTTCTGCAAACGTTTGGGCTTTAAATGCTGTACGATCTAACTTAAACTCTTTCATTCCCAATAATTTTAAAATAAAGATAGGTAATTTAAATATGAGACATATCTTCCAGAGCTTTTCTATTAATATAGTAAGTGCTGGCTAATATTGGCGATACCCAAAGCAACAAAGACATCAGCTGCTATGTCAGACATCGTTATCTAATGGCACTATCATTGCCGCAAACGGGTACACGACAAGCCTGAAAATTCGTTCTTATGCTGCTTACTCCTGAAAAAACCTTATCTGAAGCGGCGGTAAAACGAGGGATGCGGCTGGTGATAGGCGATGGCCTGGCTGCTGAAATGATGATCACTCTTACCGGTGGCGCCTTCCTTGTAGCAATGGCCTTATTGAT
Organism: Chitinophaga terrae (ex Kim and Jung 2007); assembly: GCF_900107795.1. Taxonomy (GTDB): domain Bacteria; phylum Bacteroidota; class Bacteroidia; order Chitinophagales; family Chitinophagaceae; genus Chitinophaga; species Chitinophaga terrae. The sequence continues at coordinate 212,114 of NZ_FNRL01000008.1, forward strand.
GGGAGCCAATAACCTGCAGATAGGTTTGTTGGCGGCATTACCTACGTTTACCAATGTTTTCCAGTTGATATCTGTATGGCTGGTCCGGCGAACAAACAATCGCCGGGCCGTTGCTGTATACTGCAACCTGCTGGCGCGTATCCCGCTTTTATTGATTGGACTTATTCCACTCATCTGGCCCCGGGCCGGTAACATTCATTTTCTCCTGATCTTCCTTTCACTGTTTTACTTCTTCGGATCGCTGGCTGGTCCAAGCTGGAACGCCTGGATGAAAGACCTTATTCCGGAAGCGCAGATGGGCGTATACTTCGCCCGCAGAAGCAGTTATACACAGGCGCTGAATGTGGTGCTCAGCCTTGCGGCTGCTTTCGGGATCGACTATATCCGTCAACGTTCCCCGAACCAGGAACTCACGGCATATTACTGGATGTTTGTGCTTGCAGGGATAGCAGGGATCGTGGGCGCTTTTATCCTGGCGGGTGCGCCGGAGCCGGCCATGGAAGCGAAGAAAGACAATCTCTTCAAACTCCTGCAGAAGCCGTTCCGCGACCAGAATTTCTTACGCCTGCTTTGGTTCAGTTCTGCCTGGGTATTTGCGGTGAATATTGCCACACCTTTCTTTACCGTATTTATGATGAAAGGAATGGGATTATCCCTTTCCTACATCACGGTATTGCTGATGATCAGCCAGCTTACCGGTGTTTTCACCTTCCGGGTATGGGGAGTGTTTGCTGACAGGTACAGCAACAAAACAATTCTCGCCATCAGCGGCCCTATGTATGTATTGACGTTATTATGCTGGTGCTTTGTAGGGATCTATTCCAGTTTATATGCAAACCTGGCGTTGCTGGTGTTGATACATATAGTAACAGGTATCGCCAATGCGGGAATTACGCTCTCAACAACGAATATAGGATTGAAACTGGCGCCTTCTATGGATGCGGTGGTATATCTTACCTCGAGAAATATAATCAGCGCTGTGTTTTCGGCGATCGCACCGTTGTGCGGCGGTTATATAGCCGACTATTTCGAATCCAGGCGCGTCACCATTGATGCTACTTTCGCCGGACCGCATTATAACAAGGTGCTGCATTTGTTAGACCTTCACCAGTGGAATTTCCTGTTCCTCATCAGCGCCATACTAACGCTGCTTTCACTGGAGCTTCTCTTTATAGTACAGGAAAAGGGCGAGGTGAACAGGAATACAGTTGTTCGTATCATGCGAACCAGTATTCGTGGTAACCTGAAAGACGCTTTCCTCATAGGCAACCTGATCAACCTACACGATCAGTTCAAGGGATTTATTATACGACGGAAACCTGGTTGATAAATTTTGTTTCCCATTCCTGCAGCAATTTCAGGATAGGCAAGAGAGCCTTACCTTTTTCTGTCAGTCCGTACTCTACCCGCGGAGGAATCTCTTTAAACTCCTGCCGGGTCAATAAACCATCCAGCTCCATTTCTTTCAACTGGTCTGTCAGCACTTTCCTTGAGATCACGGGAATGCGGGCGGCAATTTCACCGAAACGCAGGTTGCGTTCGTGCATTACGCATACAATTATTGGCTTCCACTTATTGCCGATGTTAGCCATAGCTTTAGTGAGCGGGCAGCTATGCTCTGCTGTTTCATTTTTCATTGGTTACCTCCTGGTTACTATTAGTTGTTACAGCTAAGTTACCACTATTTTTTATTTATTGTTACAAAACTGAACTATTATTAGTTACTTTGTGTAACAAATATAAAAATTGAAATTATGAGTGCCGACAGATTGTTTACTCCGTTCACTTACAAAAACCTGACACTTAAGAATAGAATTGTAATGGCGCCTATGACCAGGGCAAAATCCCCGGATGGCGTACCAACCCAGGAAGTGGTTGATTATTATAGCAGAAGGGCTGCTTCAGAAGTAGGATTGATCCTCTCCGAAGGTACGGTGATAGAAAGGCCTGCCTCCAAGAACCTGAAAGATATTCCTAATTTCTATGGGGAAGCGGCGTTGAGAGAATGGAAGAAAGTAATTGATGAAGTGCATCGACAGGGTGGTAAAATGGCGCCACAAATATGGCATGTGGGAGATTCCCGGATGAGCGAAAACTACCCTGCGGAACCAATGGAGAGCCCCTCTAAAATGACCCTTGCAGATATTGAGGCTACCATTGCTGCATTTGCCGCATCGGCAAAATCAGCGAAAGACCTGGGCTTCGACGCCCTGGAAATCCACGGCGCACACGGTTACCTGATAGACCAGTTTTTCTGGGACGTGACCAATACCCGTACGGATGAATACGGAGGTAAAACCCTGAATGCGAGAACTAAGTTCGCAGCAGATGTTATCAAGGCAATGAGAGCCGCGGTAGGCGACGACTTCACTATCATTCTTCGTCTCTCACAATGGAAAGGCCAGGACTATACAGCAAAAATGGCATTGACCCCCGCTGAAATGGAAGGCTGGCTGTTGCCGCTGAAAGAAGCCGGTGTAGATATCTTCCACTGTTCGCAACGCCGCTTCTGGGAACCTGAGTTCGAGGGTTCTGACCTGAACTTTGCCGGCTGGGCCAAGAAGATCACCGGGCAACCTACGATCACCGTTGGATCTGTTGGACTGAAAGGCGACTTCCTTTCTGCATTTAAAGGAGAAGGGTCACAAAAAGATGACCTGTCCGAATTGCTGAGAAGATTAGATAGGGAAGATTTCGACCTGGTTGCTGTAGGCCGTGCGCTGTTGAGCGATCACCAGTGGGTGAAAAAGATCAAAGAAGGAAAAACAGGAGAGCTGGCAGATTTCTCTGCCGCCAGCATGCAAGTCCTGTATTAAATATAAAGCCTGTAGGCGCCCCGCCTGCAGGCTTCTTTTTATACTGCAACATCACATTAATTTAAATAATGCCCCACTTCGATAAACAGGTTATCGAAATAGAAATAAAAACCATAGCTGTTCCTGATTTTCTTTGGTACCTCAGGCACGCTGATGTTACCGTCGGCCAGCTTTTTATGAAGCGCATCTACGGCTTCAGGACTATCTAATATAAAACCGGTATGAAAGGCAGCAGGATAGTTGATATCTCCCGTTTTGCTTCCCATAATAACAAGACTGAATTTCTCTTTGTTGGTTAGAACCGCTATCTGGTTATCTCCCTTCACGATATCGCAATGGAAATTGAAATAGGTTTCAAAGAATGTCGCCGCTTTACTGACATCAGGTACGACGAGATTTAAGTGATTAATTGTCATATGTTTTGTTTTATAATAATCGAATAATCATTCGATTATTTGGTAAAAAAAATTTATCGCTTCAGCGCAGATATCACAAGGTCAAATGCCTGCTTCAGCTTTTGTTCAGTCAACGAAAATGGTTTCCCCGCTATATTCGCCTGGTCGAGATGGAACTTCACCAGTGTATAAAAAGGGCCATACGCCATTGCCCAGAATACTTCCAGCGGCAGGTCCTTAATTTCTTTTTTCTTTACGGCATTCGCCACAAAATCGTTCATCACTTTCCTGAAAATAACAGGTTTGATAGCCTGGTGATTGATAAGGGGAGAAGTCCTGAATTGTTCGTAGAACTGGTAATCCATCGGCGCTTTGATCATATTCCTCAACCGGTTCTTCCATTGCAGCCACAATCCTTCCTCGAAACTCAGGTCGGCGGAGAAATTATCCAGGGCGTCTTTTTCAAACCTGTTCTGTATTTCGAGGTACAGTTTATTCAGAAGGTCTTCCCGGCTTTCGAAATAGACGTAAATGGTCGACGGCGAAATACCCACTTTCTTAGCCAGCTTTTGCATGCTAAGTCCATCGAAGCCTGTTTTTACGATCATTTCAACGGCTTGCCGGCGGATGTCGAGTTCTTTATTTTCGTCTTTCGGTCTCATGGTGCAAATATAATGAAATGATCATTCGATTAAAAAATAATTTTTCAGGGAAGATGTGCGCATTTGATCGACGGTCTTGCTTTGACAGACGAATATTTTTCCGCTTCCCCTCACCGTTATCAAAACAAAAGCGCCGCATCCATCCGGATGCGGCGCTTCCTGTAAAATCAAATCTATCTCTTCTTAATACACATCAAACCAAACCTTCGTTGTCAGCAGATCCGCTCCCTGCCGGGCTACTGCGGCCTTATAATTCACTCCATTCAAAGCCTGCTCGCTGGATGGATAAGTAAAACGCACAGGGATCTTCCCGGATAACACGCCGGTATAAGCCGGTTTCAGCTGCGGATAATCCAGTCGCCTCCATTCTGTAAAGGCTTCAATACCTTCACTGAAAAGCGCAAGCCATTTCTGCTCGCCTATCAATTTCTTATAGTTTGCCGGATCGTATTTCACGCTGCCCTGGTTCAGGTAATCATCTACCGGGTTGCCGGTAATGCCATACTGCTTGAAGGAAGCGCGGATAGCGGCTTTATATAATTCTGCTGCATCGCCGTTATAGAGCCCTCTTTGCGCTGCTTCAGCAAGAATGAACAATTGCTCAGGGTAAGTAAAGAGCGGCGCCGGCGCCTGTGATACGGTAAACACTGACCCCACATCGGATGTTTTGGAGAAGCCCAGGCGGGAAGCCGAATCGGCGGTCAAGCCATTGGTTACGCCCAGGTAAGGCCCGCCATCTGCCGGTTTGGCTGCATACACAGGCAAACGGGGATCGTTGTATGCCTGCAGGTAATCTATCACCGTTTTACTGATGCGGTAATCGTTACGGGTTTCGCGGTTCTTTCCTACAGGGTTCTGGCTGGGCGAGGTAAGGTAATTCAAACGGGCGTCTCTGTCTCCTTCTTTAAAGAAAATATTTCCTTCCGCTGCCAGTTCATCAAATACTTTTTTAGCGGTAATGGCATCGCGATCGGCTATACGTAACGCGATACGGGAACGCAACCCGTTAGCGAATTTCTTCCAGCCCTGCATATTGCCTAAAAGGAGCGAGTCGCCTGCCACTGAAGCAGTAGGATTGGCATCAATAATTGCTACTGCCTCCTTCAACTCGGCCAGCAAACCATTGTAAACCACTTTCTGGCTGTCGTATTTCGGGGTCAGGTAAGTTTCGATCTTTCCCGCCTGGGTGTAAGGAATATCGCCATACAGGTCTGTCAGCACCTGGAAGATCCAGGAACGCATGATGATGCCCGTAGCTTTGTATCCCGGTTGTTTCAGGCTGTCGCCAAGCTGTATGAGCGTAGTGAAGTCGGTGATCCCCTGTGCATAGAAATTATTCCATACATTCTGGATATTCGTGCTGGCCGGGATATAACGGTCAGGGTCCGGGTATTGGATCTTCGCCCAGTATTGTACATATAAGAGGCTTGTTTCCATGGTTGCATCAGAACCCCAGTAAGTATCAACATTGGATTTGATACCGTTGGCCAGCAGGTATTCCGGCTCAGGCACAGTAGGTTCGTTGGGATTGATATTGATGCGGTCCAGTTCTTTACGGCAACCGGTGAAGATCACTGCTGCCACAAGTATATAAAAAGGTATTAACCACTTTTTCATGTTCGTCCAGATTAAAATGATACATTCAGGTTAAATCCAAAACTGCGGGTAGTAGGGATCTGCAGCGTTTCAAGTCCTTGCCCGTTGCCCGTGTTGAAAGCAGTTTCAGGGTCGATGTTCGGAGTATGTTTGCTCAGGTAACCAAGGTTCCTTCCTACCAATGCGATATTCACCGCCTGCAATCCCCATTTCTGCACCAGCGACTGCGGGAGCATATAACCGATCTTTATTTCCCTCAGTTTGATGAATGAAGCATCGTAAACGGCGCTTTCATTCAAACTGCTGCTGTATACTGCTTTATAGTAGTCCTGCGCCGAGAGGATAGCTGTATTCTTCTTGCCATCGGCGGTATAGCCATCGAAGATGATACCGTCGTGTTTCACCACTGCGCCGTTAGGTGCGGTAGCATCGTGAGACGGCAGCTGCACGTTTTTCGTACCGTCGTAATAGTAAGGCAAGCCGCCGTTTTCAGCATCTCTTCCAGGCATAGTGGCTGCTAATACGCCGGTTCCCATACCGGTTGAGTTGGTGCCCGACCAGATAGAACCTCCCTGTTTGGTATCTATCAGGAAGCCCAGGCTGAAGCCTTTGAAAGAAAGGCTGTTGTTGATGCTTCCTGTCCATTTTGGTGTGAAATAGCCCAATACTTTTTTATTCGGATCGATCTGCGGGCGACCGCTCGCATTTACCAGGATATGGCCTTCGCTGTCGCGGGCATATGCGCCGCCAAACAAGGCGCCGTAGCGCTGACCTTTGGTAGCGATCACCTGTATGTTACCTGAACTGCCCAATACGTAGTTGTTCAGGAATCCATCAGCATCCAGCGATAATACTTCGCTCACATTCCTTGCATAGTTCACATTTACATCCCAGCGGAAACCGGAACGGGAGATGTACGGGGTACCGCCTAACTGCACTTCGATACCGTGGTTTTTCAACTCGCCGCTGTTCAGCAGTTTTTTCAGGTAACCGGTGCTCGCGCTTACATCGGCTAACAGGATCTGGTTGCGGCTAAGCGTATTGTAATAGGTTACATCCACTCTTGCCCTGTTATGGAAGAAACCTGCTTCTATACCTACTTCTGTAGAAGTGGTGATCTCGGGTTTGATGTTTTTATTGAGGTACTTGTCTGATACTGTCATCAATGGCTGTGAGCCGAAAGGAGTATTGAACGGGTAAGTGTTCACCTGCTGGTAAGGGTCGGTATCTTTACCTACCTGCGCCCAACCGCCGCGGACTTTCAGCAGGGAAAGCGCATCGCCCTGGATATGCAGCGCTTCCGACAGCACCAGGCTGGCGTTTACAGAAGGGTAGAAGTAAGACACCGGCAGGGTAGAAGACCAGTCGTTACGCGCCGTCAGGTTCAGGAACGCATAGTTGCGGAACCCTACCTGGGCAGAGGCGAAACCACTGTATACTTTCTGCCTGTTCAGGATATTGTAAGACACCAGCGGGTCGCGTGAGTTATTCAGCGTATACACGCCTTTTATAGCCAGCCGCGGCGCCTGCTGGTAGTTTTGTTCATATTGATTGGTGCGGAGGTTTCCTCCGGCCAGTACATCGATATCGAAATCGCTGCCCAGTTTCTTTTTGGCATTCAGCGTGAATTCACCGTTGGTTTCACTTACCGCATAAGCATCTTCGGTATACGAACCAAACGGAGTACCGTTGGTGTAATAGGCTACGCGGTATTTACGACGATCCTGGTAATAGTCGGTGCCGATGCGGAAGGCAGCGGTTAACCAGGAATTGATCTCGTACGATAACCGTGCATTTCCCAGGAAACGGTTGCGTTGCAGGCCCACTGTGTTCTCATTCTGGATCCAGTAAGGGTTGCTGTAGTAGCTGTGGTTCCAGTTGAAATCGGTACCATCGGGATTTTTATAGTTCTTCAGTTTTTCAACATCAACCTGGCGGCCAAACCATATAAACTGGAGGGTAACACTGTTTCCGCGTCTGCCATCTACCCCCGGCAGGTTGTCTGCTGCGCTGCGTACATAGTTGGCGTAAGTACTGAGGGTAAGTTTAGGCGTAAGACGGAATGTATTGCTTGCCGCAAAAGTATTCCTGCTGATGCCGGTGTTGGGCAGGATACCTTGTTGCTTGGTATTGTTGTAAGAGAAACGGTAATCGATCTTTTCGGAAGTACCGCCAACAGACAAGCCGTTGTTCATGGTGTAGCCGGTTACATAAAAATCTTTCACGTTGTTGGGATGAGGAACAAATGGCACTGCTTCGCCATTGGAGAAGAACTGGGGGATAAGACGTCCGTCCATTTTAGGACCCCAGCTTTCGTCCACTCCGTCGTTCAAACCGCCGCCTTTCCCGTCTTTATAGGAGAATTGTCCGCCGGTTCCCTGGCCGTAAGAGTTCTGGAAATCCGGGAGGATCAGCAGTTTATCCATGGTCACGCCCGAGTTAACGGTTACGCCCATACCGCCTTTAGTATCTTTACCTGTTTTGGTTTTGATAACGATAACGCCGCCGGAAGCACGGGAGCCGTACAACGCTGCCGCGTTAGGTCCTTTCAGTACGCTGATGGCAGCAATATCGTCGGGGTTCAGATCGGATATGGCGTTGGCAAAATCCCGGCCTGTACCAACTCCCAGCTGGCTGTTATCTACCGGTACTCCGTCCAGCACGAAGAGCGGCTGGTTATTTCCCGCGATGGAAGTTTCTCCGCGGATCACTATACGGGAAGATCCCAGGTTTCCCTGGCTGTTGGTGACCTGCACGCCGGCAATTTTACCTGCCAGCGCATTCACCAGGTTGGTTTCCTTGGCTTCTGATATATCTTTTGATTTCAGTTCCTGTACGGCATAGCCGAGCGATTTTTTCTCCCTCGAAATTCCCAGCGCCGTTACTACCACTTCATCCAGTTTGCGGTTGCTGTTATCCAGGAAGATATTGATCACGCGATTGCTTCCAACTACAACAAAGGTAGGTTCGAAGCCCAGCGAGGTTACCTGCAGCGTATCCTTTTCGTGTGCATTAATACTGTATTTTCCATCGGGGTCGGTCTGCGTACCGATGTTGGTTCCCTTCACCCGTACAATAGCGCCTGGCACGCGCTGGGCGTCTGCACGGGAAGTAACCACTCCGCTTACCCGTACTTCCTGGGCAATACTTTGCTGCAACCAGAGTAACCCTGGCAGCAGGCATAACAGCCTTCTAAAGTAGTTCATACTTGATCTCTAATTTTGTGTGGGCGTAAATCTCCGCTTATTAGGCATGGTTTATCCGACGCTTGTGCGCATGGTTTATCCGATTCGCTCCCGTTGATTTTGGCAATAAATTATAGCTACATAATTTCCGTTGATATCGGTGCAAATTTAAGATGAAATATTTAATCTACAAGTCTTATAGACTAAATAGATAAATTTTTTTAAAAAGTGGACAGCGGGTTTGACGACAGAGGGATCGTCTTACTTCACATACGCTTTAAATATCCTGTTCAGCCAGCGTAGCATCAAAAAGATCACGGCGGCGGCGCTTCCCAGCAACAGGAAATTCACCAGGAAATAGTTGGCTTTATTGTCGTAGTTATCCCACAACGTAGCCAGGATACCGGAGAGTTTATTACCGATAGAAGTAGCCAGGAACCAGCCTCCCATCATCAGCGAGGTAATACGCGCAGGACTGAGTTTAGAGACCAGCGACAAGCCCATAGGACTGAGGAATAATTCTCCTACTGTAATAATGCCATAACAGCCAATCAGCCACCATGGCGATGCTTTTATTGCGCCATTGCTGCATACATACACTGCGCCTACCATTGTAAGCGTGGAGATAGCCGATATCAGCAGCCCCCAGGCTATTTTCGATGGGGTAGAAGGTTCCCTGTTCCGCTTCCGCAGCAATGCAAAAAATGCAACCAGCAGCGGGGTAAGGGTGAGTACAAAAAATGGATTGATAGACTGGAACAATTCTGTATTAAATAAACTGATGCTGCTGCCTTCTGCCGGCATCTGGTCGGGCGAGAGGTTCTGGAAATAAGGTACTTTTCCCCATACCTTCTCCGGCTTGCCTGCTGCATCCCTTATTACACGAAATTCGCTGTCGTAGGCGGTCACAGAATCGGGTTTGTTTTGGACGGTTTCCACGAGGTACAGGCTTTTGGCCGGTTGTTCGATGGCGGCGGGAATTTCCCTGTCGGTATAATACTGCGCCCAGGTGGTCAGCGCCGTTCCATTCTGTTTGAACACCGCCCAGAAAACGATGGATACCGCGAAAATAGCCAGCAGCGCGGATATGGGCTTGCGGTCGTTCGCGTTGGCTTTAACCAGCAGGGATACAAAGAAGAACAGCACCGGGATGCAGGCAAAGATGAATGCGTCTGTAGAATCGGAGCCGAAAACATTGCCGGGGATGAACCAGGCGCCTACTCCTACTATTATAGCCGGGAGAAATACAACCGAAAAGATCCTGCTCAATGGCATATCTCCTTCCTGTTCGGGCTTGCGTACGTCTGCATGTTTATAATGTTTTAGTCCTATTGCAAAAATGATCACTCCCAGGAACATGCCTATACCGGCCGCAATAAAGGCTGCGCCCCAGCCGATGGAATTCCGTAAAAAAGCTGCAAAGAAATTACAGATAAGCGCGCCGATGTTAATACCCATATAAAAGATATTATACCCGATATCTTTACGGCTCCTGTATTTATCATCGTTGTATACATTACCCAGCAGGGTTGAAATATTAGGCTTAAAGAAACCATTCCCGATACAGATCAGGGCCAGCGACAGGTAAAAGACGGTAAGGTTATGAACTGCCAGGCCTATATATCCTATACCCATCAATATGCCGCCGATGATAATAGATTTACTGTAACCCAGTTTGCGATCGGCGATCAGGCCCCCAAGAAAAGGCGTCAGGTATACAAAAGCGATGAAGGTGCCAAAGATATCGGCCGCTGTGGCCCTGTCCATTCCCCAGCCTCCCCTGGCTGTATCTGTAAGGTATAACTGGAAGATGCCGAGAATGAGATAAAATCCAAATCTTTCCCACATTTCAGAAAGAAAAAGAAATGGCAATGCTACAGGATGTTTACGATTTTCTAACATGTCAGTTCAGGTCTTTTGTTGTATAGGCTACGCTACAGTATCGGCGGCAGGCGGTTTTTTTGCAGTCTGCCAAACAGCGAAAATAAGGGAAAGATAGTAACCGGGGATGCCGTACAAATAAAAATTTTAGCTTCATTGCCCATACCGGCATATCGAATAACGCGTTAACCAGTTCACTTAGCGGTGAACCGGCCTATATATTTCATCCCTAAAGCAGCGGCAATTCTGGTTTCATCGATTAGAACGCTGGCATCCATACTGATGTCGAGAATGCAGTTGGCTGTAGTGGTCACTTTCATTTCGTCTGCTTTCAGGATCATTTTTTCAGCTATATTATAATCTTCTACCTGGTTGATCAGCATTTCATCCAGCTTTTCTTTTTTAGGGTTATAATAGAAGTTGATATCTGCTTCTTCTTCATCTTCAATCCTCATTTCCTTTATAAGTAATTCCAGCAACTTTTCTTCATCAGCAATATGTTTGATGAATTTTTTAGATAAGGTTTCTTTTTCTCCTACCCACAGGTAGTGTACGCCTGTTTCGTCTTCGCTCTCCGAAGTGTTGGTTACTTTCCCCAGGTATTTCAGCCCTGTGGATTTAGCGGCGCTTTTTGTACTCAGGTCATCATCTTCATACACAATTACCGCATTAACATCTTTCAGTTTATGTTTTTTCCATAGTTTTTTGAGCTCGTCAGCATCCGTAAGGGTATCTTCGGCGATGGTATCGATATCAACCGCTTTGCTGTAGTATTTGATGATCATGAAATCTTCGTCATAGGTATCCAGGTTCACTTCCTTGCAGAAGTCGCATCGCAATGCCGGGTCTGGTTCCGCATCCTCCTCTTCGTTACCGGTAGGAGGTTCGTTGTTGTATACATCCCAGGCTTTCAGATAGGATTTCTGATCCAGGTATTGCCGGAAAGATTTTTTAGATTTAAAGTTGCCTGCCCAGATATGGAATTTACTCATGATATTGTTTTTTATGATGCTTCTTCAATTTAAAGATAATTCAAAACAAGGGCCTGAAAAGCTGGTTGCCTTAAAAATTCAGTAACAGGCATTCGCAAGCCGGCTCAACATATCCTTTCCCGTTAGGTGCACCGCTGTTACAGGTTTGTCCGGCAACCCTCAATCCAAAACCGGTTAATTTTCAATTTATTTGGTCTTAGCAGTTGCAGGAATTAATATTGTGCCAGATTATTACAGTTTACTTACAACCACAACAAAAAATGGAATACACAAAAGAATACACTGTTAAAGACGAACACATAGATGTGCAGCAGATCATGGATGGGTTATATTACCCATTTTATATGGAATACTGCCGTCATGATTATATCCGCGAGGTATTAGTATTCGATTTTGAAGACCAGGCGAAGAAAGGCGTTCATATGGTATTATCCGGCTACAAGATCCAGTTTTTGAGATCGTTGAAAAAGGGAGATCAATTCAAAGTAACCTGCACTTTGTATAAAGATCCTGCGGGGCAGCCAAAAATATATTTCAAACAATCTATCATCTTAAACGGCAAGGTAATGACAAAGGCGGTGTTTACAGGTACCTGTGTACCCGCTACCGGCGGAAGGCCTTACCTGCCGGCAGAAATGATAGAGAAAACAGTTGACGCTCCGGTATTGGAAGGAGCGGATCTTTAATCAACATGCTGTTTCCCCGAAGGGCCGCTTTGCTGATAAAGGCGGCTCTTCGGGATGTAAGCGCTACGATTGCCTTAACTTTTAGATGGATGATTTTCGGGAGTGATTTTTAAAGAGAGATGGTTATAAGGGGATTAGGGAATAGGTACACTATCTGTTTTTTTATTATATTTGGATAGTACTGGTTGCAAACCTTTGCATCACCGCAGCAGAAGCATAACCATTGTATCAGACCACTCCATGAGATCAATCGTATTCATCGATACCGAAGTAAATCCCGCTACCCGCAAGGTAACCGACATTGGAGCCATTAAAGACAATGGTGCGAAGTTTCATGCAGGCTCATTAACGGAGTTTGCCCATTTTATACAGGATGCCCGCTACGTGGCAGGACATAACATTTACAGGCACGATCTCCGGTATATCCGAACAGCGGTAGGCAACGCTGCTATAATAGATACTTTATACTGGTCGCCCCTCTTGTTCCCTGCGAAGCCTTATCACCATTTATTAAAAGATGAGAAACTGAAAGATGGAGAAGTGAATAACCCGTTGACGGATGCAATCAAGGCAAAGGATCTGTTCTACGATGAGATACATGCGTTTCAAGGCCTTGACAAAAATTTGCAGCAGGTATTCTATCACCTGTTGAAGAACAGGGAAGAATTTGCCGCCTTTTTTCAGTTTATTGATTATATCGCCCCCGCCGACCGGCATGTAGATAAGTTGATACAGGAAATATTTGAAGGCAATATTTGTTCGGCTGCGGATTTGCAACAGTTGATAAAGGACCAACCTGTAGAATTGGCCTATACATTATCGCTTGTTCACGCAAACAGCCGTTATTCGATAACTCCTCCGTGGGTCTTATATAATTTTCCTGCTGTGGCCAGGACTATGTACCTGCTGCGTGGCCAGCCATGCCTGAAAGGCTGCGCCTACTGCAATAAGGCGCTTGATCCGCACCTGGGCCTTCAACAGCACTTCCATCACCAAACCTTCAGATTGTACGACGGCGTACCGCTGCAGGAAAACGCTGTAAGGGCAGCAATCAACAGGGCTTCATTACTGGCCGTTTTCCCCACAGGCGGAGGCAAGTCCATCACCTTCCAGCTGCCTGCGCTGATGGCAGGCGAAAGCGTGAAGGGACTGACAGTTATAATATCGCCCCTGCAGTCGCTGATGAAAGACCAGGTAGATAATCTTGAAAAGAATAGCATTACAGACGCAGTTACGATCAATGGGTTGCTGGACCCGGTAGAAAGGGCTAAATCATTTGAACGGGTAGAAGATGGCAGCGCCTCGATGCTGTATATATCGCCTGAATCGCTGCGTTCAAAAACCATTGAGCGGTTGTTGCTGGGCCGGAAAATAGATCGTTTCGTAATTGATGAAGCACATTGTTTTTCGGCATGGGGACAGGATTTCCGGGTCGACTATCTCTACATCGGCAATTTCATCCGCCGGCTGCAAGAGCTGAAAGGCATGGAAGAGCCGATCCCTGTTTCCTGCTTTACCGCTACCGCTAAACAGAATGTAATAGCCGATATCCGTAACTATTTTAAAGAAAAACTGGGGTTGGACCTGCAGTTGTTCCGTGCAGGCAGCGGCAGAAAGAACCTGCATTTCAAAGTATGGTATGAAGAAGGAGAGAATGAAAAATACCAGTTGCTTCGCAACCTGATAATGGATAAACAATGTTCCACCATTGTGTATGCGTCCAGGACTAAAACAACCGCCCAGCTTGCAGAGCGGTTGAGGAAAGACAATATCCCTGCCTTAAACTATCATGGCCAGATGGAACAGCGGGAAAAGATCGCGAACCAGGATGCGTTTATGAACGGCCAGGTAAAAGTGATGGTCGCTACCTCTGCATTCGGGATGGGCGTCGATAAAAAGGATGTGGAAATGGTTATCCACTACGAGATCTCTGATTCCCTTGAGAATTATGTGCAGGAAGCAGGAAGAGCAGGCCGCGACGAAAACCTGATGGCCGAATGTCATGTGTTGTTCTCGGAGGGCGACCTGGATAAACATTTTATAATGCTGAACCAGACCAAACTGCATCTGCGTGAAATTGGCCAGCTATGGAAGGCTATAAAGGAGCTTACTAACTACAGGCCAACTGTTTTTACTTCTCCATTGGAACTTGCGCGCAAAGCAGGATGGGATGAAAATGTACGCGACGCTGAGACGCGGGTGCTCACCGGAGTAGCGGCGCTGGAAACAGCCGGGTACCTGGAGCGAAAACAGAACATGCCACGGGTGTTTGCTAACAGCCTCATGTTGCGGTCAGCACAGGAAGCCATCGAACAGGTAAACAGTTCCTCAAGGTTTAATGACAAGGAAAGAGAATGGGCCGCCCGCATATTGCGCAACCTTTTTTCCAGCAAACGCCGGCAAAGCAGTAATAGCGAGGAAGCCGAATCACGTATAGACTACCTGTCGGACCGCCTGGGGATAAAAAAAGAAGATGTGATACGGGTGGTAAACCTGTTGCGTGAAGAAAAGATACTGGCCGATTTCAAAGACCTGACGGTGTTTATACGCAACCGCGAAAATAAGAACCGGTCATTGTCCATAGTCGAATCATATGCCGCACTCGAAAAATTCCTCCTGCCTTTATTTAGTGAAGAAGAGCAGCTTTTTCACATGAAAAAACTGAGCGAGGAGGCGACGGCAGCAGGCGTTGAAGAAGTTGGGCCGGGGAGGATCAAAACATTGCTCAATCTATGGTCTATACGCGGTTGGGTTAAAAGGCAGGTGCAAGGACATCAGGGACACCAGTTCCTTGTGCAATGTATGCTGCCTCGTGAAATGCTGATGCAGAAACTGGATCAGCAATATGACCTGTCAGTATTTATTGTCCGGTACCTGTTCGAAAAGGCCGCAGCAACATTGACCCAACCTGTAACAGGGGAGGAGTTGCCGGTAGAATTCTCAGTTCATGAATTGAAAACTGCTTACAATCAGTCAAACCTCTTTGCCGCAGCGTTATCTGTACAGGATATCGAAAACGTGTTGTTTTACCTGTCGAGGATCGAATCTCTTAAAATAGAGGGGGGCTTCCTGGTGCTCTATAACCGGCTTAGCATCGAACGGTTGAAAGATAACAGGCAACGCTATAAGCAAGACGATTATAAGAAGCTGAACCAGTTTTATGAGGGCAAGCGGCAGCAGATACATATTGTTGGAGAATATGCCCGCCGGATGATGGAAGATCCCACCGGCGCTCAACAGTTCGTGGAAGACTATTTCAATATGAATTATGCTTCCTTCCTGCAGAATTATTTCAAAGGCAGCCGGCAGGAGGAGATAAAACGAAGCCTGACTCCTGCCAGGTACCGTCAGCTGATCGGAACACTTTCGCCTGCGCAGCTTGAAATACTGGATGACAGCAAGTCTTCCTGTATTGTAGTAGCCGCGGGGCCGGGCAGCGGCAAAACGAAATTACTGGTGCACAAACTGGCGTCCCTGGTTTTAATGGAAGACGTCAAGCACGATCAACTGCTGATGGTGACGTTTTCCCGGGCTGCGGCTACAGAATTCAAACAACGGCTCACAACCTTGCTCTACGGCGCTGCAAGGTTTATAGAGATCAAAACTTTTCATTCTTACTGTTTCGACCTGCTGGGTAAAGTAGGTACGCTTGAAAAAGCCGGGCAGGTTATTTCTGAGACTGTAGAGAAAATAAAAAGCGGGGAAGTGGAGGCAAGCCGGATTACCAAAGCTGTATTGGTAATAGATGAAGCACAGGATATGGATAAGGACGAGTTTGCGCTGATAGAGGCTTTGCTGGAACGGAACGAAGATATGCGCGTGATCGCCGTAGGGGATGATGACCAGAATATATATGCTTTCCGGGGTTCCAGCCCCCGGTACATGAAGCAGTTGGGCGAAAGGCCAGGCGCTGCAAAATATGAGTTGCTTGATAATTACCGCAGCCGCAGTAACCTGGTGGCATTTGCCAATGCCTTTGCAGGAACAATGAAAGACCGGCTTAAAAAACATGATTTGAAAGCGCACAGCCAGGATGAAGGGGTGCTTCGCATTACCAGGTATAAAGACCAGGATCTGATTGTGCCCCTGGTTAATGATATACTGACGGCTGGTCTGAGCGGCACCACCTGCGTGCTTACCAGCACCAACGAGGAAGCCATGCAGGTTACCGGACTTTTACTGAAAAATAACATGCCTGCCCGCCTGATCCAGGAAAACGAAGGATTCGGTTTGCCCAACCTGGCGGAGATCCGCTTCTTTATGAGCTGCCTGCCGGAAGCAGGAACGGATTATACCATTTCTGAAGTAGCCTGGGTAACTGCCAAGCAGGCATTGGTAGAGCATTATGGCCGAAGCATGCATTGCGAGATATGCCTGTCAGTGATCCGGAGTTTTGAGATGGCCCATCCGCGCGAGAAATACCGGTCAGACCTGGAGGTATTCCTGAAAGAATCTGCACTGGGCGATTTTTATAAAGAAGGAGAGTTGATCCTCGTGTCGACTATCCACAAAGCTAAAGGCAAAGAATTCGATAATACCTTCCTGCTGGTAGATGGCATCAGGACAGTGACAGAAGACGTACGACGCCAGTTGTTCGTTGGACTAACCAGGTCGCGGCGTTTTCTGAGCATTCATACAAATAGCGATGTTTTTAATGGAATTACCGCAGGCTCGCCGTTATTTTGCGATGATGACCGATCCTACCTTTCGCCCCCGGAAGTTGTATGGAATTTAACCTATAAAGATGTGCACCTCGATTTTTTTATTTCTGAACAACGGGCGCTTTCAGCATTGGTAAGCGGAGATGAACTGGAGATATGCGACGGCGGCTGCCGGGTTCCGGGCGGCCGGCAGGTATTGCGTTTTTCAAATAAATGCCGGGAACGATTAGCAGAATTGTATAGCAAAGGATACACTCTCAAACATGCAAGGGTGAATTTTATGGTCTATTGGAAGAAGGAGGAAGAAATGTTCCTTATTTTATTACCTGAGTTGTTATTGGAGAGAAATAAGTAAGCTTTAGAAAATAAATTTCATTATTATAAGTACAATAAATTGCCTGTTTTTAACAGGCAGCTGCACGCGTTATCAGGAAGTTAAACCGCACAACAGCCATACATCCTTACGCCAATTCCCGCTGATGTACCATCACCTTTTCTCCATCTTTATCATACAACAATATTGAAATACCGTCGAAGCCGTTGCGCTGAAGGAAACTTATATCCACTTTGCTGCCGTTAAGTAACGTTGCTTTACCTTCGGGACCCAGGAAGTGCTCATCTTCATCTTCATAGTCGATGTTGTTGAAAGTACATACTACCACTTCAAAAACCTCGTTTCCTGCGGCATCCCTGTATATTTTATCGGCCTGGCGTTGGGGTATTTTGCTGAAATCCCATTCATTGCAAAACAGGTTGTCGTAACCATGAAGAGAGTAGTCAAATAATAAGATCCTTTCACCTGTAACGGCATCTTCAGCGTATACCAGCTCCGGGGCCTCATTGGTTGCGGCTATCAGGCCATTGAAATGCCTGCCGTAGTTGCGGTAATGCGCTTCCAGGTGGGCCGGTTTCTGCTTTACCTGCCAGGTATACAACTCACCGTAATACCTGATCCTGAATTGGGCGCCGCCGGTAGATGACCGCAACTGGCCACGCCATTCTACCTCGTGCAGGTTTTTAAAATATGCGGGGTTGCCTTCGAATGCATATGGCTTATATAGATCCGGCGCCGGTCGTTTATTGAATTGCATGATGCTGGGTTTACTGCCTGGCAAAAATGCACAAAAATACGGTCACCTGCAAAACGGTTGGTGAATTATGTTTCAGCGCCCGCGCCAGGTGATCGCTTTGCAGGAAAGGTGCAAGGATCGTATCTTTATACTGTATGGCAAAACGTACATTAACCCAGGGAAAGATACCGGAATATACGCTGGGCGATTTCCGCCACCTGCACCGGGATAAAAACGATACTTCTACTTTCGGCTACAACAACCTGCCGGCGGGTCACCGGATCAGGGGATTTGAGCTGTATTCCAGCGAAGGACTGGTTGCGGGAGTAGGCCCGTTGAAATCCAACTTCTATCGTATGAGCATCACCCTCAGCGGCGGAGTGGACGTAATCCTGGGCGTGGAAGAATTCAGGCATCGCCCCGGTACCATCAGCTTTACCTACCCTGGCCAGGTATTCACGAAATGCAATATTCAACCCGGCACTTTCGGTTACTATGCTTTGTTTGAAGATACGTTTATGGAAGAACTGATCGCACCCGACAGCTTCCAGGATGAATTTCCCTTTTTTAATATTGAAGGACAGCTGTTCATACAACTGGACGTTGCTGAAATTACAGAGGTAGCAGGATTTGTAGACCGTATAAACGAGGAACTGCAGGAGCTGCGCGCAGGCAGGGAAAAAGCAGTAAGACTTTACTTTTACCTGTTGTTGCTGACCATCAAGCGCTCTTACCTGCGGCAGCGCCTCGACTGCGTACAAACAGATACAAGGGCCGCCTACCTGGTTCCCCGGTTCCGCAAACTAGTAAGCCGGCATTACCTGCAAAAAAGAAAGGTGGCCGATTACGCCGCCATACTGGGCGTTACACCTAATCATCTTAACAGGACGGTGAGGGAGGTCACCGGCCAAACTGCATCCGCTACCATCAGCAGTATGCTGATACATGAAGCAAAGGCGCTGCTTCGATTCACCGATCATACAATTGCCGAAATCAGCCATCATATGCAGTTCAGCGATCCCGCCAGCTTTAACCGGTTCTTTCGCGAACAAACTGGTCAAACGCCACTGGCATTCCGGAAGAATGCATAACCCCGTTAATGAAATGCAGCATTCGGATAATAATAACCCTATCTCCCTGAACGAACTTTGTATTCATAAAATCAAATACTATGAAAGCAAATTTCGAAGGGGAAAAAGTAATCGTAGCAGGCGGCTCAACCGGTGTTGGACTTGCTACCGCCAAACAATTTCATGAAGCAAAAGCGCAGGTAATAATAACCGGCAGGTCGGAACAACGGCTCCGGGAAGCACAGACATTGCTGCCAGGCCTACAAACAGAGGCGCTCGACAGTACCAACAGGCCTGCCCTGGATACCTTCTTCAAACAACAGGGAAATATTGATCACCTGGTGATCTCTCTTAGCGGAGGAAAAGGGATGGGAGAGCTGGCCGATCTTCCGGTCGAAGATCTGCGCAGCGGGTTTGAAGGAAAATTCTGGCCAATACTGAATACCCTGCAGGCTGCCCTGCCTTATTTAAACAAAACAGGCAGCATCACGATAGTAACGGCAGCTTCATCTGTGCTCGGCGCTCCCGGCACTTCAGGGCTCGCAGCTATCAATGGCTCACTGGAACTGATGTTGCCGGCCATTGCAAAAGAAATACAACCCTTACGGATCAACGCAGTTTCGCCCGGCGTGGTTGATACCAGCTGGTGGGACTTCCTGCCCGCCGATGAAAAGCAGGCGGCTTTTGCAAAGTATGCTGCTGTTACGCCAGTTGGAAGAGTAGGGCAGGCAGCGGAAATTGCAGACGGTATCTTCTTCCTGGCAGGAAATGGTTTTATTAATGGTACAGTACTGCGGATAGATGGTGGCTTGTCGCTGTAACCAATTCCAAACAACCGGTAACAAAAAGGGCTGACCTCAAAAAAAGGTCAGCCCCAAATATAAACGGGTTCATATCTATATCGCTCCAAATATGGATGCCAGTTTCTTGTCCATCGCTTCATCATCTTCTCCACCTCCGCCATAGCGGCCTATAATTTTCCCTTGCGGGTCAATCAGGATCTTGGTAGGCAGGGAATGAATGCCGTAGTAGTCGCTGATATCGTCTGGATTTGGTTGGTTGGCCATACGTTTTTCCATATCCAGGCCCCGCAGCACATGTCTCCAAATACCGATACCATCCTGTTCTACCGCTTTCTTCCAGGCGGCCAGGTCGCGGTCATCATCAGAAACTCCTACTATTTCCAGGCCTTTGTCTTTATACTTGCTGTATAATGTTTTCAGATGCGGGTTACCTTTCCGGCAAGGGCCGCACCAGCTGGCCCAGAAGTCCAACAGTACATATTTGCCGCGAAGGCTGGCCAGGCTAAGGGTTTGGCCGTTAATATCCTGTTTCGTGAATTCGTGCGCCATACTTCCCGGAGAACCCATCTTCAGCCCATCCAGTTCCTTGCGAATTGCCCGGCCGTCGGAGCTCTGTTGCAGAGCCGGCGACATCCTGCTGTAATATTTCTCTCCTTCCGCCAGCGGCATATTGCTTACTCTCCAGCGCAGCAGGTTGGCGGCAACATAGGAGTTGGGATGTTTGTCGATGAACGCCATATCTATCTTCTCCAGTTGCTCATAATATGGCTCCATCTGTTCTTTAAGTTTATCCAGCTTTGCTTTTACAGGCGCCATTTCCGCTTCACTTTTCCGGGCCTTGTGCAGGGCCATGTATTCTTTATTCAACTTGTTATAGGCATTGCTGATGGGTTTCAGCTTTGCCATTACAGGTTTGCGGGCCGCATCCAATTCCTGTTGTTCTTTCTGGGAGGCAGATCCTTTCAGCTGCAACTGGTCGAAATGCGCCTTATCCCCGCTGATAGTCATATCTCCCGGTTCAATGAAGAAGGTGGCCATGTCGCCTTCTCCATACATGGCCGACTGCTTATCGGTGTATATGCGGGCCATTACAGGTTGGGTAAGCTCTCCGGCAAAACTGAAGGCTCCTCCTTTTACGGCGGAGCTATCAGTTTTGTAAGAGTTGTCGGTCCCGTAACTCAGGTAAACAAACGGGGTACTAAGCCCTTTGACATTGCCTTTAATAGTAAAAGGCTGTTGCGGCATAGCCGCTGGTGAGAATAGCAGTGATGCGGCGATCAGGCTATACAGTTTCATATGGTTGGTTTTTGATTGTTTAACAATGAAGCCAGTTTTTCATGCAGTTTTGTTCCGCGCAGTTCTTTTGCTATAATGATCCCGTTAGGGTCGATCAGGAGCGAGTAGGGGATGCCCTGTATGCCGTATTCCTGCGCTACTGCATTGCGCCAGCCTTTGAGGTCTGAAAGCTGTATCCATGGCATGCCGTCTTCTTTAATGGCTGCTTTCCATTTGTCGGCATTATCGTCCAGCGATACTCCCACCACAATGAAGTTTTTATCCTTAAACGTGTTATATGCTTTCAGGACGTTAGGATTCTCGGCGCGGCAGGGACCACACCAGCTTGCCCAGAAATCCAGCAGCACATATTTTCCTTTGAAGTCAGAAATTTTAACTGGTTTTCCATCTACATCATTCTGCATAAAATCGATAACCGGCTGCCCGATAGCGCTGCGTTTCAGCACCGCCAGCCTGTTGGCTACACGTTTGCCGGCAGCGCTTTCCCGGGCCGATGAAGCAAGGAGCCTGTAGGTACTGTCCAGCGGCGCATACTCGCCCATCACCGCCATGTCCGACAACATGCTTACACTTACTGGACTTTCAGGATGCGTACGTATATACGTTACAGTGCGGTCCTTACGCTGTTCCCGCAGATCGTCCAGCGTCTTTTCCAGCAAAGCCATGGTACTGTCGTTCTTCTTTGCTTCTTCGTAATGTGCGAAAAGCGTATCCATTTTGTCGGTAATATCTTTAATAGATCTATTGAACGCTGCCACTTCGTCCTGGGTCGGAGATCCTGTGATCTGCAGGTTTTCGATCGAATCAATATTTCCTTTTACCTGTACGTCGTTATTCCCCATAAACAGTTCTATGAAACGGGTGGAAGTGCCGATGTATATTTTCTGTGGTTCCGTCATTTCGCCCGTCCAGGTAAAATGCCCATTGGTAACCGGAACAGTATCGGTTTTTGACGAATCGGCAACCGGTATCATAATGTGTACCACGCTGTCTTTTAGCCCTGCAAGGTCTGCGCTGATCTTTGCCTGCTGCTTTGCCGGCGGGTTACATGCAGCTGCAGCCAGTATCGAAAACAATAGGATCTGTTTTTTCATATATCGGTAGATTTATTTATTTCTGGTAACCTCTGTTCTGATCGCCGAATAATGGATTCATCAGGAACTCATTGCGGGGAACAGGGAATATGTATTGAATTTTATCTTTGATCTCAGCTTTCAGCTGTGTCACAGTAGCGAGCGGAAAACGCAGTAACGCCATCCATTCCTGCCCGTCTTCACCTGTCAGGCTTTTGGATATTTCAAAATAGATCTGTTTCAATAACTCGTCTGTATTGTTTGCCTGGTCAATGACAGAGAAGTCTGTTATCCCTGCATGTTTCATCACCTCTTTCACCAGCGCTTTTGCTTCAGCAGTACTGCCGCCTGCCCTTACCAGGGCTTCCGCCCTGAGCAGGTATACTTCCGTTAACCTGAAAGCATAGGCTGTTTCTGAAACAACAGTGGCCTTGGTACCTTCGGGGATATATTTCAGGAAAAAATAGGTACCGGGCACATAACGGTTGGCGCTGCCGATGAGCCACGACAAGCGGGGATCTCCCTGCAGCAGGTTCTTCAACTTGTCTTTAGCCACGTACAGCGATGAAGCGCCGGGATAATACTGGGAACTGAGATTATAGTAGTAAGACGCCTGGTTCTGCTGGGGTTGTATGCCCAGTATCACTTCGCTGCTGTTCAGGCCTTTGAGATAAAATACATCTTTAACATTCGGTTCCAGCGTATAGGGGCTATTCTGAATGATATCGCCGGCCACTGTCGCTGCCTGCGCATAATCGCCGTAACTCATCAGTACGCGGACTTTTAGCGCCATCGCCGCCCATTTGCTGGCATGATAGTTAGGAGCGGATGCCGGGCCATTTTCAACAGCGTAGTTCACATCATCAAAGATCAGGTCATAACTTTCCTTCACCGTGCTTCGTTTCTTCTGAATATTACCCAGGGCAACAAACTCGGTTCGAAGGAGCGCGCCATAAGTGCTGTTCCTGTCGAACCATTCGCCGTAGTAACTGAGTAATTTAAAATGCCCGTAGGCGCGAAGAAAGCGGGCTTCCGCCAGTATTTCCTTTTTCCTGGAGCCGTTGAACGCATTGTCGGGCAGGCTTTCCACTCCCTGTATCACGCCATTGGCGGCATTTACGAGGGCATAGAACTGGTTCCAGTACATGCCAACATAGCTAGAGTTGCTGTAGTTGTTTTCTTCTGCGGCATCGGCGCCGTAGCCATAGCCCAGGTACCCTGTACACATGGCGGGCACTACTTCCTGGGCAAACCACTTGGTTGTGTTGGAGTTGGCGTCTACATTGCCGAACCTGTAATACACACCGTTAAGGGCAATTTCGGATGTGCGCTCATCCAGGATGGTGTTGCCCTCCACTTTGGCATTTTCAGGCAGCTTGCCCAGTTCTTTTCCACAGGAAACTGCCATGAATATTGTTATAATTAATGCGATCCTCTTCATAAATAATAGTTTGAGATTAGAAACCAACCCTTAGACCCATACTGTATTGCCTCATAGCCGGGTAAGTACCTGAATCGTTACTGCTGTTAATAACGCTGTATGGATTGTTGCTTACTTCCGGGTCAGGACCGGGATAGTTGGTAATGCAGAACAGGTTGGTGCCCGATACATACACGGAAGCGTTCCGCAGATGCAGGCGGTTAGCCGCGGCGTCCGGAAGTGTATACGTTAACGTTACCGACTTCAGTTTCAGGTAAGATGCATCGTACACATTATTGCTGGCGTTATAATAAACGCTGTTTTCGCCGAGGATGACACGAGGTCTGTCGCTGTTCTTGTTCTCAGGCGTCCAGCGATCGAGGATACGAACGCCTTTGTTGGTGCGGCCTTCCACGTATTGATTCTGGATGTCGGCCAGGTAAAGGATATCGCCGCCATACGAGAAGGTGAGCAGCGTAGTGAGGCTGAAGTTCTTCCAGGTAAAGGTGTTGGTGAACCCGCCGTAGAAGTCGGCCTGTGCATGCCCTATCACGTCTTCTGCCCAAATGCCGTTACTGTCGAGCTTATACATCGGGTCGCCGATGCCCAGGTAACGCGCGAAATACTGCGCATAGAGGAATGATTTTTTGTAATCTTCCAGTTGTTTCTGATCGCGGATCACGCCTGCAAATTGTTTTCCGTAGATCAGGCCCAATGGTTCGTTTTTACGCACAATACTATTGCCAAGGTAATATTGCGCCATAGCCGGATCGACAGTCGGGTCTGTGAAATCGGTGTTGATATCCTTGACCAGTGACCGGTTCCCTGAAATATTAATGGCGCTGGTCCATTGAAAATTCTTCTTCTTTATTATATCTCCCCGAAAATCAAATTCCAGTCCGCGATTGCGGATAGTGGCCAGGTTCGTGATCACGCTGGCAAAAGAGGAGCTGGGCGGAAGAGCGGTAGTAAGCAACAAACCATCCGTCAGTTTTTCATAATAGCCAATAGTACCGCGAAGGCGGGATTTAAAGAAAGCGAAATCCAGGCCCAGGTCTTTCTGGAGTGTAGATTCCCACTTGATCCTGTCGTTACCCAGTTGTGTTGGTACCAGTGCATTGGAACCGGCATAGGAACCCGGTGTATAGAGCGTGTAGAACATATTGTCGCCAATATTCTGCGTACCGGTGTAACCTGCGCTGGCCCGTAGTTTCAACTCGCTGATCCAGGTAGCGCGTTTTAGAAAATTTTCTTCGGATATACGCCATGCCACGCCTCCCGAAGGAAAATAACCTACGCGGTTATGTTCAGGGAATTTGGAAGAGGCATCGGAACGGCCCGTAAACGTGAAGAGGTATTTTTCATACAACGCATAGTTGGCCCGCAGGTAGAAGCTGAGCAGGGTATTCTGTCCCGACTCCCCTGTTGCAGGTAGGGTGATGGCTGCGGAAGAAAGATTATTGAGATATTTATCGTCCGGAAATCCCTGGCCGCTGGCGGAAAACGAGTTAGACCTGAATTTCTGCCAGGAAGTACCGCCTACCACGTTAATGCGGTGATGATCGTTGAACTGTTTATCCCAGGTGAGCGTATTCTCGTAGAACATATTCACTTCTTCAGATTGGGCCTGTGATGCGGTACCACCGTTAGAGCTGCCTACGCCATTGGGAGAAGCTATGACCGCAGTGCTGGGCACAAAGTTCAGCTGATGATAAGTATTGTAATTGACAGACATCACGCTTCTGAATTTCAATCCTGTCAGGATGTCTAATTCGGCAGCCAGAGAACCCAGCAGGGATGTAGTTTTTGCTTCGTTTATACCATCGCGGAGCACCAGTGGGTTCTGGTATCCCTGGTAATCTGATCCGCCAAGGTCGGAAGCCAGGAACTGGTGTACGCTTCCATCGGGATTGTATGCAGCCAGGGTAGGCGGAGCATACAGGGCCTGGGCATACATCCCGTTAGTGATATTGTTTTTTGTGAAGCCATAGTCGAGATTGGTGATCACACGGAAATGCCGGGTAATGTCATTGTCCAGGTTCAGTTTTCCTGAAATGCGGCTGAAGTCAGTTCCTTTAATGGTTCCTTCCTGTTTTGTATAAGCTAAAGATGTATAGTAGCGGGAACCGGTACCGCCTCCTCTTACTGAAACGTCGGCGTTCTGCATGATGCCTGTTCTCAGTACTTCATGAAGCCAGTCGGTATTGGCGTCGCCAAGGAAATGAGGATCATTCAGGATGTTGGTGGCGGTAGGGTCAGGCGCCTGGCCGGCAGCTGCACGGGCATCGTTCAGGTTTTTAGCCGCTTCTTTCATGATCATGCGGTATTGGTCGGCGTTCAGCAGTTTTTCTTTCACCGCCGTGGTAACGCCGCTATAATAGTTGGCTTCCAGCGAAGGTTTCTGGTTGAGCTTTCCTTTTTTGGTGGTGATGATGATAACGCCGTTGGCAGCGCGGGAGCCATAGATAGCCGTTGCAGAAGCGTCTTTCAAAATATCGATGGATTCGATATCGTTGATGTTAAGTCCTGCCAGGCTGTTAAGACCGCGGGCAAAAGAGCCGCCAACGCTGGAATTGGCGTCGTCGGCGCCGAAACGTTCTACCGGGTTCACGATTTCTGCCTGGTTCTGAACATACCGATTCTGGATGGTTACCTGTACGCCGTCGATGATATAGAGCGGATCGTTTCCTCCCATCAGGGAGGTGCCGCCGCGAATGCGGATCTTGGCTACGCCGCCGGGGGAACCGTCGGCCTGGGTAACCTGTACGCCGGCGGCTTTACCGGCCAATGCCTGGTCGATACTGGCAAAAGGCACGTCTTTGATCTCCTTTACATCCACGGAAGCGACAGAACCGGTAAGGTCTTTACGTTTGGTGCTGCCATATCCTACTACCACGTATTGATCCAGGTCGCCCACTTTATTTTTCATGATAACCTGCAGTGACGAACGTCCTCCTGCCTGTATCGTCTGGGTTTCGAAACCCACGCTGCTGAATATAAGTACGCTGTTTTGACTGGCCTGTTTCAATACAAACCTGCCGTTTTTGTCTGTTATCGCGTTTATTTTGGCGTCTTTTACCTGCACGGAAACACCGGGCAATGGCGCGCCTTTCTCGTCTGTTACCAGGCCGCTGATATCCTGTAATACCATTGCCTGCAACAGGGCTTCCGTAGTGGAAGCGATCTTTTGTGCCGGTTGCCGGGAGATGACCACTGTATTGCCTTCAATGGAGTAGGTCAGCGGTTTTACGATCAGTATCTGCAAGGCTTCCTTAACAGGTACAGATTTGAATTCCACTGTTACCGGTGCGGTTTCCGACAGATCGGCGGTACGGTAGAAAAATACATAGCCGGTTTGTTTTTTTACCAGGTCGAGTACCTGGGTAAGCGATGTGTTCCGGCAGGAGATGGTCACTTGCTGCGAAAGACCTTTTGCACTGATATGGAGTGCGAAAATGGTCAGCAGGATCGTTGTGAGCTTCATGATTCTGACGATTTTGGTTGGATGGGCGCGTAGCCGGTGGTTGGTGATGTGCAGGGCCCCTGGCGACTTTTTTGCGCGCGAAAGCCTGCTGCAATAAGCGATTAATTGCATACATTTGTATGGTTTGGTTGATATTTCTCTTCCTTTAAAGAAGAGCGTTTACAGAAATGAGTTAACTAAACAGAACCTGGTGCAGACGGCCATCTGATCACCGGGTTTTTTTTATGGATAAATGACATGTCCGGCCGGCTGATAGGGAATCAGTCGGTGACAAGTGATGTTCTTCTGGTGTATGTATATAGTGATTTTTCTAAGCCTGTCAAGGCAGCACCGTCACACTTCTTCCGCCATCGTTCACCTGCAGGTGTATCCTGGTTGTTGCCAGCAGGGCAGCTACCTGTTGCAGTGAAAGCGTTCGGCCTATCTCGCCGGTAAAGCGGCCTTCCGGTATAGGACCGGCATAATTTACCTTTACATCATACCAGCGTTCCAGCTGCCGCATTACCGTTTGCACATCGGCATCCCTGAATGAGAAGAAACCGTTCTTCCATGCAATAACTGCCTGCATATCCGCTACCTCTGTTACCTGCAGATCATTACCCGTTACAGCGGCCTGTTGACCTGGCCGCAGCCGCGTAGCATTAACACTCACGGCGCCTTCCACCAACGTGGTACGGATGCTTTTTTCGTCGTTGTACGCATTGACGTTAAAGCTGGTTCCCAGTACCTGGATATTCGCATGGCCGGCAGATACAATGAATGCCTGCTGTGCGTTGGGCGCCACTTCAAAATAAACCTCGCCCGATATGCTTACCCTGCGTTGACTGCCGGTAAAGGCAGTGGGGTAAGTGATCGACGATTCGGCATTGAGCCAAACGCCGGTGCCATCGGGTAGTATCAGTTTAAACTGGCTCCCCCGGGGCGTTTTCAAAGTGTTTTGCAGAACAGCATTCCCTGTTGCCTGTGCATAGGATAAGGTGCCTGAGTCTTTCATCACCGCCGTGCTGCCGTGTTGGGCAAGCAGGTTCCTATGCTCGTTATCCAATGGTACCTGTGTGCCGTCGCCCATGATCAGCACTGCTTTGTTGCCCGCCATATGTTGCACAACCGGTTCTCCACCCGCATGCACCCTGGCCGACTGCCAGAGGTAGGCGCCTCCTGCGATTGCCGTTACCAGCGCTGCGGCGGCAGCCCAGGTAGTTTTCCTGCGAAGCGGGCGTACGCGCGGCGCGGTGCCCGTAGCCGCCTGCAGGCGGCGGAGCATACGGGCTTCCAGCGAAGCCTCTGTTTCATGATCTTCGGCTTCCAGGAAGGCGGTAAGTTCCGCTTCATCGTAGGCATTGTACCAGGCCAGTAACTTTGCTTTTTCGGCATCGCTTGCGGTCCCTGACAAATACTTCCGCGACAAAACGATCAGTTCTTCTCTTTCCATACTCGTGGGCAACTTTTACAGGTAATTAATTTTATAGTACAGTAAACAGGGGGTACCCCTACCTCCGGTGAAAAAAAATTTCAGAACAGGGAGTGCAGGTAATGCTTCAGTTGGATGCGAAGACGTTGCAATGCTTTGGTGATATGCTTTTCCACGGCTTTCTCGGAGATCTGCAGTTGCTGGGAGATCTCCCGGTTCGACCAGCCTTTGTTGCGGCTGTAGTCGAACACCAGGCGGCATTTTTCAGGCAGTTGCCTGAGTTCTTCCTGCATGGATTGCAGGAGGAAGCGGGCGGCGGTAGTATCGTCTGCTGATGCCTGGATGGTTTCAGGGAGTGTATCGGTGTCGGTAGTGGATTTCATTTTGGCCAGCTGCCTGAAGGCGGCGTACCGGGTAGCAACGGCGAGATAAGCGCCGAGGGTGGTGATCTCTGACTCGTGGCGGCGTTGCCACAAGCCGGAAAATACGTCCTGTACGATATCTTCTGCAGCCTGTCGGGAGTTGAGCCGGTGAAGCGCCAATGTGAACATTCGTTTCCAATACCGGTGATAGATTTCGGTAAACGCCCGGGCGTCATCCTGGCGGATAAGCAGCAATAGGTCGTGGTCCGTGTAAATGTGGTAGTCAGACATCAGGCATATTCAGATTTCACTAAAGACTTGGTTGGCGACTATGAAACGAATATACGATTCTTTCACGATTGCCATGTTTTTTACTATTTTTATCTCCACTTATGTCCGTTGATTCCAACTATAGTGAACACGAGATCTTGCGCCGGATTGCGGAAGGAGATGAACAGGCCTTTACGGCGCTGTATAACCGCTATTGGAATAAAGTATATACCTACCTGCGGCGGATGACGAAGTCGCATGAAATCGCTGAAGAACTGCTCTACGATATCTTCACTAAACTATGGACAGGCCGTGAACTGATCACGGAAATCCAGCATATGGACGCTTTCCTGTCGAAGGTGGCCTATAATAAAGCGATCAGTTTTTTTCGCTATACTGCCACCCAGCGTAAAATGCAGCAACTGGTGGCCGGGCAAATGGCGCCTGCGCAGGTAGATGATGCAGCCAACAGGTTGCTCGACAGCGAAGCCCGGGAGCTGCTGCAGGAAGCCATCTGGCATTTATCGCCGCAACGGAGGCTGGTATTCACCCTCTCGCGCGACCAGGGCCTTACGCATGAACAGATCGCCCGGCAATTGAACCTCTCTACCCAAACGGTTAAAAAAACGATGTCCAACGCCCTGGGCGCCATCAGGGAATTCCTTCATAAAAGAGGAGTGGAAGGGGCCATGCTGCTGTATTTCTATATGGAAACAAAAAAATAGGAATTTTTTTTCTACCCCGATACCTCCTGCCTCATTTTCATGCGTCTGTTATATATAAGATGCACAACCTGGTGGAACGATTACAATATCTATTCGGTAAATATGCCAGTGGGGAAGCTACCACTGAGGAATTGCAGGAATTCTGGCAATTAGTGTCAGCGCACGGGGAGGAAGACCTGTTGAGGAAAGAAATGCAGGAATGGTGGGAGAAAGACGACCTGAGTGCGGGGGTAGACGGGGAGAAGACGCTGCAACGGGTACTGTCAGAACCGAAGCCAATACGTCGTTTACGGCCATTATGGGCCGCTGCAGCCGCCGTACTGCTGCTCGGTTTCGCTTTGTTCTATTTTCTCCATCAACCACATTCAAAACCCGCGCCTGTTGCCAGGGCAATAAATTCGTCCTATAAAAATGATGTAATGCCCGGTGTTACAGGGGCTACGCTTACGCTGGCAGATGGTACCGTAGTGCCGCTGGATAGCGCAGGAGCCCAGCTTTCAATGATGCAGGGCGGTACCAGAATAGCGGCAAAGAATGGCACGGTGGAATATACCGGCGAATCCACATCCCGGCAGGTATTATATAATACGCTTACAACCGCGAGAGGACAACAGTACCCGCTACGGCTCTCCGACGGCTCGCTGGTGCTGCTCGACGCCGGTTCGTCTATTACCTATCCTGCAGGTTTCCCGGCTGATCGCCGCGTGGTGCAGGTGAAGGGACAGGCATGGTTCGAAATAGCAAAAGACGCAGCCAGACCATTTATAGTTAACAGTGATAATAAACAGGTAGAAGTATTAGGAACATCTTTTAACGTTAAAGCTTACGAAGATAGTCCTGGTGTAGAAGTAACGCTGGTAGAGGGCGCCGTAAGAGTGACCAGCGGTACTGAAAGCCATGTACTGAAACCGGGACAGCAAGCTGTTTTATCGACCGGGATCAAACTCAATACCCATGCAGATATTAATGAAGCTATCGCATGGAAGGATGGAAATTATGAATACAAAAGCAGGA
Organism: Chitinophaga terrae (ex Kim and Jung 2007); assembly: GCF_900107795.1. GTDB lineage: Bacteria > Bacteroidota > Bacteroidia > Chitinophagales > Chitinophagaceae > Chitinophaga > Chitinophaga terrae. Next base: position 242,986 of record NZ_FNRL01000008.1, read on the forward strand.
ATCTGACCTATGTCATGCAGGATGTTGCACGATGGTATGATATCGAGATCGTATACGAGGGCGCTAAACCAACCGATACATTTACCGGGGGATTCAGCCGCTCCCTCACTCTTACTGAATTACTGACCATCCTGGAAATGACCGGCATCCATTTTAAACTGGAAGGAAGGAAATTAACGGTGTTATCGAAATAATACCAAAATCTTAAAAGTCTAAAACCAACCAAAATTATGCAGTCATCTGCTAAGGGAACAACCTGTCCCAAATCGCGGGCAAATCAGCCATTTCAAAAGCCGTGGCATGTGAGCATTAAACCGATGGTATTACTGATAATACTAACATTGCTTGCACCTGCCATATTTGCGCAAACCATCAGCTTAAGCGGCAGATTATCACTTGCGAAGATACTGCCGGAACTGAAGCGACAGAGCGGGTACCAGTTTTTTTATAATGATGCCATGATAAGCAAGGCATCGCCTGTTACACTGGATGTAAAAGATATGCCATTGCGGGAGGTACTGCGCATCGTTTTTCAACATCAACCGCTTACCTATGCCATAGTAGCTAAAACAGTAGTGGTAAAAGATACCACTATCGCTACGCTGCTCGATGTAACAGGCGTCGTGAAAGATGAGAACGGCAGGCCTGTTTCCGGTGTAAGCATACAGGAGAAGGGAAAGGCCAGGGGAACGGTATCCGGCGACGATGGCCGGTTTGCTGTTAATGGCGTAGCGCCCGACGGCATCCTCCTGTTTTCAGGGCTGAACGTGGAAGTCCTGGAACTTAGACTCAATGGCAACAGCAATCTTGCTACTATCACCCTCCGTACAAAAGTAACTGCCCTCAACGAAGTGAATGTTGCCGTATCAACCGGTTACCAGACAATCTCCAAAGAACGCAGCGCCGGGTCTTATTCCAAACCCGATATGAAAATAGTGGCAGAACGTTCTACCAGTATGAACATCCTGCAGCGGCTCGACGGGCAGATACCCGGACTGGTGATCAATAATTCACCCAGCGCAACTACAGATGCAACGCCTTTCCTGATCAGGGGACTGAATACCATCAATTCAGACAAGAACCCACTGGTGGTAGTAGATGGCATCGCGATGGATGTAAGCAGGATCACTACTATTAACCCCCAGGACGTAGAGGATATTACAGTGCTTAAAGACGCCACTGCAGCTTCCATCTGGGGCGCCAGGGCTTCTAACGGCGTAATTGTTATCACTACAAAAAAAGGAAAAAGCGGTAAGCTGAGAGTGGCTTATGATGGTTTCATCAACTTCCAGGGGAAGCCGCAATACGACTACTTTCCAATGATGAACAGCCGCCAGTATATACAGGCCGCGAAGGAAGCATTCGATCCGGTATATATGCCTTATACCCGCGCTACTACCTATGATCCGCTGAACTCAGTGTATGGCCTGTCGCCGGACCGGCAGATCATGTACGATGTGGATCGCGGCGTACTGACAGCTGCGGAGGGCGAGGCCAAACTCGACAGCCTGTCGCGTATCAGCAACCTCTCTTCCATCGGCGACCTGTATCGACCCGCCCTGCTCACGAATCATACGATCGCTGTAAGCGGCGGATCGGATAAACACACTTTCTATAACTCTTTCGCCTATACGGACAGCCGGTCATATGTGCCGGGGAGCAGCGACAGGACCTTTAAGCTGAACACCCGCCAGGATTTTAATTTCGCCAGGTGGCTGAAAGTTTATGTAAGCGCGGATCTCACGAACAACAATACTTCAGATAACCGGTCTGTAACCGCCGACAACAGGTTTATTCCTTACCAGCTTTTCAGAGACGCCGACGGGCATTCTGTTAACATGCCGTTCATGGGGTACCTGAGCGAAAGGCAGCGGCCTGATATCGAGAAGGCAGGCAAAATTGATATGAACTATAATCCTATCGATAATGCAGGTACCGGCTTTACAAAAAGCAATACATTCAGCGGGCGGTTTAGCACAGGCCTTACCGTTCAGTTGTACAAGGGACTGCGTTTTGAAGGAGTGTACGGGTATTTTAAAGAGTCGGGCAGGCGGCAGTTATACGATGATGCCACCAGCTACCAGCAGCGTTATAATATCCTGAACTACGCAGTGGCAGGAAGCAATGGCAGCGTTACATACAACATGCCTACGAAAGGAGGGAAGTACACGGTTTATCATTCATCTCTCGATAACTGGGTGGTGAGGAACCAATTGTATTATGATAAGAACTGGCAGGGTGGCAGGCATCAATTAACAGCGCTGGCCGGCGCCGAAGCGCAGCAGCAAAGAACAATTATGAACAGGAGCACTGTTTACGGCTATGATCTGGATATGCAGACCTTCCCGTTGCTGGATTATAAAACACTGACCACTACCGGCGTATTGTATCCTATTCTTCCTAACCAGATAGACAAGGTTACTTCTAAACTCTCTGCCGGTAATGGGGAAGATGGCGCTTACTTCGGAGAATCAGAGTCGGTTCCCTTATCGCGCTTTACTTCTTACTACGCTAATGTAGCTTACATGTTTAACCGCAAGTATAATCTCAACGCAAGCTGGCGTAACGACCAGAGCAACCTGTTTGGTCTTAATAAATCGGCCCAGCGCAAGCCCGTATGGAGTGTAGGCGTTAAATGGAATATGGCTAACGAGTCGTTCATCCAGCAATGGACCTGGATTGATGCGCTGAGCATCAGGGCTACTTACGGCCTGACGGGCATGTCGCCAAGGCCGGGATCAGCCTCGTCTTACGACATATTCAATCCATCGATCGTAAGATATGTACCCGGTGGCCAGGCGTTGGCGATAGCTACGCTCAGCAACCCGGATCTTACCTGGGAAAGCACTAAAACGTATAACCTGGGACTGGACTTCGGCGTACTGCAGGGAAGGCTGAGCGGGTCGATAGACCTGTATAAGAAAAATACAGACAACCTGTTAGGCAACCTGCCGGTGAATCCCCTGGCGGGAGCTAATTACATCTACGGAAATGTTGGATCGCTCACCAACAAAGGAATGGATATAGCATTGAATTCTGTTAACATACAAACGAGCAAGTTTACCTGGACCACTAATCTGAATCTTTCTTATAACAGGAACAAGATCACCAACCTGGGCCTGCTGGCTTCGCCGGTGACGCGGGGAGACCAGTTGATCAGTAAAAACTATGTGGCAGGTTACCCGGCGTTTGCTGTATTTACCTATAAATATGCCGGCCTGGATGCGATGGGCGATCCGCAGATCCAGCTGGCGGATGGGAAGATATCCAAAGCGCAGAATGTGACCAAGCCGGAAGATATTGTTTTTAAAGGCGTGTACCAGCCGGTTTGGAGCGGCGGATTTGCCAATATGTTCACTTACAAAGGATTTGGATTGTCTGTGAACACCATTTTTAACATGGGGAATGTGATGTACAGAAGTGTGAACACCTTGTATTCAGGAACAGTAAATGTTTCTTACCTGAACTTTAAAGTAGGAAATATTCACGAAGAATTTGCCAACCGCTGGAAGCAACCGGGCGATGAGAAAATTACCAACATTCCCGCTTTTGTTTCCAATGCTTCTACCAGCAGCACACGCAGGTATACCGGTTATTACACAAAGTCAGATATCAACATAGTAGATGCGTCGTACATCAAGATAAGGGATATCACCCTTTCTTACCAGTTGCCGCCTGTTGTACTGCGTAAGATACATGCCGAAGGTCTTTCTTTCCGCGCCCAGCTTTCCAATGTAATGTTATGGAAAGCCAACCGGTATGGCCTGGACCCCGAGTTTTCCAACAGTACGGCAACAGGTGCTGCCAGCGTGATGCCATTCAACCAAAAAGCCATCACCATTGGCGCTCATTTAACGCTCTAAAAAGATCCGCATGAAAAAGATTGCAAAAAACATAACAGTATTCTCACTCTCCATATTAAGCCTGGCCGGTTGTAAAAAAGATTTCCTGGAAGTAACGCCAAAAGGAAAGCTGATCGCACAAAAGACCGGCGATTATGACCTGATCCTGAACCAGTCTTCTTTACACCAGTTCATGACCTTTTCTCCTATGGTAATGGGAGATGAAGTAACAGGATCGCCTAATTTCCTCACATTAGGCTTTGGGGCTTCTACATTAGCTGACCAGGAAGCGTTTAAATGGGCGGATGATATTTTCCTGCCCAGCAACACCGATTCTGAAATTACCATCATGGTAAAGCAGATCTACATCTATAACAAAGTGATTAAAGAAGTGATGTCGTCTACCGGCGGAACAGAGGCACAGAAAAGATCTATCCTCGCCGAGGCGCTTACAGGCAGGGCATGGGTGAATTTTATGCTCGTGAACCTTTACGGCAAACCGTATAATGCTGCTACCGCCGGTACCGACCTGGCTTCGCCTTTGTTCATGAATGCCGATGTTACGCAAACAACCTTTACCCGGGCTACTGTTCAGCAGTTATACAACCAGGTCATTGCAGACCTGACCCAGGCTATTCCCCTGCTGCCTGAAAACATTACCAACAGGGCAAGAGCATCTAAACCTACTGCGCAGGCGATTTTAGGAAAGGTGTATATGTTCATGCAGAAATGGGAGGAGGCAGCTCCTTTGCTGAATGCGTTTATTGCGGCGCTTCCTGCTGCTACTATCGATGTTGGGTTGTACGACTATCATAAAGAATTTGCCGCCGGCGGTACCTTCCTGCCTATTGATCCGATGTATGGGCCCAGCCGGCTGATGGTGGATCTGGACAAGGAAGTGGCCTATATGAAATCTGCCACCCGGATGTATGCCGCCGGTTTGGATGGCGTGATACTAAGCGCATCAGCGGCTGCATTATTTACGCCTGGCGACGAAAGACTGAAGTTCTATAGCCCTCAAACCTGGCTGACCTCCGAAACATACCCTAATGGCATGTTGCGAGCCTGGGGCCAGTCGTACGCCAACCTGGGGGTAACGGTGCCGGATGTATACCTGCTGGCCGCAGAGTGTAAAGCCCGCCTGGGAAAGATCAATGAAGCGGCGGAAGATATCAGGAATTTCAGGCTTACCCGCGTGCCGCAGGACGAGGCCCCGGTTCCTTCTGCCATAGCCGGCAGCAAAGTATCGCTGGTGAAATACATCCTGGAAGAGCGTATCCGCGAGCAGGCGATAACCGGCAACCGGTGGTTCGATATGCGCCGCCTGTCTGTAGATCCCGAGTATGCCGGTACAATAGGCGCTACCCATACCATCGTGGATATAAAAGGGAATATAACGGGTACGTATAAACTACGTCCTGAACGCCTCACCATGCGGTTCCCTATCTATGTAATGGATAACAATCCCGGAATGACCAATAATCCTTAAAAATCAATAAAACGAGATACGATGAAGAAGAACCTGCTTTTGCTCTTTTGCCTGCTGATCGCTGCCAGCGGATTTGCCCGCGAAGGGTTTACATTGAGGATAAAGCTCCGGGATAATAAAAATTACAAACCCTGGCTGGTATATATTGAAAACAATAAAAGAAAGGTAGATAGTACCTATTCGCTTGAAAAAGGATATATGGTGATGAAGGGCAAGGTAGATGAGCCTGTGATAGCGTTTTTAAGTCTTAAAGGAAACCCCGCACTGGATCTCACGGTGGCGGGGGAGTTGATACCCGCGCCCATGTTGGGCTTTGTGTTGTCGAACGATGAGATTACGATCAGCGGAGATGCAGATAAGTTCTACTCCGCCAGTGTAAAAGGAGGCAAAGGGAATAAAGAATGGGAAACCATCCGGGACCGGGAAAACAAAATAAAAGAGGAAAACTGGACAGCCATCCGTAAAGCGGCGGCGGCGTATGAACCTGGTGCAGCCGCTGGCTTCCGCAAGGTTGTAAATAAGATATACGCCGCCCGTTCGGAAGAAGAACGTGCAATGCAGCAATCTTTTACTGCTGCATATCCCAACTCCATCCTGAGCGTGTATTACCTGTACCGCAACTATATCTTTTTACAGGACGATACCCTGAAAACAGCTTATAACAACTTAGGTCCCAATGCCAGGAAGTCTTTCTATGGCCGGGTAATAGGCGATAAACTTGCAAGCGTGGAGGCTACAGCAATTGGTAAACCGGCCATTGATCTCCGTAAAAAGGATGCAAACGGGAATGAAGTAAGCCTGGCCACATTAAAAGGCCGTTATGTATTGCTGGATTTCTGGGGCACCTGGTGTCATTCCTGCCGGGCTTCGCACCCTCATTTGAAGGAGTTATACAGCAAATATAAACCCGAGGGGCTGGAAATAGTAGGCATTGCCTCCGAGAATGGCAACGACCTGGAAAAGAACCGCAAAGGCTGGCTGGAAGCGATTGAGCAGGATGGTATCAATTGGGTGAACGTATTGAATAACGAAGGCATTGCGGAATTTGATGCAGTGAATGCATATGGAATTGCGGCGTTTCCAACCAAGATATTGCTGGATAAGGAAGGGCGTATCATTGGGCGTTGGATTGGGAGTAGTGAGGAACTGGATAAAAAATTGAAGGAGGTGTTTGGGAAGTAGTGGGTGAAATAACTGACGAGTCAAGCCGGTTGCGGGTCGAGGGGACTGCAACCGGCTTTTTTATGTGACGCGGCTATATGAGATCCAGCATCGTATTACATGCCATTCATTCAACTTTGCATGTAAAAACTTATCTACTGGGTGTCGCTAAAAAAGACTAATTTCCAGAAAGAATAGTTGAGAATACAAAAGATCACTGTTAGCCTGCGTTTTAAAATATCTAAAAATCTGTTCCCAAAAAATCAATTCTATGGCCTTAAGTAAATATCAATCTCCGTGTATTTTTCAGTCGCTGTTATTAGTATGGAAGGGAGCGAGATATTATTCGATGAAACTACATCAAGGAACCGAAAATTAACAGCTATGGAGCAATACAGGTTATTACTTGCGGAAGTTGGCGCTTTCCTTAAAGCACAGGGATTTAGCAAAAAAGGAAATACCTGCTATATTCAGAAGGAGGGAAATTTTGGATTGATAAATTTTCAAAAAAGCATAAGCAGTACAAAGCACCAGGTTAAATTTACTATCAATATTGGAGTTGCATCTGGCTTTTTATTAAGGGCTGGTATTAATGGTTTCATTATTTCCGGCAAACCTTCGATAACGGATTGTCATTGGAAGATGCGGATTGGCTTTTTAATGCCGGTAAAAAAGGATTTTTGGTGGGAGATTGATGGTGTAACCCCGGTAGGTCGAATGGCGGAAGATATCATTACGAATTTACAGTCTTTGGTAATTCCTGAAATACTCAGAAATATTTCAGATAAAGATCTTATTGAAGAGTGGATACAGGGGCGACGAGAGGGCATTACTGAGTTCCAACGATATGTCTACTTAACTATATTACTCAAATTTTACCAGGATGAGAGGTTAGCCAGGGTAATCGAGGAATTGAAAAGTTATTCCAAAGGAACATCGATTGAAATTGCGGCGATAGAACATTTGAAGGAGCTGGATTTATTGGCAAAGGCTTAATAGCCGGTGGATTGCCCTGTTTTTAGGGGGCAACGATCTGAAATTGGATGAAAAGATGATCAGCCGATTTATTTGAATTAATCAATTAGATCCGAATTTATGTTTAACCTATTCAGACGATCAAAGGTACTACCTTGGGAACGGCAGCTATTAGTGAACGTTTTCGCTGCCATGCCGCCGGGGTTTCATTATTTGAAAGAGCAGGTGGAAGCAGGATTGCTTAGAAGAGTGTCGTTTAAATCAACAGTGGTCCCAAATTATGTTGGTTTTGTATACGACCCCAATCTGTCGGGGAAATATGAAAGAAGACACGATAATGGATTTGAGATTACGGGCCTGAAAGTCTATGACGAATTATCAAAAACGTACATCGATTTTGATATCAGTGTAGCTCATGGATTGGTCATGGGTTATGCAACACCTGGCAATAAAAAGATATCCTTAGATGTAGGCAAAATTGATATGAGCGGCCTAAAAGTGCAATATGATAGTAACCCCTTATACGACAAAATTAAGACCTTATTGAAACCTGCTTATCTTAAATCAGTTCCCCCTGGAGATGTGTACGAGGTGGAACTTGATGGGAAAATCTATTATCATCTTCAGGACCTGGAGGACGGCGATTTTATAGGAATGGACGATGAAGGCAGGTATTATGAAATTACCCATGATCCTTACGAAATAAAAGAAATTGGATAGTTCAAAAAGAGGGCGCCTATCCGCGCCCCCTATTCCCCAAAAGCTTAAAACTTATAACCTAGATTCACCGTTAACCCCTTCCCGGGACCGGCAGATTGGGATTTCTTGGGTTCACCGTCTATATACACCGTTACTTTTAAAGTACTGTTATCGGTGGTACCGATCGCATTCAGCACAATATTAGCATTGTAAGCGCCTGCGGGTGCGGTAAGCTCAGGACTGGTCCAGCTGGTACCGTTGAGATCCTGGTCTATGTGCACATCGGCATCCACACCATAGGTGGCATTGTAAATACGGGCATCCTGCGAGGTCTCTGCTTTAAATTGCACTTTGTGCGTAACCCCTGGGCTGGGGTCATCGTTCTTGTCTTTCTTACAGGACGTCATTGTAAGGGCAGAAATTGCGAGGAGACAGGCAATGGACAAATACTTCAACATATCATTTTATTTTAGTCTTGTTTCAGATTCTGATAACGATACAAAATTACCCGGGGTTCTCTTTTTGGGCAATGCCGCCAATTAGCTATTTTTATATAGCTGTTTTCAGTCATTCTGTAAAGGCGCCTTGATTGTTATCAACCCATTTTGCAAATTGCATCGTTGTATGAAGTTATTCCTTACACCCCTCCTTATCATTTTGTTATCCGGCTTATTAACAAGGGCGCAGGAGCCTCCGGGGAAATATAATAAAGACAGTCTCGCCCGGATGCTGGAAAAGCAGCTGGACGACAGTACCAGGGCCCGTATAAACTTCTTTTTGTCGGAGGAATGGATTGCTCAGGATTCCTTATTGGCAAAAAAGTACCTGGAGCAGGGCGTACGTCTTTCAGGTAAAAACCAGTACCTGCAGGCCGCGGCACTGGTTTACCAGGCAAGACAACTGGCCGCTTCCATGCCGGATTCCGCAGCCGCCATGTTTATGAAGGCTGAAAAAACACTGAGAAAGTTCAATGATAAAGATGCCCTGCTGCTTCGCTCCATCTGCTGGCACGACTATGCCCGCGTATTTCATTTTGAAAAAGATGACCCGGAAACTTATGTCAACCTGCTGTTGGAGCAGTCTATCCCCCTGGCCCGGAGATCGGGCGACCAACTATATCTTGGAAAAAATTACCTGGACCTCTCGTATGGCTTTAAAAACCTGAAAGAGTTTGCAAAAGCGGAATCCTACCTCAGGCTGGCTATTGAAACGCTTCGTGGCCAGGAAGGCGCCGTTAGTTACCTGGCTTCTGCTTACCATACGTTATCGGAAAATAACTCGCTTTCCGGGCATCAGCCGGAAGCCGCGTTGTATATGGATAGTATGCGACAATTGCTGGTTCCGTATCCGAATTCTCAAGCCTGGCTCGATTATTATGCGGGAGAAAGTATGCGCCTGACAGTGGCCGAGAAATTTGAAGAATCGCTGCAGGCCGCCGAAAAAGGAATCGCGCTTGCACAGCAATTACAGCAACCTTATCCCGAACAACGGCTGCTGCTGCAAAAATTCTATTCGTTATACAATAATAAAAAACTGGTACAGGCGCGTGATGTAGCCCTGGATCTTACACACAGGCAACCCTTCATCAACAACGCCGCCAACCGCTTGCTGTTGTTTTACGGGCTGGTAGCAACCTATGAGGACATGCACAATATTCCTGAAGCCTTTCGCTGGCTGAAGAGGTACAGCCAGTTGAGCGACAGTCTTGCTAACAGCAACCTCGAAGCGAAAATTAATGCACTGGAAATAAAGTTCAGGAATGCGGAACATCAGCGGAAAATTGCATCCCTGAATGCAGCCAACGAAAAGACCAACGCAGCACTAAAGCGCACCAGGCTCTTGAGCTGGTCGCTGGGCCTTTTTGTCCTGCTATTGTTTACCATCCTCCTCCTCGGTTACTTCTATTACAGGAACAGGAAGAAAACAGCCGCTCAGCAGGAACAGATAAGGGTTTCGCAAGCCATGCTGCAGGTGCAGGAAGAGGAGCGGACGAGGGTAGCCCGCGATCTGCACGATAGTCTTGGCGGATTGCTGGCTTCTACGAAGATCAATCTCAGTGCCATAGCAAATAACAATACCGCCCTGTCAGGCATTGTGAATCAATTAGACGTTTCCGTTACTGAGCTCAGGAGAATTGCACATAATATGATGCCGGAAATGCTGCTGCGACTGGGGCTGGAAGCTGCGTTGAAAGACCTGTGCGATTCCTTTGCTTCCAGGGGTATGGCCATCCGGTGCCAATGTATGGATATACAGCCTGACATTCCCCAGGCGGAGCAGGTAACGATTTATCGCATTATACAGGAGTTATTGTCCAATGCCGTCAAACATGCGGGTGCTACAATGATCCTCGTGCAGTGTAACCAGCGGGGAAACCAGTTCTTTATCACCGTAGAAGACGATGGCGCCGGTTTTGACCCGGCAATGCTGGAATATAAGGAGGGAATGGGTTTCATTAATATCAGGAACAGGGTCGCTTACCTGAACGGTAATATGGATATTCATACCGGGAAAAATCAAAAAGGTACTTCCATAAATATAGAAGTCTATGTCTCAACCCAAATATAGATTGGCGATACTCGACGATCATCCCATTGTACTGGAAGGACTGGTTAATGTACTTGCCGGACAGGGTGTATTTGAGATTGCCGGCGCATTCACCACGGTCGGCCAGTTCCTGGAATTCTTCAATAAAACCAGCATACAGGTAGTGTTGCTGGACATCATCCTGCCGGATGGGAACGGGATGGATGTTTGTAAAGTTATCAAGTCGAAATCCCCTGATACAGTAGTACTGGCATTAAGCAATCATGATCAACGCAGCGCTGTTATGAAAATGCTGGAGAACGGGGCGAGCGGCTACCTGCTGAAGAATGCGTCGATAGCGGAATTGGTAACCGCCATCAACGATGCGCTGGCAGGGCAGATCGTTTTCAGCAATGCAATACGTGAAATTATGACCCGCCCGGCGCCCGATGCTATGGACGCGCCGGTATTAACCGCCAGGGAACTGGAAATACTGAAGTTGATAGCAACGGGCATTACAACCCGTCGCATAGCGGAAATGCTTTTCCTGAGCAAGTTTACCGTGGAAAATCATCGAAAGAATTTATTGCAGAAATTCAGGGTGAATAATGTGGCTGGGCTGATCAGCGCAGCGAGCAGCCAGGGATTATTGGGATGAGATGGAATTGTCGGGTGGTCCTGATGCCTTTCCATAACACTCTTGCGGGCGCCATTCCCGCGATTATTTTTTATTGAATATATTGCAGGCGATGAAGTGAGAACCGGTCTCACGGTGATACTGCAATAGAATTTCATCAACTACGTTATAGATTGGTTGTATAAAACCTCATTAATAACCATAAGTGTTTGTACCATGACCAAAACCCTATCAGATGAGCAGTTTTATGCGGGGCTGCAACATTTGCCTAAACCTGCATACCCATTTCCTGATTTTATACACCCCGATTTCCAGCAGCAGCGGGAGGAGTACTATGAATGGATAGACAAGGAGTATACCTTTCACAGCAAGGCTGCACGGGAAAAGCACAAGCAGCATCACCTGACGGATATTGCCGCACGGGGTTGCCCATTCCTTAAAGATATCGGTGAACTGCGGCCCCTGGCTAACCTGGCAGCGAATGGCGCGATGATGGATGATTACTGGGACCGCTGCACCCGCGAGGAGATGCATGCAATAACAAAGCGCGTCGCCGGCCTATTAACGGGTGAGGAGCGGGAAGAACCTGTTGATAACGGCATCTATCACCAGCTTTGGGTGCTTCGGCAGGATGCCATTCAATGCGGCATGCCGGAAAGGCACTACAGGAAGTATGTTTCAGCCATTCACAGTTTGCTGGTGGGTTACACGGAAGAAAAGATCTATTACAGAACAAATACGCCGCCCCCGTTGCCCATTTACCTTATCATCCGGCTGGAAACAGGCGGCGGATTGCCTTTCTGCAAATACGTGGCCATGCAGAAGAATTACCGGGATTTGCCGGATGAGATACTGGAGCATCCCTATATCCTGCGCCTGCACAACCTTTGCGCATGGATGATAGGCATACATAACGATATCATTTCTCTCCCCAAGGAACTGCACCGGGAAGGGGATACCATGAACCTGGTAAAGGTATTGCAACATGAGCGAAAGATCCCGCTGGCAGAAGCTTATATGGAAGCGCTGAAGCTGCACGACAGTTTCCTGGACGAATTCCAGTTGCTGCACAGGCATTTGCCACCATTTGGGAAGATGCAGGATACGGTATATGAATATGTGCACGACCTTGGCGTGATGCTGGCCGGCGTGTACGCCTGGCATACCAATGATGTATCCCGCTATGTGAATGGAGGATATGTGGAGGGAGAGTACAAAAACCAGGGATACCAGGAATAAATTGGAAGGGGCAGCTCAAAGTATTGAGGAGCCCCTTCCTCTTTTAAGAAGGTCGCAGTTTCCTGTCTGGCGCTCTGTTTTTTTCTTATTTTAACAATTTTGTCTAACAAAAAAAAAATTGTGCATCTTTGCCTGCGGAATAAAGTGTGAACGACTAAATTTAAATCCTGTGGGCTTGATCATAAAATCACTGCATTACCTTCACCCGGATAATGAGGAACTGTTCCATGACCTGAATTTCATCCTGAACGATGGAGAAAAAGCTGCACTGGTAGGCATTAATGGAGCCGGTAAATCCACCCTGTTACGCATCGTTTCTGGGCAACTCGAGCCAACATCCGGGAAAATAATCCATACGGAACAGCCCTGGTATGTGCCGCAACACCTGGGGGAGTATGATACCTGGTCTGTTGCCCGGGTGCTGGGGGTCGACAGGAAACTGGATGCATTGCATGCGATCCTCGGCGGAGATACTGATCCTGTCCATTTTACGCAGTTGGATGAAGATTGGGATATTGAGAATAAAGTAAGAATGGTGCTTCAGAAGTGGGACCTGGGCCATATAAACGAAAACCGCCCGATGGGAAGCCTGAGCGGGGGACAGAAAACAAAGGCTTTCCTGGCTGCCATGGAATTGAACAGTCCAAAATTGGTGCTGCTCGACGAGCCTTCCAACCACCTGGACGTTAAAACCCGGATGAAGCTCTATAACCTTATTCTTCAAAGCAAAGCCACTATGCTGATCGTAAGCCACGACAGGGCCTTGCTGAACCTTATGAACAAAACCCTGGAACTTAGTGAAAAAGGGATGGAGGTATTCGGCGGAAACTTTGATTTCTACCAACAGAAAAAAATGGAGAAGGTAAATGCGTTACGCGCCCGGTTAAACGAACAGTCGAAGGCCCTGAAAGCATCGGAAAGGAAAGCTGCCGATATGGCGAGCCACAGGGAGCAGCAGGAGGCCAAAGGTCGCTCCGCCGGGTTGAGCAATTCCCTGCCCCGTATCATTGCCGGTGGTTTAAAGAACAAAGCGGAGCGCAGTACAGCAAGAATGCTGAATGCACATGAAGAAAAGATCGCCTCCCTGCTGCAAAATATTGAAGAGATCAAAGCGCAGATCGAAGAATACGAAGTGCTCAAAATAGGTATCAGGTCGCCGGAGTTGCCACCCGGAAAGGTATTGATCGATATGGTGAATGTCAATTTTAAATACAGCGACCAATTTTTGTGGAATAATCTCAGCTTCCAGGTTAGATCCGGCGAACGGGTACAGGTGCAGGGTGAAAATGGCAGCGGGAAAACCACCTTGCTGAAAATCATTACCGGGGAACTGCAGCCTGCGGAAGGAAGCTATAACCATACTGCCTTTTCTCATTTTTACCTGGACCAGGACTATTCCATGATCGATCCGAAACTAACGGTGTTTGAGCAGATCAGTGAATACAATAAGTGTGGATTGGAGGAGGATGAACTAAAGGAGTTATTAATTTATTCCCAGTTTTCGCCGGCAGATTTTGATAAGAGATGCGCCGGGTTAAGTGGAGGAGAAAGGATGAAACTAACCCTGAGTTGTTTGTCGGCAGGCAACCAGGCGCCGGATGTGCTGATCCTCGATGAACCGACAAATAATCTTGACATTAAAAGCCTGGAAGTACTTACTTTAACGGTGAAAAATTTCGGGGGTACACTTATCGTCATTTCGCACGACGACTATTTTATCAACGAAATTGGGATCAATAGGAGAATAAGTTTAACCTAAATAATATGCCATTAAAAAATACAGGTACGGAACAACTTATTAAAGATACGGCCAAAAGGCTGTTGTTTGCAGAGGGCAAGCTCCATGCTACGACCCAGGACATCGCAGATGCCGCCGGCGTTAACAGGACGGGTCTGCATTATTATTTCCGTTCCAGGGATCAGCTGATTGCTGCCATATTTGATGAAGCCATGCAGGAGTTGAGCCAACGCCTCAATGAGTGCATGACGGCGGATCAGCCATTTAAGGCAAAGACTAAACATATTATCACCGTGTTTCTCCGGCATATGGTTGTCTTTCCTTACCAGGAAACTTTCCTGGTAACGGAGATGAACACCCTGGGTAAAAAACTGATCACCAATATAAAGTCGGACCCTGTAAAGTCGTATTTAAAAGAAGCTGCTGCGGAAATGGAGAAGGGGAATATAGGGAAGATGGATCCTGTTCATTTCCTGATGAATTTATTCTCCTTGTTGTCTTATCCGCTTATTATGGCCCCGCTGTATAAGAAGTTGTTCCAGGTCTCGGGTAAGGAGTTTAATGCGTTGATAGAAGAACGGGAGGGGATTATTATGAAAATGTTGTTCAGGAAATGAAAGGAATTTCTGCTATTAACGTTCGAAGAGAGGTATGCTAAAAGATAATTTAGATCGGGAACTATTCCGTCCTTTTTGTTCACGACAGAACTAATTTATTCACATGCTTAACGCCTGGATAGCTACCGCAAGAGAGGATCAGGAGTTTGAATAAGCTGCTCCAGCTCATTCCTGTGCATTTCTCCCCAACGGGCTGTCGATTCGATAACAGGTATCAGTGTTTGGCCTAATGGCGTAAGTTCATATGTCACCTTCGGGGGCTTTTGGTCAAAAACGGTTTTGGCAATAATGCCGTGGCTTACGAGCTGGCTAAGCTGCGTATCGAGCAGGCGCCGGGAAGCTTTGGGGATACGGCGCTGCAATTCGCCTGGCCGGTTAATCCCGTTATAGATACACCATATAAGGCTGATCTTCCATTTGCCGTTCATCACTTCCATGAAAAGATGCAGTCCGCATTCCAGTTCAACAGGTAATTTCTTTTGGTACATACTGTAAATATCGCTTATTCTGGTATTTTTTGATACGGCTGAATTTAGCCGTACTTGACTTTGACGGGTTGCTGGAAGAATTTTGCTGAATGAAATATAAATTATTCGGAACACAGACTGGTCTGCCGGCCAGTGAAGTTATCCTGGGAGCGGCAAGCCTGGGGCAACGCAGGGGATATGGAGCAGTTGCCGAAGATATTCCCGGTATTTTGGGCGCTTATGCCGATGCAGGCGGCAACTTCATCGACATAGCTGACCAATATCAGTTCGGTGAAGCAGAAGAAATTGTTGGACGTTTTATAGAATCAAATCGCCAGGATTTCATTATCTGTACAAAATACACGCTCAGCAGTGAAAAGGTTGCAGCTCAGGGTAATATGGGCAATCACCGGAAAGCCATGCGGCAGGCAGTGGAAGGCAGTTTAAAGCGCTTGAAAACAGATTATATCGATCTTTACATGCCGCACTTTGATGATGGTCTGACACCCATTGAAGAAATAGCCCGCGGACTTGAGGATTTGACAAAATCCGGCAAAGTTTTGTACACTGGCCTTGCCAATTTTCCTGCATGGAAGGCTGCGGCTGTCGCCAGCGGCATCCGGCTGAACGCGCTGCAAATGGAGTACAACCTGGTACAGCGGACAGCTGACCGTGAGCTGATCGGAATGGCGAACTATTTTGGCTTAGGCAAAATGTTCTATTCCCCTTTAGCCGGTGGATTGCTTACTGGTAAATACCGGAAGGGAGAGGCGGGAAGACTTACCATCTCTACATCGGGAACCTACCGGGAAAATGCTGTGACCTCCACTATCCTCGACGAATTAGAAGCCATCGCATCAGA
The DNA here is from genome assembly GCF_900107795.1 of Chitinophaga terrae (ex Kim and Jung 2007). Taxonomy (GTDB): domain Bacteria; phylum Bacteroidota; class Bacteroidia; order Chitinophagales; family Chitinophagaceae; genus Chitinophaga; species Chitinophaga terrae. Next base: position 259,238 of record NZ_FNRL01000008.1, read on the forward strand.
AGTTGAGGCGACTCCCGGACAAGTTGCATTGGCATGGATATTAACAAAAGATGCATTTGCAATAATTGGAGCGCGTACGCTTCGCCACATACAGGACGGTCTTCGGGCACTTGAAGTAAAGTTAGACCCGGACCACGTAACACGTTTGGACAAGGTTAGTTCGATTGATTTGGGATACCCGCATGATCTGCTGAAAACTGTTCAGAAGTCGTATTAAATATCCAAGACTATACTCTTCTAATATGCCTAAGGGAACCTGCGATTTTTCGGGGGAATACACATGCGATTAATATCAAGGAGTAGCGAATCAGTTGGCAACACCTATGAGAACGCCATTGCCCGGCGGTAACGATGTATAGCAATAGGGCAACTTTTTGAACATATTGGTATCCCCGAAAATTCGTTCGGGATGTACTTGTCCAACGGCGATGGTTATTTATTCCATTGTTCGATTTTATATGCTCTATCACCCCTTGCCGGTTCGTTGCCAGTAAGCAATGAATTGAAGATTGCATTATAGATCAATCCCGGCCGGTACTCAGGATCTTCGCTACGATCGATAGAAAGACCTGGTATCTGCATGTTGTATATTGCGTGGGGTACAAACCGATATCCTGGAAACCGTTGTTGAATGTAGTCATATGATACTTTAAAGGCATGTTGGAACTCATTGTAAGGAGAAACAGTAATGATATTAATAGAGTGGTATTGTTTTATTCCATCTCTAAAGACAGTTCCATCTGCACCCCAGATTGTAAAATATTCACCTAGCACACTTATGGAGATATGTAGCTTCTTTAGTATCTCATAACTGCCATGTATGATTGGTGGATTCAAATCAAGGCTAAAACTATATCCCGGTACTTGCCCATAGGTTGTGCCCTCATATTGCAGGTTTAATTTATTGGCAAGCATTTTTCCAATTTCCTCCCATTCACGGAATGCATCTGCATCTCCAAAATTTTTCATTATGATCTCCTTACCTTCCACAAAGCCAGGGTAGCTGTTATACAAGGTATCTTGAACTGACAATCCAACCGGATAATAATAGGCTATTTTGCTGTATAATGACCATAGGTCAAGTTGCTGCGGATCAAACGAAAACATAGCTTTGTATTACTTTAATGATAACAGTATTCAAGAACAGATTTCAGAATGCTTCCAGGACTTCAATCAATGAAACCTATGAGTCCCAGACGTTAACAGAGACGTGTTATGAGATTTTTGCATCCGAAATTAAAAATGCTCAAAACTGACAAAAACAGGGACAGATTTCTACTAGGGGAATTCATAAGATTTAGATTAACACAACTGATAATTCTTGACGAGGTTACACATTGACCTGAATGTATCACAGCACATTCTTTCGCGATTCAATTATACCGAAATATTTTGAAAAGTAGAATAATTTGGAGTATCTGTGTTACGGTGATGGTTATAAAAGTTTGATTTTTGTTTGTCGGGCTGTGTTCCATCTATGAACCAAGAAGAGTAAAAGGATCAAGTTGAATAATTGGGGGATTAGGTAAAAATTAAGCATATAGTTTGGTTAACCTGTAGAGAAAAAATTCAACGTCCCGTACTCCTCTGAGTGCATTTCTGAAGGACTTTATCTTGGCATTGAAAGATTCAGCAGCGGCGTTGTAAGCTTCCCTTAAAAAAAGACTGTTAGAGAATAGAAAAATGATTGATAACTTTAACAGTGTATTATGAAAGGTAAACGATTCAACCCGGAGCAGATCAGTAAGATTCTTAAGGAATTCGAGGCGGGTAAAAGTGTTCAGGAGATTACGCGCGAACACGGAGTTAGTCCGGCCTCATTTTACAAATGGCGGCAGCGATACGGTGGCCTTGAGGGCAGCGAGCTGAAACGCGTAAAGGAACTGGAGGAAGAGAACCGCAAGCTTAAGCGGATGTACGCTGATCTTGCCCTTGATTTGGAGGCCGCAAAGGAGGTCATTGCAAAAAAGCTTTGAA